>CP029329.1:2057500-2707500 GCA_003129525.1 Clostridium beijerinckii | reverse complement strand
TTTAATTCATCTTCATTACTTGCATCTATAGTAACAAGTAAATAAGCATTTGCAGTTACTCCATCAATTACTTGTGGGAATACACTCTTTCCAATATATCTTTCACTAGATAAAACAATTTCTCTTTCCATAAATTCCAATGCTTGTGGATTCATGTGTTCCATTTTAAATTTAGGAACAGCAGAAATACAATCATCTAAATTTTCAAAAGGAATAATTAAACTTGCAACTACCTTTGGTGCTGGCATGATTTTCAAAGTAAGTTCTGTAATAATTCCAAGAGTACCTTCTGAACCAATCATTAAATTCAAAAGGCTGTAACCTGAACTTGTTTTTGATACTGTAGCTCCAAATTTCGTAATTTCTCCTGTTGGAAGAACAACTGTCATTGCACGTACATAATCACGTGTTGCACCGTATTTAACAGCTCTCATTCCCCCAGCATTTGTTGAAACATTTCCACCTAGGCAAGCGAGTTTTTCACCAGGATCTGGAGCATATAATAATCCTTGTTTTGCACAATCCTCTGCAAGATCGTTTAACAAAACACCAGCCTCTACATGAACAACAAAATTTTCTAAGTCATAAGAAAGTATTTTGTTCATCTTTTTAATATCAATTAAAACACCACCTAAAAGTGGAACTGCTCCACCTGCAAGTCCTGTTCCTGCTCCTCTTGGAGTTACTGGTATCTTATTTTCATTACATATTTTTACTACTTGTGCAACTTCTTCTGTAGAATGTGCCATAAATACAACTTGTGGAGCCACTTTTCCGTAAATAGGCATTTCATCGTGACAATAATCGTCATTAATATCATCACCTGTTAAAATATGTCCTGGAGCTGCCTCCTGTAATTTTGAGATTAATTCTTCTGTCAATTGATTATACTCAGCCATAATATTCATTCCTTTCTAACATATTAGGTGTAAAATTCACTTTATCTTTCATTAGCAAATTACTACGCCGAACTAATTCAGTTTACACTTTATGCCCTTTAGGATATCCCATGGACAATGTAGACTTTTGAATAAGATTCTTTAATTTTTTAAAAACTACTGGAATTTTCCTGGTCAACTTTAAATGGTCACCTGTAATATATCAACTGCCTTAAAGTGTTCCAACAAAACATACGATGCCAGCGATGACTACATAGAGCACATAATATTTAAAGACACTTCTTAAAATTTTACTTTCTGAACCAGATTTGCCAATTGCACTGCAACCAATTGCAATACTTTGAGGACAAATCATCTTTCCTATACCTGCTCCAAGAGTATTTGCTGCTCCCATCCATGCTGCAGAAAGTCCAAGGTTTTGCGCTGTTTGTACTTGCAATCCTCCAAATAAAACACTGGTTGATGTACCTGAACCTGTGACAAATCCTCCAATAGATCCAATTAATGGAGAAATTAACGGATATGCTCCTCCTGTAACTACAACTAAAAGACTTGCAATATCTGAAATCATTCCACTATAGCTCATTACCTTTGCTGTTGACATAACTGCACAAATTGTAACAATTGTTTTCCAGTTTGCTTTTAATGTATCAATTAATACTTCAATCATCAGCGATATTTTTGCACCTTGAATAAGACCTCCAATAATAGCCGCAATAAAGATAATAATACCCGGTGTATTAATCCAGCTAAAAGTCAACATGTTTGCCCCTTTACCAGCATATACACTTGTACTAGTTTTAAATACTGCAATTGTATCATGAATCGGTGCAAATAATGTAGACGTAAACATCAACATTAAAAATATTAAAATAAATGGACACCATGATTGTACTGCTTTACCAAATGATAAAGTCTTCTGTTCTTGTTTATTGTTGATTTCAATACAATACTCAGCTTGAGGCTTTTTATTTAATATTTTTGCTGCAGCAACTGTGCATATCATACAAGAAATAGATCCTACTATATCTGGAAGTTCTGCTCCAACTGCCGTTGCTGTAATATAAGCAGGTACTGTAAATGATAATGCAGCAACTAATGTAACAGTAAATGCTCCTTTTAATGCTTTTATTCCACCACCTACAATGCATACCATAATAAATGGACTTATAAAGCAAAGAATTGATTCAATTAAGGCTGTATTTGCTGCCAATTCGTTAGCTGCAACTTTAGTCACTGACGAAAGCGTTACCAAAGGTATTCCCACTGATCCAAATGCAGTTGGTGTAGTATTCGCAACCAAACATGCTATAACTGCTGCAAATGGATTTAATCCAAGACCAGCGAGCATAGATGCTGGAATAGCAACTGCTGTACCAAACCCTGCCATACCTTCCATAAAGTTACCGAATCCCCATCCAATAATTAATATTAAAACCCTTTTATCCATAGAAACTCCGGCTAACATTTGTTTTATGAAATCCATTGCACCTGTACGTAAAATCAAATTATACGTAAACAAAGCCGCAACAATAACTAGACAAATTGGCCACAATGCGTTGAGTATTCCTTCAAATACCCCTGTCACAGTATAAACTACATTTAATTTCCACAAAAAAATAGCTAAAAACATTGTAAGAACAAGTGCAATTGAGCAAGCTTTATAACCCGGCATTTTTAATCCACTGAGCGCAATTATAAGCCAAATGATAGGTAATATCGCCATTAAGAATTTAAAAAATAACATTTCTTTATCCCCCATTCAGTTTTGATAAATAATTTTATTCTACGTTCTTTACTACGACTCCTACACCATTTGGAATTACTACAATATCTGCATCTTTCCCTTTAATGTCATATGCTAATTTTAATGCCTCATCAAAAGTGTACGCATGTTTCATATGCATATTTTTAATTATATCGGGATCACACATATCTGTAACAACGATTACAGTGTAATTACTAAGAATTCTTGCTAAAATTTGAATTTCCCATTGATCGGGTATGGTTTCATTTCTAGGTACTTTTAATATTTCTTCGAAAAGATCTTTTGGCCCTTTTGAACTTGCTAAAGTCTCGTAAAAAGATTTCCCGCCATGGCCGTCATTACAAGCAGCTACCATGATAATTACCCCACCTTTTCGACAGGTGGCTTCTGCAGCAGTCATACCTTTTACAGACTGGTATATATTTTGATCTAGTGGATAACCTCCATTACTTGAAATTACAATATCAGCTTGTATACTTTTTACGCTGGAAAGTTCCATAACAAATTTGCAACCTTCTTCATGGGCAAGCTTACTATCCCCTGCAAAAGCATTTATTATATTTTTATCTTCATCTATAACTACATTTAATATGAATGCAAGCTTTGCTTTTTCTGCTGCATAAATCATATCCTTGTGTATAGGATTATCCTTTATAATTCCAGTTCTTGCATGATTACTATTAATAAATTCTGAACAGTGGTTAGCCATTATAGTTTTTGCTGATGCTATTCCAGGCAAAACGCTTTTTCTTCCTCCAGAGAATCCAGCAAAAAAGTGTGGCTCTATAAATCCTTCCGCTATTAGTAATTCTGTTTCTATGGCTAACTTATTTAGATATAGTTCGCCACCAGAAGGTAAAGTTCCTACATTAATTAAACTGCTTTCATCTGTAGAAATATGATTTATAATTTCTTCATTGTCAACTATATTTTGTCCAAATTTATTTATCATCTCTTCTTTTGTTGTTGGTCTGTGAAAACCTGTAGCTATAAGAATTTTTATATCTATATTAGGATTTACCTTTCTTATTCTTTTGAGCAGAATAGGCATTGTTATCTTACTTGGAACAGGTCTTGTATGATCACTAGTTATAATAACCATGTTATGTTTATCTTTCACTAATTCCTCTAAAGATTTGCTTCCTATGCAGTGATCAATAGCCATATTTACTATATCACTTTGTGAACAATCAGCTTTATAAGAATTTGCCTTAGAAACTAATACCCCTTTTAAGTTTTTATCATTAATTTCTATTTTTAAAGATTTTGTTGAATATGGTATCTCTATTGATGACATAATATACCTCCTTATTAAAAAATAATCATGTATATAAGTTACAATTAAAACTTTACTCTGCTTTTGCTTTCCTCATTTCTTCAATCATAACCGGAAGAATCTCAGCTGCATTTCCAACAATACCTATATTGGCTATTTCAAAAATCGGAGCATCTCCATCTTTATTAATTGCCACAATATAATTAGAACCTGACATTCCAGATGTATGTTGTGTTGCCCCAGAAATACCGCATGCAATATAAAGTTTTGGTGCTACGATTTTTCCTGATTGTCCAACTTGGTGTGCACGAGAAATCCATCCATCCTCAATCGCTGGTCTTGTTGCACCAACTACACCACCAAGTACACGTGCTAATTCTTCAACAAGTTTGAAATTTTCTACACTTCCCATTCCACGTCCACCAGAAACAATAACTTGTGCTTCTTCTAAATTAACAGACTCAGAAATTTCTTTTATTGTATCAACAATTTTTGCCTTAACAACATCAGCTGAAATTTCTATATTTTTTTCTATAATATCTGCTTTTGAAGCTTCCTCTGGTTTTGGAAAACTCCCATTTCTAACTGTAGCGACTGCTATGCCATCTACTTCAATATGTTCTAAAACTGTACCGCCGTAAGCTGGTCTAGTATATATAACTTTACCATCAGTTTTATCCATTCCCATTACGTCACTTACACATCCTAAATCTAAACGCCCTGCAATACGTGGTGCAATATCTTTAGCTAATGCTGTATTAGCTAATAGAACAATATCTGGATTTTGTTCTTTAATAGTTTCTGATAATACTTCTGTCAAAGTGTCACAATCTACAGCAGTGTCTGTAAAAATAACTGGAATTCCGAATGTTGCTACTGTATCTGCAATAGCTCTGTTACCTACAATAAGTGCTGTTCCTTCTGCATCTAATGCTTTTACTGCACTGATCAATTCAATACTTCCACCTAATGCTTTTTCTTCATCTGTTTCAATAAACAATAATGCTTTCATACTTTCGTTTTCCCCCTTAATTAGATTGCCTTATCTTTTTTCATTTGCTCCATAGTAGCACTTACTGCTAGTATGGCATCTTTTTCTTGAATTTTGATACCAGCCTCTTTCTTAGGAGGTTCAACATATTCAATACAACGCACTTTTGCTTGTTTTACCTCTCCAATTTCTGCTGCACAGTAAGTTGGAATTACTGCCTTACGGCTTGCCATCTTAGTTTTAATAGTAGGATAACGTGGATCATAATCTGGTTTACTTACTGTTACTACAGCTGGACATTTTAAAGAAACTACATTATATCCTTCTTCAGTTTCTTGATGAATTTCCATGACATCATTTTTTAAATCGATTTCAATCGCGCTACTAACAAAGCCTGTCCTCAATTTTTCAGCAAGCATTGCTCCTAATTGACCAGTAATTTCATCTGTAGATTCTTTTCCACAAAGAATTAAATCAAATTTTTCATCTTTATCTTTTTCAATTTTATGAATAGCATCTGCCAAAACATCGGCTGTTCCCATAGCATCTAAATCTGCATATAAATCATCTTTTACAAAAAATGCTTCTTTAGCTCCTACAGCAAGACAATTTTTTAATGTATTCAAAGAATCATCTGCTCCAACAGTTAATACACTAACCTTTCCTCCATGAGTCTCCATAAAACGAACTGCTAGTTCTAATGCATATGTATCAAATGCATTTGCTACCAAACTAACTCCATTCAAATTAGGTTTTTTCTTTTCTTTATCCAAATGAATTTCAATAGAATCATCTGGAACCTGTTTTACACATAACAGAATCTGCATACTTTCCCTCTCCTTTACCCTTTTACATTTCTAAATTGTTTTTTTGATAAAACTATTGTGTATTTTAATAGTTAAAAAATTTCATCTTATAACTATTATTTTAATTTACTTGTTACACAAAGCATTGCGGATTGGTACTACCAATTCCTGAGTAAATTTTAACATATATTGAAAAACATTTCAATAGTTCGAATAACTTTTTTTAATTCCATATATTTTAAGTTATTTGAACAGGAGTTATCTTTTTTTAATTCTATTTATATCCATAATTATTACATCCTTGTCTATTTAGTTTTGAGTTCTTCAAAAGTTTCGTGTATTCTTATTTTAACAAAGTCCTTTAAGTGTCTGAAAAAGGATTCTTGGATTTTTTTAACTCCCATAAGATTTTGGCGAATAAATTGTTCATCTTGTTATTAACCATGGCTAAGACTAAAACTTGTAGCAGATCATCACTTAGTTCATAAACTATTTATGTGAAATACTATGATGTAATGGAGCGGTTATGTATAATAGTTATTTTAGGGATAATATGACAAACCAAAGTATTGTTTCTTTCGTACGAGGAGATGTAAATGGTGATGGAATACCTGATAATGTGTATTTAACAGGTATAAAAACATCAGATAGCCCATTTACTCAAAACATTACCCTTATAATACAGGATGGAAGAACAGGCAGATTTATAAGCATTCCTCTGAGTGATAATTTAGGATATAACCCAAAGCTCTTTTTAGGAGAATTTACTGGAGATGGTATCGATGATATCTTCATAAGTATTAATTCAGGTGGAAGCGGTGCAATAATGTATCACTACATTTACTCCTTTAAAAATAATACACCACAATTGCTGTTCGATTTTAATTCATATAACGAAGAATACAACTATGAGGTTACTTATAAGGATAACTACAAGGTTGAGGTTATCAGTAAAAAAAATTATAAAAACTACATTATAGATATATCCACTAGTAGAGATGACGAGTATCTACATGAAATATATTACGAGAACGGTAAGCTGAAAAGTCCCATTAGCGGATTTGTAAATCCTTTGAGTGGCTTATATCCAGTAGATTTTGATTCAAATAATGTATATGAGCTGCTTGCCTATCAAAAGATAGCAGGAATATATAACGCAGATTCTTTAGGGTATGTTTTAAATACCTTAAAGTGGAAAGATAATATGTTTATTTTAGATAATCAGTATGTAGCAATTTTTTAAATATTATGTTTGGGGTGCTTCTGAAGTCAGAATTGCTGAGGTTGCTAAAAAAGGGCGTGTCGCAAAATGATTAATTTTTAATCAGAAGCGACACTTCTTTTCGTTTTAAATTAAAAAATCTCTTAATAATTAAAATTGAATAATAATTATTGAGAGATTTTTATGTTTTAAGCGCACTTTAATAAGCCTACTTAAATTATTCCATAATTAGGCAGATTGTTTTAATTCATGAAGATGTTTTTGAGTTCTTCCGTTTTGGATTTTTGAATGCAATTTGTTAATGTTATAACCAAAACAAAGCAAAATAAATTCAGTTTTTACACTATTTTTTCCACGTGTTAAAAATCTATTGAATTCATAGTCACTTTTTAGAACTCCAAATGCTCCTTCGACCTGAATAGATCTGTTCATTCTTAATTTAGCTCCAATTTCAGTTGTAATATTTCTATAAGATATTTCACGCTTTTCTACAAAAGTTTTCGAAACCTGCATCTTTCTATTTCCTTTTGCTTTTGTACATTTTTCTTTATGAACACAATTATCACAGCTTTCACACTCATAAACAGTAACTTCTGATTTGTATCCACTGGCGGATTTTCTATGAATAATAGAGGTCGGAATCAACTTTCTACCATTATTGCAAACATAAAAATCTGATTCAGCATCATATTGCATATTTTCTCGCTTACTTATATCATTTTTGAAACTTCTTTTTTTCCACTTTTCATAAGTTTGCGGCTTTATGTATGGGGTCTGATTATTGTATTCTAAAAATAAATAATTTTCTTCGCTTTCATAACCCGAATCTGCAATCACATTAAGATATTTACGACCAATTTTTTCTTGCATATTATTAAGCATAGGTATTAGTGTTGCTATGTCATTTCTATCATCAAATATTCCGACACCGGTCACGTATTCGCTTTCAACTGCAATTTGTACATTATATGCTGGCTTTAATTGACCATTTCTCATATGATCATCTTTCATATGCATGAAAGTTGCGTCTGGATCAGTTTTAGAATAACTATTTCTATTTGAGAATATGGTTTTACTGAAATTATATTTTTCTTGTCTCTCTTTATATTCAAATAGTTGCTCTATCCATTTCTGAATTGTAGTTTTTCTCTTACCAATTCCATGAACAAATTCTATGTTTCTCTTCTCTTTTTCATATAAAAGCCATTCGAGAATTTTATCGAGATCATTTATCAATGTTTCTTTTTGAATACTAAATTCTTTCAATTCTTCAAGATTGACATTTTCAACAAGAGTAAGAATTTTATTAAACATTTTCTCTTCATTTTTGTAAATGGCTTTCTTCCAAACAAAAGTATATCGATTGGCATTCGCCTCGATTTTAGTACCATCAATAAATACATTTTCAAATAATACTTCATTTTGATCAGCTAAATAATTAACTTGCTGATAAAATAATTCTTCAATTACTTCATTTGAAAGATAATCTTTTCGAAATCTACTAATTGTAGCATGATCAGGGGCTTTGCATCCTTGAAGCAGCCATCTAAAATTTATATCTCTTTTACATGCTTTTTCTATTTTTCTACTTGAATAAACATTTTGAGAATACGCATACGATATTATTTTGAACATGATTTTGGGTTCCACTGCCGGTTTTCTTCCAACGGAAGAGTACGCCTTATACAACTTTCTGTAATCTAATCCCTCCAATACGTGGCTTAGCAAGCGAACAGAATCATCTTCTGGTATTAAATTTTCCAAATTTAATGGTAATATAAGTTGAAAATTATCATTAAATTCATTATAATCTTTAGTGTATGATTTCTTTATTTTGTACATAACTTAATTATACAATAAATGTGATTTCTTCGGAATTCACATTTTTTTATTTCTTAAAAAAAATGAGCTGCTACAAAACTAACTATGTTAGTTTTGCAACAGCCCCTTTTATTATGTTTATTTTTATATTATCTTTTTTCTTTACCTGTAGCATCACCATACATAAGGCTTTCAACTTCAGCTACTGTTGAAAGATTAGCATCGCCCATCATACTGTATTTTAAGCATGAGCCTGCTGTTGCAAATTCTATAATATCTTGAGTTGAATATCCTGATGTTATTGCATATATAAGTGATGCTGCAAAAGCGTCTCCTCCACCTATATTATCTATAACATGTATATCATACTTTTTAGCATTATAAAAATCTTTTGCATCGTAAAGTACTGCTGTCCAGTCTACATCTTCTGCTGTAAATCTGTTTCTTAATATTATTGTAGCATACTTAAGTCCGAACTTTTCTACAAACTTTTTAAGTATTTCATTGCAGTCAGCTGTTGGATCTTCTTCTTCACCTATTGCCATTTGTGCTTCTTCAATACTTCCAAGGGCCACATCACAATATTGTAAAAGCTCTCTTATTGACTTACTGAATGTATCTTTATCCCATAAAGTTTCTCTGTAATTTAAATCTACACTTACTGTTAATCCTTTTTCTTTAGCTGCCTTTACTGCATCTAATGTGATTTTTGCACATTCTTCTGAAAGTGCTGGACTTATTCCTGAAAAATGGAACCATTCTGCTCCTTCAAATATTTTATTCCAATCAAAATCTTCTCTTTTAGCTTTTGCCATTGCAGAATCTTTTCTGTCAAAAACAAACTTAGTTGGTCTTTGAGATTCTCCATATTCGCTAAAATAAATACCTATTCTTTCTCCGCCTCTTGCTATATCCTTTGTGTCTACGCCATATTTTCTTAATTCATTTATTGCACATTGTGCTATGTCGTTCTTTGGAAGTTTAGTTATATAACTTGTTTCCTTTCCAAAGTTAGCAAGTGAAACTGATACATTTGCTTCGCTTCCACCATAAAATGCATTGAATTGCTTAGATTGAGAGAATCTGTCATAACCTACTGGCGAAAGTCTAAGCATTATTTCTCCGAATGTTACTATTTTTCCCATGTTTTTTCACCTCTTATAATAATTTTAGCTAATATTATGTATTTATAAAGAATACCTTTATTGCATTTATAAAGAATATCTTTATTTTATGTAACATTTTGTCAAAAAACATTATGTCACAAATGGATTATATACTAAATTGTTACAAAATTCAAAGTATGTTTAAGCTTATTTCAGTTAATTAATATCAAACTTCTGCTTCTCATTGCTTTTAAAGTCATATTCCTTTCCTTCTTTATCAGATTTCAATGCCTTTATCAACAGAGCTTGTCAGTCATAGAATTTAAGTTATGCATTTATTTTTTTATAAAAAATTCAGTCTATTTATTTGTTTTATATATCTGAAATTATTCTTCCATCAGCTAATTCTATTACTCTATCAGTTCTTTCTGCAATTCTTTTATCATGAGTGATAATTACAAATGTAGTTTTAAATTTTTCATTTATGTTTCTCATTATTGAATATACGTTTTCCGTACTTTGTGAATCTAAATTTCCTGTAGGCTCATCTGCTAAAATTATTTTAGGATTATTAATTAAAGCTCTTGCAATAGCAGCTCTTTGTTGCTGTCCTCCAGACATATTATTAGCTAAATTATTTTTAACTTTAGATAACCCAACCATTTCAATTAACTCCAAAGCTCTTTCCTTGATTTCTTTTGGTGGATTTACATTCTTTATCATAGAAGGAATAAGTACATTTTCTAGAGCTGTAAAATCTGGCAAAAGATAATGAAATTGAAATATAAAACCTATTTTTTGATTTCTGGTCTCAGCTAATTCATCACTACTCATTAAATCTGTTCTCTGACCATCAATATATACTTCCCCAGTTGTAGGTCTATCTAAAGTTCCCATTATATTTAAAATAGTACTTTTACCGCAGCCTGATTCTCCTATAATAGAATTAAATGATTTTTCTTTAAAAGAAAGATTAATATCAAATAGAACTTGAGTTTCCATAGCTTTTCCATAATTTTTATTTATATTTTTCAATTCAATTATATTTTTATCCATTTTTTATCACCTCAATAGGATCTAATTTAGCAGATTTTTTTGCTGGTATTAATGCTGCAATAGATGAAGAACCTACTGCTAAAACACCAGATAAAATTAAAAACTTGTAACTGATATATAAATTTACTATTGGTGTTCCATCTTCATTTAAAGCAAATTTAGTGAACATTACTGTAAGTCCAACACCAAAACTTAATCCTAAAATTGCTCCTAAAAAGCCTAATATAACTCCTTGAAATAAAAATATACGGCTTGCAGGCCCATTTTTTATGCCCATGGCCTTTAAAATCCCTATTTCTCTTGATTTTTGTATAACGCTGATTGCAAGTATAGATGAAATTGCAAGTATTACTGAAACAATAACAAAAAACTGTATCATATAACTAGAAGTGCTTTGTCCGCTTAATCCACTTAACAGTTGTTTATTTTGTCCTTTCCAATTCTCAACCTTAACTTCATCATTTCCTAAATTATATTCTACATTTTCACTTATAGAGTCAGCCTTAAATACATCATCCACGTTTATTTGCGCTTCCATAGAGGTAATTTTTTGTTCAAGACCAAATGTATTTTGAACTGTATTTAAATCTGTAATAATCCAAGATTTATTTATGCTGCTTACCCCTAAATCATAGAATCCGCTAATAATGAATTCTTCAACTCTTCCACTTGGTGTAGTAATTTTTATGCTTTCTCCCGGCTTCTTTTTTAAATCTTCATTTAATTCTCTTCCAATGAGAATTTTTTTTCTATATGAATCAATATCTCTTTGAAAAATCCAGTCCCCTTCATATATTCTATCCTTTATATTATATATTTTATTGCTCTCCTCAAGCTGAAAACCCCTCATAATAACTGGATAACTTTTACTTCCATCTTTTATAAAAGCTGAGGCATCTATAGCTGGCGAAACATTCTTAATTCTGTTATCACTTTCTTTGAATAAAAGTAATTTTTTCTCCCAATTCTCTATTGTTCTATCATCTTTAGTAGATGAAATCGTAATCTGAGGAGAATTATTTACAGTCTTATCAATAAGTCCTTTTTGTAAACCATCAATTAATGTTCCTATAAAAACTTGTACTGATACTCCAATTGCAATTCCTAAAACAATTAACAATGTTTGTACTTTATTGCTTAATAAAAATCTAATTGCTATTTTTAAAGGGAATCTCATAAATGCCCCACTTTCCATATGAATATTTTCTATTGATTGGCAGAAGTTTTATTAGAAGAACCCGCTGAAACCAAATCTCCTTCTATAAGAGATTCTGGAGGATTTAATACATACTTTTCTTCTTGTTCCAATCCTTCAATAATTTCCACATAATATTCACTTTCTATTCCAACATTTATATATTTTTTTGATACTTTATTATTAGAATTAATAACATACACATACTTTTGCTTTGTTTCCTTATCTTCTTTTATTCCATCAAATCCAACAACTATACAATCTTCCTTTTCTTTAAATATAAATTGAACATCAGCTTCATATCCACTCTTAATTTCTTCCTTTGGATCATCTATTACTACTGAAACTTTCACTTTATACTCTTGATTTCCACCATTTGAAGTTGTTTTTTCCTCTGCAATTTCTCCTATTTCTGTAACTGTACCACTATATGAATTACTAGAGCCTTTTATTTTTATATTTGCCTTTTGGCCCTTAACTGATTTTAATGCATCATATTGGTTTAATTCCGCAACCACCTTATACTTAGATACATCATCTATTACAATTTCATCACCAGCACTTGGAAATTGATTTTCTTTTGCATCTATTTTTACAACTTTACCATCTATATTTGCAACAATCTTGCTGTCATCTATCTTTTGTTGATAGTTTTCTATATTATTTTCAACTAAAGCAATTTGATTTTTTTGATTTGCTATTTTACTTTCACTACTGTTATTAGTATCATTAAATATAATTTCAGCATTTTTTAGAGACTCTTCTGCAATCTTAAGATAAGCATCAGCATCTTCTTTATTCTTCTTTGCATCATCAAATTCATTTTTAGATATAGCTTGACTATTAAATAAAGCTTCACTTTGATCATATTTTTTCTTTAAATCCTCATATTTTCTTCTTGCAATTTCTAAGTTATACTTTGCCTGAGAAAGAGAATTTTCTGCATCACTTTTTTCTGCTGCTATTCCAGTTTGAACCATTTGATTTAAAGTTAATTTGGCATTTTCTAGATTAATCTGTTCTTCTTTTAGCTTATTTTCATAATCAGAACTATCTAATACTAGTAACACATCTCCTTTTTTAACAAGTTGTCCTTCTTTCACATATACTTCCAATACCTTTTGAGAAGAATTTAATGCAATGTTATTCCTATAATTTGCTTCTATGTTTCCGACTGCTGTTGTAGTTTCCATAATCGTTTTCTTTACTGATTTTTCAATAGTTACTTCTTTTACTTTGTCTCTATTATTTTTTAAAGTATACGCTATTCCAATTCCACCAAGGAACACTATGCAAATAGAAATTGCTATCACTTTTTTATTCCATGATTTTACTTTTCCAAATATCATTTTTTCACCTTCTTTATTATAAGATAGTTATATATTTCACTCTAAGGCAATGCCTATCTCAAACTCCAATTTTATTAAATAATATGTAATTTAAATATTAAAACAGTCTCTATATTCTTATAAATCTTTCCTTATTACTATGCAAAATCAAATAATCTATATATTTAATTATACCATTAGTTTTAAGTAATTATATCTTAAAAATTTAATATAGTTCCAAATAGTTTTCTTCCTCTAACACTACTAATTACTCCTTTCCCCTAAAAGGAGTAACACAAAAAAGCACTGTACTAAATATATTAATTTAGTGCAATGCTTATATATGGAAAGTCTTGTTTCCCCTCGAGGTACTTTTAAAGTCCGAAGGGCTGATGTTGTTATCTATAATTTAAAGTTCCAACAAAATGCTTCTAATATTATTGGACAATATTAATAGGGCTTTCATTAATAAATGCTTCAACGTTTTCTGCCAAGAGATTTATAAGTCGTTGTCTTGATTCAAGGCATCTCCAGCCGATATGTGGAGTAAGAATAACATTCTTCATATTAAAAAGTGGGTTATTTAATTCTGGAGGTTCTTGTTCTTGAACATCAAGTGCTGCTCCTGCAATTTTTTTGTTTTTAAGGGCTTCAATTAAATCCATTTCATTTATAAGTGCACCCCTTGCAGTATTTATAATACAACCTTGTGGCTTCATAATTTCTAATTTAGATTTATTAATAAGATGCTTTGTATTAGGAGTCAAAGGACAATGCAAAGTAACAAAATCAGACTCCTTAAGAAGTTCTTCAAGACTGACAAATTTAATATTTGAATCTCCTAAATCCTTTGGTGTTCTACTATATACAATTATTTTCATCCCTAGTGCTTTAGCTACTTTCATTACCTGCTGACCAATAGCTCCAGCGCCAATAACTCCAATAGTTTTATTTTGTATTTCAAAATGAGGTACTTGAAGATACTTAGTAAAGTTATCATAATTTTTATTTTCAATCATCCTTTGCTGTTCTGATAATGATGAAGTTAAATTCAATATAAATGTAATAACTAACTGAGCTACTGCCTCACTACTATAACCGGGTACATTACATACAGATATATTTTTTTCTTTTGCCGCTTCAATATCAATGTTATTATAACCTGTACCAGCTTCACAGATTAATTTAACACAAGGGGGAAATTTTTCAATTAAATCTCTACCAATTGTCATTTCTTTTGTAATTACTATTTCTTGGTCTTTAACTCTTTCTAGAATTTCCTCATTATTGCTATGTTCGTATTTAGTAACCTTGCCCAACTTATCCAGCCATGAAAAATCTAGTTTGTTATCAAAATTTATTTTGCTTGAATTAAGAAATATAATATTATTCATTTTTTTCCCTCAGCTTTCCTTGTAATTTATTTTATTTATAGCTTTTCTATTATTAACTCTTTTAACAGGTAAAGTGTTTACTCTCATATTTACATTTTTATTCCTGCTTATGTAGATATTATACAATTTATGTAATATGATTTGCAAATTAAAAATTGGTGAAAAAATATATGAATTAGTAATCTTGGATAAATCCAAATGTAAATTATCCCGAAGGGCTAAACTTCCTAGAGCTCCTCATTTAATATTGGAATAAGAACATGAATGTGATTTTAAATTATACTTATATGCTATCTATTTCTTGTAAAACATGCCATTAAAAAATATTTTATCATTTATAATTGTTATATTAGTTCCATACTCATTGGTGATTTTTTTAGATCTTCCGCCACTAGCTGGAATTTTATAAAGATTTTCATTTTCTGAATAATTTACATAATACACATAATCTTTGCTTGCATTTATAAATGTAGCTTTGTTATTAGATAATTTTCTTTTCCCAGTCCCATCTCCATTTATTTTATATAACTTATTATTATCTGACTTATTACTATAGAATACAGTATCTTCCCATACAGTCATAAATAAAGTTTCATCATCACAAATTTTTATATTTTCACTGCCATCTAATTTCATTCTGTAGATTTTATATCCATCAGATATATTGGTATAATAAATCCACTCATTACTTACAGTCATATCTTCTGTGCCACTAGAATTAAGCTTTATTCTACAAGTACCATCTATGGATATCTTGTATATATTATTTAAATCAATTGAATGGGAGTTAGTTCTTTTAACATAATATATCCAATTTCCCTCTACAAACATATTACCTGTTGCCTCATTTGCTATACATGTGTCTTCTGTTCCATCTTTTTTAACTTTATTTATACTATGATGAAAAGGATCCTTCCAATTGCTATAATAAATCCAGTCATCTACAAGATTAAGATTCCATACTCTGTTTGGAATTACTTGTGTATTATAGCTTAAGTCACAAAAATCCTTCCTAGGCGGATCATTTTTCTTTATTTTATATAAATGATCAGGAGCTGCTCCATAAATATCTCCAACTCTGTTTATATAATATATATAATCGTCATCTTCTACAGCCATCCCATCATTTACAATATTACCTGGTGAATTAGAAAACTTTGAATTATCATTTTTAGGAGCATTAGAACTGTTATAACAGTTAAAATTAAAATTATATATTTTGTCATAAACACCATATGAGTTTTTCTCTATTCCTTTGGATGAAGATTTCTTTACAAAAATCATAACTTTATAATTACCTTCAGTTAGTTGTTTATTATATTCTATAATAAAATCATTGTATGCGGGTATGGCATTTGAATATCCATTAGTTAATTCTGTATATCCTTTATGATTATCCCTAGCTATAAACACTCTATACTGCACTGGATCATAGTTACCATAGTCCGAATAACCCCCGTCATACTTGGAAGTCATATTAATTTTAACTGTGTCACCACTTATAACTGGATAATGATCAACTCCTGCATATTCAATGTATGGATTCTGCTTTTCAACTGATAAGCCTGAAATAGTGCCGAAATCTGAATGCGCAAAATCTGTACTCGATGTATCATCAGCTTTTGCACTCATGTTAAATACTATAAGAAATAATGCTACAAGGATAGCAACTGAAAAAAATCTATTAATTGCCTTTATTGTTCTCATATATCTCAACCCCTCATTCATTTTTATAAGGCACATTAAAATATTTATTTACAGCTCTAAGGGATGCATCGGAAACCTTCTGACTGTTAATTCTATGCATCATCATCTTTGTGTCACCATCATCAGTCTGAACAGTAGTTTCCATTAGCACTGCTGGGCACCATGCTGATGATAAAACTGCAAGATTTGGTCTATCCTGAAGTGGATATGTATTAGTTTTTACAGTACTAGATACTTCCCTCATAAGTATCGTAGCAAATTCTCTTCCTGGTTTTGGTGCAGTTGAATTATATAATACCGTAGTTCCTCTAAATATATAGACACATTGCATGCTAACATCTAGTGGAAGTGAATTATTATGAACACTGAAAAATAAATCTGCATTTAAAAGATTTGCCGGATCTGTTCTCTCCAATAATCCTAGATTACTATTATCAACCCTGGTTATATATACACGATATCCTGCTTTTTCAAGATTTTCTTTTATTCTTTTAGATATATCAAAATTCAACTGCTCTTCATAAGTAAAATTAGCTATTGTTCCAAGCTCTGAGCCCCCATGACCAGGATCAATAATTACTATTTTAGACTTATCTTTAACTTTTTCTTCAAAAATAACATCTATAAAAGTTGTAAATTCATATTTATCATCTCCTATGGATGAATATCTTCTTTTTACTGGACTTACTTTAATATCTATTTTTCCTGAAGTCTCAATATCAACTTTTACTTTATTATTATCAAGATTCTCTAACTTTATGTCCTTTATATACTTATTGTCATTTAAAATTGAACTAAAGTTATCAGCTGAACCAGTAACATTAACTTGTGAAATAGTTATTTCAACCTTATTACCATTAATTGATTCAGAGTATTTAGGCTCTACTGTATACTTTCTAATATCCCCCGCATCAGACTCTGCACATGAACATGAAATTGGAATTCCTAGAGCTCCTTTATGCTTAACTTGATAATATTTAAAAGCAGTTTGCTTCAGCTCATAAACCTTATTATTATCAGCTTCACTTGTAGCAGCAGTTTCTGCATTACAATAAGAAGCAGGTGCTATGAAAATACAGACTAGTAACAGCCAAAAGACCATACATTTAAATTTTTTCATAAATACTTACCCTCACTACATTTTTTATATTTTATATGAATTTTTCCATTCTATCTTTTCATAAATTCCTTTATACTATTCATTTAATTATATATTGAACTTATAAGACATATCGTTGCATCTGATTAAAGTTACTATTTCCTACTAACAAATAATCATTGACAATTGATAATTATTATTGTTTACTTAAATTAGATACCTTGGAAAATATATTTTTAAAATCCAAGTATCTTAATTAGATAAATATTATTGATACTTTATGTATCATGAAAGGCGGTAAAATCAATGAAAGAACTTCATAATATAGGGTGGTATGCTAATAAAATATCCCCAAAACTACCCAAAAATGCATTTAAACCAGTACCTTCAAGATTGTTTGGAGGACTTGCATATACATTCATTATAATTGTTGGAATACTTACAATTAATCTATTTGAATTTAATAATCTCATAAATTTTTTAATATCTTTAGTTTTAGGTTTTAGTTTCGCATCTATAGGTCTTCTTGGGCATGAGATTTTACATGGTACTGTTGTAAAAACACATTGGCTAAAGAATTTCCTTGGAGGAATAGCTTTCTTACCATTAAGCATAGGCCCTACACTTTGGATTAGGTGGCACAATATGAGCCATCATGCTAATACTCAGCATGAAACAAATGATCCAGATGCTTGGATGAGCTTTAAGCAATTTAACAATAGAACTTTTATAAAATATATTTATAAGCTTCCTTTGTGGTTTCGTTCTCTTTTTAGTTTCATGGCATTAACTATTACTTTTACTTTTCATGGAACTCGTATGTTCTTTATCTATATTAAAGAATTTAAAAGACAAAAGAGTATAAAAATATGGATGCAATTTATGCTTCCCTGGATTATATGGATAGGTTTATTCTTCTTAGTTGAAACTGAAAAATGGATTTTTTCATATTTACTTCCATTCCTTATAGGTAACTTTATTGTAATGTGTTATATATCAACTAACCATAGATTAAACCCTCTTGTGCCTATAAATGATCCTTTAGTTAATAGTCTTTCAGTAACAGTTCCTAAATGGCTTGATGTACTCAATTTTAATTTTTCTTATCATGCAGAGCATCATCTGTTTCCAGGACTAAATCCAAAGTACTATCCAATAGTAAAGGAAGAAATATTAAAACTATGGCCAGACAGATATCATCAAATGCCACTTGGAAGTGCTTTGAAGCTTCTCTGGAAAACGCCTAGAATCTATTATAATGATGAGGAGCTAATAGATCCTAAAAACAAACGTATATATACTTCATTAGAAAACGGATTAATGCCTGATAATATTTCTTATCATATATTTATAGATAAAATTAAAGATAATAACTAATTATGAATGCTTAATTTCTCATATAGAATGATGCTTTGCAGAAAGGCTTCAGACTTTTTAAATAATATATACTTTAAAAAACTTATAAAAAAATAGCTTTAGAAAAATCGAGGCTACTGAAAAACAATAGTTTTTCAGTGGCCTCAGGAAAATCTAAGGCTATTTTTTGATTTTAAGCCATATTATCTTTATCTAATCCATTCTCTCTAAGAATAGCATACAATGTACCATCTGCCTTCATCTCGCTAATTTTCTCATTTAATGCATTTAATAATGTTGAATCATTTTTTCTCACTGCTATTCCTACACTTCCAGTTATTTCTGGAGTATAGCCTTTTAGTGTTCTTAAATTGAGATTCTTTTCATTTATTAAAGAATATTTTATGATAATAGAATCAACTAGGCCTGCATGAATCATATTGCTATTTATAGCATTCAGTAATTCAGGTGTATTTTCGAAAATTACTACATCTTTTATTAAATTATCCTTCTTCCATTGTTCTGCCAAATCCATATATACTGTGCCTTTTTCAACTCCAACCACTCCATTTTTTAAATCATCCTTAAAATTAATGTTTGAAAACATTGGGACCACAATAGAATCTGAAGCTTTATACAAAGGCTCAGTAAAACCTACTACCTTTTCACGTTCTGGAGTTATAAATATTCCTCCTGCTGAAATGTCTATACTATCATCAATATTTAATTTTTCTAATAGATTTGAAAATTGTACATTCTTACTTTCTATTTTATCAATTCCAAGCCGTTTTGCAATTTCAGTTATTATATCAGCTTCAATACCAGCAATCTTATTTGTATTATTATCAATATAGAAATATGCGATATCGCTTAATGGAGAAGCAACAGTTATTACTCCTTTTTCTTTTATTGTCTGCAATCTATCTTTTGCAATAGAGGCATTAGTTATTATAGTTTCACTATCCCCTCTTACAATAGTACATTCAAGTATTATTCCAAGAAAATTTACTGTAACAATAAATATAAATAATTTCTTTAGTATCTTTTTCATATAAATCTCCTATAAAATTTACTATTTTAATTTGCAAATTTCTATTATTTAATATGGTTTTGTTTTGCAGTAATATATTAACCAATATCATAAATTATAATCACTAGAAATGTTACCCTGATAATATGTACCTTATAAAACAAACTTATCAATTACAATTTCTCCATCTTCTTTCATATAAGCTTTTACTATAGAACCATGACAGTATCCTAAATCAATTTACATTCTATATCTTTTTTAAATGCAGATCTCTGTTTTCTATTTAAAGATTCAGTATTTACGATCATTATTACATGAGCTCTTTCCATTGACATAGCAACATATAATAACTTTTTTATTTCATCATCCTTTAGTTGATATATTTTAACCACGTGAAAAAACGCGTGGTTAATTTAGCATTTTTAATATTGTTTTTTTCCTTATCTAATAATATCTATATAATTAGCTTAAAATACAAATACTAAATATACAATACAAAATGCAGCAATGAAAGGAGAAAAAATGAATAATCATATTCAAAATCCTAATATCATCACCTATGAAGATGTAAGAAATAATAAAGAAATTCAAACATATATAAGTTCTGCAGATGAGATTTTAGGCATAGCAGGATATACTAAACATGATGTAGGGCATGTTTCAAAAGTTGCAGAAACTGCAGCTTATATTTTAGACGCACTTGGCTACGATGGAAGGAATTTAGAGCTTGCAAAAATAGCAGGCTTTATGCATGATATTGGCAATATGATTAATCGTCATGATCATGCACAAACTGGTGCTCTCCTTACCTTTAAAATATTAAAAGATATAGGTATGGATCCACAGGAAATATTTTTAGTTACAGCTGCAATTGGAAACCACGATGAAAGTACAGGTCAACCAGTTAATTTAATTTCATCAGCTTTAATATTAGCTGATAAGGTAGATGTAAGAAGAAGCCGTGTAAGAAATGACGATTTTTCTACTTTTGATATTCATGATAGGGTAAACTATGCAGTAGAAAAGAGTGATGTCTATGTAAATAGGGATGATAAATTAGTACAATTATCTTTGACTATTGACACTAAAATTTGCTCCTTAATGGAGTACTTTGAAATATTTTTAAATAGAATGATGCTGTGCAGAAAGGCTTCAGATTTCTTAAATACAAGATTTGAATTAGTGATGAATGGTACAAAGGTGTTATAGAGATGAATAACATAAACTTTTTCTACAAATAATAAAAAATAAAGAAGGTGGTGATATTAATGAGCGATTCAAAACATAACAGTGATGATAAAGGTAAGAGTAAAACTGCTCAAAAAAAGAATAGTAATAAAAATGATTACAAATAATATATACTTTAAAAAACTTATAGAAAAATAGCTTTAGAAAAATCGAGGCCACTGAAAAACAATAGTTTTTCAGTGGCCTCAGAAAAATCGAAAGCTATTTTTTGATTTTATTTTTATTGAAGCTTCCCCTGTACTTCCACCATATTTATTTGACACATAGTTAAACATCATAGAAATTCTAATGCACAAATTAGACTGAGGCTTTCTAAATTCAAGAAAACCTCAGCTTTAATTTAGGAAAAAATATTTGTAAGATTTAATTTTTCTACTCTTGCCTTTATTTTATCTTTATCTGTAGTATACAATCCTAAAGTCTTCATTCTCTCAAAGTATTCTGCACCCGAAAATGTGTATCTTTCACTCAGCTTCCCTTCTTTAACCTTATCATTTGCATATGCAATTATATCTCCTGTAACAAGCTTTCTTGGTAATTCTAACAAAGGTCTCTTTTTTAAATATTGTACTGCATTATATCCGGCTAAAGTTCCAGTCGTCATAGCTTCGGTATGTCCTACAAAAAATCCAGATTTTTCACCACCACAAAATAAATTCTCTATTCCATCTACATGCATTGAATTACTCCTAGGAGCTGCTGATAAATATCTAATTGAGTTTCCATTCCCCCCTGCCAAAGGATCTAAATATGCTACATCTTCTAAGCCTTTAATTTTTCTTAATTTATCTATTGGATAATGAGAAGTCATAAGCTTTATACGTCCAGTATCTAATAGTATAATATTTTCTCCAAATTCTAAGGTTGCATATTGCTGGCATACCTTTTGCTCTAATTTCTCTAAATGTATATCCTCCTTTGGCATTGGAATAACCACAACACCATTCTTTTCTAAAGCCTCAACTATATCCTTTGATAAAGACTCTTTGGAAAACTCACAAGAACCACTCATTGCACCTTTCATGCCATTTGCTCTTTCTCCCATCAAGTCATTTACACCTGCTTTTTCACTTATACTTACTCTCCCACCAAAGCTAGGACATCTTAATGTACACATCACACATCCATTGCCATACTTTACGCAGTTACCCATTGCCCCTGTAGATCCTGTAGTTTCTATGAATACGTCCCCTGTTATAATCTCTTTATTAGATAATATGACTGATTTTATTTTATTTTTTTCCATTTCTACATCTATAATTCTGCTCTTAAAAAAGATCTTTACCCCAGAGCTTTGCAAATGTCTTCTAACAATTGGTTCAGCTCTTCCTATATCACATAACCAAGCATGTTTATGTTCTGGAAAATCTATATTCTTGTGAATAGATATAGAATCCATAATTTCAATAAAATCGCCAGCACCAAGATTTATTAATTCTTCTGCTGCAGTAAATCTTCCGTTATTTCTCATTATGCCACCAACATTTCCTACTCCAAGTAATAAATCCGTCCTTTCATATAGTTCAACTTCGGCTCCCAGTTTTACTGCTTCCAATGCGGCAGAACATCCTGCCCATCCTCCACCTATAATTATTACTTTCATTAATATACTCCTTTAATTATAGTTAGGCATATGAAAGAAAATAACAAGTCCAAAATGCGACGTATATTTTGAGTCAGACGAGGAAGTATGTTTACCTCATAGCGAGCTATTAGGTGGACATACTGACGAAGTATGACACAAAATAGGCTAGCATATTGACTTGTTATTTTTTTGATTATGCCTTATCTTTGCTCTATATACTATTCAATTACTTTTCTAAGTTGACTGTTCTTATAATCATTGATTTTTGACGGTCATTGGTACATGGATAGGAAAAGACAGTAAATTTATTTTTTATAAATTTGCTGTCTAAAATATTTATTAATATAATTAAACTATATGCTTCTTACTTTATTTTTGATACTAGCGGCATAGAAGAAACTATAATCAGTTTCTTCTTGTTATATATCAACTTTACTTACAGTACGAAGTCTGCCTTTGATAGGTGTTTTTTGTAACTGCCTAAATACCAACTCACCTTTATTGTTTAATATTTCTACAAAGGTAGATATATCAACTATATTGATAATTCCTATATCGTCCTTTGTCATGCCTTCAATATTGCAAAGTGTGCCTACAATATCTACTGCCCTCATCTTTGTTTTCTTACCTGCATTAATATGTAATTTCATAATCTCTTTACTTAGTTCAGAGCCTTTTGCTTCTTTAATTTCAGGCTTTGTGTTCATTTTCAAAGCAAATTCTTCTTTAAGATTATTTACAGTTTCGGTTGAAGGTCTTTCCTTCAAAAGAATCTCTTTACCGATATATTCATGTATATCATTCAAAAACTTACTTTCATTTTGTGTTACAAAAGTAATTGATCTACCCATCTTGCCTGCGCGTCCAGTTCTTCCTATTCTATGAACATAGCTTTCCTTTTCTTCTGGTATATCATAATTAATTACATGGGTGATATTATCAATATCTATCCCTCTAGCTGCAACATCTGTAGCTATTAGATATCTAAAATAACCCAGCTTAAAATTATTCATTACTCTTAATCTATCACTTTGTTCCATTCCACCATGTATTTTTCTACAATTATACTGGAGTTTTGAAAGCTTAGTATAAACTTCATCTACCTTTTGTTTTGTATTGCAGAATATCATACAGCTATCTGGATTTTCTAATATAGTTATATCTCTTAAAAGTTCTATTTTATCCAATTCATTTACGTTATATCTTTCTTGGCATATATTATCTGCAGCTTTATTTTGCTCCTCTATTTCAATATGTATAGGATCTTTCATATATTTGTTGCATAAAGTCTCTATGTCTTTTGGCATTGTGGCTGACAATAACATGGTAACACGTTCTTTTGATAAGTTTGTTATTATTGTTTCTATCTGCTCTACAAATCCCATATTAAGCATTTCATCAGCTTCATCTATTATAAGATACTTTATCTTTGATAAATCAAATGTACCTTTTTCTATATGATCTATAATACGACCAGGTGTACCAACTACTATATGTGTTTTTTGTTTAAGTTCCTTTTCTTGATCATAGAAAGGAGACTTTCCATAAATTGCAGCTACTTTAAGTCTTTTAAATCTACCTATATTAAAAATATCTTCTTTGACTTGGATAGCAAGTTCTCTTGTTGGTGTAAGCACTAATGCTTGAGGTTTATTTTCTTCCCAATCCATTAATTGGCAAATAGGAATAGCATATGCTGCAGTCTTCCCACTTCCAGTTTTAGACTTTACTACTATATCCTTTTCTTCTAACGCAATCGGTATAACCTGTTCTTGGACTTTTGTTAACTCATTGAAATTTAACATACTAATTGCTTTTAATAATTCACTACTTAACTTATAATCATTAAAATCTGCTTTTATCATTTGATCATCTCTTTTCTTATATTTTTTATTATTATTGTTACAAATATACTTTTTTATCCCATAGCTAGCATCTATAACACTCCCACTTCTTCAAGTGGGAGATAACGGCTGCACGCTCCTGGATAAGTTCAACTAAGATTCAGATGGGGATCAAACCCCACCTGAATCAAGTTTCACTTGATCCCATAGCTAGCATACATAAAACTCCAACTGAAAAGTTTCACTTTATGTTTCGCACACAAGGGTTCTATATTTCTCCATCTGTTGTCACATATATTTTCTCTTTATCATTACATTCCATATACCAATATGCATACTAACCTTTTTATTATATCATACCCATGTATTTCAACTGTTCCTTCAATTATAACTACCCTATAAAAGCGTAATTATCTTTAATATTTATTAATATAATTTAACAATTAAATGCAAAATAATTTAAAGCAAGAAAGGAATTAAATTCATTTTCTATAAATTTAATTCCTAAAATAAAAAGATAATATATATGATCCATAATAGATTTAAATTACCATAGATATATAGCTTGTAAATCAACTTTACGTATGTTATTATAAGCTCATAAACAAGAGAATTATAATTTCTGAGATATTCGTTAAGCTCTTATTTTGAACCTACATTTAAATTTCGGGAGTTCAATATTTAGATATGGAAATGTACTTTCATGTGAGTCCTTTTATGGCATTGAAGGCGATTGAAACATCTGTGAGGACACCCACCTATCGATAGATAGGGGTCAAAATTAGAGTACCGATATTTTGGATATTATACTTAGAAATTTCAAGCCAATGCTTAGTATTATTAAGCATTGGCTTTTAAATTTATGTTTTTTAATAATACCTTTTTATCCTTTCTAAGTATGAATAAATTTGATGAACTTATATGAATAATAATCATATAAAACTAAGTTTTAGTGCAAAATAATAAATATCTTATTGGGTAATTTATATTTATAAACAAAAAAATCTTTAGATGATTGCAGAATTGAATATTTAAGGAGGAAAATTTATGGCTAATAAAAATAGAACTTTAGTTCTTATACTTTTTATGTTAGGAATTTTTATGGGAGCTATTGATACAGGTATTGTTTCACCCGCTAGAACACTGATTCAAAACAGTTTTCAAATTAATCAAAGTCTCGGAACCTGGATGATAACTTTGTATACTTTAGTATACGCAATATCCATGCCTATAGTAAGCAAATTAGGTGATAAATATGGTTACAAAAAAGCTTATGTATTTGGTATTACCACTTTTGGAATTGGTTCATTATTATGCGGTATTTCTAATTTTTATGGTACTTTCAGTTTTTTCCTAGTTGCTCGTGCTATTCAGGCAATTGGTGCAGGTGGAATAATGCCTATCGCCAATGCTGTAATCGGCAATAGCTTTCCAGAAGAAAAAAGAGGTACTGCTTTAGGATTAGTTGGTATGATTTATGGAGTTGGCAATATACTAGGACCTACTTTGGGAAGTAGTATCATTAGTATCTTTGGATCTAGCCGCTGGGGATGGATATTCTTTATTAATGTACCAATAAGCTTAGTTATATTATTATTAAGCATTAAATTAGAAAATTCAAAAGCTACTGTTGAAAAGCCTATGGATTTTTTAGGGGCAATTATACTGGGTGGAGTTATAGCAAGTCTTATGTATGGTTTAACAAATCTTGATTTCTTTGATTTTATAAACAGTATTAAGACAACTAGTGTTTATCCTTATCTAATTATATTTGTAATACTTACACCAGTACTAATTTTTGTAGAAAACAAGGCTGAAGACCCTGTGCTGAATATAAAATATTTTAAAGACTATCAAATGTTAATTATTTTAATTCTAGCATTCATAATAGGCTGCGGTATGATGGGAATGATATTTATTCCTCAATTTTCAGAAAACGTACTTAAGTTAAAGGCTGGAACTGGCGGATATCTTATAACACTACTAGCACTTTTCTCCGGTGTAGCAGCACCTATCAGTGGTAAACTTATTGATAAAAATGGAGCTCGTTTTGTTTTAGCTTTAGGTTTTGCTTTTACTGTAATTGGAACCTTATTCCTTGGATTTATTACTACTAAACTTCTTACATTTACAAGTGTATTTGTTGGTCTGGCATTAATGGGGCTTGGAGTTGGTTTCACTATGGGAGCACCATTAAATTATTTAGTATTAGAAACAGTTCCAAAGGAAGAAAGTGCTTCTGGTCTTGCTACCATGTCACTTATTCGTTCATTAGGTCTTGCTATATCTCCTGGTATAATGATTGGCTTTATTGTGGATTCATCCAAAAATTTACAACCAAAACTAATGGAAGTCCTTCAAAGCAGTTTTGGCTCCTCCATGAAAAATATGCAAATGAACGCTTCTGGTAGTAACAGTGAGGCTTTTAAATCATTGCAAAATGCAGATGTTACAACTATTGTAGATTTACTAAAAAAAGCATTTGAAAGTGTTTTACCCCCAAACATACAACCTATGGTTATTCAAGCAATTGATTCAGTTAGTGATAAAATTATAGACACCTTCCAAACTGTAATAAATACTGGATATAAACATATGTTTATGGCTGCCGCTATTATTTCAGCAGTAGGCTTTATAGCTAATTTATTTCTAAGAAATAATACAAAATGAATTGAATAAAGGTGACAGTCACATTTGCATTATTTGCCGTAGTGACTGTCACCTTCTTTAACCTTCTTTAAATTTTAAACTTATTTGTCTCTTCATTCAACTTTATAGCAACGTTCTCTAAATCCATTGCAAATTTTGATACTTCTTCTGAACTTGCTAGCATTTCTTCTGAAGATGCCGCTATTTCTTGTGATGATGCAGAAGTCTGTTCAGATACTGCAGTTACATTATCTACATTAGTAACTATTAAATCCTTTGATTTAATAGTAGTTTCTAATGATTTATATGTTTCATCTACGAAAGGTCCTATATTAGATAGGGCATTTAACATATCATTAAAAGCAGACATTGCACTTTCAACTGTAACTGATTGTTTATCAACTAAATTGCTTACATTGTTAGAATTATCTAACACTCCCTTAGTTTCACTACTTATTGATTCTACTAACTTTTGTATTTCTCCTGTAGCATTTCTTGATTGTTCTGCTAATTTTCTTACTTCCTCAGATACTACTGCAAAACCTTTTCCAGCTTCTCCTGCTCTTGCTGCCTCTATAGCGGCATTCAAAGCTAAAAGATTAGTTTGTTCTGAAATGTCATTAATAACATTTGTAATATTACCTACCTTTGACACACTAGAATTAAGATTATTAATTTTATCTGCTTGTTCCTTAAATGAAATTTTTACTTCCTCTATTGATTTTAGTAAAATAGCTATTTGTTTTCTTCCTATTATAGCCTTTTCTTCTGTTAATGAAGAACTATCTTTTACACCATTAATTTTATCGTATATGTTGTCCAATTCATCGGCTAACTGTAAAACATTATTAGATATATTAACCAAATCATTAGCTTGCTCTCCAGCACCTTGAGCTACATCCTGTATAGCATTTGTAACTTCATCTGTAGTTAAAGTCATTTGTTTTGCATTGGAACTTAAGCTTGCTGACATACTGCTTACTTCTAAAGAACCCTCTTTTATAGTTTTAATACTACCTTCTAAGTGCTTTACCATAGTATCAAAACTATCATATAATATTCCAATTTCATCATTACTATTAATTTTAATATTTTGAGTTAAATCACCATTTGCTATTTCTTTAGATGCAAGTACCAATTTTTTCAATGGCTGTGTTATTCCTTTTGAAATATTGAATAATATGATTGTTATTATTATAAAAGCTATCATAGCAATAATAACTATAAACATAAGCATTTTAGTAATATTATCCCTAACTGTTTCCATGGAAAGGCCTATGTCTATAGCACCTAATAACTCATCTCCATTATAAATAGGAACTAATACATCATATACTTCAACTCCATTATACATATATGTTGATGAATAAGGTTTGCCCTCTACTGCCGCAGTTTTACTTCCAATATCATCAACTTTTTTACCTATTTCACTACTATCGCCATCAGCTGTCTCAATTAAATTTGTATCAATAAATACGGCATATACAGTGCTTTTATCTTCAATTAATTTTTCAAATAAATTTTGAATATCCACTGATTCACTTAAGCTTTGAACCTTGTTTGAGATTATTCCTATTTGAACCATTCCTATTCCACTTTGTCCTACATAACCATATTTGTAATAATCATTTGTTTCTCTACTTTTTCTAATATTCTCAACTAAGAAATCCTGCTTACCACTTAATACAGGATAAGATATATGACTACTATCAAAAGTTGATCCTATACTTGCTGGTATATTAGAATAAATAATTGTGCCTTTTGGATCAACATAATTTATTTCATCTATTTCAAATTGCTTTGCGAGTGTAGTTAAATATTCATTATTAACTTTATCAGAATTATTTAAAATAAATGAACCTGTAGTTCTAATTCTATCCGAAATAGATTGATTTATTGATTCCATAGCTTTATTGTTAATTTCCACTTGAGATTTAATTTGATTTGCGTAATTCATACTATCTGTTTCCATTTGTTTCATTAAACTGTTTTGGCTAATTATTATAGAAACAATTGCAATAGCTGATATAGCCAAAAATACAAGAATTAACGGAACTGATAGAATTTTAAATTTTATTGAACCTTTCTTTTCTTTTTTCTCCATAACACGCTTCCTCCTTATAATATTTAATGTGTATAAACCATAATTAATATTTTCATTTTTTTCCATTATACATTTAATTACACCATATTTCAACTTTAAATCTTTTTTTTCTCACTCCCAAAATAGAATTTATCCTATATATTCCCAATTTTTCGCAAATATAAAATTATTCTTAAAATTCCATATAAGTTTATTGGGAAGTGATTTTTTTCCTACTTCATCACTCTTTAAATCTATCTTATCCTTTTCAGCTTTATAACAATTACCTCTCACTCCATAGTGAAAAGTCATTGACTAAATATACTTTTTAGTACATAATATGCAGGTAAATAAGGTGCAATATTTATTTATGCCCTGAGTGTAATCTCGGGGCATTTTTAACATATAAAAGGTTAATAACTTATAGTAAAACATAATATCAAGGAGGAAATAAATTATGGAAAAACAAAATAATGAAACTTTATACTATGAATTTGCACCTAATCATGGAGCTTCAATGCTACCAGATCCAAGTAAAACTGCTTTATTAATTGTGGACATGCAAAATCAATTTGCAAACAGTAATTATGGCGATGCAATTGATGCGAAAGAAAAAGGTATGTGGGATAAATGGGAATATTTTTACAATCGTCTTGACAACATTGTTATTCCTAATAACAAGAAATTATTACAATTTTTCAGAAACAATAAATTAGAAGTCACTTATGGTAGAATAGCTTGTTATCATAAAGATGGTCGTGACAGATCTCTTGTTCAAAGAAGACCAGGTTGGAATAATGTACTTCTTCAAATTGGAGAGTATGGAGCTGAAATTATTGATAAACTAAAACCTTTAGAAGATGAAATTGTAGTTGAAAAAACAACAGATAGTGTACTTAGTGGATCTAACTATGAACGAATTCTTAGAAATATGGGAATTGAATGTGTAGTATGTACTGGTGTTGTTACTGACCAATGTGTTGCTTCAACTGTAAGAAGTTTAGCTGATGCAGGATTTGAAGTAATACTAGTAGAAGATTCTTGCTCGGCAGCAACACAAGAGTTACATGATGCAGAAATAATGATTATGAATCACATTTATTGCACTATAATGAGTACTGACGAAACAATAAAACTTCTTACAAATCAAATAGAAAAAGAATCACAAGAAATATAGTTATAGATAAATCTTACTTATGCATATATTCGCCGAAATAAAGGGGCCTGCATTTGCTCCAGTTAAGCAAATGCAGGCCCCTTTATTTTCATGTTCCTTAACTTATATAAGTGAACTATTATATTGAATATATATCAGAAAATTCAATATTTATAACATCAATTTTACTATCTATAGATTTGTTTTCTTCAATAACTTTGTGAGTTTCTATAATCCTCGAGGGAAGCTCTACTTTAAATATACTTCCTTCACCTGATTTGCTTTCTACGCTTATTTTCCCACCATGAAGTTCAACCAATAATTTTACCAAATATAATCCAATCCCACTTCCTTCTGCATTTCGTGAAAGAGATTTATCAACCTGATGAAATCTTTTGAAAATACTATCTAGGTGTTTTTTGTCCATTCCTATACCAGTATCCTTTACTGATATTTCAACAGTATCACCTTTATCAAGTAAATTTACACATATAATGCCATTTGCATCTGTAAACTTAATTGCATTAGAAATAAGGTTTAACATAATCCTCTCGATCTTATTAGGATCACAGGCTATAATCTTTTCTTCTATATTTGTATCAAAAATAATATTTAATTCTTTCGCCTTAATGTAATCTGCTATTGATTGAACTATCTCTTCTGTAATATCAACTATATTTTCATTAGATAGGTTTAATTCCAAAAATCCAGATTCTATTTTCGATATATCTGTTATGTTGTTTATAAGCTTTATGAACCTATAGCAATTTTGTTTAATAATCTTAACGCCTTTCAAAACCTTTTTATTATTACCTTGTATCAAATCGCTTTTTGAATAAAATTCCATTAATTGAGTTGTGCTGAAAATTACATTTAAAGGAGTTTTAAGTTCATGTGAAATATTCGCAAATATTTCATCCTGTAATTTTAAAGTTTTTTCCATATTATTTTTTGCTTTCACTTCTTCAGTAATATCTATTGAAATAGCAATTATTTCACAAATTTTATTATTTACTCCAAATAAAGGTTGATACATAATCTTTAAAAATATTTTCTCTCCATTATAAGTATAATTTACATAACGAGAAAAAGTATTATCTTTTTTATCTTTTTTATCTTGTAAATTTTGAATCATTTCATTCCACTTATCTTCTTTATCATCAAAAAATATATATGAATAATCCTGTCCTTTAAGAGATGATAATGATTCTAATTTGAGATTAGATTGCATTTGCATTATTTGACTATAAGCCTTATTATTCATATCTATAACTTTTAAATCTGGATATGAATATCTTACAAAACCTACATTAAGATTTACTAAAATATTATTTAATAAATTATACTGAGTATTTAATAATAATGCTTCCTCACTTTGTATCCTATCAGACATATTATGTATCAATAATATTCCTGCAATAAAATTACCTTTATTATCATATATGGCGTTACCGTTTATCTCAATATAAGTAATACAATTATTAGTTAAAGCAGTACATTGATAGTTTGATATTTTTTCACCTTCTACTATCCTTTTAACAATTGAATTTCTATCTGATATCAAGGTGCCACTTGTATCATATATTTTAGTTTTCTTGTAAAAGTCATTCATTTTTATAATTTCTGGTGAATAAAAATCATAAAGTTTAGCTGCTTTATTAATTTTTTCGATATTTCCATCCTTATCAAAAATTATCAAAACATCATTCATATTTTCTACAATAATTTCTAATTTATCATTCTGTTCTTTAATAATTTTTTCTTTATTAAATGAATCTGTAATATAGTTAAAAAATACTGCTGCCATAGTAATATTGCCTTTTGCATCCCAAATAGGAATAGCTGTAAATTGAATAACATGTTCGGTGTACTTTGATTTTATTATTATTATTTCACCTTTTATTTTTTCTCCATTTAGTGCACGTATTATAGGATCATTTTCATGAGTAATTTCATTACCTGATGTATCAAAATATTTGCGCATCTTCTGTATGCTTTTTAGACAATTAATAGTATCATGAGGATATTTATTTCTTAATTTAGAATTTACTTTAATAATTTCTCCATCTTTATTTGAAATAAAAGAACCATCAGTTATATTTTCAACTACTGATTCTAAGTACTCTTTTTCCTCTTTAATAATTTTAAATTCTTCCTTTAAAAGTTTTCTACTTAAAACTCTTTTTGTTACATCCAATGCAGTACTAATTATATATTTTAATTTTCCTTCTATAAATATTGGTACAATTGATAAACTCCAGTAAGTAACTCCCCTCTTATGAAAATCATGTTGAAATTCCTCAACATAATATGGTTTACCTGTAGTTATAACAGAATTCCACATTTCTTCTATCTTACTACTTTCATATGGAATTATTAATTCTTTGAGTTTTTTACCTATACTATCATTAATTTTATTATAAGATTCATTAAGATAATTTAAATAATTTTCATTTGCTTTAAGTAAAATTAAGTCATTAGTACTAATAATTGAAAATCCAGTTTTACCGTCTGCATAAAGTTGTTTAAAAATATCAAAATGTTCTTTAATTCTTGAATCTACGTTCTCTTTGAAAAAATATATTTTTTCATTTTCACAGTTTAAATTTTCATAATAAATATTTACCTCTTTTGGCTCATATTCCTTAGTGAATATATAACCACTATATTCCTCTTCAATATTTTCAATATAAACTTGAGAGTCAATTCTTAACATATTACTTATTTCTGTAAGTGTTTTTCCTATTAATTCGTTATTAGTAAAGCCCGTAAGAGCAATAAAATCTATATCCACTTCAATAACAATATTATTTTTACTATACAAGAATGATTTTTCTATAGTATCTTCTAAAATACCTTTCATTTTCCACCTATATTCTATTAATTTATATTATAGTTTTTACATTTTATGCTTTAATTTTATAGTATTTGATATTATAAGTAAACTATTTACAGATAATATTCTGTTTGTATTCTTCAATTTTTACTTAACAAAAAAACACTGAACCAAATATATGAATTTAGTGCAATGCTTGTCTATGAAAAATCTTTTTTTCCCGGTGTTACTTCTGAGACATGTCGTGTTGAAGGTACTATTTACACGTTTTAGACGTGCTTGATACTATAGCTTGTTTTTTAACGACGATAAAAAACGCGTGGTTAATCTAAATCTTTTAATTTGCTTATACTTGAAAATATTTAGACCTTGGCCGTGTTTGCTCTGATTTTTATGAACATTTACGCAAAACCATAGTTATTTTAGCCAACTTATTGATTTTGCGTAAAATAATTTAAATTCCCCATTATAGGACTTCTATATACCCTTCTGTTCCATGTACGCGAATTCGCTCTCCATCTTTTATTAGTTTAGTAGCATTTTCTACTCCGACAACGGCTGGTAATCCATATTCTCGTGCGATAACTGATCCATGAGTCATAAGTCCACCAACTTCGGTGACTAGGCCTTTTATTAATACAAACAATGGTGTCCAGCTAGGATCAGTAAAAGAGGTGACTAATATATCTCCCTCTTCCATATCAGCATCTTCCATTTTTAAGATGACACGTGCTCTTCCCTCTATAACTCCAGAAGAAACAGATAGACCTACCATGGCTCCTGCTGGGATATCTTCTCGTTTGTACTCACCTGATAGTGCTTCACCATCAGACGTAATAACACGTGGTGGAGTTAGTTTTTCATATAATTTATGCTCCTCTTTATCTTTGCTTATAATCTGGTAATCCAATTTTTTTGTGCGTACTACTTCATGAAGTTCTTCAAAAGTGAGGTAGTATATATCTTCTTCGTCATGAATAACTCCTAATTTTACCAGTTGCTTAGCTTCTTCCATTAAAGCTTGCTTATAAACAAAGTAGCGACTAACCATGCCGTATTTTGGATATTCACGGTAACCGATAAAATTTCGAATTATATCAATCATCCGTTTTGTCTCTTTGGCCTTTTGTTCGCCATCGGGTAACTGCTTCAATCTTTCTAATAACTCTTGTTCTTTCTTCAAAGCTTCCTGCTTCCCTTGTTCAAATTTTCGATTACCAGCATTAGGCTTAAAGTTTTTTATGTTACTTAGAATCATAGGAACAAGTATAGCTGGTTTTTCACTCCAACGAGTTTTAGTAATATCAATTTCTCCGCTGCATCGCATTCCATATTTATTAAGATAACTACATATAGCATCCTTGATTTCCTGTCCACCATCAAACTTAACTATGTTCTCCAAAAAGTTATCATCTTTTGCATTTTGTAAATAATCAATTACTTCAGGATAAGGACGAATCACATCTGCAACATTAAGTAGCTCTAGCCCCATTTCCGAAGTAATATTGTTTGATACAGATTGAGACAGTATGTCTGCTGCGTTTTTTTCACCTAACCACTCGTTCATTTTTTCATTAATCCATGCTGAAGCATTTATTGCAGCCATAAATACAGCTGTACTTTGGGGGTCAAATAAAATCTTCTTCAACTCTTGGATATCTTCTAGAATAAAATCAAATAAATCTAATCCTGACTTTGTTTGGATTTTTTGTTTTAATTCTTCTATAGACGTTTGACTCTTCTTAATCAAATCAGAAACGATTGTTTGGTCATTTTCGATTTGTACTTGAGTATCTGCAGGCGATACATTTTTATTGTTTTTACGATCCTTCTGTTCTTGTTTATCACTTGGTAATAATTTTATGAAACCTCGATTTATTATGGCCATAAGTGCATCTTTCATAAGTGGATCGTGTTGTCCCATGTTATTTAATAAAGCTTCTCTGCTGTCAGATGATGCTAGCATATGTGTGACATCAATAAATAACCTTCCACCAGCTTTAACCCTAGGCCCAAAAGATGTTAACTGGAATACAGACATTCCCAATGGTTTCAAGGGATCGGTCATCATTTGTTGATGACCAACAGATAAATAAACGTGATCTTCTTCATCATTCGTTTCAATAATTGGGTATAAAGTAGTAATTGGGCGACTTTGGACAATATAAAATGTATCATGAGCCAAACACCATTCGATGTCCTGTGGAGTGCCGAAATGTTCTTCGATCTTTCTGCCCATGTGCGTGAGGCTCAAAATCTGTTCATCCGTCAGCGCTTGCATATTCTGCATTTCAACCTCAATCTCTTGTGTTTTCGTACCGCCTTTCTTTAAGGCATAAATAGCTAGCTTCTTGGCGGATATTTTCTTATTGATTATCTTGCCGTTACGTACTTCATAATTATCAGCATTCACCAGTCCGGAGACCAAAGCCTCACCAAGTCCGAAGCTGGCATCAATGGATAGCACTTTCCTATTAGAAGTGACGGGATCAGCAGTAAATAAAATTCCTGACACATCTGGAAAAACCATCTTCTGAACAACCACAGACAGTTGTACTTTGCGGTGATCGAATCCGTTTTGAATGCGGTAAGTTACTGCCCTCTCTGTAAATAGGGATGCCCAGCACTTACTGATATGCTTTAGGATTGCCTCTCTTCCGATAATGTTCAAATACGTATCCTGCTGGCCAGCAAATGAGGCTGTTGGTAAATCCTCTGCAGTTGCGCTGGATCGCACAGCATAGGCATCTTTTTCACCAAACTTTGTAAGAAAAATTTCTATTTCTTCTGCTATATCCTTAGAAATAAAAATTCTTTCGATGACCATTCGAATCTTCTTGCTAACTTCACAAACTTTTTCCCTATCTTCCACTCTAAGATGTGATAATTCAGCTAATAAACCGTTAAGTTCCTGATTATTTCCAGTTATCTTTTTATAGGCCTTTGTGGTAACACAAAAACCATCCGGTACTAGGATTCCCAGAGCCTTTGATAGTTCCCCTAGGTTTGCGCCTTTACCCCCGATCATGGAAAGCATTGTTTTGTCAATTTCCTGAAAGCTAAGCACATATGAATTCATGCATATTCTCCTTCCTCTTTTCTAAGCTTGGATTAAACAATTTTCTATGAAGTGATATATGCTTCTATAATATCCACAATAAACGCAAATTATAAGTCTACTATTTAAAAATTTAATATGCTATAATAAAGGTAGGGTAGTAGTTTATTTTTTATTGGCGGTTAAGTCTTACTCTAACAAGAATGTCTATTCACGAACTGCCGGTCTAAGGAACAAATCCATATGGAACTCTTCTATTTGTATCTTTTCTATCTAGATAATCTGTAAAAATCCTTCTTACACTTTTTGCTTGCGATTCAAAATTTTTCAACTCTTTTTATATCTGTATCATTTCAATTAACTTCTCTAATTTTTATTTTCAGCATTACTTTAAAGAAAATTTTTTATTGTATAAATATACATTATAATAAAATTAAATACACATAAAAAATCTAAGGTTAATTTTGAACTTGGATTTTATTTTTATGGTATATATTGTGAAGAATATATTGTTTGTTTTTAATAATGAATTTTTTGTAGAGACAAAATTCATTAATTATGTTATAATTCAAAATGTTATTAAGGTTTTTATATGAATTTGCAACTTTTTGTAAATGAAGTGTCATATTGGCCTTATTTTTTATTTATTTTAAATTTTAAACTAAAAAAGGAGAATACAAATGAAGAAAATTAAATTTGGCCTAGCATTACAAATTCTTGTTGGGCTTGTACTTGGAGTTATAATAGGTGGATTGTTTTATGGTAATCCTGCTATTGAAGCATATTTAAAGCCTATTGGAGACATTTTTATTCGTCTAATTAAAATGATTGTGGTTCCAATTGTCTTTTCATCTCTTGTAGTTGGTATTGCTGGAGCGGGAGATATTAAGCAGGTAGGCAAACTTGGAGGAAAAACTCTTCTTTATTTTGAGGTAGTAACTACTATTGCTATTATATTAGGACTTTTTATAGCTAACGTGGTGCATCCAGGTACAGGAATAAATATGCAGGGTCTTGCTACATCAAGTATTGATAGTTATGTAAACTCAGCAGAAACTGTGTCTCATCATAGCTTTGCAGATACATTTGTAAATATTGTACCTACTAACATTTTTGATGCACTTACAAAGGGAGATATGCTTTCAGTTATTTTCTTTTCAGTTATGTTTGGTTTAGGAGTTGCTGCAATTGGTGAAAAAGGAAAACCTATTATACAACTTGCTCAAGGTACAGCTGATGCAATGTTTTGGGTAACAAATCAAATAATGAAGGTAGCTCCTTTTGGAGTATTTGCTTTAATTGGCGTAACAGTTTCAAAGTTTGGACTTTCATCTTTAATTCCATTAGGAAAATTAATAATCACAACATATGGTTCAATGCTTTTATTTATACTAGTAATATTTGGCACAATTGCTAAATTAGTTGGATCAAGCATTTTTTCAATCATAAGAATTTTGAGAGATGAACTTATACTTGCTTATAGTACTGCAAGTTCTGAAACAGTTCTACCTAAAATCATGGAAAAGATGGAGAAATTCGGGTGTCCAAAATCCATTGCAGCCTTCGTAGTACCGACAGGTTATTCTTTTAATTTAGACGGTTCTACCCTTTATGAAGCTATTGCTGCTATATTTATAGCACAATTATATGGTATTAATTTACCTATATCTGCTCAAATCAATCTAGTGATTGTATTAATGCTTACTTCAAAAGGTATAGCAGGCGTACCAGGGGTATCCTTTGTAGTTCTTTTAGCTACTCTTGGTTCTGTTGGGATCCCAGCTGAAGGATTAGCGTTTATAGCAGGAATAGATCGTATCCTTGACATGGCTAGAACTGTTGTAAATGTATTAGGTAATTCCTTAGCAGTTGTTGTTATCTCAAAGTGGGAAGGAAAATATAATTCTATAAAAGCTAATAAGTATGTAGAATCTATTAAGAAAATCGCATAATATTTATTCATTTCAATAAAATAGTTTCTAAATATGACAGCCCCAATACGGAATTGTGACTGTCACCACTCAAAATAAACTCTAAGGTATTTTTATTTTACCTTAGAGTTTATTTTATCTTTAAGTATGATTTGGGCTAACTTTTAAAATGAATTTAATCCATTATAGTCTCTGGTTCTATTTCTTCATTTTCAATTGAAACCTGTTTTATAGATGCTGATTTTTTCCCATGTAGAAAATAATATAAAATGATAGATAAAGATACAATAACAGCTAGTGACATATACATTCCGCGGAAACCAAGTATAGGTATTATAGCTCCTATTACTAAAGGACCAACTCCAATTCCTCCATCAATAAAAATGAAAAATGTTGACGTAGCAAGTGCTATTCTATGTTTAGGTGATTCTTTTATAGCAATGGCTTGGATACAAGTATAGATAGTTCCATAGCCAAGAGCTATTAATACTGCTGACAATAAAAGAGCGAAACCATTACTAGCTTTACTAATTAATATAAGTCCTAAAACAAATGATATTAATGAAGGATACATAATAGTATTATCTCCTTTACTATCCAATAACCTACCGCTAATTGGTCTTGAAATAAGGCAGACTATAGAATATACAATAAAAAAGAGACTTGCAGCACTTGTTAAATTAATTTCTATTGCATATGAATTAATATAAGATAAAATTCCAGAGTAAGCTATACCCATAATAAATCCGATAATTGTAATAGGAACAGCTTTTTTTTCAAAGAAATCCTGTAACTTAAATCCTTTCATAGATTTCATTTGTTCCTTTGTTAATTTGGCTTCAGGAATTTTTGCAAATAACATAACAACAATACTAATTACTGAAAAAATAGTGCAAGCAGTAAATACGGCATTATAATCTGCATGCTGAGTTATAAAAAGTCCGAGGAATGGTCCCATTGCTGATGAAAGAGTTATACTTAATGAATAGTAACCTGTTCCTTCTCCACGACGTTCATTAGGAATAATAGACATTACAGTTGTTGCCATTGCTGTACCAGCAATACCCAAAACTGCTCCATGTATAAAACGAACAACTAATAATACGTTCAAATTATTTGCGAAAAAATATGATACAGACGCAATTACGAACAAAATTAAGCCTGCGAACAGTAATTTTCTACGTCCAATTACATCTATATATTTTCCTGCCAGAATACGTGCAAAAAGTGTACCAATGACAAATATACTAGAAGCAAGACCAGCCTGGCCTTGTGAAGCACTAAATTGTTTAATAGCATAAACAGTCATTGTTGTCATTAATAAGTAAAAAGTAATATAAACAAAAAATGTAGCTACAGTAATAATTGTAAAATCTTTAGTCCATAACTTGGATTTATTCATGTGTGTTTCCCCCATGTTCATTAGTTATATTGTTCATTATTTTGAGTAGTACTTTATATGTAGTTTCTAGTTCCTCATTTGAAATATCCTTCATAGCATTATTATCAAACTCTACTGCAAATTCATATACTGAAGTATATGCTTGTTCTCCTAAATCACTTAGTTTGATTCTTCTTTCTCTCTTGTCTTTCCCTGAGACTTCTTCTATGAATTCACTCTTTTTCAAACGATCTACAGCACGAGTAACTGATGATTTTTCTACACTCATATAATTAGCTATATCAACAAGAGTAGAAGGACCAAATTCTTTTAGAAAACGGATAACCCCCCACTGAGAATGATGAAGATTATGTATAATAAGTCCTTTATTCAAATTGCTAACTAAAGTTCTAGAAAGTTTTAAATTTTGATGAAAAAACTCATAATAATCGTTCAAAAGATTGCCTCCTTAAAAATAATTGTCTATGCAACTAAAATAATTGCCTATGCAACTATACAACTCAAACAAAGAAATGTCAACTTATTAAATTTTCATTCATTATTATTGCCTAATTTAATTTGCTATAATCAAAAAAGCACTGCACCAAATATATGAATTTAGTACAATGCTTATATATGGAAATTTATGTTTCCCCCAGAGATGCTTCTGAGACAGGTCGTGTTGAAGTTGCTACTGAATTCCAAAGTACTGATGTTGCTAATTAGAGAATATTTATATCTTCAATTGCTCTAAATATTCTTCATAACCTAATTCCTTCATTTTATCCATAGGAATAAATTTAAGTGATGCTGAATTAATACAATATCTTAATCCACCTGTTTCTTCTGGACCATCGGAAAATACGTGTCCTAAATGAGCATCTCCTACATTACTTCTAACCTCTGTTCTTATCATACCATGACTTTCATCCTTTTTTTCTTTAACAACACCTCTTATTAAAGGCTTTGAAAAGGCAGGCCACCCACAACCAGAGTTAAACTTGTCTGAAGATATAAATAAAGGCTCACCTGTTGTTATATCTACATAAATTCCTTCTTCAAAAAAGTTATCATATTCATTGGAAAATGGTGCTTCTGTAGCATTTTCTTGTGTTACTTTATATTGTTCCTTAGTTAACTCTTCTTTTAATTCTTCTATTGACTTTTTAACATATTTTTTACTCATTTTATTGCCTCCATAATTTAATATTTACATTGATTTGATTATAATATTTCTTTATATATTCAACTAGTTCAAAATGACGAATCCTATTTTTATCACTCCATCTAATCATTGATTTAGATCTTCCATATATAAGTGAGAGTCCAAAAGGTAATTTTGACCTCTGAGTATTTGCATGCTTTAGTCGGACTTGATGCTATAGCTTATTTTTGATCATCAAGTATTTTTGTTTCTTTTCCAATCGAATCAGAAAACAGTTCAAAATACTTTCTATTTTCCTTTTTTAAAGATATAATTTTCCCATCTTTATTAATAAAGCAGTGTTTACTTTCTCCAATAGCTTTAACTTGTTCTGTAGCTGCATCTACTATTGTGTAAACTATAGTGAATTTTGCATTTGAAAAATGCTCAAGTTTCGTAATTATATAAACATACTCTCCAAATTTTGTTACTGTTTTATAATTACAATTTATAGAGACAACAGGACTAATATATCCTTCCTGCTCCATTATTGAATAATCTGCACCAATTTGTTCCATGTAATCAACTCTTGCTTCCTCAAACCATCTTATATAATTTGAATGATGCACAATTCCCATTTGATCTGTTTCATAATATTGTACCTTATGTAAATAAGCTTTTAATTCCATATTTCAAAATTCCTTTCATATCCCCTTTTATATTATATATATTTAATATTACCAATAATCTTTTATATTATTTAATTTAGATTTCTGCCACTATACTTAATAAATATTCGTTCTTTTTCAATCTATTCACCAATCATATTATCTTTTTAGTGGATAACTGACTTTGCAAACCTCATTATCATAATTTCATGTTATTAAATTTAGTTCCTAAAAATACACTATAGATATATTTTAGCATAAAATAAGAGCTTACATTACATAAACTCTTATCCTTATCCATATCATAACCTATGAAGATGTTAGAAGAAATCGTGTAAGAATGAATATCTTTAGAAAAATCTAAAGTTATTTTTCACATTTTGTACATAAACATACTAAGCATTTTCTGATACAACCGTTGTTCCTGAAATATAATCATGAATAGCTCTATGTGATAGCGTACTTAAAACCAGAATTCCAGATGCAATTGTTAAAATTCTGCCTGCTATCCCTAGATAGTATTCAAAATAAAAACCGGTCACAAGAGTAAGCAGCTGTATTAAATAACTTGTCATAACAATTGCAGCTCCCTCTATGATCATCAACCCTATAATTTGTCTTATTAAAAGGGTTTTTAAATCTATATCTGAATAATCCGCTTTTACGATTTTAATCTTAACCAGATGTTTTCCAATTGTCTGACCATTGTACTTTTTATAAGGGATATATACATAATAAATTAGGGCTGCAATAAAACATAGACTACCAGCTAAATATGCCCATCCGTTTGAATATCCCAGACTTGCAAAAACATAGAGATTGCTAAACATATCCTCTTTCTTTGTCACCGCACTATAAATCAAAACTGCAGGGAATCCTGTGATAATTCCTCCCAAACACCAGTCTATAATATAAGCCAGTAGCCGTTTTGATATGCTCACATTAGACGGCTTCTTATCCACCCATGATGTTATTTTTCCCCATAATTTATGCATAAAACATTCCTCCTATTTTAAATACAAATAGTCCATAGCTTTTTTAAAGCGCTCCAGCCCTTCTTTAATCTTTAAGCGAGGACATCCTAAATTCATCCTCAAATATTTTGCACCATTCTCCCCATAGGTTTCGCCCTTCATAATAGCAACTCCACCCACATTTACTAGAGCATCTTGAATCTGTTCAGAAGTGAATGGAACTCCCCTTCCATCTATCCATGCCAAATAAGTGGCATCTGGCTTTTTAAATTTGAAGTCCGTAAGCTCACTCTTAATAAAGTCCTCCACCAGCTGCATATTGCCACTGATATAGTCATTTAGCTCATCAATATAATCATCGCATTGCATATACCCTACCATTGTCGCATACATTCCAAATATACTTGCAGAATTCAAAAAATCTTTCTTCCTTGTATGATATAAAAACTCATTTCTCACCGTTTCATTTGGTATCATTACATATGAACCAATCAAGCCAGGGGTATTAAATGTTTTGCTAGAAGAAGATGCTGTATATAGCTCATCATAATCATGCATATAGGATAAAAGTGGTATCTGGTTCTTTTCCCCAACCTGTATATCCATATGTATCTCATCCGAAATTATCTTTGTATTATATTTTTTACACAATGCTACCATGCGTTTCATATCATCTTGTGACCATATCATACCTGTAGGATTATGTGGAGAGCATAAAAGCAATATTCTGCAGTCCTGTACCCGTTTCTCAAATAGATCAAAATCAATTTCAAATGACCCGTCTTTATGAATTAAATCATTTGATACCAATATGCGATCATTATCCTCTATGACTGTAAAAAATGAGTCATACATAGGATTAAATGTCAAAATCTTATCTTTGGGACAACTTAGCAGCCTGATTAATAATGATACTGAATACATAACGCTTGTACTATATAAAATCCAATCTTCTTCAATGCATGTATTAAATCTTCTCTTATAATGTTCTGTTATAGAAGATTTGAAATCATGATGATTCCACCTCGTATATCCATATATCTGATGGCTGGCAACTTGAAGAATTTTTTCAGTAATTGGTTTTGGAATAATAAAATCAGTATCTGAAATTGAAAATGGTATTAAATCTTTTTTATGAAAGCGATCTTCAATATAATCCCATTGTGTAGAATAGGTTCCCAAACGATTATGAACCTCATCAAAATTATATTTCATGGTTTTACCTCCAAAATTATATAATCCTTTGTAGTTTTATTAAGCGGAACACCTCTGCCATTAATAATAACCACATCATCTTCAATACGCACGCCCCCTATATTTGGAACATAGATTCCAGGCTCACAGGACATCATCATATGTTCCTTTAAAATAGTCTTACTTGCAGAATTCAAAATTGGCAATTCACAGCCATCACCGATTCCAAGGCCGTGACCCAGGCCATGATTGAAATACTGCCCATATCCATTCTTTACAATAACATCCCTGGCACTCTTATCCACATCACTAGCAGTAACGCCAGCATTAATAGCGTTCAATCCTGCCAACTGTGCTTTTAAAACGATATCGTAAATTTCTTTAATCTTAGGTTCAGGCTCTCCCATAAAACACATACGCGTCATATCTGACTGATAATTTTTATATTGGATCCCAAAATCAATCATAATGGGCTCATGAGCCTTGACTCTGCGTCCAGTGGGCCTGCCATGTGGAAAAGCTGTCCTCTCCCCAGTTGCTACAATTGTATCAAAAGACATTTGCTGTGCTCCTTGTGCAATTGAATAATATTGGACCAGAGCGCTTATTTCATACTCTGTCATTCCTAAATGTATATTTCCAAGCACCTTTTTATAAATATCATCTGTGATATCAACTGCCTCTTGCATGATATCTATTTCTTCCTGTTGTTTAATAATACGTAAATTAGCTATTTCTTCATCTAACAGAATAATCTTTACACCTATCTTTTCAACATCTCTGTATTCTTTCACTAACATCTGAGAAGCTTCAACCCCTAAATTGCGGCAACGTTCTTTCTTCAATATATCTCCAACTGTCGCTAGATAATTACATCCCATTTCATGAGGTGAGTGAAGAATTATTTCAAGATCATGTTCTTTTTCTTTAGCCTCAGTCAGATATCTCCCGTCTAAGATAAGGAACCCTTTATTTTGAGTGATTAGGATATTGCATCCGCTGCCTGTCATAGTTGATAACCATTTTTTCATAGTTTTGCTTTTAATAAGTAGAGCATCAATATTATTATAATGCATGAACTCATGTATTTTTTCTATCCTTTTAGCCATATTATCACCATCCTTAAAAATGAAGGCAAGCATATGCTTGCCTTTCTTTTTAGAAGTCCAAATCAAGATCCTTTAAGATTTCTTCATCTTCTTTAGACATGTTATTCTTATCATTTTCCTTTTGTTGATAACGTTTTTCATATACCTTAAAAAATGGATACCATACAACAATGGATAAGACTAATTGAATTGCATTAGCAACAATGGACATTGGATCCATATTAGTCAGATATCCCTCTAAGAAAACACCCACATAAGGAGGTGTAAAGAATGAACAGCTTAGCGCTCCAAATTTCATCATCCAGCCAGGGATAGTTCCTATAATTCCACCGCAAATAACGTATGGAATAAAGAATATAGGATTTAATACAATTGGAGCACCAAATAATATTGGTTCATTGATTCCAAATAACGCAGGAATTAATGCAACACGTCCTATCTGCTTTAAGGCCTTTGATTTAGATAATAAACACCAGAATACTAGACCAAATGTTATTCCTGTACCTGTAAAGTTACCAAATGCAGACTCTGGACCTGGGGCAAAGAAATGGGTCATGGCTAATCCAGCTTTATAGTTAGCTATATTTTCTGCCAGGAACTGAGTAGAAATAGGAGTTGTAATTGGACTCAATACAGAAGGATGAATTCCAAAGAAGAATAGCAAACATTGTAGCATCTTTAAGAATGTATAAGACAATGGATTGTCCATAGACCCTACTAATGGTGCAAATATGCTTGTAAAAATTAATGGAGGCATAATATTAAACACATTCACACACACAATACGAATAATTAAGAAGAAACCAATAATAATAATTGATATTGGAATCATTTCAAAAGATCTTGAAACAAAATCCGGTACTGAATCAGGCATCTTAATTGTGAATTTTTTCTTTTTACACCAGCGATATAATTCCACTGCAATAATTGCAGCAAACATTGCTGCAAACAGACCTTTAGGTCCTAAATATTTAGTCATAATTCCGCCATCTTTTGTATAATCAACAGTCATCATAAGGAAAGAGATAACCGCCATACTGATACACCCTGGAACATCCAGCTTGTAGGAATTTGCAAGATGATAAGCTATAAAAGCTGTAGCATATAAGGACATCAGTGCCATACCTACGTTGTAAGGAATATATATAATATCAAGATTAGCTAATATCCATTGAGATATTGGATTATTCTCACCAATCATATTAGGAATAGCTTCTGGAATCAAACAAAAACTACCAATGATTAATAAAGGCATTAAAGCTACCATTGATTTTTTAATAGCGCTCAAATGAACTTCTTTATCCATCTTATTAGCAAGTGGTGCTAAGTACTTATTTATAAAAGATTCAAACTTTTCAAACATTTTTCAACCTCCTTACTTTATTTTTTTCATATCAGCTTTTTTACGTTCTATAAGGACTTTTTTTAATACAGTCGCTCCATCCATCTTGCCATAAGTCTCCTTATCAACAATGATGTAAGGAATCTCATATGGGTCAATGATTGATTTAATATAATCCACCTTATGTGCAATTTGTGGTCCAATAACAACAACATCACACCCTTCTACTTCACTTTCTAGAATATCTACAGGAATTGCAGTGAATTTAAAATCCTCATCTTTAAGTTTTTCACTTTTTTTAACGGTATTTTTCATACTGTCCATAAGCATAGTCGTTGAAAAGCCACCTGCACAACATAATACAATCTTCATTTTATTTTTCCTCCCTTTCTTCAAATACATTTATTAACGCCTCAATTAGATCTCTGGCTAATTGAGCTGTCATGTAATGGTCTTGTGCATGTACCATTAATAACCCAACTTCCGGTTTATTGTCGCTATTTGACAGTTCTGCAGTGATAATCTTTGTTTGAATTTGATGAGCAGCCAGATCTGCCTCTCTGGCCTCAATTAATAATTTACGAGCCTCATCATACTCTCTCGTCTTTACCTTTTTTAACGCTTCAAAAGATTTTGCCTTACTTTCACCAGCGGAAGAAATCATTTCCATAATAATGTTTTGTTCTACTTCAGTCATTTTCATATCCTCCTAAAAAATCGATAAATTTTTCATAATTTTTACGTTTTAAACCATAACACAACTCATATACAAGTTTAATTAAATTTTCCAAATCATCACCATGGACAAGAGAATATGCGCCATGGCAATATCTCAATGGTATTCCTAAGACCAATGCCAGCTTTCCTCCACGATCTAAATGGGCATTTCCACCATCAGTTCCTCCCCCGCTAAACATATCGCATTGATATGGAATTCCTTTTTTATCCGCCATATTCATGACATACCTTAGGAGCTTTACATTAGGAGACATGGTCTTATCATAATGCACAATCATTGTTCCCTTTCCAATAAGACGATGATTTGAATAATTTTTTGTAAGTTCTGGATTATTTGCTACATCTAAGGCAAATACTATGTCTGGATTGATGATATAAGCTGAAGTTTTCCCTCCCCGAGTTCCGACTTCCTCGCTGCTTGTCCCAACAAAATAGACATCGTTTTCCAAATCATCTTTCATCCTCTTTATGACCTCGGCAATAACATAGCATCCGGCCCTGTCATCCATTGCTTTGCCCATATAAACATTTTCATTTGATAATTGTCTTGCTTCACTGGCGAAGCAGACCATATTACCTATCTCTACGCCCAATGATTTAACTTCATCAAAAGTGTCACATCCAATATCAACGTACATATCTTTTACATTTCCTTCACTATCTTTCGTAACATTTAACAGCCCTTCTATCTTTTTGCCAGTAAAGGTTGTTAACCTAACCATTTGCATTTCTTTGCTTTTATCCTGTACACCGCCGACAGCCATAAGATATATAAAACCGATATCAGAAATACTACGAACCATAAATCCCACTTCATCCATATGGGCGCAGAACATAATTTTAAGTGGCTCCTCACCTTTCCCTTTTTTATGAAATATAATGCTTCCAATATTATCATAAAAAACATCATCACTATATTTTGCAAGTTCCTTGTATAAAATTCCCCTGACTTCATTTTCATGAGAAGCTATACTGTCTGCATTACTTAATGCTTTTAATAAAATATCATTCATAATTAACACCTCCCATCTCTTTCATCACCGCTATAAGTTCTTCAAAAGATTTAACATTAATCACTCTTTCCAAGTATTTTGGTTCCTTCATAAGCTGATATAACTTTTTAGTAATATCTTTATAGACCTCTACCTGTTCCTTTTTTAAACAAATCATAAAAACAATCCTTACTTCTTTTTCCCGCCATAGAAAGGGCTTCTTTAATATACTGACTGATATTGCATTTCTTAAAGCATCTGTTTCAATAGGATGAGGTATACATACGCCGTTTAAATAAACGGTACTTACGAATGCCTCCCGTTCCATAACTAAGTCTGCATATCCTTCCTTGCCATATTCTTTATTTTCAAGATCTTCTGCCATCTCTCTAATGAGATATTCATAGTCATCTTCTTCTGTTATATTGAAAAATTCCTTTGAAAAATAGGAATAGTATATTGGGTTTTCATTAATAAACGTATAGGGATCATAATCATCGCACTCCAGAATCTGCCTAATTCTATATAAATCTTTGTCATCCAGAAGCTCTTTTATATAAATGACAGGTATGTGGGCATCATAAGATATTGGTATAACTGTAAAAATAATATCGGGTTTATAGCTGATCAGCTCATCCTGCTGCAAAAAAGAGAAGGTTTTGACTTCTGCCTTTGGAAATACGGATTCAAGTTGCATTTTAATCATATATGCACTTCCGCCACCAGAAGAGCATACTACACAGATTTTATTGTAAGATTGAAGCTTTAGCTGTTTCTCCTTTACCATATGTGCAGCAAAATGCATAGCTACAAAACCGATTTCATCAAAGGTAAATTCCACATTATATTTCTCATGAAGAATATCACAAAATTGTATTGCTATATTAAATATCAAGGGATATGTGATACTTAGCTGATTGGCCAGAGCATTTTTATATGAAATTTTATTGCGAAGCCTGTCTACTAACAGGTACATATGTGAAAGCAGAAGCCGTTTCAAGTCCTGATCTTCAAAAAAGTGAGTATCATAAGTTTTATCTGTTTTTTTCAAAAAAACTTCTATATCATCAAGCAGATTGTCAGTAAAGGAAACACAGGCATCTTTCCTACGGATATTTTTCTGCAGAACTTCGATTAATTCTTCAACGCTATCCTTATCAAAACATACCTTATATTTCCTTTCCATCGTATGAATTAATAATGTAGCAATTTTCTCAATTGAACTAGATTCATGAAATTCATAGTCTTGGACACACTGCATATCCCCCTTTAGTGAAACATATACCATGGATTTTAGAAAAACTATTACATTTAACAGTTCATTATAATTAATATTTAATTTTTCTCTGTTCATCTGTCTTATCAACTGAGACTCAACATGTGAAAAGTCCATTACAACACCGTCAACTGCCATTCGAACAAATACGTTTTGAGTTTGATATTCCTTGCATAAGTATTTTTTAAGATATCTATCTGAAGAAACTATTCTGATTCCATGATGGCTCTTTTTTTCCAACGCCAGATGATAGCCTTTAGCTAGTTCTTCTACCTCTTTAATATCATGCTTGATAAGTGTTTTAGAAACTTGAAAAGTATCTGCAACTTTATCCATTGAAATGTATTCATTTTGAACTGATAAAAATGCCAGTACTTGAGATGGCCTTTCTTTTATCTTAAAAACAATGTTTTCATCTAAAGTTTTAAGAAATTTCCCAAATAATTCATCGTCCTTAATTTCTAATAAATACCCCACTCCCCTTTTAGTATGTATTTCAAATCCTTTGCTAGTCGAAATTCTCATGAGATATGAAATGTCACTTTGAATTGTTCTTTTAGATACTTTGTATTTGTGAATAAAATATTCAATTGAACAGTAATCTTCATTTTCTATGAAGTCACTCATTATCTGACTAAATCTCATTTGAACTCCACTCTCCTATCCCTTATATTATTATTATATAAAAATAATCTTTTCTATAAAAGGAGAACTTTTGCATATAAAAATGCAATAATCTTCCTAATATGTGGTTAACTCACAACGATAAACTTCTCTAAATGAGATGCAAAAAAGGAATTGCTTAAGATTAGCAACTCCTCTTAATTAACACTTTTAACAAATTATATATTAATTTCTATTTGTTCCTTTGCCCAATCACTAAGACCTTTTAATGTAGGAATTAACTTTTTGCTATTCTCAGTTAAAGAGTATTCCACACGTGGAGGCATTTCTAGGTATTGAACACGATTTATTATTTTATATTGCTCTAATTCTTGTAAGCAGTTACTTAGTGACATATTAGTAATTCCACCAAGTTCTCTTTTTAATTCATTAAAACGTACTACTTCTTTTTTTGTTAATATACATAGTATAGGTAATTTCCATTTGCCACCAATTACCTGAAGTAAATATTGTAGATGGTTATTTGTAGATTTATCCTTTGTTCTATCGTCCATAATAAAAATCTCCTTTAGTCAATTTTAATATACCTAGTCAAAAAAAGTTGCGTACTAGTATATTTTTGATTTAGTAATATAATTATATCATGAAATGAATATTAATTTATATGAAAAGGAGCAGAACATTTATGAAAATTATCGCTATTAACGGGAGTCCCCGTAAGAATTGGAATACAGCAACTTTATTAAAGAAATCTCTTGAGGGTGCAGCGTCAAAGGGTGCAGAAACTGAACTCATAAACCTTTATGATTTAAAATATAGTGGATGTATAAGCTGTTTTGCCTGTAAAAGAAAAGACGGTGAGCATGGTAAGTGTGCAATAAAAGATGATTTAACCCCTATTCTTGAAAAATTAAAAACAGCAGATGCAGTTATTTTTGGTTCTCCTATTTATTACATGAATATTACAGCTGGAATGACTGCACTTTTAGAACGTTTCTTATTTTCAAATAGCATCTATAGCGATGAAATACCAACCGTTTATCCTAAGACAATACCAGCAGGATTTATTTATACTATGAATGCTACAGAAGAACAAATTAATCAATTTGGAGTTAATCAAAGTTTTACTTTACGTGAAAATATGATTGCAAGAACCACAGGGAAGCCACTAGAATCATTATATAGTTATAATACTTATCAATTCTCTGATTATGATAAATACGAATCTTCTAAGTTTTCGGAAGAAGAAAAAGCAAAACATAAAGCTGATGAGTTTCCTGTTGATTGTCAAAAAGCTTTTGATATGGGAGTATCACTTGCTACAAATGCCTAATAAATATAACAGGCTGAAAATCATCTTTTTTGATTTTCAGCCTTTGCTATTGTGTGGAATGTGGTCATGGGGAAAAACAAATATATTAATAGTAAAAAGACTCCTTAATGCTTTATCTCTTAGGTTTTATTATAGCCTCTGATGTCATAGCCATAAATGGAAGTTATTGTGTTCAATTTAACAACTTGTACCTGGCAATTTTTCACAAGGCGCTAACCCTTTTGTGAGGGAAGCATTCCCAAACTTGCTATCTTTCTTCGCAATTTATATTGCCTTAAAATGTATTCTTTAATTTTTGCTTAGCAAAAAAGCACTGTACTAAATATATGAATTTAGTACAATGCTTGTATATGGAAAATCTTGTTTCCTTCAGGGGTACTTCTGAAACACGAAGTGTTGAAGTTACTATCCATCTGAATCAAAATAATACCATTCTCCATTTATAAATTTCCAAACATCTTTAAATTAATGTGTTTTACCATCATATTTTTTCTGATTCGAAGGCTTTCCATGGAATATCAACTATGGCACCGGAATTTATGATCTCATCAATATGAATTATCATCGGAAATTCACTAAGTTTAACGATTCCTTTTTCTGCTAGACAACGTACGTACTTTGCAGCTTGAGTAGCAATAACTACAGATTCTAATGTAACTCCTTTTAATTGTTCCATAGCTTCTTCAAAGGTCAATCCTTGTCCTAATAAGGTTCCTATTCTACGAGTACGTCCACCAAAGACAGTTACATATAGGTCACCACCAAAATATATAATATTTTTTTCACCACCGCCGACTATTTCAAGAAGATGTTTTGCTTCCTTTATGCTTTGTCCAAAAAGTGCAGCCTGAGAATTATAATGTTCTTTTCCAGAACCATCAGTTCCAATAGCTAGTCCAATAGCTAGCGATACACCTAGGGCATAAGCGTTCTTTAAGGCCACTGCACATTCAACACCTACAATATCTGTAGATAAGCTAATATGATAGTATGATGTTTCAAACAAACTCTTAAGCCTTCTAAGTATATTTATGTCATCTCCGCAAAATACAACTTCAGAGTTATCTTTATCAGCAAGTTCATAACTAGTACATGGGCCACCTACTGCATTAATAGAAAGTTTCTTATTAGAAGGAAGTTTACTTAAAAAGTATTGTGGATAATTAATCATTTTGCCATCCTCTTCAGTAATCATTCCCTTTGTTATTGAAAGAACAGGAATATCTTCAGGTAGAATAGGCAATATGTTATCTGCAAACCAATCAACACCAAAACTGCTAACTCCACAAATAATAACTTCAGCTCCATCTATTGCTTTATTTACATCCTCAATTTGATAATATTCAATACCTGTTTTAGGTAATTGGCGTTTTAATGTAGTATGAAAACCTGTATCTTTTGCCGTGTTAATTATATCTCTATCTAATGGAGTACCAACAAGTCGTACCTCATTGTTATTTTCTGTTGCAGGAAAAGATAATGCAGATGCCATTTGGCCTGCTCCAATAATTGTTATAATGCTCATAATATTACCTCCCAGTTTAAATATTAATCAATTATATTAAAATAGTTTTAATTTCTCAGAGTCTATGAGATTTCAGCCATACTTAATGAATTTTTTCTATTTTTTTCTGACATATAGAATTAAATAAATCTCTTCTAGAATTTCTTTAATTCTTCGCCAATGTACTTTATTGATGAGAATACATAATCTGCAGTTATGTCAGACTTTTCATGCATGTCCTCTGATGTCTCACCACTTAATACAAGAATACTAGTTATCCCTGCATTTACCCCAGTTTTGATATCAGTGTAAAGTCTGTCTCCTACAATTGCCACATCTTCCTTTTCAAGACCATATTTTTCCATTATAGCCTCTACTATATATATATGTGGCTTACCTATAACCACAGGAGAAACACCTGTAGATGCTTCAAACATTCTTATCATAGAACCAGTATCCGGCATATATTTACTATCTTCAATTGGACAATTGAAATCCGGATGAGTAGCTATAAATGGTACTCCATCCCTTATATAATCACATGCTGTTAAAATCTTTTCGTACGTTAGTGTAGTATCAAAACCAAGAACTACATAATCTGGCTTGTCATTTTTGTCCTTAATTAATATAAATCCTGCATTTTCAAATTCTTTCATAAGTGGTTCTGTACCCATGAGGTATACCCTGTTACCTGGACAGTTTTTCTTCATATACCATATAGTAGCTTCACCAGATGTATAAACTTGTTCTTTATCAATGTAGCAGCCAAGTGCTGAAAGCTTCTGCCTATACGTTGATTTGTTTTTTGAAGAGTTATTTGTTAAAAATATAAATTTCTTTTGTTGACTTTTTAAAATATCTAGAAAGTCTAGTGCACCATCAATAAGTGTATTTCCAAGGTAGAAAGTTCCATCCATATCTAGTAGAAAACATTTAATATCTTTTAACTCATTCATTTTTACCTCCAAATTAAAACATATAATTGTCTTATATGTTTTCGGATTTATATAATTTATCAGCAATTAAATTAGCAGTTTGTTCTGTTAATCCAAGATCATCAATTAAATGCACAACACCATATCTTGTTCTTATATCCTTTGCTGCAATGAATGTTTTAATAAATAGATTCTTATCAATTCCAAGCTCTTCAGGATGCCATACACAGCCCCCATCCTGTAATATTTTTTTTACGTCATTAGAACTTGGTACTATAGTATGCGCAATATGAAGAATGTCCTTCCAGCTTGCTGCTATCTTTTCTGCATTTTCCTGTCTCTTATCTGGATTCAATTCGATTGCATCCTTCTTATAGTTAATTACATTACCTGCCACTTTACCAAATACGCTTTCAATATTTTTTCTCCATTTATTCATATCATAAGTTCTGAAACTTCCCTTAGCCATAACACTCTCTATATCTATATCCTTTAATGATTCAAATACCATGGCCATAACCACTGTACCTACTCCAACAAAGTTTCCATGTACCCATTTTTCTTCATTGTTCCTTGTATGAAACATTATCTCCCAACCATGGGCAATATGATGTTCAGAACCAGATGCAGGTCTTGAAGCCCCTGCCATTCCTATAGTTATTCCTGACAAAACTAACGCATCTGTTATATTTTTTACAACTTCATCATTCCTTTCAGGAATCCTTGGTGCAGCAGCAACACACTTATCTACTGCAGCTTGAACCATATCTGCAATAGTCTTACAGTAATATTCTCCTGTTAAGAGATTTGCAATTGACCAATCTGCCAAAGCAATATATTTACCTAATACATCACCAAGTCCTGAACAAAGTAAATACATTGGAGCATTCTTCATGATTTCAATATCCGCATATATTCCATAAGGATATATAGCTTTGTGAGACTCTTTAAATCCATCTGTAATTAAAGGAGATACTACGGATGCATAACCATCCATGGATGGTGCAGTACCTACTATGGCATAAGGCACATGTACCTTGCACGCCACGAACCTGCAGATGTCATTTATAACACCTGAACCTATGCCAAGTATAAGTGCTGTATCATCTTCTATTTCCATAAGAACTCTTCCAAGAGCATACACATCAGGTAACAGGTGTTCCTGTGGAAATATATATTTTTTTAATAAAAAATCATTACGTAGTATTTCTTCTACCCTTTTTCCAGCCACAGCATATGTGTGAACATCTTGTACAATTAATATTTTTTTATTTTTAAATTCTTTAAGAAACTCTGGCAGTTGTTCTATTATATTGATTCCTATCTTAACCGAATTGATTTCTACACTATGATTTTTTCCGCATTCACACTCAAAATTCATTCCAATAAGTTCTTCTGCTTTTAAATTTGTTACATCCACTATAACCATCATCCTTTCATTGTAAATAGACCATGTTGCTAAAGAGTACCATTCAGCACTCTTTAACAATTTAAGTTATTTAATTTTATCTCACTCTGAAACTAAGTTTCACTTTATAGGCTTCCTGTGAATAATTGGAATACCTTAATTACTATCCAGTTTAAGAAATTACCACCCATGTCTAAGCTTGAAATAGTTGATGTTCCTTCTGGCATTGTAAAATGAGCCATTGTTGCCATTTGAGTGTGAAAACTAGCAATATTTGTTGCCATTAGTAATCCTAATGCCATAACTATTGTACCTGCTATAACTGAGTGAACTATATTACCTTTTGCTGCACCGACTATAAACGCAACATAGAAACATATTGTAGCTAAGTCTCCAAATGGTAAAACCTGATTTCCCGGTAATACTACAGCTAAAAATAGTGTGATTGGAACTAATACAAGTGCTGTTGCAATAACTGCTGGATGTCCAACTGCCACTGCTGCATCTAATCCAATTGTAAGCTTTCTATCTTTACCAAAGTTTTTCTTTTGTAAGAATTCTCTAACTGATTCTGAAACAGGAATTAAACCTTCCATAAGTATTCTAACCATTCGAGGCATTAAGAACATAACTCCAGCCATTGAAATACCTATTTGTAGAATTTTATCTACTCCATAACCAGCAAGAATTCCTAGTATAATACCAAGAACGAGTCCCATCATCATAGGTTCTCCGAAAACACCAAATCTTTTTTGAATTGTTTCTGGGTCTGCCTTTAAATTTTTAATGCCTGGGATTTTTCTTACAACTTTAACAATAGGAATACCTATAAGACCGCAAGCAGCAGTTGAACCAGTTGGTAATGATACTCCCTCAAGTCCAAAGAATTCTTGAACCATAGGAGATGTTTTATCAGCAATCTTAAGAACAGCAATTTCATATAAAATACCAGCTAAAATAGCAAGTAACCAATTACCATGAGTTAATACGTATACAGTTGCACCAGCAGCAGTAAAGTGCCAATAATTCCATATATCAATATCAACTACATTTGTTGCCTTTGCAGCCAACATTACTAAATTTACTAACATACATATTGGAATCATTATTGCTGCTATAGGGGATGCCCAGCTAATTGCAGCAGCTGCTGGCCAGCCTACATCTATTATATTCAAATGTAATCCATATCTAGTAACCATTTGTTGTGCGGCTCCACCAAGGTTTGTTGTAAGTAATCCAATGACCAAATTTATACCAACAAAACCGATACCGATTGTAATACCTGACCTAAATGCTTTTTTAAATCCTTGTCCAAATATCATACCAATAATAGTAATTGTTAATGGCAGCATAACTGTAGGTCCTAAGTTCAAAATGTACTGTATTACATTTAATAACATTCTATTTCCCCCTTATATTATCAATTTATATTTACTTTCATAAAATTTAAATACATATTTTTATGTGCTATAATAATTAGTAGTCCAATTAATTTTTTATATAGGTCCACATTTAATGTGGCCTATCTTTTTTATTTCAAAACTTCAATAATTGCTTGGTCAATTTTGCCTGGATTAATGTTAGTTAGGTAGTTTATGGCATTAACTACAGGAAATTTATAGTTTCGTGATGAAATTGTAGTTGTTACTAAAAGATCAGCTTGGTCTTCATAAACTCCCACTTCTGAAATCTTGCATTGTATAATTCTCGCATTAATACCATTGACTTTAATTAAATCCTCCACTTTTTTACATACAACTGTTGAAGTTGCTATTCCTGTACCACAGGCTACTAATATTAGTTTCTGTTTGTCCATTTTTTTGCCTCCTTAAATAAAATTCTATAATTTAATAATTGCTTATTATTTACTCGCAATTACAATTAAAGTTCGAAACGATATCATACACTTCGTCGCTATCTTTTGCTTGAAGCATATTTTCTAAAATACTTTCATTCTGAATTAGAAACATCAATTGCTGCAACATTACTATCTGGCTGTGAGGTTCATTTAAAGCCATAGTAAATACTATATTAACATCCACGCTTCCATTTCCATCCATGCAATTAAATTTCACAGGATTTTTTAGTGTTGCAATAGCTATAGCTGGTTTTTTGACATGAACAGCATCTGTATGAGGTATTGCAACATTATATTTTCCAAGTAATAAACCTGTTGGAAATTTGTTTTCTCTATTTACTAACCCATTAAAAAAGGAATCTTCTACAAATCCTGCTTCTAACAATATGGGAGACATCTTCTTAAAGACGTCCTCAGCTGATTTAGCTTCAAGGTTATTTACTACTAAATCTCTTCTTAAAAATTCTTTAATACTACTAGTCATTAATTTTCCTCCTTTTTGTAAGTTATATATACGTTTTCATCTATGATTACATCTTCACAATATTTATATAGCAATTTTCATGCCAAAACTATGTTGAAAAAGTAATATATAATTTTATATAAAATAAAAAGGTAGAATTTAATATTTTCTACCTTATAACTTAAAAATAATTATTATATTTTTAGTAATATATCTGAAATTTCTTTAGCTGAATTTGCATGTCTTATTTTATCAGCTACTTCTATCCTTGATAAAGTGTCAAATAGTTGCCTAACTATTTTCCCATCACTCTCTTTTAGTGCCAACATAATAACAACATCAACCTTACAATCATAGTCCCATAAAATGGGATTGTTAAGTTTAAAAATACACAAGGATGATTTCTCTACAAACTCCGATAAACCATGAGGTATACCAAAAGTACCTTCAAATAGAGTTCCTCCCATCATTTCTCTCTTGTATACACCTATTGTAAATTTTTCTTTAACCTTTCCTTTTGTAATCAATAGATTGCACATTTCATCTATTAAATCACTTTTTGTAAATATATCATCCTTAATCTGAATTAGTTCCTCATCAATTACATTTATTAAAGGATTTATATTCTCTATTCCAAGTAAACTTTTTAGCAGTAATTTACCTGATTCTTTCAGAATATCTTGAAAAGATATAAATGGAATACTTTCTACTTCAGGATCAATAGTTCCAACAATTGTGGCTATATTATTATCTTTGCTCATCTTAATTATCTCATCTTGAGCATTATTTTTATTCATGATTCCAATTGGTATAATATTTAAATTTTTATTTGAATTCCCCAATACATCTTCAAGATATTTTTTTATTTTTAAAGCTGTACCTTCACCAGTTATACATATTGTAATTATGGTTTTAATATATTTCTTTACGCCTTGTACTTTTCCAACATAGGCCTTATCTCCATCAAGTGCCTTAGAAATTTCGTACAGATTACTATTTTCAATTAAAGATCTTCTCACAGCCTCCAATACCATTACTGTATCTACTCTACCAATAACCCTTGTTGGAATTCCTGTTTCTTTAGTTATGATTTCGCCAAACGTAACCAAGGATCCCATATCTACTAATAATAAACATCCTTTACCTTCATGCACTTTCTTTGCAACCTCTATAGTTCTTTCAAGCAAACTTTGAGGATTTTCATCAAGTGACATTTCTATTCCTACGGCAAGATTTGTACCTAACAACTTATTTGCTACATCAACCATACCGCAAGCAACATGTCCATGGCTTAATACAATAACAGCCACTCTGCTTACATTTTTTTCTACCACAGAAAACGTTTTTAAGTACATCGCAATAAATCCTATTTCATCCTCCGGAAGTTCAATGTCTAAACTTTTATTTATCTCTTTAGTTAATATTTTTGCGATTCTATACTCATTATAATATTCCTTTTTAATATAGTCCGATTCAGGATTCTTTATTACTCTCCCCTGTTTTAATCTATCATAGGTTGAATTTAAGTGCATTGCTATACAATAATAAAAATTTTCCTGGATATTCTCTATATATCCTTTAGCAATATTAGTTACTTTTTCAACCACATTTAATATCTTTTCATCTATTATATTTTTTAACTCTTCCTTAGGAAAAAATAAATTCGCTTCTATGTTTTTTGCAAATTTATTTAAATCAAATTCCATTTTACTCCATAATATTTTATTAATTTCATCTTTACTAATTCCCTGCTTTTCAAGTTTATAATACTTTTCCTCTATATTATTATATATTTCATCAGGTAACGTATATCTATCATCTTTTGATTTCTGAGTAACAACATCATTAGGATTAACAATCAAATCTTCATTAAAAATATTTTCTGACACTAGTTTTCTATCCTCAACGCTTAGTATCCCCAAGGGCACATGCTTAGGTAAATCTTTTAAGTCAATAACGACTTCATTTGAATTACTGCTTAATGAATTACAAAAACCTCTTGCGCACGCAACTTGTATATCACTTCTTAACTGCCCTATATTTCCCGGACAATTGTATAACAACAATGACCTAATAACCTCATAACGCACGGTAATTTCTTTTCCAACTCTCGCTGATTCTTGTGAAAAGAAACTTTTTATTAATACATATCTTTCATTAATTGGCCTGTTATTAATAGAAGGGATTTCAATTATCATTGGTATTCTTCTTCTAAATGTTAACAATAAGGATGATTTAGGATCTTCTGTAGTTGCTGCAATTATCATTACATTGGCTGTTCTGCTATTTTCAGTTTCCCCAAGTCTTCTGTACTTGCCCTTATCCAACAGATAGAATAGTATTTCCTGTCCTTCACTTGGCAATCTATGCACTTCATCCAAGAATAGTATTCCATTATTTGCTTTCTCTACTAAACCAACTTTTTCTGTATTAGCGCCAGTAAAGGCACCTTTACTATAACCAAATAGTTGAGAAAGAAGTAATTGTGGATTCTCTACATAATCAGCACAATTAAATATTATAAACGGTGCACTTTTCCCAAAGTGTGAAGAATTAATTGCAAAATTATACATAGATTCTGCGAAAAAACTTTTCCCAACACCTGATGGTCCAAGCAAAAGCGTATGAAGTCCATGGGGAGGATATAATACTGCAGCTTCAGCTTGACTAATTACATTTTTTAATGAACCATGATATCCTATAATCTTTCTTAAATAATTATTCTTTTCCTTATTTTCTTGATTCGCTGTATATATATTTTCTTTATTACTTATTTCTTGTATATTTTTGTTTACCAAACATTTAACTTCTGTTAAGTTTTCCGCCACACTTTCAACCACATCCAAATCCTCTGGAAACAGTTTCTCAATCATATATTTTTTTATCTTAGTCACAGAATACCTAGAAATATCATATCCAAGAAGAGATAACCTTTTACATAATTGCCTGTCTGAAATATCTTTATCTTCAATTATTAGTTTCTTTATATCATTATGTAAAATCGCTTCTTTTCTTTGGCGAGAATTATTTATATTTTTCTCTGTTCTAAATTGAGTTATATATTCTCTAGTTGTATTTATTAATCTAGCAATGTCACTATCAGTTAATGGCTTTCTTTTGTCCTCATTTTCAATTAGTTCAAGTATTTTATTTTCAATCAAAATTTTTCCCCCTCATATAATTGATTATATATACAAAACGTCTTCAACAACTGATTAATCTATACAAGTTTTACCTGAAAGCTACTAAAATAGAGAACATATAAAGTTATGCTTCATAACTTTCAGCTATTCCTCTAAATTACACTTGGTTTAGCTTGACAAAATCGCTCTGGCTTTTCTATAAGCTAAATCTATATTTTACTAGATATAACAATCATCTAATAGAATTTCATATCTATTTATTGATGAAACTATCTTTATAAACATAACAATTATATTATATATCATTTTACTTTATTTTCCATCTAATTAGATTGATTTATTCTTTATAATATTTTCTTTTAGAACTTTAACTTATATATTTTTTTATTTTTTATCTTACTGGGCAGTCAAAACTTCTTTATCATTAAGAAACCTGTAGATTATCATAAAATGATAAGATAAGAATGGTTGACATTTATATCCTGGTATTTTAACAATTAAGGCATGACCTTTATTCAGCTTGCCTATTACAAAAATATAAATCTCTACGATAAAACAGAATGGGTTGAATTGGACAAATATTTTTCCAATTCAACCCATTGTATGAAAGAGCAACTGCGTTGCCCTATTGTAGCTGCTGTTACTGGATATGTTGCACTTCCTTTACACTTCCCACCAACTGAAGTACCTTTAGGAACTCTGTTCTCATCATATCCTGTAATTGTTACAAATATACTTTTTTATTTGCTCATAACACCCCAGGGAATTTTGGCATGACTCATATACATTCACTGAGTAAAAAATCTCTATTTAAAATTTAAATTTTTAAAGCAATCAAGATATTTCAAAAGCTCCTTTACATGGTAATTAAAAGCTTCATTGCACGGAGTTTTTTCATATTTGTCAAAAGGAAGATTATGATTATATAGATTTCTTATGTAATCAGCATTTTCTTCATTTAAGGTACAATTATACCCTAACTTATTTAACTCATTTATTACACCAAGATGATTATATAATTCCTTTGAGTCTTGAATTAAAAGGTTCAATTTATTACTATCGATAGTTTTAATTTTACTTTTTCTTATATCTAGCTTGTAATTTTTTATTAAATCTTCTATCTTTAAAATTTCAGCACCAATTTTTGATAGTTCTATTTCTTTATCATGAATAAAAAAGTTACCACAGGTTATAAGTAAATCATCAATTAAGTTATAAGAAAAATTATGAATATCATCAGCATATTGTGGAGGAGATAAGCACAAATTCACAAATAAAGCTATTAATATTCCTATTATAGTATCTGAAGTTCTATGTAAACTGTAAGTTATAGAAGAGCCCTGGCCTGGTACAAAAATTGCTAAGAATACAATGCAGGCAACAGTATAAGAAGCCTCTAAATTTATTACTTTCAAAAAATATATTAGTATCAAAACTCCAATGCCACCAATCAAAGGATCATACGGGAATATAATCGCACATGAAATTCCTAGAAGAGAACCTATTATGGTTCCTAGAACACGATTTTTAGCAGTCTTGAAAGACCCATTAACAGTGTTTTGAATACAAATAATAGCTGTTATGGTAACATAATATGGATAATATAAATCTAATAACTTGGAAATTATGAGGCAAATAGCCACTACTAAGGAGGTTTTTATAGTCCTCATTCCTGGAGTTTTTAACTTTAGCATATATAAAATCCTTTCTTTTCTTCATTATTTAACTCGTTAGATAATCAAACATTCTCAATTGCTTCTAAGTAATCCAAAAGTTTATCTACATGAAAGTTAAATAAGTCATCATCATGACTTTCTTTGTAGTTTAAAGCTTTTATATCATGGTGAAAGAATTTCTTACTCCTATTAACATTAACTTCATTTAAATTATTTTCTCTCAATTCTATAATTACAGCTATAAAAAAGCTGATTCCATCAACATTTTCAAATAAAGTTTTTACCTGTTGATATTTTAACTTTTTATCTTTAATTTTAAAATATTCATTATTATAAGAATTTACTAGAGATTTAAAATTCATAACCTTTGAATTAAAGTCATATGTATCTATAGTTTCATCCGTAGTAAAAATTTTTATATATAAAGAGAATATATTTTGCTTTAAATCATAATAAGAGTTATTTATATTACTTATAAGTTCAAATGGTGATAATACTGAATTTACAATTATTGCTATTAAGACTCCTATTGTTGTACTTATTGTTGTACTTACTGTTGCATTAATTGCACTATAATTGGGAGAAGGAAAAATTATAATTGAAAGACATACTGAGATAGCTACGACTATACTACTTTTTAGTTTTAGCATATTACAGACATATATAATTATAAAAATTCCTATGGATGTGATTATAAAATCATCATGAATAAAAGTTACAATGATAATACCTATTGAAGCACCTATAAGAGTTCCTAAAATTCTATTTTTACCAAAAGAAACTGAATCATATATAGTACTTTGTATAGCTATCAATGCATTAATAGCTGTTAAATAAGGTGAATCTAATTTAAATAAATGCCCTATTAATAATGATATAATGACAGCTAAGGTTATCTTAATACTCTTTATACCTATTTTATTTATAATGAACATGCAAAATCTCCTCTAATACCTTTTATAATGTATTATTTACTTTTAATAATACATTATAAAAATGTAAGCTTATTTATTGTGCGTATAAATCATAAAAACATAAACTTCTATAATTATTAATAAAACAATACAAACACTCACTGTAACTATTATTCCAGGATATAAACTAGCAAAGCCGCCTTGTGATATGTGTTTATTGAGTATTCCTATATAAGCCCAGATAATAACCAATCCATATGCAACATCTCTGTTTTTTATTGTTATTGCACTTCCGATAATAGCTCCAATTAAGATTACAACAGCTGTCCACATCCATTCAGTTGTTCCAAAACTATTCCATCCAATACTTACAAAAAGTGTTACAAGATTTGCAATCGTTGCCACTGTAATCCACCCAAAGTAAACACTAAAAGGCAATTTTATAAAAATTTTTTCTCTAAGTGAAAGCTCATATTTATTTATTTCCTTTGTAATCAAAATCAAACAAACAAGAATTACAATCATAAATACCATTGATAATGGAATCATGTGATAATGCCAACTAAAAATCCATGCTCCATTAGCAATAGATGAAATTGAAAAATAAATTCCAACTCGGTGCAATAAATTGGACTTAATTTCACTTTTATTTCCTCGAAAAATACCAAGTTGATATAATGTATGTCCTGCTAATAAAACATAAATAATTCCCCATATTGCAAATGTTATTGCTGCCGGTGAAAATAGATTTTTATAGTAATTTGATACTTGACCTGTGGTCTGACCATTAATAGGTAATATATTTGCAAGTCCATTAACAATAATCATAGCTAAAAAAGTGACTGTAACCAAAATTTTATTTGATCGGTTTATTTTATTATCATTCATATTTCTCAACCCCTTTTTTCTTCATTTTACACGAAAAATTATTTTGTGTATAGATAAATATAAGATAGAATAACCTAACATATATCAACCTTATTAAGTTGTTTTATGTTAGGTTTTATTCATGTATCTTAAATTCATCCTTATAAAAAAATTCCTGCATTCTTGATAAAAATTTTACAACTTCCTCTAATCTGCTGAGCTTGTATAGACATTTGCCTGTAGTTGTAAATATAATTTATTTTTCTATAATTATATCTTCATATCTTACTGTTCCAAGAGGACTAACTCTTACACCAATTACACCTTCTCTTGAAGTATATCCAACTTGTGGGTGATATAAGAATATCCAAGGAGCATCATCTACTATTATTTTCTGAATATCTTTATACATTTGAATTCTCTTTTGAGGATTTATTATTCCCTTTGCTTTATTCATCATTTCTACAACTTCTGACTTGTTGTATCCTGTAAAATCTGTAAAGTTAGCCGGGTTAAACATTGGTTGAAGGAAGTTGTCCATGTCTCCAGTATCTGAAATCCATCTACTTAAGAACAAATCACTTTTCTTGATTATTTCAGGATTTAAATACTTATCTGGGCTTATTTTCTCTAGAGTACACTCAATTCCAACTTCTTTTAAATCATTTATTATAAATTGAGTTATTTTATTAAAAACAGTTTCCATACTTTCATCTCTAATCAATATTTTAAGTTTAGTGTTTCCTATTGAAGCATGTTTTTTATTTAAAATATCTTTTGCTAATTTTGGATTATATCCAAATCCTGATAAATATTCGTTATCAACCACGTTTGGAGGTATAGGTCCTTTAGCCTCTTCACCAAGTCCACCTAGTACTTCATCAATAATTCTCTTTTTATTTACTGCTAGATTAAATGCCTTTCTAATTTCATTGTCTTTAACAAAAATGGAATTTGAAGATAAATTAAATCCAGCATAATAGGTTCCCATAACACTCTTATACTTTATATTGAAATCATTAGTTCTAGATAATTCTTCTATTTGATTTTTATTATCAATTGTAATAAAATCACACTCTTTATTAATAAGGCTATTGGCTGACTTCTCCCCTTCAAAGTTTACAATCACTTTATCTACATATGGCATACCACCAAAATAGTCTCTAAATGCAGTTAGTACACACTTATCTTTATCCGTGCTTTCTATTATGTATGGCCCACAACCTGTAATCTTTCCTTGTAAAACATCTTCTTTAGGTAATATAGAACAAACATATTGACCTAAGTTAAGCAAAAATCCACTGTAAGAACCTGTTAACTTAATAGAAATCCTATATCTATCTATTGTTTTTATTCCTCTAACTTCTTTTGCCATTCCATTAGAATATTCCATCGCTCCATCAATTTGCTCTAAAAACCAACTGTTTGGAGACTTTAAAGCTGGGCTTAAAAGTCTCTCATAGGTGTACTTTATATCTTCTGAAGTTATCTCCCTACCATTATGAAATTTAGCTCCTTTTCTCAAACTAAAAACCCATGTCAGATTATCCTCTAATACATGCCAGCTTTTAGCAATACCTGGAGTAATTTCTCCTGTAGAGCTAATTAGTAGCAGACCTCCATGAACATTGTATAAAATTTGAGCGCTTTGAGTATCAAATGCTAACTGTGGATCATAATTTAAAGGCTCTCCATTTAGAAAAGTTCTAACTGTTGACTCACTTTTTTCTGCCTCTTCAATTTTTTCTAAAAGACTATTAGATATACTTTGAAGATCTTTTGATACGTCTGAAAGAATATTTAAAGAAGTTTTTGTATACTGAGAATTTAGTGATGTTGTTTCTACCATAGCCATTACATTTTCAGATGTTTTATTCACCTCTTCTGTGGAAGAGATAATATTTTCAAGTCCTTGAGTTTGCTTTGAAATTGCTATGTTAATTTCTTCAGTTACATTATTAGTGGTTCCCACCGCGTTAATTATTTCATTAAATACTTGCTTAGTATTATTTGCAATATCATTACCTTCTAGCACTTTATTCATACTTTTATTCATAGCATCCATTGTTTGATCTATACAGAAATTTATCTCATTTATAGTATTTGAAATTTGTCCAGCTGACTCAGCACTTCTTTCAGCCAATTTTTTAACTTCTTGAGCAACAACTGTAAACCCTCTTCCAGCCTCTCCTGCTCTTGCTGCTTCAATAGAAGCATTTAAAGATAACAAATTAGTATGATTTGCTATATCCTTTATAATTGTAAGAATCTCATTTATGTGAGTTGATTTTGAGCTTAAGTCGTTTACAACATCTTTCCCATTTTGTACGGATACTTGAATTTCACTCATAGCTTGTATAGAATTATCTACTGCCTTACTTCCTTCTCTTGCTATGCTCATTGTTTGCTCAGCTATCAATTTTGAGTTCTCTGTACTTGCGAAAACTTCCTCTGCAAGTGCTGAATAGTTACTAATTTCACTGGCAACCTTATCTATTGATTCCCTTTGTATTTCTACATTCTTAGAAATATCATGTGTAAGGGATATTAGGTTTTCAGCTGCAAAACCAGTCTCTTCAATTTTTTCACTTATTCTATTAACTATACATCTTTGATTATGTTTTAAAAGACTAATTTCATTTTTACTATTACTATAATTTATTACTTCATTTTCAGTATTATCTACATCCATAGCCTGTCTACCCTTTTTCCAAACAAACATTAAATTCACTCCATCCTAATAAATACGTCCATATAAATCCATTTTTATGTATATTTAGATTATCGTTCTCTTTTATGAAAAAATCAACACCTTTTGTCAAAAAAGAGCGTTAAGAAGGAATTATTCGATGTACAAGAAACTTCTTGTTTGTCCACAGATGCTAAATTAGACATTGAATGTGGTAAGCTACATCAAATATATGAATTTAGTGCAATGCTTGTATATGGAAAATCTTGTTTCCACTGGGGTGCTTCTGAGACAGGTCGTGTTAAAGTTGCTATAGATTTATTTTTATGAACCAGATTTCTCTAACATCTGTTTTTTTAAAATGTCTATCTGATTTAGGTAGTGTAAAATATGAAGGTAATAATCAGCTTTTTTTTGTACGCCTAAAACTAAACTTTCAAATTTAGTATTATCTTGAGTAGTCTTAGTTACTATGTTTAGCAAGTCTATATTAATATGTGAGATCTCGGATATATTATCATCTTGTGAATTCATTACGCTTTTAAGGTTATTTAATAGTTCATCTTCATTGGCAGCTATATTATCCATTATTATACTAGAATTCTTTATTAGTTCTTGAGTTGTGGGTAATATTTTTATTCCCTCATTACTTTTTTCACTAAGCTGTGATATGATTTCAGTCATAGTTTTTAAAGAACTCATTATACTCTTAGCGTTCAGTTGGGTACTTTCAGAAAGTTTCTTTATCTCTTGAGCCACAACGGAGAATCCTCTTCCATGCTCCCCAGCACGGGCAGCTTCTATAGCAGCATTTAAAGAAAGTAGATTTGTCTGACTTGCTATATTAGAGATAATTGAAGCAAGACTTTCTATTTGGCTATATTGGGATTGCAATTCGTTAGACAATACATTGAATTGTGAGAATAAATTAATTATATTATCCATTTCCCCAACCATAGAGACATTTTTAGATTTTGCATTAATTACACTCTTAGAAGATATAATTAAATTTTCAATAGCTTGTTCTAGCAGTTGTTTTGTATATTGGCTGCTCTTTGATACGCTTTCCAGATGTTCTTGAACACTTTGTGTTTGTTCTTTTGTATACCCTTCACTGTTTAGCAATGAATTAAAATTAGCAGTCATTTCCCCTTCTTCTTTTAATACTAATTGGGTTTTATTTTTAATTTCATTATCTAATTCAAAAACATATCCAATATTATCTAAATTGCTCCATTTACTTTTTTCTAAAGCCTGCTGTCTTGTATCATTTTTAGCAATATGCTTTTCTTTTCTTTGTTTTTTCTTAAATCCTATCATAATTTTACCCCTTTACTCTATTAACAAAAGTACCATTGTTTGATTAGAATGATTTTTATAATATTGTTCTCCATAGCTCACAAATCCAGTAATATTATTACAAAATTTAATCATTTCCTTATCAAAGACAGGCCATTTCTTTTCCTGTATAAACTTCAAACTTCTTAAAATGCAATGAACTGAAAATATGAAGGAAGGATTAAACTGTGCACTCTTTATAGTTTGTTTTAAAACTTCAATAGGATCTTCAGCCTTTAATACATCTACAAATGTATTTTCCATTAATTCGCAATAAAAAGTTATTGATTTATCACTATTCACCTTCATAGGAGAAGCAATAAATATATCATTTTCATATTTCTTTCCTAATGGATGATTCATAAAGAAACTAGGTAATTCCTTTTCCGTTATACCTAGAACTCTTGCATATTCTGTGCTTGCAGGTCTATTATTGAATGATTTTACTGTCCTATTTAACACATCTGCTTCAGTAACTAATAGAGTTTGTCCTATACTTGTATATATATTTTCTTTTAATATACATGTCCTTCTTTTGCTATTAAAGAATACACTAACGTTAGCTACCCTTTTACCGCCTATGTAAATATAGGTTTCTTTAAAATTCAAGTTATCCCCTGAACTCCCACCTATAATTTTAAAATCTGGAGGTATAAAATAAAACGTTGATAATATACTTTCTTCAGTTCCACTTAACCCATCACATAAAAGTAGCATAAAAGCATTTTTATTATTTTTGACTTTATCATAAGCACCCTTTAACATATCAATGCTTTTTATTGCAGGATATTCTATCTCTACAACTTTAGATTCTCCCTTATCATATTCAAACCCTGTAATTACGCCATCTTTATAACCATTACAAGTATATTCCCCGCTAGTTGAACATAATATCGTATTTGGCGAGACATTTTTGGAAAGTTCTATCACCATTTCAACTGGTGCAAACAATATTATCCCCATTGTTTTTAATATATTGGCATCTTGTGTATATGCATACACCTCATTGACAGAATGAAATAATAATTGTTTCATACAAATCACCTCTCTTAATATATTCATAGTATCTTTTTATTTTTTCAGATTCTTAATTAGTATTAGAACCCTAATTTAACTTTAATCGACTTAATATATCTAAACTATAATTGACTGTAATTTCACAATACATTACAGTTTGGTTTGATATGTGAAAGTTCTGCTTTATAATTACTAATAGACTTACCATGAAATATTGCTGATAATTATTGTTAATTCTTTGACAAACATTAAGCTAATTATAATTTCATTAAGAACTTTGAGAAATACATATTAAAGTTAATACATATTTTGAGTTTAATACCTATTTATATATAATACGATACTCTACAACACATTTCTACATTTAATTTACATATTTTTAGTGTTCCGAAAGGATGTTCAACCAATACTATTAGAATTCTAGGCTTGGATACATATGAAATAATCTTTTCTTTCTCACATTTTTCTCCTTTGGGTACTTCTGAGAAAATTAATACAGATAAAAAAAGTATCTATATATTTTTTATCTATAGATACTTTCTTTCTTATCTATTATATATAAGAAAACCTTCTGAATTCTTATTTTTATTTCTTCCTTGACAACTCAATTTGACTAATAGCCTCTGCCCTTAGTCTAGCTCCTACTGTAGCATCAATTATTTTTTCAGTTATCTTTGTTTTATTATCTTTCTTTGACATATTGGCATTAACTAATTTTCCTATTGAAAGAAGATCTTCTTTTCTTAATTTTAAACTTTCAATATATTTTTGTGCCTCTTCTCTTTTATTAAACCTTTCTATATTAGAAACTAAATTATCAAATTCTATTTTATTAGTACTAATCTCTTTTTGTTTTTTTACCTCTTAATGCTAAATCTGCTGCTATATTAGATGCTAATGTTGTTTTTCCAACTCCTCCTTTGTAGTTTATGAATGAAACTACTTTCACTGATATCTCCTTAGAAAACTTAATTATTTCAATTATCTTTATTCTTTTTATAATTATTATATACCACTCTGTTAAACATATATTAAAGAATCAATTACACTAACTTTTTCTCTTGCTATCTATAACTACTTCACGCCACTTACGAATCTTGCACTTCCAATGCTTTCTTCGCCATCTGAACATATTCCTCAACACCAGAAACCATTGCAAACTCAGCAATTGAAACTGGATAAGCAGCAACCAGTTCAATAATGTGCTCTTTCATCTTAGGCCAATAATATCCACCAACTTCTTTATAAGCAAGAATCAAAGCTTCTAGTCCTTCTTCTCCAAAGGCCTTATAGTTGAAAACAAAATCATTCGAAATATCTGCAACCTTAGCTTCGGTCCAGTCGATTAATCCGGTCACATTAGCCTCTTTATCAATCATAGTATGTCCTGCATGTACATCTCCATGAATCAGTCCAGTTTTCTTAGGCCACATTTCATCATCATTAATCCATTCTTGCCATCTGTTCCATAGTTTCTCGCCTACGCCAAACTTTGCTTTTACATCATCCATGCGCTGCTTCATTGACATTCTTGCTTCTTCTGGCGTTTGCACTAATAGACCAAGTTCAGCAGCTTTATCACTAGGTATGCTATGAAGCTCTGCTAACACTCTACCCAGAGACTTGTGAAAAGATTCTGGAACATTGTTAATATCTATCTCCCAAACATAGTTTCCTATATTATGATCTATAGTTCCTGCTGGCACACCATCTAACTTCTTATAAGCAATCAGCTCATCTGCGTAAATGCTCCAGTTTGGTGCTTGAAAAGATTGAGCATATTTATTTATCAAATCTAATGCTTGTTTTTCTACCTTTGTTCTGGGTATAACATCTTCCCGCCTAGGAAATCTAAGAACCCAATCCGTTCCACTTTCATCTTGTGCAAATACAACTTGAAAATCAAGTCCGGATTCATTAAACTGCATTGTTTCTTCCTTTAGAATAATATTATGTTTTTTAGCTATTTCCTTAACTTGTTTCATATCTCTACTCATCCAAATCACTCCTATTTAAAATTTTTAGATTTCGGTTATAAATTTGCTGAATGCTTTGATACAGCATTAATAATTTCATTCCAATCATTATAATGTAGCTCATGCCCAGAACCATCTAAGGTAACTAATACAGCATTTGGTATAATTTTAGAAAGATGAACTCCATTCTCGTACGGGATAATAGAGTCTTCTGTTCCGTGAATTACCAATGTAGGAGCATTGATTTCAGCAGTTCTTGATAAATACGAACCCCAACCCTTTATAAATCCGTGATTCTCCATACTCTGCAAATTACTAGCTCTATCAAATTCTTCTTCCCATCAAATCATTGATGCAGTAGCTCCCATAATTAACAAGATAGTTGGATTATTAATATCTCCAAAACTCTCAATACAGATATGAATATCATTAAAATGAATTATTTTTTCTGTCATAAATTATCACTACTTTTCTACTCTCATTTTGTAATACTTATGCCAAATTAAGTCCGTGCAATTTGATTAGCAACAGCTTCGAATAATAACTCTCTAATCCTTTCATAATTATATTGCTGTAAATCTCCCTTTTGGGAACCAATTAATAAAGCTGATCTTAAAACTCCAGCTATAACACCTGGGTCTTCATCGATAATCTCCTTAGAGTCTTGACGTGATTTTATAAACTCCATAAGAGGGATGATGCTTCTAAGATTTTGTGAGCCAACATACTCTGGATTTAGCTTTCTAGATACAATTTTATATTCCTCAAGATCGTAAACCAACCTTTGAGTTAAAATCTTAGATTCTAGTTCCAAAGTCATCTTATTTAAATACAACTTTATAGCTGAACTTATATCCTCAGTCCCTCTAACTTTTGGCCAAACCTGCTTTTCAATTTGCTCTCCCTCATGTGCTAACAATTCCATATATAGCACTTCTTTTGACTCGAAAAATAGATAAAATGAACTCTTTGCAATGCCAACTGATGAAGTAATATCTTCAAGAGAAGTACTCTTAAAGCCTTTATCTATAAAAAAGCGATAGGCAACTTCAAGCAATTCTTCTCGAATTTTTTCTTTTTCTAATTCTGTAAACTTAGCCATAACATAAAGTACCTCCATATATTGTGAACATAAAAACAAATTTTTTATTTGTTTTTATATTACTATAATGTGTTTTAGAAATCAAGTTCAGTCATTCTTTCTTCGCAATTTATATTACCCTAAAATGTATTCTTTAATTTTTGTTTAGCAAAAAAGCACTGTACTAAATATATGAATTTAATACAATGCTTGTATATGGAAAATCTTGTTTCCCCCTGGGGTATTTCTGAAGTCCAAATTCTTTATTTTAACGGCGATAAAAAACGCGTGGTTACAAAATATAAGAAGATTAATTTTGTCGCATAATAAATATATTTTTAAACATAATAAAAAAGAAGGTGCTTGTATAAGAAAATACACTTTCGAATTAAATAAAGCAAATGAAGGAGATGAAAAATCATGCACAATAAACCAGATGACAGACGAGACAATGTCGATAGGATTGAAAATAACCTTAGTAATACTATTCAAAATATTCATCGTGCAGAAGAAATGATTTCAAAAACACATGATGAAAAAATGAAAGAAACATTAAAAGAAAAAAATGAGAGAAGATCAGAAGCCATTAATGGTATGAGAACGGAAATTAAAGACGAAGCAATAGATAAACAAAACGGATACAGGTAGAAATCCCCTAATTTAATTATCTGATCATCATCCAGTATAGCCTGCCAGTAAACTTACCAAATACTTGATGTTGGTTTTTGAAATATCTGTGAGGACATCCACCTATCCATGGATAGGTGGCAAAATTGGAGTATGGATATTTTGGATATAATACTAGAAATTTCAAGCCAATGCTTAGTGTTATTAAGCATTGGCTTTTAAATTCATATTTTTAACTACGAGTTATAATTTAAACTTCTCTCATTATCTAATCATCTTCTAAAATCATTTCATCATCTGGTTTACTTTCTAATTTGGAACTTAATTGCCATTCCATTATCTAAAACTAAAATAAATATTTCTTCAAATGATTCACACTCATCATCATTAAACTCATACGCCTTATATGTATTAATCAATGTATTAATTCCCTGTTCTGTCGTGCATAGCTCATCAAAATCACTGCTCTTTTGATACAAAGTTAATAATTCCCCAATGGTACTCAAATACTTCTCTTCAATAAAAACTACTTTTTTTGTACCTTTGTTTTCTTCCTTAAATTTCTTTATCCTCTCATCACTTATATTTCTTGATAATACCTTTTTATTCTTTGTATGAGTCTCCTTTGCTAAGTCAGGTCTCTTCTGATACTTTTTATACCACTCCTTTGAACTAACTATACCTTCCTTATTATATAAATCTTTAAGTAACTCTAATTCATTTTTATTTACCTCAATAAACCTATATCCTGGAACATTTCCTCCAAACTCCTTTAAAATCTCATACTTACCATCTATATACTTTGCTAATATCCAATTATTTTTTATTGCTTTTTCTGTGTGAGCTAAAAGACAATGCTTAGTTCCATGAGATACAAAATTCCAATGGTCTGATATCCTTAAACTTCCTTCTGGCTTATAGTCCCAAGTAATTTTGGGTACATTATAATAGGTTGAACTATATGGACTTTTATTAATATACTCAAACTTATTAATTTCCTCTAATACTTCCTTTGGTGTTATCTTTGCGCTTTGCGGTAATAATATCTTTTTCATAACTATTCTCCTAACTACTTTATGTGAATAGTATTTGCATTTACCACTTAAATATGAAGAATTGAGACAAACAATTGATGAATACATAATTTTTTATAATACAAAAAGGTTACAGAAAAATTTAAAAGATCTGACTCCAATTGAATATCGAAATCAGATCTTAGCTTCATAATTTTTATTTTTTCATCTGTCTACTTGACAGGGTGCAGTTCACATTAATATTGTCGAGGATATGCTTGGTGGAGGCGAAGTACAATTTTCGTATACTCAACTTTTGTATTATTGAAAATAACATCTCCTGTTTTTACAAATTTTCTACTTATCCAAGTCTTGCGATATATTTTTCAGCCTCGACTCCAGCTATGGCGCCATCTCCAACTGCTGTTGCCACCTGCCTCAATGGTTTTTCTCTCACATCTCCAACTGCAAATACACCTTCTATGTTTGTTTTCATATTTTCATTAGTTAGAATATACCCTATATCTGTTAAGTTAATTTTTCCTTTAAAAATTTCTGTATTTGGCTCATATCCTATAAATAAGAAACATCCATCTACAATCACATCTACAAGTTCATCAGTTTTGAGGTTTCTAAGTATGACTTTATTCAGTCTCTCATCCCCCTCAAAGGAATTAACCACGGTGTTCCATATAAACTCCATTTTAGGATTTTTCATTGCTTCTTCTTGTGCTATCTTATTAGCCCTAATGTTTCCTTTATCTCTTCTAACTGACATAATAACCTTTTTTGCAAATTTAGTTAGGAAGATACCTTCTTCTATAGCTGCATCTCCACTACCTACTACCATAACTGTCTTATTTGTATAGAATGCAGCATCGCAAGTTGCACAGAAAGAGATTCCTTTATCATAAACAAATTTTTCTTCATTTGTTGCTTGTGTGATCCTTGGTTTACCTCCTGTAGAAATAATTACAGATTTCGCATGATATATTATTCTAAAAGTCTCTACAAGCTTATCTTCTTCTTCAAAATTAACACTTTTAACATCTGTAAGCTTAAATTCAACTCCAAAATTCTTAGCTTGTTTATGAAAAAGATTCATAAGCTCTGTTCCTGTTATTCCTTCTGGAAAACCTGGGTAGTTCACTACTTCATTTGTATAAGTAGCTAATCCACCTACTAAAGACTTTTCTATTAAAAGTGTTTTAAGCTTTGATCTCCCACAATAAATTGCAGAAGTTAACCCTGCTGCTCCTCCACCTATTATTACTACATCATAATATTCATGTTTCTTTTCCATAAAAGTCCTCCTAAAAAGGCATAGTTGCTTATAGTAACCATGCCTTTATTAATAATTATATAAAATACTTAACTAACAATTTACTTCCTATCAAAGCACCTAAAAATATAAATATCAGATATACCCATCCGTGTAAAGACATAGATGCCATTCCACTGAATAGCGCTCCTATATTACATCCAAAAGCTATTCTTGCTCCATATCCCATTAGAAGTCCACCAATTATTGCTGCAACAACTTGTTTCATTGATTTTATCTTCTTTATTTTGAATTGTGATGCAAGAAGAGTTGCTAAAAATGCTCCAGCTATAATTCCTATATTAGATACAGAATGACCATTATTTAAAAATCCACCTGCAATGCCTTCAGCATTAGCCTTTTGTTGAAAATAAAACCAATTTTCTGGTTGTCCACCAAAAAACTTGTATATCCAAGCTCCCCAGTAAGAAAATGGTGTTGTTACTCCCCACGCACTTCCTGTAGAGGCTAACATTGCAATATTTAAGATTCCTAATATTACAGCCCCTGTAGTGTATGTCCAAGGATCCTTTAGAAACTTCTTATAATAAACATTATTTTTGATATCCATGTAATCTACCCCCTATTTTGTCTTTTCAATGTATACTTCCCATTCACCGTCGTCTACTTCTTCTATTTCAACGTTGTATCCTTCTTTTCTTGCCCACTCTGGTATATTTTTCATAGCACAACTATGATCTATTTCAACTGCAAGTACATCTCCAATCTTTAAATCATCCATTTTCTTTTGAGTTTTTATTAAAGGTACTGGACATATTTCTCCTAAACAATCTAATCTATATTCTGACATAATAAATTCCTCCTAATTTTTATATTATTTATTTACTTTTCTATTTCCAAACCAATCTGCAAAAATATAAAGAGCTAATAAAAGTCCAAATTGCAGAAAAATTGCTGGAACCCATCCTATTATACTAGGTAAAAATACACTTGTTTTTGACATAAGATGACTTGACCACCAGCCAAAGTTGTTTGCTCCCCAAAGAGAACCTATTATAAAGAATATTAATGAAATAATTTGTATTAAAAATCCTTCTCCAACTCTCATTAATGTTCCAGAAGCACAACCTCCTGAAATGACCATACCTATACCAAACATTGTTGCACCGATGACTGTGTTTATTCCAACAGGTGATATATTACCTGGTATTGATATTCCCTTAGATACTGCTGAAAACTGAAGAGCTGCAAACCCAACTGTTGCAATTGCTATTGTTAATAAAACTGCCTTAGTTAAAGATGTACTTCCTGTTAAAATAGGATCTCTTAGTGATGCAGTAAAGCAAAATCTTGATCTTTGCAATGTAAATCCTAAAGCCACTCCAAATATCCACATAAGCGCTGTCTTTGGAGAATTGTTAGACATAAAGAATCCTACTCCAATTATTGCAATGAAAATTGCTATTCCAAAAGGAATTTGATTTGTCTTTTTCTTTTTTGTCTTTAGTATTTTTGATGTCTGAATTTCAGCCATAATTATCCCTCCTAAATCTATTATCATATTTTTATTTAATTTATACATAATTTCTTTGCCAGCCTACTTTATATGCTAACATTATTTAAATTTTTGAATTCTTACTTATGCAATATTTAAGTGCTATCTGCAACAGCAACATATTCTCCTATACCTTGTCCAATAATAGTTGTCAATTTCAAATCTGCTCATTACTGTCTCCCCTTTTATATCATACAATTATCATCTGTTTTGTCGGTATACATGTATATTATATTGAATTTCACAGTTTGTCAATAGGTTTTATGTACTTTGTTTTTAGTGTTCAACTTTTCATACGTAATGGTTATGTTGCGTATATTAAATAAGAAATTACTGCAAAAATAGGAAAATTCTATGCAGAGCAACTTGTACCTGGTAAATCTCTACAAGGCACTGACCCTTTTGTGAGGGAATCATTCGCCTTAGCTTTAGTTATCTTGAAGTATTTGAACATTGTATCAAAACTAGTCCAATTATAACTTCTTCTCTGACTCCTTCTATTTAACCATTCTCCTACTCTCTTTACACTTGCTCTGAACTTCTTGCAGCTTGTCTTTCTTTTAATTCTAAAACTTTGCTTTCTTTATCTCTTAACGCCCTTGCTTGGCGTGCCCAGGGGGTACTTCTGAGACAGGTCGTGTTGAAGTTGCTATAGATTTTTGATAGAGAGGTGTGCATTTTGGCCTTGGGGATACACTTTTTAGCGGAAGTAAATTCCAGCATGTTGAAAATTAAGTGGTTACTGCTGATATTTTTATGGTAAATGGTTACATTTCGATGCTTAATGACTATAATATAATATGAACATCGTTCGTGTATGGAGGTGTATACAGTGTCTCACAAAATTGATGGCGCAAGAGAACAACTGATTGCAGAATCTAAGAAAATACTGGTTGAAGAGGGATTCGAGGGACTGAATATTAGAACGCTCGTCCAGCGTTGTGGAATCGCCACTGGGACTTTCTACAACAATTTCAGCTGCAAGGAAGAACTGACGGTTGAAATTTTAAAGGCAGAGTGGGAAGTGATACTCGTCTCAATCGACACGGTTTCTGCAATCCCAATACCATTCAAGAACAAATTGAAAAAAATATACGCTTCGGTCTATGAGTTTTTTCACAACTACAAAAACATCTTCCTTGAGATGTTGGTTAAGAGTGCCTCTGGGCAAAACAGTAATTTCGAAATCAAACAGACATTTTGCAGAAAAATATCCAGACTGCTGGAATCGGAGATTGCCAATGGAATGCTCCCCACAAAGCTGGATTCCGATAAACTCTCATATATCATCTTGCAGAATTTTATTTTCATGAGCAAAGAGGACTACATTACATTTGAGGATTTTTACCAGTTATTAAATCCGGGGCAGCAAAAATAGATAGTGTAAAGTGAGTTATAAAAAACTTTACAATAACCAAAAATAAAAGGAGGATATTACATGAAAAATATGAAAAAAGTCGGGATTTTTACAGGATACGAGCTGAGTTTTATCATCAGCCTGAGCATTGCGATGGCATTGCGCCAGCTGGTAATGGTGATTATAATGCCGACTTTATCTATTTATGGAAATTCTCTCGCATACAGCACACCGGTTTTAACCGGTGTGGTGTTTGGAATTTACGGTTTGGTGCAGGGCATTATGCAGATTCCTCTTGGCCGGCTTAGTGATAAAATCGGGCGCAAAGCAGTCGTCACAATCGGCTCATTGTTTCTTGGGGGCGGGCTGCTTATTGCGGCATACGCTACAAATATTTATTTGCTCATTGCCGCGAGAATACTGCAGGGATTCGGCGCGATTACCGCAGTGTGTTTTTCCTGGATTGGGGATAATATTGATGAACAGAAGCGTAACCGTTCAATGAGCATCGTCGGCATTTTCATGGGGTTGGCTGCGGTCCTTGGTTTTCTGGGCGGGCCCATCCTGTGTAATTTTATTTCGTTATCGAAGATGTTCTTTGCCTGTGCAGTTTTTGTTTTTCTGTCCTGGATATATATATTAATTTTTATCAAAAAAGATGATACCCGGCAAAAACAGACTGAAAAAGTCGACTACATCGGACTCTCCAAGAATAGGCTATTTGTAGGGTTGTCCTTATCCGCTTTTTTTCAAAACTACCTTATGGTTAGCGTATTCTACGTCATCCCTATCTTGATTCAGCAATCCATGGGATCCGGACGGATGTGGGAAGTGTTTATTCCGGCAACCATCATCGGCACTGCCCTCATGCAGGTTACCTCAAGGCTTGCTGATAAGGGGAAGGAACGCATTGTCCTCAATCTTTCGTTTATAGCCACAGCGATTTCCGGCGTGTGTTTATTGCTTGGCATCACTAACTTTATTTTCATTTTAACTAGCACAATATTATTCATGTGCGGCTATCTGAGCCTTAACGCTGTTCTGCCCGGAAGTGTGAGTAAATTATCTACAACAGCTACAAGAGGCGGAATAACGGGTGTGTATAATACGGCACAGTATATCGGCTCCTTTATCGGTGGTATTTTGTCAGGCGTCCTTTGGGGGCTTAACGCATATTTGCCGGCAGTGTCAATTATTGTTGTGAGCCTATTTGGTGCTATTGTTGTCAGCCTGATGGTCAAAATAGTTCCCACTGTTCAAAATCCAGATGAAAAAAGTTGAGCATATGCGGTAGAGGACTTATCTTTTGTCTATAGCAAATGGTTATTCTTTTTCATACCAAATAATTTTTGAAAAACAACATCATTTTTAGGATCTAGTAAATATATAATCCATAGAATTAAAAGCCAGCACAATTAAAATGTTGTGCTGGCTTTGCTTATTATCTTCCTGAATTTTAATATATAACAATCCTCATATTTACTAACTATTCCATGCTTTTATTTGTATTCTAAAAAACAAAACCTTTTAATGCATCATTTAATGTTTTTAAAACTTTTAACACAAAGTTTAAGATATATGGTAAAAAGAATGATGCTACTAATACTGAAGCAGCCAAAATCAATATATTATAATTTATAGCTTGCCCTAAATTAACTTGATATAAGTGTATTGCTCCTACAGATATAGACCCAACGATTAATAATTTAGTTGCTATCCATGAAATTATATTTATGATTTGAAGTAATAATATTATTACTGATAATATAGCTATTATAGGTAAAGCTAATATCTTAAATGGCAACATAAATAAATTTAATATTGGTTTATCATTACTTTTAGGACTTTTAGGACTTTTTTCAACTACTTTTTGTTTTATGCCCTTTTCTTCTTTATTATCATTTAATTTATTTTTCTTATCTTTGTATTTTGAAACTCCTTTTTCAGTGAAATCATTCTTTTTTCTGCTAGCACTTCTTCCTTTGCTTTTAGATTTATTTCTATATGTATAATTGTTACTTTTATTATTAACCTCTAGTTCTTTTTGCACTTCTTGTGGATCCATAATTAATGTTTCATCTTTATCAGTTAATTGATTTTCTTCTAAACTATTTAAAGCTTCATACGCCTGATCAAATATCTCTAAAAATTGATTCAGTCGCTTTTCATTAACTACTTCTTTTTTTATTTTTTCTACTTGCTTCTCATAAGCTTCTTTTATTTCTTCTTTTGATGCACTTTTTTCTACACCTAATAATTTATAATAATCTGTCATTTCTTCACTCCATTTAAAACAAACCAAGTAATATTCTTACTTTAATTTTTACGTTATTACTTCTTAAAAAGATTATACTGAAAATTAACATTAATTTAAAGTATTATCTTTATTTTATTAGCAATGTGGTCATTACATTCTAATAGTGGCTCTGCCCTCTGTTAAAATATCATTTCATAATATCTTCTTATATTTAACTCTAACTCCAGTAAATCTAAATTTCTACCTAACCTTATGCTTTCCTTTCCCTCTATATAAAGTAAAAAGATTGGTACAGAAAATACATTATGTTTTGCTGCTATATCTAAATACTTTTCTACATTTATTTCTCCACTTTTAATCTTCGGAAATCTTTTTAAAATATCTTCAATCTTAATCTTAATAATTTCACAAGCTCCACACATGCTCCCTGTAAAATATATTACTACCATATTATTGTTTTTTATTAAATCTATTATTTCATTATCATTATATAATTTATTCAACTTTTATATCTCCCTCCCTTACATCTGCTATTAATGTTTTTAATGTCATTGCCCTCTCCTTGCCTAATATATAATTTGCAGTATTTAATAAATGCTTGTCTTCTGTTGCTAACACAATATTATTATCTAAATAACAAGTATATAAAAGCAATAAATCATTTTCTGATAACTTATTTGTATCAAAATAAGCATTACCTTTTTTAGAGTACTTTATATCTAACATAGAGTAAAACTCTTTAATATTTTTCCTATCTACTTCTATAATAAAAGTAAGTAATTTGCAAAATCTTTCCGATAATACTTGTTGACCTTTATATTCTCTCCTTTCTTTTACAACAAGTTCTTGGCTTACTTCTTTTAATATTTTAATCTCATTATCTTCCATAAGCTTATAAATAATAGATGGATACTGATTCCAAAGTGCTATTACAACATTAGTATCTAGTAAATATGCATTCATAATTATTACTCCTATAATTTTTAATATTAATTTCATTTTTTATTATTTATATTTCCATAAAGCTTTATTTATTATCCTAAAATACTTCATTTATTATTATAATTTAAAATTCAATAAACAAAACTATCTAGACGCTTTTAAGCATTTCATATAAAATATCTACACATTTATCATTTGCTATTGTTCATATCATAAATCCTTTTTTAAATTTTATTTAACAAAAAACACTGTACCAAATATATGAATTTAGTACAATGCTTTCATACGATACTATTATCAAGCTTCTCTAGCTTTATGTCCTTTATATACTTATTGTCTTTCATGTACCTAACCATTTTTTCGCACTCCAATCCAATTTCTTTCTTCTATCAACAGTTCTTCATTTTTGGTGCTATAAACATACATCTCTCTACTTTTGTCTTTCTTATGTTTATCTGCATACTCTTTTAACGCTTCTTTTCCTTGGTCATATGCATTTATTACAGAAAGCTCTTCAACAATTCTTTTTCCTTTCTCAGAGTACGCGTCAATAGCCTCAAACAAAAGCCATTTATTAGGATAAATGTGTCTAGCCTCATTCCATTTCATAAAAGCATACCTTCTTTCATTTACATATATTCTATAACTCAAATCAATTAAGATAATTTATTTACAATAATATTTAGCATCTATTATAATTTAATATGTTAGTTAAATTATAGCATAAATTTAACTTTTAAAAGTTATATGCCTATATTATAATTATTCCCAATATCAAACAGGATATACGTACATACGTTCTTTTAAGATAAAAATATAGCGTACCATTAAGATACTTATTAAATTCTTTCATTTTACCAATAGATTCATATTTCTCTCTAAACATATTGGACTTCCACTAAGATCGTGAAGTTTCTAATTACAATTGCATCCAAATGGGATTGTTGTTCCAAGTGTTTCTTTCCACCAAGATTCTCTGCTAATAACAATCTGCTTATCAACTCTGGAATTTATTTCGTAACTTAACTTGACTTTACTCTAACATAAAAATGAGAGTCTATATTTACAACATACTAACTTTACCATAATAATTAAAAATGATATAATTAATGTAATAATAGTAAAATATATACTATTAAAAGATATTGAGTGAGGGGGAGTTTTTATGGCAAAAATTATGATCGCACCAAGTAAATATATCCAAGGTAATGGAGAGTTGAAAAACATTGCACAATATGTATCTGTACTTGGTGAAAAAGCATTATGCTTAATTAGTGAAAGTGGGTTAAAGAGAGTAAAAGATACTATTGATAACAGCTTTGAAGAAAAAAATGTAGCTGTAGAATATGATTTATTTAATGGCGAATGCAGTATTACTGAAGTAAATCGTATTATCAAAATTTGTGATGAAAATCAAGTAAGCGTTCTCATTGGTATTGGTGGTGGAAAAATTATAGATACTATTAAAGCAGTTGGATATTACAAAAATATTCCTGTTGTAATTGTACCTACTATAGCTGCTACAGATGCTCCATGTAGTGCTTTATCAGTTTTATATACTGATGATGGTGTCTTTGATAAATACTTATTCTTAAAGCAAAACCCTAATATTGTTTTAGTTGATACAGGAATTATTGCAAAAGCTCCAGTTCGTCTTCTAGTATCTGGTATGGGTGATGCCTTAGCAACATATTTTGAGGCAAGAGCTTGTGAAAAATCTAACGCTGGAACATGTGCTTTTGGTACTACCACTATTACAGCTCAAGCATTAGCTAGATTATGTTATGATACATTAATTACTGAAGGATATAAAGCAAAACTTGCTGTAGAACAAGGCGTTTGTACAAAATCCGTGGAAAAAATAGTTGAAGCTAATACTCTTCTTAGTGGTCTTGGTTTTGAAAGTGGCGGTATTGCAGCTGCTCATGCTATTCATAATGGATTAACTGTATTACCAGGGTGCCATCATATGTATCACGGTGAAAAAGTTGCCTTTGGTACATTAGCTCAATTAGTACTTGAAAATGCTCCAATGGAAGAAATAGAAGAAGTATTAGATTTCTGCACTTCTGTTGGCCTTCCAGTTACTTTAAAACAATTAGGTATTGATGAAATCAAGCCAGAAGAAATTATGGAAGTAGCAAAGGCAGCTACAGCAAAAGAAGATACTGCACATAATATGCCATTTGAAGTTACTCCAGAAGATGTTTACGCTGCTATTTTAACAGCAAACAAATTAGGACAATCATACGTATAAATAAAATAAATATATGTTATTAAAATTGAAACTACGTAAATGCCATTTTGAAAAAGTCTAGGCAGCTAACAGCTGATTTCTGTATTGTACAGGAGTCAGCTGTTTTGATCCCCACTAATATTTATAGCAAGTTTAGTCATTCTTCCTTCACAAAACCCAAGGGATTTCTCCTGAAACACTAAGTATTAAACTTGCTAAGTTTACCATCCTAACTTTTGCCCCTTTACTGTAAAATGACTATCATCATTTTTAAATTCTATATTAAAATTATTATTTTTGTCTACAGTTATCTTTGTTAAAGTGGCTTGGCCCATAACTTCTGTATTTACTTCTTCATCTTTAAAATAGTACATTAAAGCCTTTAGTGTTATTCCATGAGCTACTACCAAAATAGTTTTTCCTATGTTTTGTTCTATCAACTTATCCATAGTTTCACTTATTCTAGTTCTAACATATCCTAATGTTTCACCATTTGGAGCACATAAATTAACATCACCCTTCATAATAAAATCAATATTCCATTCTGGATTTTCTTTCATAACTTCATCTGTTCTTCTACCTTCATAATCACCAAAGCACATTTCCATTAATCCATCATTTGTTATAACTTCTATATTCTTTTCCCCTTTAATTATGTTAGCAGTATCTAATGCTCTTTCTATTGGACTTGAATATATAACATCAATATCTATATCTTTAATCCTGTCCCGAAGCTCCATAGCTCTAGCTATTCCAGACTGTGTTAAAGGCGAGTTTCCTCTCCCCTGTAATCTTCTTTCAATATTCCATTCTGTTTGTCCATGTCTTGTTAAATATACTACAGTATTCATTATTTGTTTTCTCCTCATATAATTAATTTTATAGTCATCATTTAATTTTTTATAATAAAAATTATCTAACATTCCTTTCTTTTCCACCTGTTGATCCATCTTTTAGGAATGCTTTAATATTTCTAGTTGCTCCTTATTATATCCCTTTTTAGCATGTTCATAAATATATACTTCTCTTAGTATTGTTTCCTATTTATAGGGGGCTATCCTTTGCACTGTAAGGTGTTGAATAATATCATGGTGCATAAAGGAATATACAAGAACATACTCAAGAGATTTTGTGCCTATTTCATTTAAAAGACTTAATCAAGAGAATTGCGTGTTGAATGTTCTCAAAAAGATGTTAGTATATAGACATGCCATCACTTGAATACAGAAAACATTTTGAAAATGTTTTCTGCTTTCATAAAATTCAAGTAGGCAAATAAAACATATATAAGGAGAACAACTTATGATGAAGAATTGTTTAAGAAGAATAGTAACAGCAGTTATTGCAGCTACGACAATTGGTAGTTTCTCATCACTAGGAGTATCTGCAGCAACTTTTGATTCAAATATAAATAATTATTATAATACAATTGCAAATAACGTTTTTAATATAGATTCCACTATGGCAAATAATAGTACAAGCATAAATGCTATAGAAAGTAACAAAGCTACAAGTGATCCTTCTACAAGCGTGAATTCAGTTGATGTACAGGGGTTACCTAAATTACCAACAAAGTATTCAATAACTGTACAAGATTCTGCTGAACAAAAAATTCTTGAATTAATGAATGCAAAAAGAACTGAAGCTGGTCTTGAGCCACTTACTCTGGATAATACTTTAGTACAAGTAGCAAGATATAAGAGTAACAATATGATACAAAACAACTTCTTTGACCACACAAATCCCGATGGAACTAAGTGGACAAACTGGTTACAAACAATAGGATATAAATATACTACAACAGGAGAAAATATTGCGTACAATACTAGTGATCCAATTGAATTATTTAATCAATGGTGGAATTCACCAGGTCATAAAGCAAATATGATGAATGCTTCATATACTAAAGTTGGTATGGGCGTAATCTACGGAAACGGTAAATATATGGGAACACAAGAATTCTCAAATTAATAATATTAAAGAGACTAGCCACTTAATAAACTGACCCCTTTGTGAGGGAAGTATTCCTGAACTTGCTATTTTCAACCACGTGAAAATACACGTGGTTGAATGAATTTGCATTTTTATAAAAATTAAATATACGGCAACAAAAACCACAAATTAATCAACTGTATTAGCTAATTTGTGGTTAAAATAATACTTACTAATTCTTTATCTAATGTCTAGCCGCTGTAACACTCCTACTTCTATAAGTGGGAGATAACACCGGCACGACCCTAGACGAGGTGCCCCTTGAGGGTACATTGTGACCCTTGTGGTTATAAGTTCAACTAAGATTCACTTGATATAATCTGAAATATCCAAATTATATTCCTCTGCCAATCTAAGTAATTCCTTTTCACTTGCACTATCTACAGTAACAATAAGTGGCATAATTCCTGATGTACCTACTTTCTTTAATAAATCTTTCTTTAATTTCCTATAATCAATTTTATCCATCATGTAGTCCCCTATCTATTTTTCGTTTTTTTCTATAAAAGTAACACGATACAATTCTCGTATTTCATCTTCAGTTTTATGTTTTAAATCCCTTTCACTGATATCTCTAAATCCTGCAGCTTCATAGTACATTTCTAATTCTTCAATCATTTTTTCTATTGTCATAGTTTAACATCTCCTTTTTTATATGTAGTCAATATAATTTAAAATGTAATAAACAAAATTATATTGACTCTTTTAAACATTTCATATAAAGTTCTGTTGTAGCTTCCGCATCTGATACCATTTCATTAGTTATTCCAGTTATCTCAGTTATTTCGTCACTTATTTTTTGACGAAGCTTAACTAAAGTTGAAAATTTATCAACAACTTTACCATTAACTACTTTTACTGCAACTATTTCAATTATTTCCATAAATTAATTCGCTCTGTTAATTATTCAATATAATCTTTTATTAATATTATATCATCAAGTTATTGATTATTTTGTAATATTATGTTAAACTGAATATTTTTTCGTAAACAACTATTAAGCCATGTTTAGTAAAAATACGTATAATATTTTGATGTTCCATTCCTCCATCCAAAAGCACCTTTTAAAATACAAAAAAAGTCCTAGCTTATACTAGAACTTACTTCTTACTTGGTGACTCCTAGGGGAATCGAACCCCTGTTACTACCGTGAAAGGGTGGTGTCTTAACCGCTTGACCAAGGAGCCATATTAAGTTTTATGTCTTATTTAAATTGGCGACTCAGAAGGGGCTCGAACCCTCGACCTCCGGCGTGACAGGCCGGCACTCTAACCAACTGAGCTACTGAGCCATTATGATTATGGTGGCTCGAACTGGAATCGAACCAGTGACACGAGGATTTTCAGTCCTCTGCTCTACCGACTGAGCTATCGAGCCATCTTACCTCGCAACGTCCTACTCTGCCACACAGTCACCCGTGCAGTACCATCGGCGCTATAGACCTTAACTGTCCTGTTCGGAATGGGAAGGAGTGTTACCTCTATGCCATCGTCACGAGATGCATGTTTTTCCCAAATCTCTGATTTGGTTGAAAAACAGCACATCGACGAACGTATGTGAGTCGATGTTTCCTTTCAGAAACTAACTCAATTATATCGTCTTGTACTAACTGAAAGAATGTTCTTTCAAAATTGTATATAGAATTAATGTATATTTTACAACTTGATTATATATTGGTCAAGCCCTCGACCTATTAGTATCAGTCAGCTAAATATGTTACCATACTTACACCTCTGACCTATCAACCTTGTAGTCTTCAAGGGGTCTTACTAGCTTACGCTATGGGAAATCTAATCTTGAGGTTGGCTTCACACTTAGATGCTTTCAGCGTTTATCCATTCCCGACTTAGCTACCCAGCTATGCTTCTGGCGAAACAACTGGTACACCATAGGTCAGTCCATCCCGGTCCTCTCGTACTAAGGACAGCTCCTCTCAAATTTCCTACGCCCGCGACGGATAGGGACCGAACTGTCTCACGACGTTCTGAACCCAGCTCGCGTGCCGCTTTAATGGGCGAACAGCCCAACCCTTGGGACCTACTTCAGCCCCAGGATGCGACGAGCCGACATCGAGGTGCCAAACCTCCCCGTCGATGTGAACTCTTGGGGGAGATCAGCCTGTTATCCCCGAGGTAGCTTTTATCCGTTGAGCGATGGCCCTCCCACGAGGTACCACCGGATCACTAAGCCCGACTTTCGTCCCTGCTCCACTTGTAGGTGTCGCAGTCAGGCTCCCTTCTGCCTTTGCACTCTTCGAACGATTTCCGACCGTTCTGAGGGAACCTTTGGGCGCCTCCGTTACATTTTAGGAGGCGACCGCCCCAGTCAAACTGCCCACCTAACAATGTCCTGTCACCAGTTTCATGGCATCCAGTTAGAACTTCAATACTATCAGGGTGGTATCCCAACAACGACTCCACCAAAGCTGACGCTCTGGTTTCCCAGTCTCCCACCTATCCTGTACAGACAATACCGAAATTCAATGCTAAGCTACAGTAAAGCTCTACGGGGTCTTTCCGTCCAATCGCGGGTAGCGAGCATCTTCACTCGCACTACAACTTCGCCGGATTTGCAGTTGAGACAGTGCACAAGTCATTACGCCATTCGTGCGGGTCAGAACTTACCTGACAAGGAATTTCGCTACCTTAGGACCGTTATAGTTACGGCCGCCGTTTACTGGGGCTTAAGTTCACACCTTCGCGTTACCGCTAAGCATTCCCCTTAACCTTCCAGCACCGGGCAGGCGTCAGCCCCTATACATCAGCTTACGCTTTAGCAGAGACCTGTGTTTTTGTTAAACAGTTGCTTGTGCCTATTCTCTGCGGCCTGCATTGCTGCAGGCACCCCTTCTCCCGAAGTTACGGGGTCAATTTGCCTAGTTCCTTAACTGCAATTCTTCCGTCGGCCTTAGGATTCTCTCCTCATCTACCTGTGTCGGTTTGCGGTACGGGCACTACTTCTCTTTCTAGATGCTTTTCTTGGAAGCATGGAATCAGATACTTCGGTTCCGTAAAACCTTCCCCATCACGCCTCAGAATTGTTAGAACGGATTTGCCTATCCTAACTCCCTAAACGCTTAGACTAGCATCCAATAGCTAGCACATCCTATCCTTCTCCGTCACACCATCGATAATAACGATTGTAGTGGTATTGGAATATCAACCAATTGTCCATCGACTACGCCTTTCGGCCTCGCCTTAGGTCCCGACTAACCCTGAGAAGACAAACTTTACTCAGGAAACCTTAGATATTCGGCCTGTAAGATTCTCACTTACATCTCGCTACTAATGCCAACATTCTCACTCGTAATCAGTCCACCGCTCCTTACGGTACGACTTCAGCCCGATTACGACGCTCCTCTACCGCTCACAATAAATTGTGAACCCGTAGCTTCGGTGGTAAGTTTGAGCCCCGGACATTTTCGGCGCAGGATCTCTTGACTAGTGAGCTATTACGCACTCTTTTAATGAGTGGCTGCTTCTAAGCCAACATCCTAGTTGTCTTAGAAATCCCACATCCTTTTCCACTTAACTTACACTTTGGGACCTTAGCTGACGATCTGGGCTGTTTCCCTTTTGACCATGGAACTTATCTTTCACAGTCTGACTGCCGGACTGATAGTATATGGCATTCGGAGTTTGATAAGGTTCGGTAAGCGCTATGCCCCCTAGCCTATTCAGTGCTCTACCTCCACTACTCACATTTTCCGACGCTAGCCCTAAAGCTATTTCGAGGAGAACCAGCTATATCCGAGTTCGATTGGAATTTCTCCGCTATCCACAGCTCATCCCATGCTTTTTCAACAGCAACGTGGTTCGGTCCTCCACGAGGTTTTACCCTCGCTTCAACCTGGCCATGGATAGGTCACCCGGTTTCGGGTCTACAGCATGCAACTAGTCGCCCTATTAAGACTTGGTTTCCCTTCGGCTCCGTACCTTAAGTACTTAACCTCGCTACATACCGTAACTCGTTGGCTCGTTCTACAAAAAGCACATCATCACACACATATGGTGCTTTGATCGGTTGTAGGCATATGGTTTCAGGTTCTATTTCACTCCCCTCCCGGGGTTCTTTTCACCTTTCCCTCACGGTACTGCTTCACTATCGGTCATCAGGTAGTATTTAGCCTTGGGAGGTGGTCCTCCCTGCTTCCCACAAGGTTTCACGTGTCTCGTGGTACTCTGGTGCAGAACTGATTATCATAATTTTCATCTACGGGACTATTACCCCCTACGGTCTAACTTTCCAGTTATGTTCGATTAATCATGATTTCTCGTTATGTTCTGTCCGCAACCCCAGAAATAAATTTCTGGTTTGGGCTCTTTCCTTTTCGCTCGCCGCTACTAAGAAAATCGATTTTTCTTTCTCTTCCTCCAGGTACTTAGATGTTTCAGTTCCCTGGGTTTACCTTCATAAAGCTATGTATTCACTTTACGATACATGGGGTTTCCCATGTGAGTTTCCTCATTCGGAAATCTTCGGATCTCTGACTATGTGCGTCTACCCGAAGCTTATCGCAGCTTATCGCGTCCTTCATCGGCTCCTGATGCCAAGGCATTCACCATACGCCCTTTGTAGCTTGACCTTTTGCTTGCTTATTAGCGGCGATTGCTTCGTCGTCTTTTGAAATTTTGTCGTTCCCGTACCTTAAAGTACGCTTCACTCCAAAATTTCATCGACTCCTCGCACTCACCACTACTAAGCTGCGCAAATTGGTACGCATTTTAGTATATAGCGATATATACTTTAAATTGCTTCCAATTTGTTTATTTATAATCATTCACAAAGAATATAATTCTTGGCTTTGTTGTATTTTATACATTAATCTATATGCAATTTTCAAAGAACATCTTCAATTTCACTATTTAAAGCAAAATTCTTTTTTGAAAGACTTAGTCTTTCAAAATTGAACAGAATATAAGTAACATTTAAGCAACCTGTCGAGTAAGTATTTTATTTTTGATACATAAATGTATCTGTACTAGTCAGACATCATGCTGAACTAGATTTCTCCATAGAAAGGAGGTGATCCAGCCGCAGGTTCTCCTACGGCTACCTTGTTACGACTTCACCCCAATCGCTGACCCTACCTTAGGTCGCTGCCTCGCTTACGCGTTAGCTCACGAACTTTGGGTATTGCCAACTCTCATGGTGTGACGGGCGGTGTGTACAAGGCCCGGGAACGTATTCACCGCGACATTCTGATTCGCGATTACTAGCAACTCCAGCTTCATGTAGGCGAGTTTCAGCCTACAATCCGAACTGAGACTGGTTTTGAAGTTTGGCTCCACCTCGCGGTATCGCATCTCTCTGTACCAGCCATTGTAGCACGTGTGTAGCCCTAGACATAAGGGGCATGATGATTTGACGTCATCCCCACCTTCCTCCCGGTTAACCCGGGCAGTCTCGCTAGAGTGCTCAACTAAATGGTAGCAACTAACAATAAGGGTTGCGCTCGTTGCGGGACTTAACCCAACATCTCACGACACGAGCTGACGACAACCATGCACCACCTGTCTTCCTGTCACCGAAGTGACTTCCTCGATTAAGAGTAATTCAGGAGATGTCAAGTCTAGGTAAGGTTCTTCGCGTTGCTTCGAATTAAACCACATGCTCCGCTGCTTGTGCGGGCCCCCGTCAATTCCTTTGAGTTTTAATCTTGCGACCGTACTCCCCAGGCGGAATACTTAATGCGTTAGCGGCGGCACGGAGGTCATGACAACCCCCACACCTAGTATTCATCGTTTACGGCGTGGACTACCAGGGTATCTAATCCTGTTTGCTCCCCACGCTTTCGAGCCTCAGTGTCAGTTACAGTCCAGAAAGTCGCCTTCGCCACTGGTATTCTTCCTAATCTCTACGCATTTCACCGCTACACTAGGAATTCTACTTTCCTCTCCTGCACTCTAGATATCCAGTTTGGAATGCAGCACTCAGGTTAAGCCCAAGTATTTCACATCCCACTTAAATATCCACCTACGCTCCCTTTACGCCCAGTAAATCCGGACAACGCTTGCCACCTACGTATTACCGCGGCTGCTGGCACGTAGTTAGCCGTGGCTTCCTCCTCAGGTACCGTCATTATCGTCCCTGAAGACAGAGTTTTACAATCCGAAGACCGTCATCACTCACGCGGCGTTGCTGCATCAGGGTTTCCCCCATTGTGCAATATTCCCCACTGCTGCCTCCCGTAGGAGTCTGGGCCGTGTCTCAGTCCCAATGTGGCCGATCACCCTCTCAGGTCGGCTACGCATCGTCGCCTTGGTGAGCCGTTACCTCACCAACTAGCTAATGCGACGCGGGTCCATCTCATAGCGGATTACTCCTTTAATTGCTGTTTCATGCGAAACTACAATCTTATGCGGTATTAATCTTCCTTTCGGAAGGCTATTCCCCTCTATGAGGCAGGTTACCCACGTGTTACTCACCCGTCCGCCGCTAATCCCCTCCCGAAGGAGCTTCATCGCTCGACTTGCATGTGTTAAGCACGCCGCCAGCGTTCGTCCTGAGCCAGGATCAAACTCTCAATATAAAGTGAAACTTAATTTAGATGAAGTTTACCTTCGGCTAAATTATAGTTGAACTTATCCATACTGGAAAAAGTTTAATCTTAGCTTACTCAAATAAAAATTGCTGGTTTACTTAAATGTACTTATATTATTCTGTTCAATTTTCAAAGACCATTTTCTTTCACAACTTTCGTTGTAACTATTTGTTTTTCTTTGTCGCAATCAAGCAACTCACTTAGTGTATCACTTGGTTTGGATTGTGTCAATAACTCTTTTTTTAATCTTTTAAACTCTTTTTTCAAAAGGTCTTTATCAGATTCTTTTAAGTTGTTTGCGTCTCTTAGCGACGTGTTTTATCTTAACACATACAAACTTTATAAATATCCACAATATTACCTTACATACACTTTAGCTCACTTATTCTACATTTTAATCTTATTTTCTACATTTTCCTATTATTGATACGCCACGCATAGTTATTCATCATTATATCACCTATATTCATTAATCTTGTTATTTCATTATGAATTTAGATGGATTATCATCTGATGTTATAGTTTGTCAGTTAACTTCCAATCTCTGCAAGGGGACAGTGCCCTTACAAAAACTAGAACAGTTTTGTAAGAGATTATCACAAATCAATCAGACTAACTTAGTGTATTTTTTATAATCTTGGAAAATTAAATGTATTGGTTCTACATCTTCAATAATTTCTGGCAATCTTCCCTTAGCTGTATGAAAACGATTATCGATTGTGTCATCATTTGTTGTAGACACTTCAAATAACATAACAGGGCCTGTTCCAGGAACACCTTGCCATGAATGGTATTGTTTCGGAAGAAGAGTAATGCTTTGTCCCGGTTTTAGCATGACAGTGCCACCAGCCTTAATACTTACTTTTTGACCATCCATAGTAACTTCTACATCTGTATCGTCAAAATCTTCGTTTTCATCAGAATTATATAAAGTAATAATAAGATCTCCTCCTCCACGATTAATAATATCTTCCATTTTACTCCAATGAAAGTGAAAAGGGAGTACTTGCCCATCACTTACAAGTAATAATTTTTCAGCATATGGCTTTGGATACTGTTCCTTTTTATGAAAATTACCATTTCTAAATGTAAAAATTGATAAACCAATGTTATTAAAATCTCCGCTGCCAAAATCTGTAATATCCCACCCTAGCATGTTTTCAACGATTTCCTTACTCTCAGAATTACAATTTTTCCAATCTTCAAGTGTCCAATATGCAAATGCAGGCAGTGGAAGTCCTTTTTCCTCCATAAATTTAATTGCATCATCAATAAATTTGTTTAATTCAGAACGTTTCATTAAAATACATCTCCTTCTCAAATTATATTATATTGTTTATTGGTTACTCTTTACTAACTCTTGTACCTATGAATCTATCCAATAATAAGTGATCCCATTACTACTTGTTGCCAGAAACTTTGTACATTAAGAATATTTAGTCCATTATTAATTGTTCCAATTATAAGACCGCCGATTACTAAACCTGTAATTTTTCCTTTACCTCCAAAGAAGCTTGTCCCGCCAATGATACATGCTGCAATAGCATATGTTTCATATCCATTACCTGACATTGGTTCGGCAGCACCAACTCTAGAAGTCATAACAACATCAGCAAAAAAACTGAAAATATATATGCAATTAATGTATGCAAGTTAACATTAATACCTGAGTACCATGCAGACTGTTTATTACCACCTAATGCATATAAACTTCTACCAAGTACCGTCTTATTTGTGAAGAATATTAATATAATTACTAAGATTAATACCTGCAAGTAACAAATATACTGTACTTTGTAAGCCAATTTGTTTAAAATTATCCCCTTATAAAAAATGCTTAGGTTGCGCTATGCTAAGAATAATAGCAAACACGCCTAGTGCGTGCAAGCACCCCAGAGTCCCAGTGATTGCCAGGGGCAATCACTAGCTAAATTTTTCTATTTTTGCCTATCAAAATACATTATATCTATATTTTAACATAATAGCAAGAGTTTACCTTATAAATCTTCTTTAAATACAATATTTTTGATGGATATATACTTTGTTAAACTAATTGTTACTTATCTATAAAATCCTATTTCCTTCGGGGTTTAAGTGCGAAGAGCTGAAGTTGCTAAAAAATATCATTTTGTGATTTATTTCTTACTTCAAAGTGTATAATCAATGCGTTCAGAAGAACTCACAGTAAAATCCTAAAATTTTAACCACTACAAAATTGCAGTGGTTAAAAACAAGTTAAACTAAGTGTATTCTTTAATTTTTGCTTAACAAAAAAACACTGCACCAAATATATGAATTTAGTGCAATGCTTTTGTAAAGATAATTTAATCACAGGATATTTGCCCATATGTGCTATATATTTTTCTCCTGAGTTCATTATATTTAAATTTTCAAATAAATAAGAATTATCCATTAGCACTTGGATATTTTGAGGTATCCCAAGTATGGTCTGCACTTAGTTTACTGTCTGTTATATTGAAATAATCGTATCTTAGAATATCCTTAGACGATACGGGGTCATCCCATGTAACATCTACATTTCGCCACTTGTTGTCTATATAGACCATATTCCACGAATGAGCTTGTCCTTTAGCTGTGCCTTCTACAACTATTGATTTAATTCCTGCAATAGTAAACATTTTTTGAGCGAGTAGACAATATCCCTCACAAACTCCAGTATGCTTAATTAAAGTATTATATGGATCGTATATTTTATAAGATTGATCATACCGTGTATTGTTAACTATCCAGTCATGTATAGCAAGTTCCTTTTTTGACTGACCCATGCTACCTGGAGCTATACGTGCAACTATTGCTCTTGCTTTTGCATCCAATTCAGCTTCCATTTCTGCTGTCATCTTATAAACACAATTAACCCTTACTCTTACGTTAGATGAACCCAATGGCGATGACGCCTGAATATTATAGCTAGATATATTATATGCTTCATATGGATTTGTATACTTTAAATTATCTATTTTATCTTCAATAGCCTTACCCGCGCTGTTTATGTCTCCTTTATAATCTAAATCAAATGATGGATTTTCTGCACTTATATTATCTAGTATTTTTTGGCCAATATAATCTAAACCTGAGGTTTCTTTGCTTGCTGAGGTACCATTTGTCCCTGCCTCACTACTGTTTGGATTATATCCATCTATAGTTTTATCCTTAATCATATATCCATCAGAATGAAAATAATACGGGATTTTATCAATTAATATCTGGCCAACTTTCCATGAATGTCCTTCTGCATACCACCAGCCTGTAATATCATTTTTCCATTCTGAAATTGCTCCTATTGAATTTAACGCTATTATTAAAGTTAGTATTAGTAAACTAGTTATTAGCTTTAACTTTTTCATCTTCTGAACCTCCCTAATACATTCATAGTATGTTAAAAATTATGTTTCCCTCGGGGCGCTTCTGAGACAGGTCGTGTTGAAGTTGCTAAATACTCATTAGTTACCTCCAAATTTGCATTCTATTACATAAGCTTTTTACATATGAATTAATTATAACACAGTGCGGACTTACATTATTTTAAAATAATTATTATAATAAAGATTGAAAAGTAAACTTTAAGAGCAATTATAGTTGGAAATATAAATTATATGTGAGGAGAGATTTTATGAATTTTTTGCAACTAGTTAAAGATAGGTATTCGGTCAGAAAATTTAGTGATAAAAAAGTAGAAAAGGATAAATTAGATTTGATTTTGGAAGCAGGTAAAGTTGCTCCAACTGCAGTAAATTATCAGCCACAACGAATACTTGTTATTGATAATGAAGATGGCTTGGCTAAATTAAAATCGTGTACACCATATAGTTTTAATGCACCTTTAGCATTACTCGTATGTTATGATACCTCGGTCAGCTGGAAAAGAGCTCATGATAACGAAGATATGGGAACTGTTGATGCCAGCATTGTCGCAACTCATATGATGCTTCAAGCTCAAGAATTAGGACTAGGTAGCACTTGGGTGGGACATTTTAAACCTGATATTATAATAGAAACCTTTGAATTACCAGAATATCTTGTTCCTGTGGTACTCCTTCCACTCGGTTATCCAAGCAATGATTCTGAACCACATCCAAAGATGCATTACAGTCGTTATGATATTGATCATACAGTTTTCTATAATTCTTTTGAAGGCTTAAAAGAAGGACCTGATAATAAAGGAAAACATTAATACTGCTTTATGATCATTCATATCACTCTTTTGCAAAATTAATTGAGTATAAAATTAAGAAGGGGACAGTAGATATTTTTACTTTTACACAGAACTATCTACTATCCCTATTCCATCCATCTGAATGAATTTCTTCAAACATATGCAAGGCAATACTTCATCAAAAATCCATGCTTCAAACTTTTCTGCACCATGGATATAGTTCATCGTAACTAACTCCTAACAATCACTTCTTATTAATATATATTATGCCATAAATCAACTATTCTCGCACAGTCTGCCAGGGTGCTTCTGAAACACTGAGTGTTGAAGTTGCTATTGATTGCTCGTAAAAAAGAACCCCAAAATTGATGGGGTTAATTTACTGTCTTAGCTTATTTTCCTCTTTCTACCTTGTGAAAATCGATAAATTATATAAAGAAATAAGTAAGTTGGCAAACCTGTATAAAGTGCTATGCGCTGTGTGGGGTCTAGTGCCATTCCAATAACAATTAGTGAATACAATATTATACCACATATTGGTAAAACCGGATAAAGTGGTGCCTTGAATTTGAGTTTTTCTATGGAGTTTCCTCCAGAAATATATTTTTTTCTAAATTTATATTGACACAAGCAAGTAAGACCATAAAGAAACATATTTCCAAGACCTACTGATGATATTAGAAATAGGTACACAACATCTGAACTTATAAAACTTGATAAGAGTGCAAGAATAGCAAATACCATTGAAATAAGTAGTGCATTTACTGGCACTTTTCTACTATTAACTGTTCCAAGAAACTTAAAAGCTTGATCGTGCCTACCAAGAGACCATAAGGTTCTTGTACATGAGAATATAAAAGTATTTGCTGAAGATAAAGCTGAAGTAACAACTACCACATTGATTATAAGTTCAGCTGATCTTAATCCTGCCCTTCTAAGCACATAGGCAAATGGACTCATATTCAGACTAGCTTCCTCCCACGGGAGTATAAATGAAAGAAGTAGAAGGCATATAAAATATATAATTATCAGACTGAAAATTACTGTATAAATGACACGCGGAAGATTTTTTTCAGGCTCTTCGCTTTCACCTGCTGCAGAGGCAATTAAGTCAACACCTCCATAGGCAAAAGATGCTGTCATTATGGTCATTAACACAGTCTTTAAATTTGCTGTAAACCAGCTAATTTCATTAAAACTTTTAATAACTTTTGCACCATCTCCTATAAAACCAAAAACTATTGCAACTGCTACTAAAATGAAAATTGCTATAGTTATTACCTTTATACTTACAAACCAAAATTCTACTTCACCATAGCCTCTTGCTGAAAAAAGATTTAAGAAAAATAAGAGCAAAGTGAATGTTATTATCCATACCACAGATGGAACTGAAGGAAGTATATTTTTCATAATAATAGATGACGCAACAAGCTGGGATGTTATAGTTACAGCACATGCTATCCAGCGTATCCACCCTGCAAGAAATCCTGCTGCCGGAGATATTAGCTCATTTGCATAGGCTTGTGTACTGCCTGATACCGGAATGGCAACAACAAGTTCCCCAAGGCAGACCATCATGATATACATTAGTAGCCCGCCTGCCGCATATGCCAAAATACTTCCACCAGGTCCTGCGTTTTGCAGAACATATCCAGAACCTAAAAATAGCCCTGTTCCTATAGTTCCTCCCACTGCTATCATAGTTACATGTCTCCCCTTCATCCCCCTTTGAAGTCCCTCTGATTTACGCAGAATTTTTGAGTCTAAGTTATTAGAATTACTAATACCTTTATCCATTCAATGCTCCTTTTATAATTATTTATCTGATGTCTAGCCACTGTAAGACTCCCAGCTTCTAAAGTGGGAGATAAGTGAGAATCCAAATCTTGCATTTGGTTAATCGAACTTATGCAAATTACATTGGTGATTTGTGCAACAGTGGCACGACCCTAGATTTGGTACCCTTGAGGGTACATTGTGACCCTTGAGGTTACATTGTACCCCTTGAGGGTATAAGTTCAACTAAATTCAGCTGGAGTACAAAACTCCACCTGAAAAGTTTCACTTTATTTCTACTAGTTACAATAAGTTCAACCTTTTTCGCACTATATAATTATATTAGAAGAGTTTATCTATTATTCAGTCAGATAGAATAGGATATGGAATCTCAAAGCTTTTTTTAGTGGATACAATATATTCATTAAGTCTCTCAATTACTGGTTGAAGATACTCTGTAAAAATCACTATTATTTCTCCAGGTACAGCTCTCTTAAGTGCATATACTAAGGCCTCTCCCGCTTGTTCTTGATAGTCTATGTCATCGTCACTTTTTCCTGCCCTATAAGCTCCCTTAGCCATAAGCCTTGCTACTCTTCCTTGCTCACTGCCCCTTCCATCCTTTTGCTCCCGTATTATTATAAAGTTACTTTTTGTACCGGCAATATATCCAAGCTCCTCTATTTGTCTATCCTGCCTATCACCTGGAGCAGTTATGATAGAAGTTACCCTCGATTGCCTAATGGTGTCTACTATAGAATAAACAGTTTTATATGCTTCTGGATTATGACCATAATCAATTAATACTTTTATAGACCCAATATCCAAAATATTTTGTCTTCCAGGATTATGTAGAATATCGCAGGGCATATTTTTTATTAAGCCAGCCAGATATTGCATATCTTTTTCAATTGTACTTAGAGCTAAAAGTACAGCCATAACATTAAGCACATTTCCCATGGATAATCCTCCATGTGTAAACAAAATATCTCTTATACTTAATATTCTTTTACCTGCGCCGCTTTTATGGTAAACTATGTAATCCCCCTCAAGATACATTGCTTCTCCACCTAAAGATAAATGTTCTTGTATAAAGGAATTTTTATTTATATCAAAGAGTAATGCCTTTTCAATAAAGTTTTCATCCTCAAGATTTTTCTTAGCTTCTTTTAATATTTCACTTTGGGCCTTAAGTACCCATTTGCCACATCTTTTAACTCCTTTCAAGACTACTGCCTTTACTCTCATAAGTTCCTCAAGGTTATTTATCCCTAAAAGTCCTAAGTGATCCTCAGAAAGAGAAGTTATTATGGCTGCATCTATCTTCTCAAAACCTAATCCATTGCGTATAATTCCTCCTCTTGCCGTCTCAAGCACTGCTGCATCAATTCTTTTATCAGCAAGAAGTTTCTGTGAACTAAAAAAACCTGTTGTATCTCCTATTTCAAGCTTTTCCTTTCCTACCATAATAGAACCTGTATTTGTAAGCCCTGCATTATATCTAAGTTTCATCAGCATATGGTATAAAAGCCTTGAAGTTGTAGTCTTACCATTAGTTCCTGTTACTGCAAAAACAGGTATACTCTTTATAGACCTCTCCTTTATAAGCTTCAAAACCTCCTCTTTATTATCTTCCCCAACTCTTACAGAGGCACTTCCATAACCCAGTTGATATGAATCTTTGTTAATTTTCATAAAAGGAATATCAGTTATTTCTGCTTGTTTATAAATAGAATCCAAAGTTTTATCGAGTACAAGATGTGAGACATTATTGACTATATTTTTAAAACAACATTCTCCATTTTCTATTTGTGACCAAATAAGTTCTGAAACCTCTTTCTTAAAATAGCTCATCCATGCTTTTATTTCACCTGAATGTTCTATAATTTCAATTATTCTTTCGTCAAACCCCAACACACTGCTTACTTGAATATATATATTGGCATATTTTTCAAATTCTATAGGTGATGTCTCAGTTACAACAAGTTGTAATGTATGTTTTTGCCCAGTTATATTAAATCCTTCATAAAACTTCTGCGATTTTATCCTCATATTCTATCTTCTCTTTCTATCTTTATTTTGCAAGGTTTATTTTATTACTTTTCAAAGTATTGTATACATCTGAACGAAAATATAACATGTTTACTTAAAACAAAATGTAATTTTAAACCAAAAGTAATGGAAAAGAAGTTACTAATAAATATACAATTAATTAAATCACCTACGTTCAATTTTCATTCATTATTATTTCCCGATTTAATTTGCTTAACAAAAAAGCACTGTACTAAATATATGAATTTAGTGCAATGCTTGTATATGGAAAATTATGTTTTCCTCGGGGGTGCTTCTGAGACACGGAGTGTTGAAGTTGCTACTTATTTGACCCACTACTTTTGAATTTTCAATTGCTTTTTCAAGTTCTTTTTTTGTTATAAGTAAAATATCATTGGCTTTTCTCTGTGCTTCAGTAACACTTTCTTTTGTATGAATTGCTCTTTTATTAATCTCTAAAACTTCGTTTGCACCCTTTTCTGAATTCTTTGCTATAGATTCTACAGCATGTTCAATTTCTAGTGCAGTTGCTTCCATTTCCTCTGCCGAAGCCGCAGTTTCCTCCATACCTGCTGATAACTCTTCTGTACTTGCCGATACATCTTCTATACTACTATTTAATTGATTTATATTATCTTTGACATTTTCAACTGCCTCTTGACAAATACTCGATTCATTTTGCACATTCTCAATAAGATTTTTTATTCCATCCTGCATTGATTTAGTAGATCTTACGAGCGCCCCGATTTCATCATTCATTTTTAAATACTTCTCAGAAATTTTTTGTGTTAAATCGCCCTTTGCTAATACATTCATATATTGCGAGCACTCTTCTATAGGTTTAGATATTCTTCTACTAACATAAAGTGCAATTACTATGGATATTATTAACCCTATAAGTATCACTAAAACAATAATATAAATTAATTGATTTAAACTTTTAAACACTTCTGAACTTGGTACATTAACTCCTAAAATTTGACCATTATTCATTCTGTAATAGCCAATTAAAGTTTGTTTTCCTTCATAATTTGTTTCTATAACTGATGCTTTATCATTTTCCATTTCCTCTATTATATTCTTGTATATTCCATTATCCATAGTAAGAAAATTATCTTCAGATGTTTTGCTTTTATCAACTAAAAAATTATAATCATCACTTAATAAAAAGGCATTACCAGTCTCATACACCTTTGTGGATAATATTAAATTCTTTAATTGATCAAAAGAAATATCTATACCAGCTACTCCGATTAATTCATTATTAGAATATATAGGCATGGTATAGGATATCATGTCTACTTTACTAACACTATCTACATAAACATCAGACCATACGCCCTTTTCTGAATTAATAGGCTTATAATACCAGTCTAAATCCTTATTATCTTCCTTATATTCTTCTAATTCATAGTTATTTAAAGATATAGTGCCTTCCTTTTTATTTTTATCATAACTATATGTCGCATCAAACCCTTGACTTCCACTAGTAAATTTCGGGTCAAAATTCATATATAATCCTACTATATCTTTATTGCTATCTCCTAAACGTTTAATTATAATACCTAATTCTTTTTCATAATCATTTATGTAATTATCATCTTTAGCTTTAGAAACATCTATAGTTCCTAATACCACTCCAGATAAATCCATTACTAGATTTTCTGCTTTTGAAGTTTGTATAGAGTATTCATTTCCTCTACTTGAAGCTATATTTAACAATTTGTCTTTAGCTTCACTTTTAATAATACTTGATGATTTTACAATACTTGTAGTACCAACTATGGATGATATTATAACTAAGCATAATACTATAGCTAAAACTATTTTCGTACTTAACTTTTTCATCGACTTTCATCCTTCCTGTAAATGAATTATTTGCATATCTATTTATTATACACCTCTTTTTACACAAATAGACTTTTTTACCGTGTTTTTTGCATAAATCGACTTTTTACCTTTTTAATATATTCTTAATAGTACAAAAATAGCCGCCTAAAATCTATATTAACACTTTAACCAGCTCATTTTATATTATTTAATTACAATTTTAACTTCAGTGCCATCAAGAAAATTTCAAACCTTAACGCAAATATCATTAGTTCCCCGTAAAAGTTAGACTCCCTAATCAAAAAAATTCCCCAAAGCAACTTTGGGGAACATAAAGAGAGTTCTTAGTGCTTTAGCACTTAGAAATCCTTATCCTGACTTAACTGAGAGACAAATTGGGATTTTCTCTCCATCATATTACTTTCAATCGTCGTCTACCTGAAGTAATGAAATACTGCCACCGCTTACAACGATAGAATACTCCCGTTCTGAGCCGTCCGTATTATTGAAATGGATAAAAGTATCACCATCATGCTTTGAAGTTATCATTATATAATTTCCATTCTCAATTTTTATATCTACAATAGATTTATTTTCCATCGTATATGTCCAGTTTCCTTCATCAAGGTACATATCAACGTAGTGTTCTCTAGCAGTATAAGCAAAGGTGGCAATCAAAACAATAAGAACAACCGTAAGAGCCGCAATACGATATTTTTTCTTATCCAGCAAAATAATAATCAGGAAAATTGCAAGAACCAGGCAAAATACAGCACTGAGCAAATGATGAGGAAAATTATACCTCGCACTATTAAAATATTCAACCGTCATATAAGAAAGAAAAATCGTAACAACGGAAAGAACAAGTACACTGAGCCAATTCTTTTTTTTCAGCTGAAAAGCAACAGTCGCCCCCGGCAGTGTCAAGACAGTCATAATAAACCAATATTTATAATACTGAAAAATTCCCCATCCAAGTGAATTAAATGGAACTTCTATCAAATAAATAAGAGGCTGACTGATTAGAAAGAACACAAAGCATTTCAAAGAAGCCTCCCACCACTTTTTGCAATTTACAATAATAAATACGGCAAAAAGAATCCAGCATTCTAAAGAAATGGCAATATCCTGAAACGAAGTTTCTTTCAAAAAAGGCATCAGATTAATTATTGCGGTGTATACCGCCGTGATTACAGCGAAGATAATCACTCTCGACCACTTTATATTATATTCACCAAAATATTTTTTCATATCATAACCTCACAAATTATAATTTGTATGCCTATTATTCATACTATTACACAAGAGTCTGACCCCTTTGAGAAGGAAGTATGACTGAGCTTGCTACACGTGCAAACACCCCAGAGGTCCAGTGATTACCATGGGCAAGCACTAGCTCCAATTCCATATACAATAAAAACTCCACTAAATTTGTACATTTGGTGGAGTACTTGTACTTGGTAATTTCTGTTTTCCCCGTGGGCACTTCTGAGACGCGGAGTGTTGAAGTTGCTAAATTTACTGCCTAAAAATATCTGGCTAATGCTTTAAACTTTTAACTTCTTCTATACTTAGTCCTGTAGCTTTTGATACACTCTCTACATCCATGCTCATTACTAGTAGATTTTTTGCTATTTCAATTGCCTTTTCATCTTTTGCACCATTTATCATATTCACTCTTTCATGAAGAGATTTCTCTCTAGCTTTATAAATTTCTATTGTGTTTTTATCGCTACTTAAGTATTCTAACCTTTCTTCAACTCTTTTTATATCTGTATCCATTTCCATCAACTCCTCTAATTTTTCTCCTGAAATTTCATTATTAAAGAAAGTCAACCATCTTTGAAGTCTATCCTCTTTTAAATTCTTTTCTTCTAATTTATTAAACTTAGGTAATTCTATAAAATGTATCTCTACTAAATCTGTAAGCATATAATCTTTTGATTCATCTTCCCAAAGATGAAATTTAGTATGAAATTTTTCTAAATTTATATAGTCAAAATCCAGTATGTTTATAGTTATTACCTTCTTAAGATTTTTATAATCATCGCCCTTAGCTATTTTTTCATTAAATAATTTACCCCAATAGATTAATACTTCTTGGTTTACTTTTCATTTAACTTATTTATGTTTTAAATACGTACTTAGATTTTGAATCTTCAGTTTAGCATTTATATTATTCTCATTACAAAAAGAAATCATCCACTGCTTCTCACTTTGACTATATGGGTTACTCCAAAATCTTCTTATAAACGCCTTTAATTTTGAAGAAAAATTCATATTTAAATCTGATAAGCTGCAAATAATACTAAATTGATTTTCCAAATCCTTTTCTGATATTATACCTTCTAAATAATCTAGCAGTAATATTTCATAAAATGCAAAAGGCATAACATCTGAATCAGGTATTCTCATTAATGTATAATGCGGTCCATATTCTTTAATATCATCAGTTACTAAAGTTATACATCCTAGGGTTTTAGCCATTGCTATTGCATAAACCTCTCCCAGGTCTCCACCATCATAAAGAATCCTGATATCATTCACATGTTCTTTAAATACATTATACATTCCAATACTTTTTAAATACTCGTCAGTGATCATTTCTATTCTGCCTGATTCTACATCTTCATCAAATGAATCTATAACTTCCTTTGTAGCATGATTTTCCATCTCATGATAACGAATAAATTCATATACCTTCAATTTTTCAAATCTATTAAACAATATAGGTTGATAATTCGCATTGTACAGATGGATAATGACATTTGTGTCTAGTTATGCCTCCATTAATCCATCCTCCCAATCAAATCATCAAAGCTTTCATCTTCTTCAAGCCTTTCTTCTGATAGATCTTCTAAATCATCAGCATTTAGATTTACATAATTTAAGGCTTTTTCCACACTACTAACTGGAATTAATTTCTCATTGTAATTTGAAATAACCCATTCCAAATAGTCAGCTGGTACTTTTTTAGCTTCAGTTGATTTACATAAATCAGCATTTCCACCAATAGCATTCAGTAACCTTGATGTTGTTTTTTCTAATTTTTCTAGTTTTAATTTATCTATTAAAATATCATCTAATATCCCTAATGCTTTTAATCTAATAAGTACCATATCATAGCTGACATTAAATGCAGTTTGTATTCTTGCAATATCCAATCCACTCAATTTATCAATGCTCTTATCATCTAACTCTACCCTAATAAATGTACTTACCTTTTCTCTTGGCATTAATAAACATGCTGCAAAATAATTAGCCTCATGTTCATATTCATCTCTATCATTAAAATCATTATCCTTTATTATTGTAAGTTCTTGTTCTGATAAATGCAATTTGTGATGTCCAATTTCGTGAGCGACAGAAAAAATTTCTCTAGACAATATTAATGATGAGTTAGAAAAGATAATTTTCTCACTATCCTTTATTAAGGCAAATCCTAGTATAGAATCACTTCCAATAGGATATCTAATAACTCTATATCCTATTTTAGCAGCAGCCTCAAATATATTTTGAAAACCATAATCTATTACTTTACATTGATCCCTAACAGAATCAGCTATTTTTTCGATTTCAAGCTGCCTTGTTTTATTCATTTATCTGATCCTCTCTTATACTATTATATAATTTTCGATGAGCATAAAATGTATTAATCATTTCATTTATAAACTCAAATCCATCTCCATCAATACATTCTCCATTTTTTCTAAACATTGGTTCTTTTTGCTCTACATTATTCACAGCAGAAGTTATATCATCAGCATTAACTCTTAAAATATCAGCAATGCTTGTAATACTAGCATATGATATATCTATTAACCCCTTTTCAATTCTGGCATACTTTTGCCTAGTACAATTTAATTTTTCAGCAACTTGTTCCTGAGTTAATCCTTTATATTCACGTAAAGTTCTAATTCTTGTTCCTAAAATTGCATTCATAATAACACTTCCTTTCAACATTACTATATGCTAATGCTAATAATAATGTTATATTTTTGTAACATTATTATTTATTATAACATATTTACGTTAAACTATACAGGTAAATGTTACAAAATTAAAACACATGCTAGAATTTTTCAATAAATTTCTAAGATTAAGTTTCCTGTAACCTGGTCAGAAATATTTTTAGATTCTTTGAAATTTAAAAAAATCCCATCATGTTGAATAAAAGATTCCAAACGAGTGGATTTTCTAAACTCAAAATGTTGGCAATTTGAATTTTGCCGACCATCTTCCTTATAATTAAAGTAATATTAATATTTTTGCATTATAACTTGTAATTAGTATTTAACTTCATTTGGTTTAGTTTATATTTTAATCAAATAGCTTGTACCTGGAAATCTTTGTTTCCCTCGGGTGTACTTCTGAGACACGAAGTGTTGAAGTTGCTATTTTATTATTTCCACAAATCTCTAGTTAGCTCTTCAATTTCCTCTTTTCTATTTCTTGTGGATATTTCATCAATAGTAATTTCCTTGTCAGTAACTAATAGAACATCTCCTTCTTTAGATACTGAAGGAATCTTTTCCCTTTCAATATTAATCATACTTCCATCTTCTTTTTCACAAACTGCATAATTACCTTCAAATCTATCTATAATAACCTTCATGATATTCCCTCCTTGTCACTATATAAAATAATATTTCTAATTTTTAGGTGCTCTATATCCAGCTGCTTCAGCCTCTTCAATAGTCTTAAACCATTGAACAACATTTGTAGTTTTATCATAATAGTTACCACCTGGAACATGGTATATTTTTGATTTACTTCCCTTTATAAGACCATTTCCATTTGAATCTACATATTGATGACCTACTTTTAACACATCAGCCTTAAGATCAAATCCTTTATTAAGCATTTCAGTTTCACTTAACTTTTCAGCATCATCATCAAACATAAATGAATTATTTCCAAAAGTCACTTTAATAACTACAGAAAAATTATTCAAATCTTCATATAAAGATGAATTTGGTGCTAGTATCTTACAATCTGCTTGACCTAATTTAAAACTATCTCCTGGTACTGGTGTAGTAATTTGCATTCCTTTGTTCTTTATAGCACTTAAAACATCTTTAAAAGTCTTAGTGGTATTTGTAGCAAACACCCCAGAGGCCCAGTGATTGCCAGGGGCAAGCACTAGCTCCTTGCTAAAATTCTTGCGTCTTGATAAATATAATTGTCTATAAGATCCTTCCATTACAAAACTCGAAATATTTTTTTACTGCTAAGAGTTCGAAAATTTATAAATAAATTTTAATTATACTAACAAAAAAGTGTACTAAATCTGCATTTGGTGGAGTACTTGTACTTGGAAATTTCTGTTTTCCCCGGGGGCACTTCTGAGACGCGGAGTGTTGAAGTTGCTACTATTACGCAAGGGTCTGACCCCTTTGAGAAGGAAGTATGAATGAGCTTGCTTTATTAGAATTTGTATTTTATTATATTTTTGCTATAAGGGCAAAAATAATAATAATAAAGCAATATATTTATATATTTTTATAATGCTATATTTAATCAAAAAAGAACTAGAAATTCTATCATTAAAATCCTAGTTCTTATATAATACTTTTTTGATTTATGTTATTTTTAAATTAAGTTTTCCCATCCTTCTATAAAACCAATATACTCCAAATTAATGGAAGTCGAATATTTTTCAACTAAAGCTAATAAATCATTTCTAAAAGTTAGCCAAAGTATTTCATTTTTAATAATATGTTTCATACATAAAATAACTGCAAATATTCTATAATTATTAATCTCTTTATATTCCTTATATAACATTGGCTGCTTAACTAATTTTACGTTATACAATCTACCATAATGAGCACATATGTTTCTAACATAAGATATGCTATTAATCCAACTTTCTAAATATGTATAACCTATATCATAATGGCCTTTAGCAATAGCCTTTTTATCTTCTGGTTTTAAATTACCGAAAAATTTTGATAGCATTCCAAGACTAAATAATTCAATTGCTGCATAAAAAGGAAGTTTAGCTTCTTTATAATTATTTTTAAAATTTCTAACAAAAGATGTATTATTCCTAGTAATTTCTTTTTCTATTTCATTTAGTAATCTATTATGAAATAATGGATTTTGAAAATTTTCTTCAAATTCATAACTAAGATTTCCATATTTAATAGAAATATAGTTAGATAAATTACATCTTAATGTTATTTCTATTTCTTCTATTAAAGGAAAAAGGATTTGTCTTAATCTAGCGTTAAACATGTATATATCTGCTAATTTATTAAAACTAATCCCATTATAGTAATCCCCATTTACAGGTTTTAATCCTATACTATAAGCTTTTATAAACCTAAAATAGGATACTTTACTTAAAAAGCTCTTTGCATAATCTTTATCTTCAATTATTAAACCTTTTGAGATTAAATTTTCAATTTGATCATCAATTGAAATTGGATTTTGCAAAGTTTTTTTATCCATATTTTAAAAGGCTCCTTAAATCAAAACAACCTAACGTGGTCCGCATTGTTAAGAGGCGTGTTAGGTCTTATTAATTATAATATACGCTAAATTAATTCTTCTGTCAATATTAAAAAACTTTGACTAATAGGATAAGTCAGCGTTGGTGAATACGCCAATTGTTAAAATGTACAGCCTTTGGTATTTTTCTTGTTTCACATCATAGTTATTGATTAGCAAACACGCCTAACGCGTGCAAACACCCCAGATGCTCAGTGATTGCCAGGGGCAAGCACTAGCTTAATTTAGCCTATTCATTTGATCATTAAGCTCTACTTTTCTTAATTCATAATATGTATTGAATAATTTATTATTTAAATGAATATAAATATCCTGTATTAATTAAAATAGAGGGAATATGAGTAAAATTATAAGTTTTATTAACCTAAAAGGTGGTGTAGGTAAAACTACAACTACAGTTGCATTGGCTGAGTTTCTTGCATATAAATTTAACCAAAAGGTACTAGTTATAGATTTAGATCCACAAACTAATGCTACGATTTTATTGATTAACCAAAATACTTGGAAGGAAACAAACGAGAATAACAAGACTATTCATCAAATGTTCTTTGATGAATTAAATAAAACTAAAGCTTTTAATATTGAAAATTCTATAATAAAACACACTTCAAATATTAATGGTGGTTGTGAAAATCTACATTTATTACCTTCAAGTCTTAATTTAATTGACTTAAGTGATAGACTTTCAGAGCTTGATGAAAATCATGAAACAAATAGCTATTCAATACCTATTCTTTCAAAACATCTAACAAAAGATCTAAAAGATAAATATGATTATATCTTAATTGATTGTCCTCCAAATTTAGGCCTCATTACCTTAAATGGCATTTTCGTTAGTGATTACTATGTAATTCCCGTAATTCCTGATATTTTATCTACCTATGGTATTCCTCAAATGTTAGATAAAATAGAATTATCAAAAAGAAAACTAAAAAGGTTAAACACTTCATATAATTTAAAGGAATTAGGAGTAATAGTTAATAAAATGATAAAAAATAGCGGTATGCATAAACGTACCTTTAATGACTTGCAAAGTAGACAAGCTTTATTGAAAAATAATCCAAGTTATGTTCCTAAGCTTTTTAGTTCAGTAATATACCAAAGGGATAGTTCTTCTAACATAGCTGACTTTGATCAACAAATTGGCACAATTAAAAAGAAATACTCTAACAACTATAGTGATTATTGGAATCTTACTTCTGAGTTTATAAATAAAACTAATTTATAAAGGATGGTTTATATGAAAATTACTAAAAAAGATCAAATTCTTCAGCTTTATAAAGATGGATATGTAATTGAAGATATAATAAGTAGAGGATTTGTAAAAAAATATGTTACTCAAGTTTTAAAAAATTATCTTAATTCAAATTCTTCTACCTTATCTAATAATAAGACTAGCATAAGTGATATAAAACAGATAATATCAGTTCTTGAATACTTACAAAATAAATCTGATAAGGTAGATATAAAAATCAATATTTCAATTAATGTTAATACTTGTAATACTAATTTAGATAATAGTTTAGATATTAATGCACCTGTATTAAATCCGATTATTACTTTTAGATATATAGGTAGTGAGGGCTTAAGGAAAAAGCTAATGCCCCTTAACCAAAAAGACTTATTAAAAATTATCAAAACGTATACTCCAGACATAAATGGTACAATCTATAAAGAAAAAAATATCAATTTAATTATAGATTATATAATAGAAAGATCCTCTTCCCTTTCCAAAGTAGGACAGGTATTTAGGACTGTAAGTAAACCTGAATAACAGAAAAAGAATGCTCAAAGCTTTTAATAACAAAAACTGTTCCAGTTTTTTGTAAAGAGCCTGACCATTATAGAGCTTGGAATATTGCTAGAAAGCTCTGTTGCTAATTTACTGGTACTCAGAGGTGATGCTGAAGGAGCTTACGACTGAAGCCTCTCATTGCCAGGTGAAAGCACTATCTATTTAAATTATTTTGCTTTTATATTGAAGAAAATAGCTAAAAAATAGCATCAAAAGCCTAAAATAGAAAATATGAAAAATTTTTTTTCTACTTTAGGCTTAAATTTTTGCAACTAATAAATTACATAATTTGTATCTGAAAACTAAAAAGAACAGATGGACTTAGGCGAACAAGCTATTCAACTTGCTTATAGTTTTAATGTACACAAATCTATGGACATTCCCAGTATCTCTTTTTTTAATATGCTTTGTAAGTTCTTATTCTCCTAATAGTTGATTGACCCTATTAACAATTCTGTCAACTTCCTTCTCAGGATTAGTCCACCAATCCTTACTCCAAATTCTAATGATATTCCAACCTCTACTTTCAAGATATCTCTGTCTAAAAATATCCCTCTCTCTTGCAGACTTAGAAGAATGGAAGGCTGCTCCATCACATTCAATTCCTAAAATATACTTAGAACTTTCCTCATCATATACTGCTAGGTCTATCTTATAGCCAGATACCCCTATTTGAGTATCAATAATTAACCCTTCTTTTTTAAGAGCATCATAAACTTGATTTTCAAAATCTGAATCATAATGAATTTCGTCATTTCGTAAAATTCCAGAATCACATACACTATAAAGTATTTCTTGTGCTACTTCACTATTACCTTCTGAAACTGCCTTTACATATTGAAGATACTTTTTAAATAACTTAGGTCCTTTGTTCTTTGAAGAATCAATATTTAAATCCTCTGGCTCTATAGACGTAACAAGATAAATCTTTTTCTTAGCTCTACTTATAGCAACATTTAATCTATTTTCTCCACCCTCTTGGGATAATGAACCAAAACTAGCTACTACTCTTCCATTTTCATTTTTTGCGTAAGCAGTAGAGAATATTATAATATCTCTTTCATCACCTTGAACATTCTCAATATTCTTCACAAATAAGCTTAAGTCCTCATTATTTTCAACTCTATCACCCTCTGAATAATACTTTTCACTAAATATAGGATCTTTACCTGCTTCGATCTCTAATAGATTCTCAATTAAATCTCTTTGGGTAATATTAAAAGTTATTATACCAATAGTTTCATTTTCTTTTCTATTCTTTAAAATGTCTTTAACTATATTAACAACTTCAATCCCTTCTTCTCTATTTGTCCTGTCAATCCATCTACCATTAACCTTGATTCGCTCTATTGATTTCATTCCTTCTGTGCTGGATTTAGAAATATTAGGTGAAACCTCAAGTTTTCCACCATAGAATGCATAATTCGAAAAGTTAATCAATTCATCAAATTTTGATCTATAGTGATAATAAAGTGATGTTGAAGCAAAACTATATTTTGCAAGATCTAAAAGACTTTCTTCCTCTAACGCAGCTGCTGTTTCTATATCATCAGATTCCTCTTCATCATCATATTTACCACTAAAGGTTGAAGATGGCCTTAACTGCTTATCATCACCTGCAACTACTACTTTTTTCCCTCTATATATTGTTGGAATAGAAGATTCAATAAATATCTGAGATGCTTCATCAAATATAATTAAATCAAACAATCCATTACTCAAAGGTAATACTTCTGACACTGTTTCAGGTGATAATAACCAACATGGGTAAAGTTCGAAAATACTGTTTGAAAATCTTGAAACAAACTCTCTAATATGAAGGAGTTGACTCTTTTTAGTGCATTGTCTGTACATCTCCTTCCATATCTTTTCATTGTATCCCCTGTTTTCTAAAGCAGTATTATCCCACTTTTGATTTATATATCTAGGCACTGCCTTTCTCTTTTTGATCATGGAATCGGAAACTTCTTTTCTTATTGTTTCAAAATTATCTATTCCTTCTAGTTCTCGGGCATATTGACGTTGTAATCTAGAAATATGAACCTGAATAGCTAATTCCGGTAATTTAGATACTATTTCATGACCCTTTTCTAAATCATTTTCTTTAGAGTAAACATATTCTAACAACATCTTTTGATTATCTTTAATGTCATTAACAGTACCCTTTAATGAACTTATCTCATCATATTTATTTAGAACATCTGATATTAATATTAAGCTGTCCAAAGTTTCTTTATTATTATCAAAATTTTTAATTATTTTATCAACTTCATTTGAAATAATTACATTATTTAAGCATTTTAATTTTTCAACGATTTCTTTTATACTAAAAACTTCTCCCTCAAGTTTTTTAATAATTTCACTTTGCTTTTCTTCATATAATCTATAATTTTCTTTTTCTTTAACTTTATTTTTCTTTAGACTTAACCAATAACTTATGCTAAATTTGGAACCATCAGTTAACTTCTCTAATAAATTTCCATTCTCACTTCGATTTATCTTACTACCACATTCATTTAATGATCCAGCGTTAACAGCTATATCTTTTGAGTAAGAAAAATATTTCAGTTTACTCTTTAACGCTTCTAAAGTCCCTTCGTATTCCTTTAATAAATTCTTTATTTCTTGTATTGAGTCTTCTAAGTCATAAATATCCATGTCTTCTTTTAAATATAGGGAATATTTATTATCTCCCACTATATTTTTTAGTCTGTAGAATTTATTAAACTTTCCGTCTTTCAATACACCTTCACATATATCAACTAGTTCTTTATATTTTAAATCTTCAAAAGGATATGATTTTCTAAAATCTCTAAAGAATTTACTTAAATTATCATTTTCGCTCATTACGCTTCTATTTTTACTATACATTTGCTGCAAGGTTAATCCGAAGCTTTGTTCTTTAGTTAATATATCGCCTAAGGTTTCAAGTTTTTTTAATTTTTCATCTACTATGGAGGCCATAGATGATATTTGGTTAAAATTCAAAGGCTTATTTTCTAATAAATCAATTCTGTTTGCTATTGTTGAATAGAATTCCTTCTTATCTACATCTTTATTGAACATTATCATTTTAGAATTAATTGCTGCAGAACGATTATAAATTACATCTAGCGCTGCTTTCTTTTGAGAAACCATAAGTACCTTTTTACCAGAACTTAAATACTGTGAAATTATATTAACTATTGTTTGAGATTTGCCTGTTCCTGGCGGTCCATAAATAACTAGCTGTGAATTTTCTTCTGATTTTTTAACTGCAATTTCTTGACTATAATCTAAATCAGAAATGAAGAAAAAGTCTTTTTCTAAAATATCTTTTCTTTCACTCTTCTCCTGGAGTTCACCATCTGCTGGAAATTCATTAGTGTTTTCGTTTTTCAACAATTTGCTCATTAAATCATTACTCAAATCATTAATTTCCATCTCTTTATAATCATTATAAATCGAATTTGCTATATTAAAATGGCCCATTATTATGTTATTTTTTATTACCAATTCTCCTAGGTTATATTTAATTTCAGTATCTTTCGAAATTTCCTTAAACTTTGTTGGTTCAGATTCTGTATATGAAATAATTATATTAACTTTTTTTAACTCTTTAATTACTCCTTCGATCAAATCGCTACCAAAGTTACTTAAATCATCATATTCAGTGTTAATATTCGCTATTTTTTCTTCATTGAACTTTGCATATCCAATCAAAAATACCTTATTTAAGATTATTGGAGAATCAACTTTATTTTTTATGTACCATTTATCACCTTTTTTATTAACTTCTATTGGAAACAAAAATAATGGAGCTTTTGTGAAAGTCTTATCCTTAAAGTACCCTTCTACAAATGGATATCCTATGTATAATTCATATCTTCCTGTTTCCTTTTCTGTACTTTTAATTTCTTTTATAAGTGTCTTAATGCCACTAGAATATCCTGCTAGTTTCTCCTGTTTTCTTCTTAACTTTTCATCTTCTTCTTGGAGTCTATTATCAGATTTTTGCTTTATTTCTTTAACCTTTTCCTCAGAGAAGTTTTCTGTGTTTTTTAGCTTTTCAATAGCTTCCTCAGTAGATTTATCTTGATCTTCCTTTAGTTTTTTTAATTGATCATTATACCATTCAAATGGATCTTCTGATATCTGTAATTCCTTAGTGCTTCTGCAACTTATAAATTTAATTAATTCTCCACTAATTTTTTCATCAAATTCATTAAGTCTCATAATATCAAAAGCTCTTTTTTTATATATTTTCTTCATTACAAGACTTCTGTTTCTTCCACTAATATTAACTAATCGTGTGCTATATTTTTCTAGTATTTCTTTCATTTTATCTCCTATTTTATAATTTACTTTATTTATATATTTATTATTTAATATATACTAATATTTTTTCTTTATAATATCAAAATTGCCATAAATTTATTTATTTTATTTATGTTTGAATTATAACATATTACGGGTAATTTCTCCAATAAATGTTGATAAGTGGAATTATTCAAGTTTTCATTTATCTAATAAATTGAATAGTAAATTTATTTTTTCACACATAAAAAGCCATCCTTTTATGGATAGCTTTTTATACTTTTCAATGATTTTTAAAACGTGCTTTAAAGTTGTCATCTGCTACATGTGTACCGGTACTAACTAAATAAACTTTAGTTTCATCAATTTTTAATAATCCCAATAGCTACCCCAAGTATACTAAACTGATCTTCCTCCAGCATAAATGGTTCATAAGCATCATTTTCTGGCATAAGCAGAATTTTTCCACCTATTGTCTTATAGGTTTTTAAAGTAGAATTGCCTTCAATATCAACTGCTACTATATCTCCAATATTTGCAGAATTTTGCTTATTTAATACTACATAATCGCCATCATTAATATCTTTCTTTATCATAGAGTCACCTTTTATTTTAAGTATGAATACATCATTAGAATTTCCAACCCATTCTAATGGTAAGTAGTACTTTCCTTGCAGTGAATCATTTATTAAAATAGGAGTTCCTGCTGCAATCTCATTAAATATTGGAACAGCTCGTACATTTTGTACTTTTATTTCTTCTCCATTATCCTCGATGTAAATTTCCCCAATTGAAGATGAATCCTTAATAAATTTATGGCTTGTACTTCTTTTTAAATCTACATATTCAATGGTTTCTAAGGTTAATGGAATCATTGAAGAATCAAATTTAGGTATATCATCAATTTCTTCTAAATCTTTATTGATAATAACAAGATCATTTCCATCTGTAGCTATACCATATTGAACACTTGGAGTATTTGCCATATAACTTTTCAATTGAGATAATGCAGACTCAACTCCATTTCCCCAAGCTTTGGTTTCTATTAATATATAGGGTCCTTTAACCTTATTTCTATAAATATCAATTGCAATATCAGCAAATTTTACTGAAGAACCTATATTTACTTTTTGTTCTATAGTAACTAAATTCAATGGATATTTATAAACATCTTTTATTTCTCTAAGAATCCACTGCCTTATCTTTTCTTCTGCTGAATACACATCTGGAATATTTTCTTTAAGCAAGTAATCATCTATGCTGATAGACGAAATTCTTCTCATAGCACAATTTACTTTTATCCTTAAATATTTAAAGTCTATATCTTTAATAAATTTAGATGGTGTTCCATCAGATGCTATAAATAATTTTTCAGTTGATCTTGTCATTCCAACATAAAGAAGTTTTTTCTCTCTAGATTCTAACATTTCCATATCATCAAATTCATTTTTATCAGAATAATAAGGCATTACCTTAGAATTTAATCCTGCAATTATAACAACCTTAAATTCAAGGCCTTTTATAGAATGCATAGTTACAAGCTTTACAGATTCCTCTGCAAAATTAAATTCATCTTTATTATCAAATACTGATGATGGTATATTATGTTTTTGTAGATATTCTTGCAATTCTTTTAACTGACCTTTTAATCTTGCAATTATAACTATATCTTTAAGATTATAATCTTTTATAAGATTTTTAGTTATTAAGTCTCCTATGTACGAACCTTCTTCATTTTTAGTTTTAAAGTTCCTGTATATAGGATATTCACCTTGCTTATCTATTAAATTAGGCTTAACAAAATTTGCATCTTCAAGTAAATCTTCATCACTATTAATCAAACTAAAAGCAGCTTGAGCTATTTGAGTTGTTGTTCTATAATTTTTGCTTAAAGAATTAGATTTACCAGTCATATCAAAACCTAAAGTAGTAAAAGAACGATTTTTAATAAGCCAAGCTTGAGAATATATACTTTGGGCAACATCAGAAATAAAAGTTATGCTTGAATATGATTTTTCATTATATAAAGCCTTTAAAAACTCCAATTGAACTCTTGATAAATCCTGACTTTCATCTATTAAAATATGAGTATACTTTGCTTTTGGATATTTTTTAGCTTGCTCTAAAGCAAGTAATGCCATATCCTGAAAGTCTATTTTATTTATCTTCTTTAAATTATCATGATACTTTATCATAACCTCATAAATTGCATTTCGCACATCAGAATTCTTTCTAATCTTTTGAGGCCCATCATTATTAACCTTACTTACCCTGCCAACTCTATCAACTGATTGATATTCTTGAAGCTCCATATAATTGCAAGCCTTAATCCAGGTAATCTCTTCTTTTATAAAAGAAAGAAATCTTTGATTAATTATTTTAACATTCTCATATCTGCTAGCTACAAAATTTATGGCATCAATTAATTCATTTTGACATTCCTTATGTGTTGCAATTTCTATTTTTAACTTATATTGATTTTTGTATTTCATAAAATAGCTATACATTAATGAATCAATTGTTTTTATTTGTAATTTATCATTATTATCTTCATCAAATAAACTTCCTTGGCTATTAATTTCCTCTTTAACATTTTCATATATAAATGATACATACTTAGAAAGGGATTTATTATAAGTTGCCATAAGAATCATGTCATCTTTTGCTGCACAATAATGTCTAAGCAGTATTGGAATTTTATTTACAGCTACAGTTGTTTTACCAGAACCTGCTACACCTTTAATTAATATATGACCATTTGGTTTGCTCTCAATAATTCTCTTTTGTTCTAAATTTAATTGCATTCTTACCCCTTCTTTACCATTAATTTTATTTTTATTATTGTAATTGTAGATAATCATATTCTAGTTATATAATCTGTCCTTGCTCCAATTCATAAGTGATTCTTAATACATCTATTCTATAACACTTTTAATTATGTCTATAATATCTTGGCCATACTTCTCAAATTTCACTTCTCCAAAACCTTTTATTGAAATTAATTCTTGTTTATTTATAGGCATAGCTTCAACTATTCTCTTCATTTCGTCATTATTAAAAATAAAATAAGAAGGAACGCCATTTGAAGAAGCTTTAGCTGATCTATAAGTTTTTAAAGCTTTTATAAGAGTTTCCTCATTTCCTTTATTATTTTTTTCTACTAGAGTATCCGTTGATTTTGGCTTTACCTTTAAAATATCTTCACTATTATCTTTAATTTCAAATTTACTACTGTAATCGATCTTAACACTTGTATCTAAACCTTTTAATAGAACAGCAAATTCCATCGCATTTTTTTCTTCATAAACTGGTGGTGCTATATTTTTAACTATTTCACTTAGTTTTGTATTTATTAAATCAACTTTAATCACCTTATTCATAAAATCCTCAGAACAATTCTTAAAGTTTAAAGTAGCCTTTGGATTTGTGAATACAACTAAAGACATAATTGGTAATTTTTCTAATCCTTGATTATTTAAAATACCTTTTAAAATAAGCTCTACCCTTATATTCTCTTCCACGGGGCTATATATCCCCTCTTTAAAACTCTTTCCACCTTTCTTAATCCATCTAGAAAAGCTGCCCTGACTATCTATTTCAATATTTCCTTGATGACTCTTACAATTTATTATGCAGCAAAATTGATTAGTAACCATTAGAAAATCTATGTTTGACTTATTCTCTCCAGATTCTAATCTTATATTATGTAATCCATAAAAAGGTACAGGTGAATTGTTAAGCTCAAAATATACTTTGCCTAAACTATCATGAACATAATTCTGAAGCTTAATCTCATTATCAATTTTCTTTTTCATTTCACTATCAGTAGCTTTACTTAAAAGCTTATTAAGTTCAATTACATTTTCATTGTCCGCCTTAAAATCCTTTATAAAAGTTGGTGTACTTATAGTTTTCATAATTTTATTTTCAAAGCTAACACCAAATATATTTTTCCTAACAACATCAAAAATCCCCATAATTTCCTCCAATTTTCATTTATCTGATATCTAGCCACTGTAACACTTCCATCCTCTTCAAGGTGGAAGATAACAGTGACACTACCCTAGACGTGGTACCCCTTGAGGGTATAAGTTCAACTAAAATTCAGATGGGGATCAAACCCCACCTTGAATCAAGTTTCACTTGATGACTAAATTATAACATATTATGGTTAATTTCTCCAATAAATGTTAAAGCAGTAAACTTATTTTTTATAAGGTTACTGCTTTAAATCAGAATGTTAGTTAAAAATATATCTGTTCCTATATCATATATTGTCTTCTTTGAATGCCCTCTTTTTCAATACTCTTTAACTTTGTAATTTGATAATAAATTATGCTTCTCTTGATTAATAAACATCCTTTACCTTATCTTTAAATTTAATTTTTACTTTAGGCCAATTTTTTTAATCATTACAATACAATGAACTAAGTAGCTTGTACCTGGTAAATTCACACAAGGGTCTGTGCCCTTAGTGGAGAACGAAGTGATTCACTTATGCTTATAAAATACACTTAACTTACATTCATATATAGATTTCAAATTATTATAGCTTTTATTTATATCCTTTGATATTTCACTAAAATTCTCCCATATCTTATGATCTATTTTATTTAATGGTTTTTCATCTTTGGGTATCTCTTCTATTAGCATATCAATAACTTCTATGTGATTATATAATTCACCAATTTTTCGATTAAACGCTTCTAATTCTTCTAAGCATTCAAATTTATATTTTATTTCATGTTGTTTTTTTATTTCCTCTAGTATAAATTTTTGTCTTTCTTCTTTCTCCTTTATTTCTTGTTGTTTATAATATCTAATAGTAATAAAAACACCTGCAATACTTAGAACTCCTCCAAATAACCCACCAAGATAGCTCCCTAAGAAAGAGACCCACTCAGAATTTGATATATTTGAAGGCCAATTGTTTCCTATTATGAATTTATCTAATAATATTGGAATAGCAATTAAAATAATTGTTATTAGAACTGCTATAAACAAGTTATTTTTCTTATTGCTCATCTTATTATCCCCTTATTTTATAATAGAAATGACACTCAATTCATAAGTGTCATTTCTAAGTGTATAATTATAATTCTATATTATTTAAAACATCTCTAAGTTTTTTTAATTCCTCCAAAGATAAAGTAACACCCTTCCCCATCTTCTCATGTTCAGGTGCCCAATCTCTCAAATCATATTTAGCGTCTTTTCCGTTCCAACTTATTAGATTTAATTCTTTAGTCCAGCCTTTTGGTGATTCTGATATAGAACCTAGTTCTTTTTCTATTTCAAATTTAATTTCTGCCATAAAGTTCAACCTCCTATTCCTATTTATCTGAATATTAATTCCAATTTGAATTATAAAAGTTTTAAAGTCTCAATAGAATTTACAATTAAGCCCCCCAGCTAAATCCCATAATTGCTTGATCTATAATATGTTCATAAACTATATTACTTTTTTGTGTGAAAATATCTCTTCCATAGGTTTCTGGTAAAAAGGTATTTAGAACATTTATGATTTCATGTTTTACTCTTTCTTTTGGTTGTGGATCATTTTGCCAACCTACAATGAATAGCTCAGATTTTTTCTGAATCAAGGTTTCATAAAGCATTTTTGCGGCAAGCTTCACCTTTTTTTCTTCATCCTTAAGTAATTTCTCTTTTCTAAGCAAATCGAAAATTTCAAGTTCTTCTTCACTTAATTCTTCTTTAATATGACGTTCTTCTTCTTGTTTTAATTCTTCCATCAATTTCAACAATTTTTCAAAGAAATCATCATTTTGAGAACCGCCTGCATTATAGTTATCTATAATATTTTGAAACAATTCCGCAAAGTTCCCGCGCGTTACATTTTTTTGTATCATTCTTGCAAGCTTTTCTTCAATAAATTTCCTAAGATTTGATATTTCAATATTTTTATATTTAGTCATTTTAAACTGTGCTCTTAATTCATCAATATTTAACTTTGACAAATCAATCTCTTTTCCAGTGGTAACAATGCTATAAGTAGCTTTCTCTTCAGCAACTAGTATACTTTGATCTAAAAGCTGATCAATTTTTATTCTAGCAGCTTCTAATTTTTCTGGACGTATTTTTCCATCAATAATACCTCGTAGATATAAAATAGCCTCTTTTAAAGAATTATCAAAATCCATTTTAAATATATCAGGTCTTAATGATTCATATAAAAGTTCTACAGTATTAGAATATACCTTAAATTCATTTTTCCATTCATCATTTCCTAAAATGATATTAGCAAAACTTTCAAAGTTATCAAGTTTTTTAAATGTATCAGCTTGTCCTATAACCAACTTAAAATCAACTCCAAGCTCAAAACAATATTGAACGGTTATTTCTATAGTCTGGTTAAGCTGATCTAATAACTTATGAATATCCTTAACAGGCATAACACCTTCTTCATCAGTACCATAATCGGCTAATGCTCTTTTTAAATATTTAAATATATCGAGATAATCTACAATAATTCCATTCTCTTTCCCTACATATACTCTATTAGCTCTTGCTATTGTCTGCATCAATGTATGCCCTTTCATTGGTTTATCAAGATAAAGAGTTGATACAGATGGCGCATCAAAACCTGTTAGCCACATAGAACAAACAAAAACAAGTTGTAGAGGGTGTTTATCATCTTTAAAATTATCCTCTATATCAAAGCCATTTTCATCAACTTCATTCATACGTTCTCTATGTATGTTTATAGATAATCCTTGCTTCTTAAACTTTTCTTCCTCTCCATCTTCACAACTGATAACTACTGCCATTTGCACACTACGCATGTAATTTACTATGCGTTTTAACTTTAACTTCTCTATCTCATCATTTTCTTTAGAAATCTGTGAATTAAGTTTTTTTATTTCTTCTTTCCAATAGTAATTTACCTTATCATACATCTTAACCGTAGTAAATTTGTCGACTGAAATAACCATACCCTTTCCAAGAAATCCTCTACGTGGAAAATGATAAACTATATCATTTGCAATAGTATCTAATCTATCGTCCCTTTTTAAAACTTCTAACTCTTTTGCATAATGATTTTCCAAACGCTTTTGCTCTGTTTCTGTTAAATTTTCTTCTTCTAAAACTTCAGCAAAGTCAGAATTTAAAAAGTCATTCTTCAGCTCCACTTCTGGTACTCTTTTTGTATAATATAGAGGTACCGTTGCATTATCCTCTATAGACTGAGCAAAGTTATATTCACTAACATAATCACCAAACCAAGAATTAGTTAATTTCTTACTACCAAGAAGTGGTGTACCTGTAAAAGCAATAAACTGTGCATTAGGTAGGCCTATCCTCAAATTTTCTGCTAAATCTTTATATTGAGTTCTGTGTGCTTCATCTACCATTACAATAATATCATCACGTTCTGATAAAATAGGATATTTCTTACCTTTATCATATCTAAATTTATGTATAAGGCTAAAAAGAATTGTCTTATTAGTTACCAGTTCCTCACGAAGTTTTGAACTATTCGATGGTCGAACCTCTTCTTCCTTTTTTATGAATTCTGTTCTCAAGAAATTTTTATATGTTTGATCATCTAAATCTTTTCTATCAGTTATTACTAAGAATGTAAAATTACCACTACATTTATGCTTTATCTTTCTTGAAAGCATAACCATAGAGTAGCTTTTCCCACTACCTTGAGTATGCCAAAAAACACCTAGTTTCCCTTTTAAATTCTCCCTATTAAGAAAAGCATTAAATGCTCTATTTACGCCCAAGAACTGATGATTTTTAGCTATAAGCTTTACTTTTTTTCTATCATATAAAATAAAGTTTTCTATATAATCAATTAAGGTGTCCTTTTTAAGTAATCCTCTAATTAGATATTCTAAACTAATGCAATTTTCTTTGATTTCCGCTCTATCTGGAGTCTCTTTTTCATCCTCAACTTTAAGCCATTCAAAAAAATGCTCATACCCTGCCTTAAAACTACCCAATTTTGTTTCCATTCCATTTGACAATACACAGATTTGATTAAAATTGAACAAATAAGGTATATCCTTTAAATAATCTGTAAGATTCTTATCATAAGCATTCTTTACTAATATATTTGAATTTTTAAGTTCAATAAATACAAGAGGTAATCCATTAATAAATATAATAAGATCAGGTCTACGCCAATGAACCTCTCCCTTTATCCACATTTGAGAGGCTACAATAAAACTATTTTTTAATGGTTCATTATAATTAATGATATTTAGTCTATCTTTTGTTTTCTTGCCATCTATTTCATACTCTACATTAATACCATTTCTAAGCATTTGATAGTTAGAATAATTCGTAAGCATTAAATCCCCAGTTTTAGAGGTACGTGAAAGCTTTTCCACCTCTTTTTTTATTGCATCTACAGGGATTTTAGGGTTAATCTCACACAACTTAATAAACAGAATATTAGGCAGCACAACCTGCTTTTTATCTTCTCTATCAGTATTATCTGGCAGAGTTTCTTTATCTATTGTATAGCAATTTATACTTTCGTACTTATTTACATCAACTAACATCTTAATAGCTGATTGTTCTATCATATCTTCAGTAATAATTTGTGCCATAATTTAACCCCCTTATTTTATACGTTACTTTATGCTAATTATAGTAATCTTTTAATCTATTGTCCATATTATTTCATTTAATGTATAAAATATGCAGTAGTAGTTCAATCGCCTACTACTGCATTTAAGATTACTTCATTTTTTTATACTTCTAATTTTCCACTCATAAGACGAGGTAATAATAAATCACGTTGTTTAATTAGGTTTTGGTTTTTCTTATAAAGGTTATATTTCTCTGCTATAATTGGCTCTACAATCCCTTTAAACCTTTCTAAAATTACCATACTAGGTATCAATACTTTAAACCCTCTCATAAACCCAAGTGATATAAACTGCTGCGATGAGCCGTTTGTCTGCTGTTTAAATAACTCTTGAATAGTGGAGTTCTTTAATAAACAATACAAGTAACACTTTTCAATATCACTTTGTGGTTTTAAAATAATAACATTTTTTACACTAAAGTCTATTCCATAATCTATAATACTAACACTACCAACAGTTCCAATATTGCTAAATAAGATATCTCCCTTATCTAAACCACTACGTTTCTTTATTTTCTCATGATCATATTCACTTATAAAATAAGCTTTACTAAAATCTATAAAATCATTTGTTATACATTTTCCTGTAATAAGATAATTCCCGCTTTCTGTTTGTTTCGGGGTGTCATGTGTACCATCAGTTACATAAATAAATTCACTTAATCTTCTAACTTCCCACTTCTGTGGCAGACCCTTTTCAAACTTTGTTTCCTTATAATTAGGAAAACGAAATCGCACAAACCACTCTTTATATAAGTTTTCTGCTGTTTTTTCTAAAAGTTCAATTCTACGATTATTATTTTCTATAAGTTCATCGTAAGCTGATAAAGTATCGGCTATTTTTTGTTGGGTGTTATAATCGTGTATTTTAAGTTTTATATTGTGCAAATGATTTTGGTTTAATGTCGGAACTCCTGCACCTGAATTATATGCTTCTAAATGCATTGTTTTTAAATAATAGTAAACATATTTAGGATAATTATCTTTAAAATCTTTTACATATAAAGTCGTATTTAATGGAATACAATCGCTTATAATATATTGTACTGCACCTAAACTTCCAGAACGTCCAGTAACAACACAAGGGCCTTTAACCTTAAAGTTGTTGTGGAATCCTTTTATATTAGTTGATGCAACGACAGGATACTCTCCAAATACCATCTTATCATTGGGTAAATCAAACCCTCTATTTAATTTAATGAATTCCTTGAACTTTACTTCATTCATGCCCTTCACCACCTTTTCCACTTTCCCTTAAAAGCCTATCAAAGTCATTTTCAAACACTCTATCTTGCACTATTCTATATTTTTCATATTCACTTTCTGCAAAGGCTTTTGCAATTTCTGCTGTAACCTTTCCTGAATTGTTTAAAATCTCATATTCATTGAATTGTAAAAAAGCATTGAGTTTATTTGCCCAATCTTCCATGGTCATTGGAATTTTTCTTTTAGCTTGATTTTCTGCATAATCTAGATACATAATAACTATTCTATTTAATGAATCCATTTCTTCTAAACTTAAATAGTTTTTTGCAACTGAAACATCACTTTTTAATATTTTACCCTTAGGTGAGTTTTTCCAAGCAGTTAATCCCATATTTTCTTTTTCTGAATTAGCTCTATCTATTATTAATTCTGCTGCTGTCTTACCATGAATGGCAAAATGCAATTTATTTTGTACAGTTTTAAAAAATGATTTAGTAGTAAGAGCATCAACAGAATAATCCATTGCTGTTGCATAAATATCTGTTATCTTCTGATAAAATCTTCTTTCACTAGCTCTAATCTCTCTAATTTCTTCAACCAAATGATCAAAATATTCTTCATTTAAAAACGTTCCATTTTCAAGTCTTTCTTTATCAATTACATAGCCACGAATTGAAAAATCCTTTAATACAGACGCTGCCCACTGACGAAATACAATTGCTCTTTCTGAATTGGTTCTGAAGCCAACTGCAATAACTGCTTCTAAATTATAAAATTTTATATTATATTCCTTCCCATCAGCTCCAGTTCGTCGGAATTTCCGACATACTGAATTTTCATCTAATTCACCATCAGAAAAAATATTTTTTAAATGTTCTGTAATAGTAGATCTACCTTTTTCATAAAGAGTTGAAATCATCTCCTGAGTTAACCACACATTTTCATCCACGACCATAACATCAATGGAATTCTCTCCACTCTGCGCGGTAAAAATCAAAAATTCTGCTGTACTATTGCGAATTTGAAGTTTATTATTTTCTTTATTCATATCCATTCACCAAAAGCTGCAGATTCTCTGCAATCTTTCCTTCAAGTTCTTTTGCATCAATATTAAGCTGTGTTAGCTCTTTATTAAGTGATAGCATTTCTGCTTTAAATTCTTCTTCTGTCAGTCCATCTTCTTCAATAACTACTCCAACATATCTCCCAGGATTTAAAGAATAATCTTGTTCTTTTATTCCATCCTCACCTTCAATAGTTGCAGCTTTGCAAAGACCTGTTATATCTTGATATTTGCCCTCTGGAAATCTTTCAAGCAGCCAATCAATATTTTCTTGCCAATATGATTTATCCTCTGCCTCTTCCATTGCTAATTTATATTCTTCAATTAATGTCCAAAACTCATCTGATCTATCTTCATAAAGTCTTGATATTATAGAAAGATTTTTAATTTGCTCATCAGAAAATTTACGATGTGCTCTATCAATTTGTGTAAATATATTTCTTGCATCAATAAATAAAATTTCATCCTTTTTTGACTTAGCGTTGTTAAAAAACCATAGAGTAGCCGGAAGTGTTACTGTACTAAACATATTTGATGGCAGTGTTACCATTTGACTTATAATACCACTCTCTATAAGCTTTATACGAATATCCTTTTCGCTGTTCCCTGCATCTGATGCAGAATTTGCCATAACAAGAGCAGCTCTTCCTTCTTCCTTTAAAGATGTAGCAAACATGTTAATCCATAAATAGTTCCCATTTGGTACTATTTCAGAAGCATCTCCCTTGGCTTTTTTTGTTTTGTTTTGTGGTACACCATATGTATTAAAACGTGGCTGATTTTTAACACTATCAAGTTCAATACCATCTACGTTAAAGGGAGGATTAGTTGTTATATTTAGTTCACTTATAATTTCCATACAAACAGCTCCTATATTACAGTTTAAACGGTAACTACATTATCTTTGAGTCTTTCCAGAAGCTTATAATAAGATAATATATGTTAAAGTAATACTCAAGGGGTTTAAACTAAGACCTTGACTATTACTTTAACATACATTGAATAGCCACTAGGCTTCTATATCTAATACTATGAATACAGTATTCCAATAAACTAAATATAATTGCCATAACATAGTCAAAATTCCCAAAGCATTCATACGGATCATTATAATATGAGTTCGCCTCTGTAATTGTTCCACGTATATTGTTTAGTGCTAAATTCATTTTTGCAAGCTTTACTGTTGCTCCTGTTTTTTCTACACCATAAGAACGAAGGTTTATAGTATTTCCATTTTTCTTGTGCTTATCTATATAATGAGCAGTTTGAACAAACATACCACCACTACCACAAGCAGGATCTAATATTTTTCCTTCTGTTGGTGCAAGGACTTCAACCATATAACGAACAACAGTTGATGGGGTAAAGAACTCTCCACCTCCTTGCCCTTCTGCTAATGCAAAGTTTCCAAGGAAGTATTCATATATCTCACCAAATACATCTATACTTATGTCATCTGGAATATCCTTAAATGTTTTAAGCAATTTTTTTAGAACAGTTTTATCATCACTGCTATTAATACTGTAATATTCATCTTTTGGCAAAGTATCAGCAAGTTCTGTTGTATATTTTTCAACAGCACTCATTGCTTCTTTCACCTTTTGTGCTAAGTTTTCATCTTCTGGTAACTTTAAAAGATAATCATACTTTGCCTCATCAGGGAGATAAAATCCACATTTTTCAATGGCAATTTCATGAATATCTCTTTCAATTCTAGTTCCTTTAGATTTTTCGTATTCTGCATTTATTTCAGTTTCATATTGTTTGTATTTACTCTCTGCAAATCTAAGAAAAATAAGTCCCAAAATAGGCGTAGCATATTCTGTGGATTTTAATCCTGAATTGGCACGAAGCTGATCTGCTGATGCCCATAATTTATCTTTTAAATCTTTTAATTGTTCATTAGTCATTCTTTTCCTCCACCTCTGGCAAATAATCAACGATATCTCCAATATTGCATTTTAACTCTTTGCAAATTCTTGCAAGAATATCCATATTTACAGGTTGATTTTTGCTAAGTTTTGCAAGTGTAGCTGGGGTAATATCAATTGAATCTCTAAGTGCTACCTTGTTCATATTCTTATCAATTAGTAATTTCCAAAGCTTTTTATAACTATATGCCATATTAACTTCTCCTGTATTCCTCTAAAATGCATAGAATTTATTAATTCTTATGTACCTTAATGTTTATTTTAACTAATTATACTATCCTAACTTACACGTTACAATATCTTTAGTATATATTCGTATACTTTTGATAGATTTATATTTAAAAATTAAATTTTAGGACAAATTAACAAATTAACAAATTAACTTTTTGTAAGCGTAAAAAAATTAACGGATAGATAAATATAAACCTTCATTGTTAAAATTAACATAGATTTTAACAATGGAGGTTTATTTACATGAATAATAATGAAAAGATAAATTGGAGAGAAATTGTTGCTACCTTTTCTTCTTACGAAGGAACGTTAGGAACTTTCTGCAATGCAAATCACATTACTAAAAGTCAATTTCATTACTATAAAAAGAAATTCAAGAATGAAGATAATAATTTACAGTTTCATGCAATTTCAATGAGAGAAGAAAAAGTAACAACTGAAATCACCGTAGTTCCAGCTGATAGACCTAATATAATAATAGAAATAGGAGCCACTAAAATATACGTACCGGCTAATGAAATAGCTGTTTTGAGCACTTTACTTAAGGATTTGATTACAAATGTTTAATCTTAATAAAGTTAATACAGTTTATCTTGCGTGTGGAATAACTGATTTGAGAAAAAGTATTGATGGACTAATCGTGATTGTGCAAACGCAGCTAAAACTGGATCCGTTTGAAAAATCCTTGTTTGTTTTTTGCAATAGGCAAATGAATAGAATTAAGATACTTCACTTTGATGAAGGATTCTGGCTGTACTATTTTCGACTTGAAAATAATAAATTGAAATGGCCGATGACTCCAGACGAAGCTCTTAAAATTAACAAAGAAGAATTGAAATGGCTGCTTATGGGATATGAAGTTAGAACTAAGTCTAAATTTAAGCCAATTGAAGTAAGAAATAGCTTTTAAAACAAATATCGCTGTAAACCCTTAATTTTGAACTTTTACAAGTTTCGGAATTGAGGGTTTTGTGGTAATATATCCCTATATTTGTTGTGAGGTATAGGGATGGATATTTTAGATTTAGAAAATCAACTTGATGAAAAAACAAAATTATTGATTTCTAAAATGGAAAAAGACATTGAATCAAAAGATAAGGAAATTGATGATTTAAAAAAGGAATTGGCTTTTCTTAAAGGACAGATCCTTAATAAAAACAGAAAAATTTTTGGACAATCTAGTGAACAAGTTGATTCGAGACAGCTCTCACTTTTTAATGATGCTGAAAAAAACAGTGGTATTAAAATAGATGAGCCTTCCGTTGAAGAAATTACATATACAAGAAAAAAATCATCTTCTCATTTAGGAAAGAAAGATAATTTATCCGGCCTAGATAGAATTACAATTGAGCATAAACTTACTGACTCTGAAACATTTTGCGATAAATGCGGGAATGTTCTAGTTATAATAGGTAAAAAATCAAAAGAAATTTTAAAATATAAGCCAGCAGAACTTTACATAGAAGAACATGTTTCATATACATATGCTTGCAAAAATTGCGAAGCGGATGCTGATAAAGCCAATATAATTTCTGCAAAAATGCCAAATACTTTCTTATATAAAAGTATGGCTTCAAATGAATTATTAGCTCATGTTGTTAGCATGAAATATCAATATGCAATGCCATTATATAGAATGGAATCATATTTTAAGATGATGAATGTTAATCTTTCAAGACAGACATTATCCAACTGGATAATAAGTTGTGCAAATGAACTTCAGCCTGTTTTTGATTATATGAAAGTGGAACTCTTAAGAAGAAATTATATCCATGCCGATGAAACCTATGTGAAGGTTATTGAAGAAAACGGAAAAGACTCCAACTCAAAAAGGTTCATGTGGCTATATCGCTCCGGAGGCATAGAGAACCACATAATTTTATATGATTATCAGAAAACAAGATCTGGCTCTTGTGCTGAAGAATTTCTTGAAGGTTTTTCTGGATATCTTCAAACAGATGGATATGATGGCTATAATAAAGTTAAGAATATAAAAAGACTATATTGTATGGCCCATATTCGAAGAAAATTCTTTGATATAATATCAACCTTAAACCCTGAAGCTCTAAAGCAGTCTCACGCATTAGAAGGGTTTAATTATTGTGAGCAACTTTATGAAGTTGAAAAGGATCTAAGGGAACAATATATATGTAGTGATGATTATTATGGTGATCGACATGCAATAAGGCTCAAGAGATCTTCACCCATTCTTAGTAAATTTCAAGAATATGTAGATAATGAAATTGTTAATGCGCTTCCTAAAAGTCCTTTAGGTAAAGCTCTTGCATATGCTCAAAAGTTGTTGCCATATATGAGAACTTTCTTGACAAATGGATGTCTTGAAATTGATAATAATGCAGCTGAAAGAGCTATAAAACCATTTGTAATTGGCAGAAAAAACTGGATGTTTTCCAAGACAGTAAAAGGCGCAAAATCAAGTGCAGTACTTTATAGTATTACCGAAACGGCTAAAGCCAATGGCTTAGCAGTGGAAAAGTATTTAGTATATTTATTCGAAATGTTTGCAAATTCAGAAGTTAAGGAAAAGGACATACTAGAAAAATGTATGCCATGGTCTGAAAGCATTCCAGATGAACTGCGCGTTAAGACTACCAAATAATTATTTCTATATAAAATTGTACCCAACAGAGAATATAAGTTTTTCTGTTGGGTTTATTTTATCACTTAAATTATGCTACCGCTACGCGTCGATTCATTGACGCTTACAACTTTTTGCCCAAAATCTAAACAAATACGCAAATATCCCTAGTTCCGCGTAAAAGTTAGACCCCCTAAAGCAAAAAATTCCCCAAAACAAGTTTGGGGAACATATAAAACACATTATCAAATTTTCTAAAAACCCTTGAAACCCTTTGATATCAGCCTATTTCTTAACTAGCTTCACAACCGTCTCAACGTGAGGTGTATTAATGAACATTAGCAGCTAAAACTATTCCATTTTTTATAATTAGTCTATTTTCTTACATAAATTGAAAACTCACTAACAAGCTCTACTGCTAAATATACAACTCTAATTAAATTTAATTCATATAAATTATTTCATTCAAATACTTCAGAAAAAACTGTTCCAGTTTTTATAAGGGGTCAGACCCCTTACAGAGATTGGAAGCTTGCTGACAAGCTCTGTTGTTAATTTTTAATTAAAATAACATGTTGTAGAAAATAGATTTTATTACACTTCTACTTTTTTGACTTTAAATACTCTATGAATTCATCCTTGTGTGGCAGGCTTTTAAACATTGATAATTCGTCCCATGTAATTGATTTGTATTTATCATCCTTTTCCTTGCTCACATAAACAAGTTCAATGTTATGATTAGGATAAATAACTTTTCCTATTTTATTAATCCATTCTTGTCTAATCTGCATTTGGTCCTTATTTTTTGATACACCTTGTTTTTTCGCAATTTTTGAATTCCATTTACACTCAATAATAATAAAATTTCTCTTACCTATTAAAATCACATCAATTTCAGGTCCTCCTGATACATTAGTGTCTGGATGAGGTAACCTCTGCCATAGTTTAATTTCACAATAATCATCATTTTGTAGTAAGCTAATTTTTGATAGAAATTCATTAAAGAAATCTAATCTTATTCTATCATCAAGTTTTGAAATATATCCAAATAAGGACCAAGTAATTGCATCTTCACTATTGATTGATTGTAAGTCTGTGTAAAAATGTTTTATACCACTTAATTCTTCATGATACTTTCCATCATAATCATATATATGATTACTTTTAACAATTTTAGACACAATTTCAATAGGGGGGACTATAGTATTTTTAGGGATGAGAAGATTGTCCAAATAGTTTATATAAGCTTTAGCATTTCCTTTTGAATTTACTGTTTTATGCACAAAATTACCTCCTTTATAATTATTAATATTTCTCTCCCAGAATATTATATTACCCTAATAATTTATCAATTTCATATACAGTTATTTTCCCACTTAAATAACTTTCTTTTATTTCGTTATTAAAATCACTATTCTCACTAAGGATTCCTTTTAGCCTTTCATACTCATTTTGATTTCGGAACTTACTTGACCAACTAGACCTAATTGAATTTTTTTCTTTATTTTCAAAAGGAGTATTGCAACTTACAATCTCAATTATTTTATTAATAAACTCTATTATTGTTTCTAAATCACATTCTAATTCATTAATCTGAATGTGATTGGATATTGTATTTTTCAAATCATTAATTTTATTGCTTATTTTTTGTAATTCCTTTATTATATGTTCTTTACTTTCTTCTTTAATATGATTACTTCCATTAATATAGTAATACTCGTTAGTATTAATATAACCATGCTTAGATAAAGCGCCTATGTACTTTTTTATAAAATCACTAAAACTCTTTTCAAAATTTAAATTGCCAATAATATTTAATTGGTTAATTTTATTTAATATATATACATATTCCCTATTTGTTTTTAATGCACAATAATTTATTGTCTGAATAAATTCCGTATTAATATCTGTAATATTTTCGATTTGAAAATAACAATCTATCAATGCTATTTCTTGTTCATCAGTTGCATCTAATATTCGAAAAGCTTTAAACAACTCAACAAAACTCGGAACTCCCATTAGAAATATAGTTCCATTATCAACTTCTTTACTGTCTAAATAAAATATACTATCCCAAAATTCTCCATATGCGCTAATTTGCTCATCTTTTGGTTTTATCAATACTTCATTGATAAATCTTTTTCCAACGTACTCATAGTTAGTATCTTTAGATTTCCCATTCTCCAACAGATTCCATATGAGTCTATCTTTTTTTTCATTATTTATTCTATTTTTCAAACCCTTAATCGGCTCTTCCATTCTTGAGTTTAATTTATTTTTATAATCACTTTCTTCAATAATTTGATCATTATTATAATTAAATAACCTTGAAATACAATAATTTATTTTATTTTGATCATCATTAAATATCTCATTAATTTTTTCATTATTCAATTCTTTTAACTTATACATAGAAATTAATTCAGTTATTGTATATGAATTTGATTCGAAATTAAATTTAAGTGTCTCTAATAATCCATTCTCTATATTTAATTTTTCATAGATATCTGGTAAGAAATGCTTTATGAAAAAGAAGCTGATTACAGTTTCTTTTTCTTTCTTATACTCTTCATCTTTCAGTATAATATTTAGTTCAAATATATAATGTTCAACACTCCTTACGCTAAAATTTAAAATGTTCATGTATAATTCTTTGTCCATTCCAAATTCATCTTTCAGAATATTGTACCTATACATTTGTGCATGATTTCTCATAAAATCGAAATCTTTCATTTCTAATATATCTTTATCTATACCATTTTCCTTTAATACAAATTTAACTATTTCAAAAAAATTCATTTCTGTTAAATTCATTTTATAAGGTATGTACTTCTCTAGGTAACCACTAGCAAATTTAAGTTCTTTCAATTTTGCTTCATCATATTGATAAATAATTTTTATATTATTAGTAGTAAGCTTTTCAGATAACCCAAAAATTCTTTTAATAACTTTTTCATCTGATATTCTATCTATATCTTCATATATAATCACAATTTTTTTATTTATCCTTCTTAATTCCTCTTTAAACCCTTTAATAGTTTCTGAATAAGAGTAATTTTCAGCAAAAATTAAATTCCATACTTGTTGAATATTATTTTGATCTATGAAAAATTTTTTTAAATTATTGGAATACTTTGATATTATCCCATGTTTATACATTATTTTTTCAATTTCTTTTATTAAAATTATTTGAAGTTCATCAAGATTACACGATAAAATATCTATTTCAATAATTTCATATTCATCCTTAATCTTTTCTTTCAATTCATTAACTAGAAATGATTTTCCCCCTCCCCATATGGCATTTATTCCTATAATATTGAACATGTCTAAGTAATATAAAAGTCTTTCTAAATCTTTTTCCCTTTTAAAAATCAACTTATTATTATTTAATTTACTATAATTATATGAATTTAAGAAAAAACTACAACTTGATATGATCAATATAAATGCAGAAATTACTGCTATTCCTATCCATGTAAAATTTTCATTAATCAATTCACTATATAAAACTTTATTTATATATATGTATGATACAAAATTTCCCAAGGTTGTTATTATAGCTATATCAAAAATCTCCTTACTTTTTTTCATGTTATAATTCCAAAACAACCAAAACCATATAAATAATATAACTAAATAATATTGAACTATATTAATTTTAACTGTATTAAATATTATTGAAGATAATATAATAGTTTTTATTAGTCTATTAACAAATAATTTTATATTTTCCATTTGTGTCTCTCTATCCTTTAATTTCATATTAGTACTTTTAATTTTAATTTTAATTCATAAGCAATACTTTTTTCGTAAGATATTCCATAAGTAAGCAGTTAAATATCTTGTTATATATGCATTCCTGCCTCATATGAATAATGGTAAATTAGTAAATATGCTATAATAACACGATCATTTCCATTAACATTAAGTTATTTTTGAAAAGAAAAATACTATGATGTTAGAGGTAATGCTCAAAGTAGTTATCGCTATATTATAAATAAAAAGTACCATATCAACTTCTTTTAAATTCTATATATTCACCTAGTTCTAGATGATAAATTTTCCAACCATTTTCTATCCATGCCCTAGTTATTGTATGTGTTTTTGTTGGACTCCAATATGGTTTGTGTTTATAAGCTGAAGAACATAATTTAAAGCCTATGATCTTTTCTATTTCAGCATATGTCAGTATAAGTTCATTTGCTTGGTTCTGCTTAAAAAAATTCATTAACTTCTGAAATTTATAATCATTTATCATAATTTCACCCCACTCATAATATAGGTTTCCTATTTTTCAATCTTAATTCGTTTGAAATACTGGCTAATTTATTGGATCCAAAATCATCTTGAATATTAATCATGTAATATACATAAAATCGTAATCTTCTAAAGTCCACTTATCTCCCAAATCTCTTGGATGTCTTGGTTTTATTCCTTCACTATCCATAAAACATTTTGTTTTGCTTTTATATGGGATAAGTATTTTTTCAATTTCTATTTTACGATTCTTTATATATTTTTTATTGTCACGCACCCACGCAATTATTATAATATCAGCTTCTTCAAACGCAAGTTCAATATACGTATTGTTATATCTTTCGAATTGTTCTTCTCTTTCATGCAACTTACTTGGGTCAGTAGTCATATATGAAAACAAATTAACTATATTCACGCTTCCAAAATTATTGTCTATTAAGAAATTAGTTAAATTCATTACAGTTTTATCACTTTTCAACTCATTCGCTTTGCTTGGATTAAGCATTATAACTGTTGCGCTTTGTTTGTTGTTATCCCATACCCGAGTCAGCCTATACCTATAGTTTCCATCATCCGATACTATTGCAGTGGATTTAATGCTTTTCTCTAATATCATTACCATTACATATTATCTCCCTTATCTTACTTGAATTAATTACTTGATGAATTAATTGTCTTCAGTAAATTCTTTTATAAAAGTTGGCGCTCTTAATGTTGATGGTTTATTTATAATTATTTCCTTTAATGTATCTAAAAATCCCATATAATCTCCCACCTCATAATTTTTTTCTCAATAATATGTCTTTATTTAAATTTATCTCAGTCTACTTTACATCATAAACCAGTGAATATATACAACTCTAAATTGCATTATCCATTAGATATTGTTTTATAATTTCCTTTAACTTATCTGATATCTCAAAAAACTCCCTATTCAAATCCACACATCTAATAAAAATATCATTACCACTCAATTGATAATCTTCGCTTACTTCATAAGAAACAGTTGGATAAAGTAACATTCCACTAACGTTCCCATCAAAATTACTATTTTTAACATAAGTAAAAATTTGATACAAGTTACCTGAAATAAATGATTTATTATTACTCAAATAATTCTTTTGCATACACTCACTATAGAATTTTGTATCAATTATAAGTTTTCGGTTACCATTCGCTATTGAAATATCTGTATTCATATTTGGCAAAAAGTCTATATAGTTATTATCACTTTTCCATTTAATCTGTTCCTGATATTTAACTTTATATTGTGGAAATTCTTGTCTATAGAATTCATATATAAACTTTTCATAAAGAATTGCCATTTGTCTATCTTTTATAAATGTAACAAATTTATTTTTACCTTGTGTTTCATTTACAATAAGCCCTTCATTAATTAGATAACATATATTTATAAGCATTTTGTAAGTCAAATTGTTTTTATGATATCTAAGCTTAGACCATTCTATGTGTTTTATAGTTATTTCACTTATTTCTCCAAAGTAAAGCATTAAGCTTTTAAGTTTTTTCTTCTTAGCTACATTAACTTCATCATTTTTTATAAGTTTAATGCACGTTGATTTTATAATTTGATTTAAAATGTTATCACTACTAAATTCATCATAAACACAATGTAGTTTCATACTTGATTTAACTTTTAATTGTATAGATTTCCCGATGTCAATTTTCCCTCTAACCACTGATAATGGCTCATCATTATTAATATATTCTTTGTAAATGCCCTGCTTAACTTGCTTTCTAATCCCTATAATTAGAATTTCAGTTAATAAGTCATATATATTTTCAAACTTTTCTTCTCCTAGTTTTTCAAAGCTATCTTGCTTTAGTACATTATAAGCATAAGAAAGCATACAATATATATTTCTAATTGGTATTTTAAGCTGATAATTTGAGCTATTCATTATTTACCGCCTCATTTAATCTTTGTGCATAATTTTCTACTATAGACGCATTTTCAATCCAATACTCTTCAAGCAATGGAATTATATCGCAATCTATTATTTCTAATAATTCGTCATCACTAGAATTTTTTAAATTACAAAAATAACTGTGCCCAATTTTAAATCCTTTTCCAAGAGATTCGTCTTTTTCGATATCAGCATTTATGGTTTTTATTACATTTAAAACTCTATTTAAGTTTGTATCATTAAATTTTTCTGTGTATTTATCAAATCTTTCTCCAAATGCCGGCTCTATTTCTATAAAACTAAACCTTCTTCTAAGTGCATAATCAATTAGTGCAATACTTCTATCTGCTGTATTCATAAGTCCTATGATAAATAGGTTTTTCGGAATATAAAATTCTTTTTCACTATAAACTGTACTCATAGCAAATTTTTCTCCACGTTTATCACATTCAATAAGAAGCATTAACTCTCCAAATATTTTACTTAAATTCCCTCTATTTATTTCATCAATAATAAAATAGAAATTTTCATTTGGATTATTTATTGCCTTACAACAGAACTTATAAAAAACACCTTCTACAATATCAAAACCTCCTGATTTATTTGGACGATAACCCATTATAAAATCTTCATATGAATAGCTTTGATGGAATTGAATCATTTGCACCTTATCTTTATCAATTTTACCTAATATAGAATATGCAATCTTTTTAGCTAAATAACTTTTACCTACACCTGGTGCCCCTTGAAGTATTATATTGTTCTTTCTATTTAGACGATTAACTATTGTATTATATTTTTCCTCATTTATATATGCATCTTCTAAGAAGTTTTCTTTTGTATACACTACATATTCTTGTGTGTTGTTAACTTCATTATCATATGCAGTTGTATTTTCAAGTATATTTACATTATCAATTATTTCAATAGGTTCTTCTTCTTCAATTTTTGCAATATCTATTAATCTATAATTTTTAAAAGAAAAATATTTATCTCTATATTCTTTAATTATTCTGATGTTTTTTATAAAATTTGAAGTATCCTTTGGTTTTTCTAATTTAATTCCTAATTTCTCATATGTTGTTGTACCTTGTCCTTCTTTTCCATTTATTATTGGAAAAATAAAAGGTTTTAAACAATGCAAAAAAGTTGATAAACTTCCTATTCCAATTCCTTTTATTTGATTTTTCAAAGTTTGTTCTGTTCTACTTAATATTTCTTCTTCTTCATCCATATCCACTATATCTGTACATAGTTTAATAAATTCTTTTGCAGAATTTTCATCATTTCCAGGCTTCTTAAAAGTCATAAAGCCTGTCCCAAACATTCCTACGCAATTTTCACCATCATAATTATTGCTATATTTAGTTTGCTTCGCATCATTATCAATCTTCTCCATTAAATTTTTAATACGATCCTTTTCATTGTCTGGCAAATTTGATTTATCTATCAATTCCTTTTTTGAGTTTGTTTTTCTTCTAAAAGTACCAACTGATGTAAAAAATAAAGCATCTAGATCATCAAGATTTATATTTTCAGAAGGTACAGTTTTAAAGGCTCTTGTTGTTTCTCTTACTAATTCATAACTTCCATCATGTTTATCTGGAATCAATTCTTCAGCATTTTTTAGATACTTATATACTGAATTGGGCTTTTGGACTTTTTCATATAAATAACTTAACTTAAATAATATATCTTTTAATTTCTCTGATTCAGTATCAAGTTCTGTAATTTGTTCTTTATTAAAAAATACTCCAACACTAATAATTATTCCATTAGTTCTTGAAAACCAATTACTCTTTTCTGGTATATTAAAATACTCATATAATGTACATTTATACTTTCCTGCATAAATATAAAACGAGTTTAAATCTATGTTGTATTTTTTGCTCCATTCACCAATATTGCTTAAAAGCAAACTACAATATTCTTCTTTTGATAATTCTGAATTTTTATTTGCAAATTCGTAGCTTAATTCAATTGCTAACTCATCTTTGTTTACATAAAGTGATATACATGTTGCAGATCTATCAAATGGTGTAAATTTAAATCTGCTCCAAAATGATTTATGTAATCCCCATCCATATTGCCAAGATTGGATTATTGGTTTGTCTAATTTATTATAATTCATCCCAAACTCACTACACCATTCTGACCATTTTCCATGGACAGTTTGAAATAGATTTTTAGTTTCCTCATCACCTTTTTTATATTCAAAATTATCTCTATCAAAAATCTCAAAAAACTCTTTTACAAATTTCATAATCAATCTCCTCGTCTTTTATGTAATTATTTAATAATTTGAAAGTTTCTCCAAAACTCCAAACCCCTGATTAACCGCAACCCCATAAACAGGCCCAATCTCCCTCTTCAACCTCTTAACAAATTCCTCTTCATCTGTTCCATCTTTAAACTTCCTAGCATCTTCAATTTTAAGCAGCTGCCTATATTCATCAATCTGGTTATTCCTCTTATCATCAACCACAAAACAAAATGCCTCATATTGAATTTCACAAAACCTATCTATATAAGAATCATAATCAAGTAAATTATCACTCTTCTTACTATTAATATTCTTAAAAGTCGGAACTAAATTCCACATTTGATCATGTAGTACAAAGCTCCAAGGGATAAAGTGATCTATGCTTAAAACTCCATTAAGCCTATAGTTTTCACTTGTAAAATCCAAGCCTGTGCATAAATCACTAATATGCTTTTGCTCTATAATCTTCGTCCATATTTTTGTTTGTTCTCTTAAATTTCTGCTCTTTGGAGCTTCTAATTTCATGGCTATTCCAGGAACAGTTGGATTTCTTTTTTGAAGGAAGCAAACAAGCTTATAATATGCCCAGCCTTGAATAATTTTATAGTTATATTTTAAGTAATTGCTCCAATTTTCCTTTACTCTAATACAATTTTCACTTTTCTCATTCTTATATATTTCATAAATGCACTTAATATCTTCACCTGAAAATTCCTCTATCATCTTTTGAACCTTTGTGTACCCTTTAAGCTTGTCCTCAAAAAATGGAGATAAGAATCTATATGGGACATTCAATGTTAAATCTTTAAGCATTTTATTTAATATTTTGTCTTCAGATTCATAAATAAATTCAAAAAGCTTACGTTCATCATAATTGCTTTCTAACTTGTATGTATCTGAAATATAATTAACTACTTTAGCTAAATTGTCACAAAATCCAAAACTAAGTTTAAACTTTGAAATTGGATACCATGCGTAAACTACCATTTTACTTATTAATTTTCTAAATTCAATTTCAGTATTTCCAATTGAAATTTCATCTAATAATGATAACAGCCAGTACATTTTATAGCTAGCAACTACCTTATCATCTCTTAATACCCTAGAAAATGTAGCATAATCAACTTCATTACTATATGGTACTTCTGATATTTCTTTTGGTAGTATCATAGTTTTATTTTCTGTATATATTCCATTCATCTGAATTCCACCCAACATCTAACAAAATACTTTATGGTTATATTTTACCATATAAATATATTTTTCCACATAAAATAAGAGCTTATTTTTACATAAACTCTTAAAATTTTTATGTTATTATTTAAAACATTGTTTAAATTCTTCAAAAGATTCTGCTTTAAGAATTTTATCAGCAAGAATTTTTGTCTCTTCCTCTGACATATTATCTACCTTTTTTTGATCTTCTTCAGGAATTTGCTTAAGTAATTTCATTATTACCTTCTCAAGTTGCTTATTTAATTGATCATCTAATACTTTAGTCTTTATTTTTTTCTTTTTACCATTTAATTTATTTTTTTCATCCATACCACCAATTCCTCTCGTTTTTTTGTTTTCTAGGTTCTTTGTTTGAGTTTTATTACATATTTTATCCATATCTTCCTTAATTTTACTATAATTATGGTTATATATCAACATCTTTTTCACTTAAATTTCCAAAAATTTTAATAGGTAGCTTTAAGTACAATCCCCTCTTTAAATCCACCTCTCTCGTCCAGCTTCTTGTCTCTAGCCTTCAAAAGATCTTCTTCACTATATCCTAAGCTATCTGCAAGTCCAAATAAAACTTCCATAACATCAGCTAATTCTTCTAAATTTTTATCTTTTAAAAATTCATTTACTTCCTCTTGTAATTTTGCTTCTAAGAGCTTGTACTTTTCTTCTCCATATACAATTAAAGTATCACATTCTCTTCCATCTGCTTTTATAATTTCTGGTATTTTATCTCTTACTAATTTATTATATGTTTTCATTAACATTCATCCTTTTCATAATTATTTATAAACTTTTCTAAAACCTCGTACACTGTCTGTAAATCCCATGCCTTCATAGAATTTATGTGTGTCTTTTATGAAATCCAATGATACCAAAATTGCATAAGCACATTTTTTCCTTTTAGAAAACTCATATTCATTTTAAATCCACCTAACAATACATAAACTTTTCTTATGGATATATTTTACCATAAAAGCATATTTTACAACAAAAAAAATAAGAGCCTATTTTTATAAGCTCTAAAATGGTCCTTCTTTATTCTCCATAAACTCTCCTTGCGCCTTGTCTTCAAACTCATAAAACATATATTCATAATCATCATATATAAATCTATATTCTAATAAATTTAATCTCTCAAATCAATTTCAAAATTTTCATAATTATGAATAGCTTTAATTGTTCCAATCCTTGCAAACATCAATCCATTCATCATAACCAGAATACTTTTCTAATTCTTCTATGGTTATCTCTATTGCACTATTACCACTTCCACAAGCAGGAAACACAGTTTTAAATCTTTTTAATGATTCATCAAGATAGACTTTTACACCTTCATTGATAGCAAAAGGACAAACTCCGCCAACAGCATGACCAATTAAGTTTTCAGTTTCCTCTAGTGTAAGCATTTTGGCTTTTGCCTTAAAGTGTGCTTTGTACTTTGGATTATCAATTTTCGCATCCCCAGCAACTACAATCAAAATCGGATTTTCAGCTACCATAAACGAAAGCGTCTTTGCAATCCTGCATGGATCACAATGTAATGCTTCTGCTGCAAGTGCTACTGTTTTACTTGATACATCAAACTCTTGCACACGATTATCAATACCATATTTTTTGAAATACTCTTTAACTCTTTCTATTGCCATATGTAAAATACTCCTCGCTTTCTACTTTAAAATTACACTTTTTATTCCATTTAATTGCAGCGTGTTATGTAAAAATCATATTATCTAATCTACAAGATTCTTCTTAAGAATATCTCTAACTAAATTAGCTTCGTATAGCAAAAACATTCAGTTGTATGATCGTTAACCATTCCCACTGCTTGCATAAAGGAATAACAAATTGTACTTCCTATAAATTTGAAACCATCTTTTTTTAGTTGCTTACTCATTTTATCACTCAATTCAGTTGAAGCTGGAACTTCTTCTATACTTTTCCATGAATTAATAATAGGCTTATTATCTACAAACTTCCATATATAATTGGAAAATGAGCCACACTCTTCTCTAATTTTCAAAAATGCTTTTGCATTAGTTACAACACTTTCAATTTTTCTTCTATTACGAACAATACCTTTATCTTGCATTAATTGTTCTAATTTTTCTTCAGTATAGTTTACTATCTTTTCAGCCTCAAAATTATCAAAAGCTTCTTTATAGTTTTCTCTTTTTTTAAGAATGGTCCACCAGCTTAAGCCTGCTTGAGCTCCTTCTAAGCACAACATTTCAAATAGTTTCCTATCATCATATACCGGCACTCCCCATTCCTTATCATGATATTCAATATATAATTCTTCTTTTGTCACCCATTCACATCTTTTAATAATTTGAACCACTTCCTTTTCAACTAAATCCCCCATTGGAGACCAAAACTCTTTTTGCATAACAACTCTTCCTAAATAGCTTCCAGTCATAATAAAATGTGCCTTAAATTCTCTTGCAAATTGCCTTATCATATTATAAATTTTGTCTCTGTTAGATTTAATTGTTGATTTATAGGTAAGCGTCAATGAATCGACGCGTAGCGGTAGCATAATTTAAGTGATAAAATAAACCCAACAGAAAAACTTATATTCTCTGTTGGGTACAATTTTATATAGAAATAATTATTTGGTAGTCTTAACGCGCAGTTCATCTGGAATGCTTTCAGACCATGGCATACATTTTTCTAGTATGTCCTTTTCCTTAACTTCTGAATTTGCAAACATTTCGAATAAATATACTAAATACTTTTCCACTGCTAAGCCATTGGCTTTAGCCGTTTCGGTAATACTATAAAGTACTGCACTTGATTTTGCGCCTTTTACTGTCTTGGAAAACATCCAGTTTTTTCTGCCAATTACAAATGGTTTTATAGCTCTTTCAGCTGCATTATTATCAATTTCAAGACATCCATTTGTCAAGAAAGTTCTCATATATGGCAACAACTTTTGAGCATATGCAAGAGCTTTACCTAAAGGACTTTTAGGAAGCGCATTAACAATTTCATTATCTACATATTCTTGAAATTTACTAAGAATGGGTGAAGATCTCTTGAGCCTTATTGCATGTCGATCACCATAATAATCATCACTACATATATATTGTTCCCTTAGATCCTTTTCAACTTCATAAAGTTGCTCACAATAATTAAACCCTTCTAATGCGTGAGACTGCTTTAGAGCTTCAGGGTTTAAGGTTGATATTATATCAAAGAATTTTCTTCGAATATGGGCCATACAATATAGTCTTTTTATATTCTTAACTTTATTATAGCCATCATATCCATCTGTTTGAAGATATCCAGAAAAACCTTCAAGAAATTCTTCAGCACAAGAGCCAGATCTTGTTTTCTGATAATCATATAAAATTATGTGGTTCTCTATGCCTCCGGAGCGATATAGCCACATGAACCTTTTTGAGTTGGAGTCTTTTCCGTTTTCTTCAATAACCTTCACATAGGTTTCATCGGCATGGATATAATTTCTTCTTAAGAGTTCCACTTTCATATAATCAAAAACAGGCTGAAGTTCATTTGCACAACTTATTATCCAGTTGGATAATGTCTGTCTTGAAAGATTAACATTCATCATCTTAAAATATGATTCCATTCTATATAATGGCATTGCATATTGATATTTCATGCTAACAACATGAGCTAATAATTCATTTGAAGCCATACTTTTATATAAGAAAGTATTTGGCATTTTTGCAGAAATTATATTGGCTTTATCAGCATCCGCTTCGCAATTTTTGCAAGCATATGTATATGAAACATGTTCTTCTATGTAAAGTTCTGCTGGCTTATATTTTAAAATTTCTTTTGATTTTTTACCTATTATAACTAGAACATTCCCGCATTTATCGCAAAATGTTTCAGAGTCAGTAAGTTTATGCTCAATTGTAACTCTATCTAGGCCGGATAAATTATCTTTCTTTCCTAAATGAGAAGATGATTTTTTTCTTGTATATGTAATTTCTTCAACGGAAGGCTCATCTATTTTAATATCACTGTTTTTTTCAGCATCATTAAAAAGTGAGAGCTGTCTCGAATCAACTTGTTCACTAGATTGTCCAAAAATTTTTCTGTTTTTATTAAGGATCTGTCCTTTAAGAAAAGCCAATTCCTTTTTTAAATCATCAATTTCTTTATCTTTTGATTCAATGTCTTTTTCCATTTTAGAAATCAATAATTTTGTTTTTTCATCAAGTTGATTTTCTAAATCTAAAATATCCATCCCTATACCTCACAACAAATATAGGCATATATTACCACAAAACCCTCAATTCCGAAACTTGTAAAAGTTCAAAATTAAGGGTTTACAGCGATATTTGTTTTAAAAGCTATTTCTTACTTCAATTGGCTTAAATTTAGACTTAGTTCTAACTTCATATCCCATAAGCAGCCATTTCAATTCTTCTTTGTTAATTTTAAGAGCTTCGTCTGGAGTCATCGGCCATTTCAATTTATTATTTTCAAGTCGAAAATAGTACAGCCAGAATCCTTCATCAAAGTGAAGTATCTTAATTCTATTCATTTGCCTATTGCAAAAAACAAACAAGGATTTTTCAAACGGATCCAGTTTTAGCTGCGTTTGCACAATCACGATTAGTCCATCAATACTTTTTCTCAAATCAGTTATTCCACACGCAAGATAAACTGTATTAACTTTATTAAGATTAAACATTTGTAATCAAATCCTTAAGTAAAGTGCTCAAAACAGCTATTTCATTAGCCGGTACGTATATTTTAGTGGCTCCTATTTCTATTATTATATTAGGTCTATCAGCTGGAACTACGGTGATTTCAGTTGTTACTTTTTCTTCTCTCATTGAAATTGCATGAAACTGTAAATTATTATCTTCATTCTTAAATTTCTTTTTATAGTAATGAAATTGACTTTTAGTAATGTGATTTGCATTGCAGAAAGTTCCTAACGTTCCTTCGTAAGAAGAAAAGGTAGCAACAATTTCTCTCCAATTTATCTTTTCATTATTATTCATGTAAATAAACCTCCATTGTTAAAATCTATGTTAATTTTAACAATGAAGGTTTATATTTATCTATCCGTTAATTTTTTTACGCTTACATTTATAGCAATAATAATAGGTAGTTTAATTTTAACTACCTATTGCTTATCTATTTAATAACTTTAGATATATAAATCCATTAATATTTCATCATAATAATCACCATTGATATTAAATAAATTTTTATGAACGCCTACTTCTACAAATCCATGCCTTTTATACAGTTTAATGGCATTATGATTATCCTCTTTAACACCAAGACTAATATTCTTTATAGATTTATTATCTTTTGCAAATTTTATTAACTGCTCTATAGCAAAACTACCAACTCTGTTTCCCCAATATTCTTTTATTACTGAAATTGCGAGTTCACTATTATGACTTATTCTTTGTCTGTTCTGACTACTTATTTGAGAAACACTCACAATTCTATTATCAATTACACCTAACAGCATAAGAGAGTTTTTATCTTTATTAATATTTTCGATATACGCTCTCTCTTGTTCAATTGTAAGTTTAAACTCACCTTCTCCAAAAAGTAAATTGTTACTTTCTCCACCAACAATATTCAAATATTCAATAATATCGTTAGCATCGTCTACTGTTGCCTTTCTCAAGATTAATTGTGCTCCATTCTTCAATTCAACTTTATCAATAATATTGTTAATATGTTTTATGCTCATAAACTCAACCCCTTTGAAAATTATTATAACTATAGCACCAGCATAAATATATAATATTATATACAAATTTAGGCATATTAACAACTTTTTGTTGCGTATCTTCACTATATCCAAGTGCTTCTGCAAGTCTAAATAAGACTTCCATAACATCAGCTAATTCTTCTAAATTTTTATCTTCTAAAAATTCATTAACTTCCTCTTGTAATTTTGCTTCTAAGATCTTGTATTTTTCTTCATCTGAAACACAAGAATATGGTTTAAGTTCATATACTACATATAGTTATTTACTAATTCATAACATCTCTTTTTTGTTGAATCTGCTAATGATAAAGAATAATTAACTGGTTCAAGAGTTCCGCCCTTTACTTCGTCTGCTGCATTTTTTGCATCACTTTCTTTTTTTGATATCCATGCTAGTTCTTCTTTTTTTAACTTTTCCATATCACTAGAAGACAAAGTCTTCTGCAATTCCTTGTAGATTTCATTTAACTAAAATTTAGAGAATTCTCTCATCCTCTATAGGTGGGAGATGAATCGCCGATAGCGTAAGCAATATTCTTATAAAAATAGTATAAAATTAGTTCAGTAGCTAATACTATAACTGAGGTGATTACTATGAATTTTGATAGAAATACACATTCAGTATTCAAACTAAATTATCATTTAGTTTTAGTTATAAAATATAGGAGAAAGGTTATTGATGATGAAATATCTACTAGGCTAAAAGAAATATTTGAGCATATAGAGCCTAAATATAATATTATTCTTGAAGATTGGAATCATGATGCTGACCATGTAAATCTATTATTTAGGGGGTCACCAAATACAGAAATATCAAAATTTATTAATGCTTACAAAAGTGCTAGCAGTAGGCTTATAAAAAAAGAATTTCCTATTATGAAAAAACAATTGTGGAAAGAGTATTTTTGGAATAGAAGTTATTGCTTAATAACTACAGGTGGAGCAACTATAGAAAATATCAAGAATTATATAGAAAATCAAGGTATCAAGTGAGGTGATAAAGATTGTTAAAATCTTATAAGTATAGAATCTATCCTAATATTGAACAACAAATATATTTAGCTAAAACCTTTGGTTGTGCTAGGTTTGTTTATAATAGAATGTTAGCTGATAGAATTAAATTCTATGAAGAAAATAAAGACTTAGATATTAAGCAAGTGAAATATCCTACACCAGCACAATATAAAAAAGAATTTGAATGGTTAAAAGAAGTTGATAGCCTTGCTTTAGCGAATGCTCAACTGAATTTAGATAAAGCATATAAGAATTTCTTTAGAGATAAATCAGTTGGGTTTCCTAAATTCAAAAAGAAAAATAATACAAATAACTATACAACTAATAATCAAAACGGAACTATATACATTGAAAATAATCATATTAAAGTACCTAAATTAAAATCCATGATTAAGGTAGAGCAACATAGACAGTTCAATGGATTAATTAAGTCTTGTACCATATCACAAGTTCCAAGTGGAAAGTATTTCATATCAATATTAATTGATACTGAAAACTATCAATTACATAAAATAGATAAAAAAGTAGGCGTAGATTTAGGAATAAAGGAATTTGCAATAACAAGTGATGGAGATTTTTTTAGCAATCCGAAACACTTAAAAAAATCAGAAAAAAGATTAGCTAAACTTCAAAAGGACTTATCTAGAAAACAAAAGGGAAGTAATAACAGAAGAAAAGCTAGAATTAAAGTAGCGAAGATACATGAAAAAATAGCTAATCAAAGAAATGATTTTTTGCATAAAGTAAGCACTCAATTAATTAACGAAAATCAAGTTATAGTCATTGAGGACTTAAAAGTTAGCAATATGATAAAAAATCATAAATTAGCTAAATCAATAGCTGATGTTAGCTTTGCAGAATTCAGACGAATGTTAGAGTATAAAGCAGAATGGCATGGTAGAGAAATTATAATAGCACCATCCAATTATGCAAGTAGTCAACTATGCTCTAATTGTGGCAATAAATCAAGCCAAACTAAAGACTTATCTTGTAGGACTTATATATGTACAGAATGTGGAATGATACTGGATAGAGATATAAATGCAAGTAGAAATCTACTAAAACTAGCAATGTAATATAAGATATATTGACTAGAGAGGTTGGAATAACCTTGATAGCTTGGAGAAACTTGCTACAGTAGTAGTATTGACCAAGAAGCCCCCACTTCTATAAGTGAGGTGTAATTCACTGCATCATCCCAAAGTTTGTACTGTGCTCCACTTGACATTCTCATATCTTGTGTGGTAATTGTATCATTGAAATTATAATCTTTATCTATTTTTGTCTGAATATCATTGAGTTTTTTTGTTTACTGTTCCTTACTATACCAATTTTTTATAACTGCTGTACTTTCTTGACTTGGATAATAGTGTTTATCATCACTTTGTTCACCTATTGCAAATATAGAAAATCCTAAAAACCAAGGTTCATTTTCGAATTCTCTTCTATAGGCTTCAAAACAATTAGCTTGCTCAAGGTTATTAAGATTATTATTCTTATATGGATTCCAGTTCCAAGGCTCATATGATGCATAATCAAATTTAGGGAAACCAAGTTCTCCAAAGAAAATAGGTTTATTCCATTTATCATAAAAGTTTTTTATTTCATCTTTTATATTTTGGTGTCTAACTTGTCCGCTAAAATCTATCTGAGAATTTTCTATTGCACTCGCAAGATTTACAACTGTATTTGTAGGATTATTTGTAAGTTCAAAATAAGCTGCTATAGAAATAAAATCTACTTTTGAAAATAACTTATTATTTAACTTGTTATTATATGCAGCAACACTATCTGGAGACCATGAAGCAGTATCCCATTTATTTGTTCGATACGTAACTAATCCTTTATAATATGTTCTAACATAATCTACAGTATCGCACCAATTATTTTCTTCAGATTCCATATTAACTAGATTGCTTCCTATGTTTAGGGCAGTTACGTTATATGGCACTGCAATATCATTTATCAATGTTTTTAATACGTTTGTCTTCCAATTTAAAAAGAAGGCATTCATGTTGTCAGGTTTCCATTCAGTTTCAGCCTTTGTTCCCTGAGCTACCCAAGGGTATGGCTCTAATATTATATTTATATTAGTATTTGTGTTCTTTAACTGTTTAATTAAATCAATTGCCTTTTTTTCACTTGTTTTGTCAACTATCATATTACTCGAATAAATATTATCTACATCTATCATTACAGGTATATTTAAAGTATTCAATTGAAACTTATTTATATCACTTAATGCCTGTTCAATATTATAGTCTGTTGATAAACTGCCTGATTTAATCTTCTTACCGTCAATTGTCCAACCTATTTTGGAATTTAGTGCTTGATCACTTGTAAGAGTTGCTGCTTGTACATTAGATGAAATAAGAAAATAACTAATTAAAATAACTGATATTAAAGTTATATTTTTCAGGTTGCCTGCTATTTTACGATTGTTCATATATTCCATGTATTCATTCCCCCTAGTTCTATGCCTTTGCAAGTTCCATCTGATACTTACTTTTTTAAATATATTCCTGTTGTAGTACATTTTAATATATTTCTTATTCAATTTTTAAATATCAATTTTTTAATTTACTACATCAAAAAGGAAGAGTACGAATTACCTCAACGATAAATTGTAATTCGTAAGCATGTAAAAGCATATATTAAATTTCATCTACAATTTGTTTGTTATTTTCAATTCTCCACTTCTTGTATTCTTCAACATCAGAATGAATTAATTTTAATACCCAACTTAATAGAGCTAAATCATCTAAATAGCCAACCACAGGTATACAATCTGGAATTAAATCAACAGGTGATAATATATAAATCAATGTTGAAACTATACTGATTATCGTGCCTATAGGTATGTCAGTATATTCCTTTTTTATGTAACTTCTAACTAAAGAAACCATACAAGCTATATCGCTTATATATTTTCCGATACCAGGTACTAACTTTAATTTGATTTCAAGTCTTTGAACAAGTCTCTCAAATTTATCCTCATCATTAATTGTTGATTTTGCTTCTTCACTATTAGATTCAAGTACTGTTTTTAATTTTTCTTCAGTAAATGCTTTATTTTCTATTTTCATTTAAATTCTCCTCTTCTATTTTATTTCTTATAATACGCTATGTAATTTTTGCGTGGAATTACTATTTGTATTTCTCTTTTTAAATAATTTTTATTTCGCATTTATCTACTTCACTTAGAAACGTATTAATAGGTCTTGCATATACCCCACATTCTCCATATAACGCTTTGTATATAACCATTTTTTCTCCTGTTTCTGTATGCTCTGCTATATCTATAAGCAAATATAAATCACCTTTAAAATGTCTAATTATTTTCCCTTTTAACTCTGTCAAATCTATATCTTGCACTTAATTACTCCTTCGTTAAATTAAGAAAAATACGAAGCAATTATTAATAGACATTATTAATATCACTTAATGTTACATCATCCTCCACCACCAGATACTAAAGTAATATATCTATCACCATCCAAATACAAATAAACTACTTTTCCGTTTCCAATAAAGTCTTTCTCTTTACTATAAATTCTTTTACCTGTAAATCTATCAATATTTCTGGAGACCTCATATTGGGGTTTTTCATAATCTGCTAACACTACAATTATCCCAATATCATAGCGATAGTCATTGAAGTACACCCTGTTAGGATAACTAAATACATTCCAAGAACCGTATATTGCACGATTTGCGAATGATATAGACAAAATAGTAATGATTAATATTATTATTACTATTTTAATTATAATTCTTGATTTCTTTATTTATCTCTCCTCCTCGTATTAATTTTCATATATATTGTCTTCACTAATACTAATACATAATAAATAATAACTATATTAATAAATAGACTTAATATATTAATATTCATTCCTGTATTTCCATTAAATATATTACTAAACAATTGAAAACTTTCTTTATTTTGTTGGTATATGAACCAATAGTCACAAGGAAATCCAAAAGCATATTCTATTAAAGTTCCATCTTGTATTATTTTCCCTGGTAAAACAAATGAACTGATTATCACTATTACTATGCTCAATTTACATTCCCAAGTTTCTATTCTTCTCATTTCACTCATGTTACTTAGTCCTAACGTTTCTTTGAACTTATAACCTAAAATAAATGATGGTATAAAAAATATTAAAGAATAGAATGCTGTATAATGTAGTCCTGTACTAACCTTTGACCATGGTTTTAATCCTATAAATTTTAATATAATATCTCCATAGCAAGTCTTATTTCCCCATGAGACAGTAAATAATACGCCTATAAGAAATAATATTAAAGAAAGTAACCCTAAACATATTTTCTTGTTAATTTTATTCAAAACCATCACCTCTCTCTTACTAATATTTTGCCATACCGTGTTATCAATTTTCAAAGAATGTTTTTGTATTTTGATTCGTCATAATTTATAACTATGCATCAATCCTAAGTTTTTTTAAATTAATTATTATTTTTTTATATACAAATTTGAAATACTAGCAAATCATAAGAATTACAATGAATAGATTACATAAATTAAATATCCTTCTTTACCAATTTATAACTATATTTTAACACATAAACTCCTGTTTTGAATACAATGTTTTTAACGACGATAAAAATGTATTGGTTAAAACTTAAATCTTGTTTTCTCTGTGGATACAATTGATGTTATATTTATCCTCTTTTTATCACACTATTAATATTTTCAATTATATCAATTAAAAATTCTCCATTTTCTTTATAAAATTGAATCAATACTTTAAATGGTGGCTTTTTATATACATGAGCTGTATCATTTCTAAATTTACTTAAAGTTCTATATAATACTATTTCATCCTTAGGTAAAAATCCTTCCTTTATGCATAATTCAATTGCATCACCATATGTGATTTTATTAACACTTATTGCAAGTACTTTAAGACATTGACTCATATAGTTTCCGAGCAGTTCTTTATATTGAAGAAAACTCGTTCTAAAACTTTGTTCTAAATGCTTTTGAATAACTATAGGTTGACTATCATAAAGTGATATTATTTCATCTAAATCTCTTATTACATCTTGCATACTAGTACTTATATATTTTAATCGTTCAATATTTAGTCTATCCATTTAAACCACACCTCTCATTAATGCACATCTCTATAAACCACCATTCCGAAGCTAACCATTCATTAAATTTTTCAAACCACGTATCAAAAGCCTCTGATGTTTCCATTAATGATTTCCCTTGTAGTATCTCTCTTAATAATAAAACATCATTTTTTTCAGGTAATACAAGATCTACCTCTTTATTGAGTCTTTCACTTATTTTATCTTCTAAATCTACTAACTCTATATAACTTAAATTATCACTAAAAATGGCAAAATCAATATCACTATCTTCCGTAAAAGTACCATTACTATAAGATCCAAATAAGTATAAAGCGTCAATCTTATCTTTAGGTATTAAATCTTTAATTTTTTCATAAATCAACTTTTGATTCATATTTACACCATCCTTAAACAATTCTAAATTATACTTATTTTAATATCTATATTATATCCTAAATAACGGTATTTTTGTTCAGTTCGCTAAAAACTTTTTAGCAACAACATTTTTAGGATCTAATAATTTAACGACGATAAAAATGTAGTGGTTAAAAAAATCAAATAAAAACATGTAATTATTCTCGGAAAATTATATATGTCTAAGGGAAGGTATTTTTTTACATTTAAAGAATCATTTATATTGGAGGAGGCTTTTATTATGGATTATGCATATATTGAAAAACTCGTTATTTCTTCGAAACTTGGAGATGAAATGTGTAAAGAATTATTAGTTAAGGAATTTACACCTTTTATTTTAAGCTTGTCTAACAAGGCTTTTATTCATGGATATGATAAGCAGGATTTGCATAATGAATGCTATAAAGCTCTCTTTTATTGTCTTCATAAGTATGATACAAAAAGCCATAGATTTGTGGGTTATGCTATTAACTCAATAAAAAATCAAATTAGTCTTCTTATAAAAAAAAGTATTAATCATTCAAGTTCTGAGGGACAAGCTGCTCTTGCCCTCTTTGAAGATGTAGAAAATACTATAGCTTCAAATGAACTTAATATAGAAGATGGTTTTCTAAGAAAAAGTGATTTTGAGCATTTAAATCATGCGCTTAATAATTTAAAAGAAGATGAAAGAGAACTTATAGATTATATATTTTTCAAAAAAAATACTGTTAGAACTTATGCTTTTTCAAAAAATATGAGTTATTCTACAGCTATTTCTAAAAAGAACAACACCTTAAAGAAAATTAAAAAATCATTAAATCCTCATATAAAAATACATTGATTTACTTGTCCCATCCAAGCAGTGCTTTCTCCAAATTCTCATAATCATACTCCCTTGGTTTAAAATTATTAAATCTTAAAGAGCGTGAATTCCACGATTTAATACCATTCCCAAGGGAATCTGCTGATGGATATCCCTCTCTTTTCCAGTTTCCAAGAATTCCGTTAATATATTTCATATCTGGTTTATTTAATTCTAAAGCTTTATCTATTGCAGCTTTAGCATTAATCTTCCCATGAATACTTATAGAATCTTCAAGTGAATTTAAATTAAGTCCTCCGATTGTGATTCCCCTATTTTTATAGTGATTTAGCAGTTCATCAACCTCTTTTAAAGATTTTTCTTTTTTTATTTTAAGAGAGAGAGAGTTTTCATGTGCGTCATTACTCCTCCTACTTTGCTGTATATTTTCAAGATTCTCCTGATTTCTTTCGCTCTTGTTTTTTATCTTATTCTCTATCTCTCTCTTTATCTTATTCTCATTCTCTATCTTATTCTCTCTCTCTCTCTCTCTCTTAAGCGTTACAGTAACGTTATTATTTTCTTTAAAAGTTGTTTTAGTAACGTTACTATTTTTTTCAAAAGTGGTTTTATTAATTTCACTTTCATCATTATTAAAATTATTCTCAAGCTCGTTTTCATAAATATTATTTTGTCCCTCTAATTCATCATAAATTATTTGTTTACTTTTTTGCCTATGCCTTTCTGCTCTTTTTCTATTTAATAAGCGGACTCTTTCCATGCCTTCAACATTTTGATATTTCTCCCAGTTGCATATTTTAATAAAGTTATTATCATCTATTTCAATCATTTGAAAATCACTTAAGATCTTAAATGAAAATTTAACGGTATTTAAAGGCCTATTAAACAATATAGAAAACATTTCATTAGTATATGGCATTTTGGGGCTTAAAAAAATCATTCCCTTAGCATTAGTTTTCGCTGCCTGGATTAATAATTTAAACCACATGCAAAGGATAACATCTCTTTCTTTAAGTCTATCTATGAATTTAATCTTTTCATCTTCAAATATTCTAGTATATATTTTTATCCAATCAATGTTAGCCACTTTAATTCCCCCTGTAATTTAATATATAAGGCACAATCAAAAAAATATGACTGTTATAAAAAAATATACGTTTTAACAGTCATATTAATATGGTAATTTACCCTATATAATATTGTTTAAATTTATTTAATTCTGTCCATGATGGTATTAACCCAGTTTTTCTGCATAGATCCATGTAATTTTTAAAAATCTTTAAATTCATGCTATCATCTGCCTCTTCATTAATAACTTCTTTATTTTCAGTAGCCACTTCACTCTTTTCAATATTTTTCATTATTCCATTTTCCACTACATTGAAACTTGCAACAACGGTTTCATTATTAAGCATATTATCTTTTCCATTTAAGTCTGTTTCTTCTGTATTAAAATTTATTTCATCTTTATTTAAGTCTAAATCTTTTTTATTTAAAGATATTTCCTCTTTAGTCCCAGCTATATTATTTAAATCCCTTTTTAAACTCTTGTTTGTTGCCATAATCTTCCCCCTCATAATAATTAAACTTAATTCACATTCCGTAAATCACCATTTAATTCACACAAAATTCTATATACTCCCTTTTGAAATTTCTACTTTGCAAAAATAAAACTCTCTGTTTCACTTTTTGTTCTCTCTTTAATCTCAAATCTTCTGCTTATGCTTTCTTTAATTACTTTTTTATAAATCTCTGGATAATTATTTTTGAATGCTTTTGCATCTATTCTATTTGATGTAATTGTTTTCCAATTAACACAAAACAAATCCGTAATTCCCATTTCAGCATCTTTCATTTCATTTTTTATATTATTTTCTATTTCTTTTAGCTTTTCTTCTAAGGCTGTTATATTTTCTTTAACATTTTTATATTCTTGGAGCTTGTCCTTATATTCTCCTTTAAGAATTATTTCTAAATTTTTAGTTCCAGCTTTATATCTGCCGTCAATATACTTTGATGCTCCATAACTTCCATCAATTAAAGGCGGAATTTTTTTTAGAACATGATTGTACCAAAAGTCCTTTTCCTTTTCAATAATCATATTTATTAATTCCTCATCCCTCTGAATTTCCTTTATAACAAACCTCTGGCCGCCAATTAATGAGGCTATATAGCATTTATCAGCTCCCGAAACTCTCATATTGTGCTGACATTGAAGAATAAAATTTCCTGGAACTTCTTCTCCTTCATATTCTTTCCCTAAAAATACACTGGTTGTCTTGCACATTAAAATAGAATTTTCACCAATGACTTTTCTATCTATTTTTGCTTGCATAAAGTCATATTCTCTGTCTTTTAATCTCTTGTTTTCTTTTCTTACCTTTTTACCTGTTCTTACTGTAAATTCTTTTGCCTTAACTTCCTTTAAAGTCTCTCCCCAGTAAGCACCTTCTTTTTTATATGTCATATTGTCAGCTAAAGTCTCTAATTCTACATCAGTAATTTTCTCCATATAAACCTCATAAGCACTCTTGTACTTATTAATCCCCATAATGGCTCCTACATCAGAACCACCAATTCCCGTTTTTCTTTCTTTAATTAAATCTAATTCATTTATAACAAACACCACCCTTTAATTCAATTCACAGTTCACAATTCACAGTTTACAATTGATCATTCCATCCAGTCCCGATTATACTTAAATCCTCTGCATTCAAGTCCCTGACTTTCTTCTTTTTTTTCATCTAAATAATCAAAACTCATTAATTCAATTGCCACTCTGTTGCATTTTCCATTATTGCAATAAAGACACGTTTTATATGCACATTTAACGATCATCATATTTTGCTCCTAAAAACTTATTTATAAAATAGTTTTGGCCTTTTCCTGTTATTTTGCTTGTTTTTGAAACTGTGACTTTACCATTGCCATGTTTTATGATGTTTTCTTTAATTTCAAATAACCCAAGGTTCATAGATTTCTGAGTTGGCATATTATATTCTGAACCTTTTCTCTTTATTAGATATCCATTTTCCTTAAGATAATTAAATAATCTAAGACCTCCTATATTCACTCCATTTTGTTTAAGTATTTTTGCAAGTTCAGAAACTAAAATGGAAGACTCAGAAGTAGAGACGGCATCTGCAAAAAGAACTTTTGGTTTGCTTTGTATGACTTCATTTTTTAATCTTTTTCTTTCTTCTGCCTCACCAATCCAACGTTTTGCCCTCTCTATTGGATCTTCAATAAGATAGCTATCTTTATTCTCCCTTAAAGACTTTTCCATTTTATGAAACATGTCCACATATCTTGCAGTAAAAATGATTCCCCTTTTTCCACTAAATTTATTAGCTAAGAAATCACAACCAAGACGGGTACATAAATAGCATTTTCTTTTTTCTCCCTTTGCATCTGTATATATAGATTCAATAAAATACTTTTCAACTGATATATTTTCTTTATTAAAAACCTGTATTATACCACTCTTGGCTTTTGAGCTATATCCTCCATCAAGTTTTCTTAAAATTTCATAATGTTTAATTTGAGCAAAATCAGCTATATCCCTTGTGTCAATAGTTAATTGTTGACCTAAAGCTTTATTAAAAATAACTTCACCCATGATTATTTCTCCTTTCTTAGAATCTAAATATATAAAACTTTTAAAATATCTGTTTGAAATCTAAGCCATCTCAGTTTTTATTCTAAAAGAATACCTCATTTGGTGAGCAGCCAAGAGCATTAGATATTTTAATCATGATTTCCATTGTAGGATTTGTTAAACCACTTTTATCATTTTCCAAAGTAGATACATAACTCATTGCAACTCCGCTTTTAATTGATAATTCCTGTACCGTCAAATTCATTTTCTTTCTTAATTCTTTAATTTTGAATTTGTTCATTTTGAAAACCCCTTCTTATATAATTTTTTTGGTAAAACTTTACTTTTACTATTTTCAAGAAAATATTATCATGTTTGTTAAATTTTTACAATACCTTTTTTCTCAATTTTGAAATGTTTTTTCTCTTTTATTTCCACCATGTTCTCTTTATACTATTTTTTATATAAATTTCGCTCCCACAGAATATCCTAATTTTTTTATGCCACTTTGCGCAATCTGACAAAAAAAATAGATGCTATAAGCACCAGACGATAACTTTCAATGCTCAATTTACAATTGATAATTGAAAATTAAAATTCCCATATAAGTATAATTTCAGGTTTGTTTATCTCCAGTATTTGCTTTAGGCATATGAAAATAAATAACAAGTCCAAAGTTGCCATGAATATTTTTCATCAGGCAAGGAGACGAATTGCCCTCATAGCAGGCCTATTAGGTCAATTTGCCGATGAGCAGAGAACCAAAATCTATGATTTTGCGTGAATCGCTTACTCAGTGAGCGTAGCGAGTCGAGCTTCATTTATGATGGAAAATAGGCTGGCAAATGGACTTGTTATTTTTTTGATTATGCCTTAAATATAATATTAGAAAGATTTTTCTAAAGATATGAAATTATTTTTAGAAATTTATATAAGTAATTTAAGGAGGTGATTTTAATGGAAGTTAATGAATTAATAAATTTGATAACAAATGTTGGTTTTCCTGTAGTTGTAAGTGGTTATCTGCTCATAAGACTTGAAAAACAAATTGTCAGCTTATCATCATCAATTAATAAACTAAACACCATAATATCAACTAAACTTGGAATTGTTATAGACAATGATGCCATTTCTGAACATTAAATTATAAAAATTTTAAAATTAATATGTAATTTTTTTATGATTTGTATATATCTCTTATGAAAATAAAATTAAGGAGGTGAATACACATGGCTACAAGTAAAGTAATTTCTAATACCAGTCTTAGTATAGAAGTTCAAACTTCAGTAGATAAGGCAGGTGACCCAATTTTCTCAAAGAAAAGTTTTTCAAATGTGAAAAACAATGTAAATCCTCAAAATGCTTTTGATGTTGCAGAGGCTATTAAGGGAGTTTTAAGTGCAGACACAAGAGATGTGTACTTAAACGAATCTTCAACTTTAGTGCAGGCTTAATTTAATCCAAAGCCAGATCTCTAGCCAGTCAATTTTGGCTAAATAAAAAAAGGAGGGAAATACAGATGGAAATGGAGTATTCTTTATCAATGACGTTCTTAACTGCTGCTGGTACTAAATCTACATTAAGTATAAGTGGTGTAAAAGCTTCAATTACTGAAGCTCAGGTTAATAACCTTATGGATATAATAATCGCTAAAGACATTTTTGAAACTAATGCTGGAGCTTTTGTTAAGAAAGCTGATGCTAGACTTACTGCTAAAAATGTTACTGATTATACTGTCGCTTAATTTCAAAAAATAGATGGTCAAAAAGATGACCATCTATTTTTTTATTTTATAAATAACTATTAAGATCTATTTGTTCTTTAAACTCATCTAATCCTACTCTATCTATGTAATCTCCTAATCTTTCTCTATTAGTTGCATTTTCAGAATATATTTGAATAACTTTTTCTATTAGATCATATATCTTTTCTTCTGATATACAAAGTGCTATTCTATCTGCTATTCTTGGCTTGGCCCCACCTTTTCCGCCAATATAAAACATCCATCCTTTTCCACTTCCTATTAATCCTATATCCTTAAATGCACTATCTGCACAACTATGTGGGCAACCGCTTACACCCATTTTTAATTTATTAGGTAATTCCTTTCCATGATATAAACTATCCAATTTTGATCCAACTGCTACTGAATCTTGAAGGCCTCTTTTACAAAAAGTAGTTCCTGGACATACTTTTATACTTCTTACACATAAACCTACTGCGGCACCTGGATCCATATCAAGATCCTGCCAAACATTATCCAAATCTTCTTCTTTTAATCCAACTATTGCAATTCTTTGAGCCCCTGTAACTTTAATAGCTGCTGCATTATATTTTTCAGCTATATCTGCGATATTTCTTAAAATATCTGGAGTTACTATTCCAGCAGTTAAATGTGGAGCAATTGCATATGTTTCTTTATCCCTTTGTAATATTGCTCCTTTTTCTAATAAATCAGTTTTCATCGTGTTCCTCCTAATGTTAACTTTTAAATACGGATTATTAATATTGCTTAATAATTAATATCACTTTATTGTATCATATTTATATTTTTAACTCTACCAAAATCACGATTATAAAATCACTTGAATTTTATTTAAAAGTCTTTTTAAAAGCAAGTTCAGTCATTCTTTCTTCACAAATACTGCCAGGGGTTTTTGTGAAGGAGATAATACTGAACTTGCTATTAACATAAAAAAAGAGTTTACCTTACATAAACTCTTATTATAAATATCTTTATATTTTACTTAACTCAACTCTTGGAAATAAAAATATTGGAATTGTATACGTCTTGTTTGAAATTCCACCTTGCGTTACCCCTTTTAGATAAACTGCAAAATTTATTTTCCCATTAGCCAATGATTTTGTTATAGTTTTACCTGAATTTTTACCAGCCTTAACTTCTATTCCGTAAACATAACCACTTTCCCTATCTCTGTAGACAAAATCAAGCTCCCCATCACCGTAGATACCAAACATAGGAACTGTAGAGATCTTATCCAAAAGACAATGATAAACAAACGTTTCATTTAATAACCCGCTGGATTCTGATATTAATAGGTTTGCTTTTTTCATCACATAATTTGCCATACCAACATCAGATAAAAAATATCTTTGCCTCTTTTTTATATTTGTAAACTCAAAATCTATAAGCTTATCACAGTCTTTAACAAATTTTGACGTGTAAAACCATTGAAGGACTCTATTACAATTTTCCTTTGTAATATTACTTGAATATTGTTTGGTTATGATTTGCTGTAATTCTTCCGTATAACTGCTTTCCTTAATTCCTTTTTTTCCTCTAGCTAGAATTTCAATTATTGCGCTTATGCAATCTTCAAATACTCTAGTAGTCAATATATCTCCATCAAAATATCTTGATGATTCTTCACAAAATACTCTTAATAATTTTTCAAATAAATCATTAATATTTTCCTTGTGATTTTTTAAGTATTCGCATACTATCTCTGGATAACCGCCAACTTCCAAGTAATCTCTATACTTATCATAAAATAAATCATAATCCTTTTTATCGCCATCTCCATACAAGTCTAATGATTCATAACTATGTGTTAAATTAAGCGCTCTAATAAATTCCGTAAATGATAATGGCTTTATTTCAAGGAAATCTACATCCCCCATTGGAGACCAAAACTCTTTTTGCATAACAACTCTTCCTAAATAACTTCCAGTCATGATAAAATGTGCCTTAAATTCTCTTGCAAATTGCCTTATCATATTATAAATTTTATAAGATTCTTGTATTTCATCTATTATAATTATGCATTCTTTATTATCTTCAAAATTGTTAGAAAATCTCTTAAACATCTCTTTTAATGAATTTGTTTTTTCTCTATCTAGCTTTCCTGATAGACGTTCTTCTTTTATTATATTATAAATTGTAAGTAAATCTTCTCCTGTTTCTTCTAATAGATTTATATATATTAAATGCTTATAATTTTCTCTTGCAAATTTTTTCACCAAATAAGTTTTTCCTACCTGTCTTGCACCTTCTACTAATAGTACTTTATTATTGTGATTATTTTTCCACTCTAATAGTTTTTTGTATGCATCTCTTTTAAGATCTATTATTTGTTCTTCCAAGTTTCTCACTTCCTTACAATTTAAGCTATAATCTTATTTAGTATCTCCTATTTATATCTTAAATTTTATTCTTCAATAATAATTTTACCACTATTTAAATATACCAGCAATAAACCTTGTAATTTTTGGAGGAATATATTATGAGAATTTTAGCCTTAGAATTTTATAAAAATGGAAAAATGAAGGCTATGAACCCAAAGATGTTCCTGAGGCATTAATAAATGAAATCATAAAAAGCGCACAGGCTATGCCCAATTCAATAAACGGACAACAAACCTCTGTTATAGTGATAAGGGAAAAAAATAAGAAAGAAAAATTAGCTGAACTTGTAGGCAATCAAGAATATGTTGCAAAAGCTCCAGTATTCTTAGTATTCGTAATGGATTTTTATAGAACTTATCTTGCTTATGAAAAAACTGGCTCTAAGCAAGTAATTCATGAAGATATAGAAGGTATTCTTGATGGTTCCGTTGATGTTGGAATAACTTTAGGAGCTTCAGTTGTTGCTGCCGAATCTCAATTAAGATCCCATTCTGAATATCCATAGTCTGTTTATTTTTAGTAAAAAAAGAAATAGAATCATTAAGGTAGTTCCTGTTAATGCAATTATGTTTATAAACTTTTGTGCCTTAACACTATTTTTAAATGCTTTTTCACTTCCTTTATATATGATTAATCCAATTAATCCTCCTAATGTATTATTAATTATATCCGTAATATCAGAAGCACCAATATTTATAATATATTGGAATACTTCACATATTAAACTAATTAAGAAAAATAAGAAAAGTTTTTTTAAAGTACCCCATCTTTTAAATAAAATTTCCGCATATATACCAAGGGGTACAAAAATCACTACATTCATAATGATTTCACCAAAAGCAATTTTACCATTTAAGATTAAAGGTTGACTAAACGGAATTAAGTTTATACTTCTCATATTTCTCAAGGGAGGTAATTGTAAATTGAATTTAAATACTATAATCCAAAATAATGCAATCAAATAAATTATAAATAATACAGTAGTTAACTTGTTTGTTTTTTTGTTATCTTTCATTTTGTCCTCCTAAATATAATACCTTTTTGTGCCTAAGCAAGAGCTATTCCATAATTTAAGTATTATATTCTTTAATATTTCTGAGTTATGTGATTATTTAACTGGCAATCTAGCCTCAAATATAGTTTTATCATTGTCACTATAGGCTGATATCGCTCCCTCATGAAGCTCTATAATATTCTTTGTAATAGATAACCCAAGTCCAGATCCACCTATATCACTACTTCTTGATTTTTCTACCCTATAGAATCTGTCGAAAATATGTGGTAAATCTATTGATGGGATTGATTGCCCATAATTTATAACTTGAACTACTGCCATATTTTCTTCAAGCTTTGTTGTTACATCAACGTAAAAGCCATCTTTTCCATACTTAATTGCATTAGATAGTAAATTTTCAAATGCTCGAACTAACTTACCTGCATCTGCATTTACTATTAACTTCTCCTCTGAAAAATTAATTCTATATTGCATATCTGCATGCTTAAATTGATATTCAAATCCTGTAACTACTTGACCTACAAGCTCTACTAAATTAATATCATCCTTATATAAATTAATAGTATTATTTTGCATTTTAGTAAGTTCAAATAAATCATTAATAAGTATATTTAAGCCTTTTGCTTTTTCAAAGGCTATATTGGCATAATATCTAAGCCTTACTTCATCTTTATACTTATCGTTATCTATAATTTCTAAATAACCTATTATAGAAGTTAGTGGTGTTCTTAAATCATGGGAAACATTTGTTATCAAATCACTTTTAGTTTGCTGAGCTTTTCTTTCTTCTACTGTTATCTCTTTAAGCTGCTTTGATATATTATTTATATTTTTCACTAAGTTTTTAATATCACCTTTTGACTCAACTTCTATTAATCTATCCAAATCACCACTAGCCATTATTTCAGTTTCATCTATAATAGCTGCAAGGCTTTTAGATTTTCTATATGTTATAAGCAGGTATATCCCTGCAAATAATGCTGTTTCAATAATTAGATAAGCATAATTCCCAAAAATATCATAGTTAATAATTCTCCAAAATTTAAAAATATAATTAACAAGCTGAATTTTGGTGTTCATGTATAAATAAATTAATATATTACTACTTATATACAAAATTATATACGTTAGTAATGCTGCACCTAATACGTCTGCTAAGGATAATAACCAGTATTTATAAAATCTTTTATTTTTCAATCTTATAGCCAACTCCCCATACCGTATGAATTACCTTATTTCCTTCCATATACTGTTCTATCTTATCCCTAAGTCTGCTCATATGCACCATTACAGTATTATTGGATTGAAAATATTTCTCTTTCCACACTTTTTCAAAAATTTCTTCTGCACTAAAAACTCTTCCTCTATTTGTAGCCAATAAGTATAATATCTCAAATTCTCTTGCTGTTAAATCTACTTCATTATCCTCCACTGTTACCCTATGCTTGCTTTTATCTATAACCATAGACTCAATTCTTATTTGATTTTCTGAAGTTTGCATTTTAATATTTAAAAAATAAGTTCTTCTAAGTAATGCTCTTATTCTAACTGTAAGTTCCAATTGATTAAAAGGCTTGCATACATAATCATCTGCACCAGTCATAATCCCTTGAATCTTATCCATATCTTCTACTTTTGCACTTAACATGAGAATTGGTATGTTATAATTTTCTCTTACTTTTCTACAAACCTCTAGCCCATCCATATCTGGCATCATTATATCTAAAACTATTAAATGAATTTCTTCCTTATGTAATATGTCTAAAGCTTCCATGCCACAACTTGCCTTAAAGACAGTGTATCCTTCATTTTTTAAATTTATTTCTAATAAATCTCTTATTTCTTTTTCATCATCTACTACAAGAATATTATTATTCATTTATCCCTCCAAATTTATACGATAGCTAGCATCCATAACACTCCCACTTCTTCAAGTAGGAGTTAACGGCTGCACGCTCCTGCATAAGTTCAACTAAGATTCAGATGGGGATCAAACCCCACCTGAATCAAGTTTCACTTGATAATCATCTTTCTAAGTATTCCTCTAATGTAATACTATTATCATAAATATACTTAGCAGCTTCTTTCCCAACATATCTAATATGCCAAGGTTCATATTCAATGTCTGTTATACTTTGCTTTCCATAAGGATATCTTATAATAAAACCAAACCTATAGCAATTTTCTGCAAGCCATTCAGCTTCTTTTGTTCCTTTTACAAAATTACCACTTTTATTGGTAATATCAATGCATAACCCTGTTTGATGTTCACTAAATCCAGGCTTAGCTACATATGCATCTGCAAGCTTCTTTCCATCTGATTTTATTCTGCTAGTATAAACATCTTTTTGTGATTTATATGATCTGTAGCCTGAATTACCAAGTAGTATAATTCCTTCCTGTTTAGCTGCATGGACTAATTCTTCTATAGGATTTACAATAATTCCTGCTACATATTTTTCTTCTTGGTTAACTCCAGCTGCAAATGGTATATTTGGCATAGTTAATCCTTCGGGCTTGTAATCTTTACTTAAACCATGCTCTATATTTACTAGGGCCAGCTCTTTCCTTGTATTAATGTCTTTTAGATTTGCTAACTTATTTTTTTCATTTAAATTCAGTCCAATTTCATTAAGGTTTATTCCTCTTAATTTTGCAGACTTCCCTTCCATGGCATACCATAATCCGCAAATTACTATAATAAATATTAAAATCTTTTTGAATACACTTCTCATACTCTCTACTCCTCTTCTAACAACATAATCTAATTGTAGAAGATTCACCTTACGATACTTATAAGAAAACCTTACGAAATCTTAAGTTTTGCTATGTTTAAAATTCATATTTTCCTAACATTTATTAATCCACTCTCAACATCGCAATCAAGTCAACTCATATTGCTCAATGTTTTTTAAGTTTTTTATTTCATGTGATTGATTTTAGAATTATGCAGCAAAAATACCGCAAATTCAATTTTGAATAATACGGTATCTGAAAATTTAATATCTATTATATTTTTATATATTCAGTAACAAAATCAGTAAAAAGAATACCTTCTAAATGATCAATTTCGTGACAAAAACATTTCGCTAAATCTCCTGTACCTGTTAATATTATTTCTTCACCTTTTTCATTAAGTGCTTGCACTCTTACTGTTTTTGGTCTTAATAATTTTCCAAATACATTAGGATTACTTAAGCATCCCTCAACAACTTCTTGACTACCTTCCTTGCCGATTATCTTTGGATTAACTAATTTTATAAGCCCCTGTCCCATATCTATCACAACTAATCTTTTTAGTATACCTATTTGTGGTGCTGCTAACCCTCCACCATTTTCTTCATTATACATAGTCTCAGTCATATCATCTAGAATCTGTCTTATCTTTTCATCTACAACCTCAACTTCTCTACTTTTCTTTCTTAATATTTCATCACCAAAAAGTCTGATTTGCCTTAATGCCATTTAGACTGCCCTCCTGCTTAATTGTGCTCTTGATTTTCTTTCACTTTGTTCAAAAAGGAAAACATTTTCTATGGGGCAGTGAAATATTTTTGAAATATCATAAGCTAACCATATAGATGGTTCATATTTTTCTGTTTCAATGGAATTTATTGCTTGTCTTGATACTCCTACAAGCTCTCCCAATTGCTCTTGTGTTAATCCAATAGCTTCACGAAATTCTTTTAATTTGTTTTTCATTAACAATCACTCCTGTCATGTTTACCTTACATAAAAGTATATTCTCATTCAAGTTTCATGTCAAGTCAACATTATATCGTGTTTAATTTTTTTAACTCATAACTTTTAAAATACCATATTATTTAATTTTCAAAAAACATTATTTTTATTGATTACTTCACCTTTTGAGTTGGCTTGATTGCGATGTTGTAACTAAAATAATAGCACACTTTGTAGTACCGCTATATTAAATATATACACCCCAATATCGAAATCAATTACTAGAACGAAGTCGCTAAAAGGCGTGTAAAATGTGAGAAGTGAAATTCCTTAGGAAAGAACTTCACTTCTTATTTTTTCCATGTAACATAAGTGATACATTATTGTTTCTTGCCGCCCTATCTTTAAAAATAACACTTCTAAGATTAGCTAATATACTGTTAGTAATGAGATTTGTATTAATATATAAAGGAGTATTATATGTATAATAACCTATTTCCCTATTGTCCTTATTACATGAATCAAGCTTTTCACCCCTCTTTCAATGCAAATTGGAGAAATACAGCACAAAAATTTGCATCTGTTAGTGGTACCGTTGTAAGAATTGAAGATTTTTACTCAGGGCAAGATAATGAATTAGCAGGCTGTTATAAATTAATGTCACTAGAAAGCGTAGACAGAGGTCTAGTAAATTTTGTGATATCCCCAGGAACTTATTTTGTCGATCATACAGTGATAGAAGTAGGCGATGAAGTAACTGGATTTTACGATGCAAGCGCACCTGCACTTCTTATTTATCCTCCTCAATATCCTGCAATTGTTATATCAAAATATACAGTATATCAAAATGTTACTGTAGACTATTTTAACAATGAACTTATAAGCAGCGATGGAAATTTAAAACTAAATACTGACCAATCTATTGAGATAATTCTGACAAATGATCAGCTTTTTAGCAGATATCCTGGAAATAGGAACCTTATTGTTGTCTATGGCCCTACAACGAAGAGCATACCTGCCCAAACTACTCCATATAAAATCATTGTTCTTTGCTAAATTAAGATAATTTATATGCTTGCAATTTGCTTATATTATATTTTTCTGTAAAAAAGGATGCCCTTTAAATTCCAAAATATTGTCTGAAGGCTTCCTCTTTTCTTTTTGATTTGTCAAAGTCATGGGTGGAATGAATTAACTTAATCATCCATTGGCTTTTTGAGTTGTCTACTTTGGATTGACAACTTCACATAGCAGGTTGTTTTTTTAACTTGTATATTCATTCAAAGATACTTCTAGTAAGCTTTTCCGTCTAATCCTTATAAAAGTTACTGTGTTCGGCTCTTATAAAGCTAATATTATTGCTTTTCATTTTGACTTATATACTCTTGGGATTGTATAGGAATTGTGACTCCTGATTTATCAAATTTATAATTTGTACCTTCAATAGGATTAATACCAGAAACTAGATTCATTCCAACAGTATAAAGAGCTTCTGCTATAGCACGAGGACTTTCTGGTACAGAACCAGCCATAAAACCCTTTTTTATTAAATCTTTAGCTTCGGGTGTTTGATTGATTCCAAAAATCGGAATAGTCTTTTTTGGGTCACCAATATTGTATCCATATTTTTGAAGCGCTTTTATGGCACCTACAGCCATAGCATCATTATTTGCAATTATAACTTCAATGTTACCAGCATATTTTAAAAATACTGATTCCATAACACCTTTTCCTAAATCTTCATCCCAATTAGCAAATGCTGATGCAAGTTCTTGTGTTTTTATTCCTGCATTATTAATTGCTGAAAGAGAATTGTTTGTTCTTATTATTGATTCAAAGCTATCACGTCGACCTTTTATCATAATATATTGCATTATGTTATCATTATTTTTATCCATAATCTCTTTATTAACATTCCAAAAGTCAGCAATCATTTTACCTTGAAGGTCAGCAGCTTGCTCAGAATCAATCTTTATAACAAGGGATTCCGAATATTCCTTAAATTTATTTATTTGATTGCCGGTAGGAGTTATATTAATGAAAATTAACGGAATATTCTTTTGTTTAGCTTTAACAATTGACTCACTTATTATTTCTGGTGCTTGCACATCGGTTAGAATCAAATCATAATTATTTTGTAAAATGTTATTTAAGAGCTCACTTTCTAAAGCTGAATTCCCTTTTCCATTAAAAAAAGTAAATTGAACGTTATCTTTATTTTCTTTTTGAATATCATCTAAGTTTTTACTAATAAGAGAAAGAAACACATTATCATTATTTATTACTACTCCTACTTTAACTTGTCTTCTTGTAGCAATACTTGAGATAGTATTTATCATTTTTACATTGCAACACATCAATATACTAGTTATAATAACTAAAGATATAATAAGAGTTATTGTTTTTTTTAATATTTTCATTCTTAATCCTCCACATAATTATCGCAATCATATTCGTTAATACTATATTACATTCCTTATTATGTTCATTAACAAAAAAATATATAATTCTAAATTATGTTTGGTGTTAACTTCATTTTGCATTAAAATAAATCTGGTCAACAAAAAACACTGATTATTTTACTTATGAAATCAGCGCTTCTTGTTTTTAATTATTATTTTCTCAAAATCTTATCCATAGCTTTTCCCTTTGCTAACTCATCGATTAGCTTATCCAAATAGCGAATTTCTTGCATAGTTGGTTCTTCAATGTCTTCCACTCGGACACCGCAGACAACCCCTTTAATCAAAGTCCGTAAAGGATTCATCTTTGGAGCTGACCCAAAGAAAGTCTCAAAGTCAGTCTGTTTTTCTAGTTGCACTTCTAGCTCTTCCTGGCTATATCCTGTTAACCAGTGTATGATTTCATCAACTTCTGTTTTTGCACGTCCTTTTTTCTCCGCCTTTATAACATAAAGTGGATAGACACTTGCTACACTCATTGTATAGATTTTATGTTTATTCATGATACATCCTCACTTATTTAATACTATATATTTATAATTTCTATTATTTCAACTTCAAGTTTTAATTATATTTTTTATATTGTATTCAAGCAACAACCTTTTCTTATGGTAAGTACTGTTTAAATTATTTAATTAGATTATTATACCTTCAAAATGATCCATTTCATGTTGAATTATTTGTGCTGTAAATCCAGTGAACACTTGCTTTTGCTTATTAAAATTTCTATCAAGATACTCCACCTTTATCGTTTCATATCTCTTTGTTTTTCTAAAGCCAATTAAAGATAAACAACTCTCTTCTGTTTCATAAAGCTTTTCCTTCTTTAATATAACTGGATTTACCATAGGCACAATAAGGTTGCCTACAGCAAATACCAATATACGCTTTTTAACTCCAATCATATTGCCAGCCAATCCAACACAATGCTCTAAGTTTGCTCTTAATGTATCTATTAAATCATCAATTACTACTATATCATTTTTAGTTGCCTCTTCTGATTTTTGTCCTAAAAACAATACATCTTTTACAATTGGTTTTATCATAATTTATACCTCTTTTTCTGTTATATTTTTTATAAAAAATAAGATTTGATTTTAAAATATATCATAGAACCCAACCTTATTAAATAAATTTGCTTGATTATATCCCTTACTATACTTAACTATAAGTTCTTCACTTAATACACATAGTTAACTCAAAAAAATTATAACATAAACCAATGACACTTTTAATATCATTGTCTTATGTTTTAATATTTAATCATGTTCAATTTATTTTGGTTGTCCATGTAGCTAGAATCATGACAGGGTGCTACCAGCACCCTACATTTATTTTCTTCCATTTTAAGAATTCTCAATGATATGGAAAGATTTCTATATTATTAATTTCAAAAGTATTGGCAGTGTAAATACTGACAATAAAGTAGTTGCAACTACAAATACAGCTGCATAATCTTTCTTTATATTAAAGCTATCGGCAAATATAGAAGTCATTGCTGCTGCAGGCATTGAAGCTAGAATTATTACTGAATTTGAAACTATTGTTCTATCTTGTATCAATAATGATATAAAACATAAAAACGCTGGTATTATGATTAATTTTACAGCTATGCCATAGTATAATGTCCAATCTATTAAATACTCTTTTATATTTATTTTATATGAAAGTGCTCCAACTATTATCATAGATATTGGTCCAGTCATATTTCCTATAGAATTTACACTTGCTAAAATTACTGCTGGCAGTTTCAGATCAAATAACATCATTGCGATTCCCATATAAACAGCAATTAATGATGGATTTTTCAGTGCCTTAAATATTTCTTTTACTAAATCCTGCTTTTCTACTTTTCCCTTAAATATAATAACTCCGTAGGTCCAAAGAAATATTGTAAAAAAAATATTGAATATTGCTCCGTACATTACAGCCTCTGCACCATATATAACATTTAATATAGGAAAACCAATATATCCAGTATTAGTAAATATATTTGAAAAGTGCAATATAAGCTTTCTTTCGTCTTTAACTGGCATCATTAATACATACGATGTAATTGCAATTATAATGTATGTTAAAAAACTATAATAAAAGGTCTTCATGATATTACTTTTAACACCTTCATCATATGGTAAACTAAAGGACACTATAATCATGCAGGGTAGTGTAATATCCAAGAGTATACGGGTTAACCCCTTGCTCACATTACTGTTTATAATTTCTTTTTTACTGCAATAAAAGCCTACCAACATTATTAAAAATAAAGAAATAACACTCTTTATAATAGTGGACATTTCCATTTCACTGCCTCCTAATTCAAGTATTATTTATCTTATTCCTAAACTTAAGTCTTTGTGCCTTGAGTAATTAACATGAATTTATTTCAACTTTATTATTGTAAACTTTACTTTGAATATTAAAATTAATCCTGTTCAACAAAAAAACACCGATTATTTTGCATATAAAATCAGTGTTTCTTGGTTTTTAATCATTATTTTGTTAAAATCTTATCCATTACTTTTCCTTTTTGCTAAATAATCCATTAGCTTATCTAAATAGCGAATTTCCTTCATAGTTGGTTATTTTGAAATAACTTCTACTCCCTCTTCTGTTACAAGAACTGTATGTTCCCATTGTGCAGAAAGAGAACCATCACTTGTAAGCACTGTCCATCCGTCATTTTCATCTATAAATATTTCATAGCTTCCGGCATTTATCATTGGTTCAATTGTAAATACCATTCCAGGTGCTAAAATCATATCTGTTCCTCTTTTTCCAAAATGAAAAACAAATGGCTCTTCATGAATATCTAATCCAACTCCATGTCCTCCAAAATCTCTAACTACTGAATATCCATTACTTTCCGCATGTTCCTGAATTGCTGCTCCAATGTTTCCTAAAAATCCCCAAGGTTTAACTTCTTCCAATCCTTTATTTAAACATTCCTTAGCTACTTGAACCAAATTCTTAGCTTCTTCATTTACTTCACCAATCATGAACATTCTTGATGCATCTGAATAATATCCATTAAGTATAGTTGTTGCATCTACATTTACAATATCACCATTTTTAAGGATAACATCTTTACTTGGTATTCCATGGCATACCACATTGTTTATTGATACACAAATACTTTTAGGAAATCCATCATAATTAAGAGTTGCTGGAATTCCACCATTAGATACTGTATAGTCATATGCTAATTTATCTATTTCTTCTGTTGTCATACCTTCTCTGATGTTTTCACTAATTAAGTCTAGAAGACCATTATTAATTTCGGCACTCTTTTTTATTCCTTCAATTTGCTCTTTTGTTTTTATAAGATCTTTTGTTGGTACTATATGCCCTTTTCTTTTTAAGTCACTTAACTTTTTATCAAATTCTAAATGACAATTTTTATATTTAGCTCCGCTTTTACACCAACATAAATCATTCCTATTTAATATCATGCTATTACTCCTTATTTTAACTATTTAATTGACCCTCCATGAAAATAACATTCATAAACTTTAATCTCATCAAAATATATTTCCTCATATCCTTGAAACCAATTAAATTCTCCATTTATAATACAATGATATTTATACTGTCCATTTTGATAAATAATAGGACCTCTATATGGATTATCCTCAGTCACTAAGCTCAAAGCTTCCTTTAAAAAATTACCTGAAAATCTTTCATCCAAAACTCTTCCACTGTAATTCATTGACCAAAATGGAATATCATCTTGCCATAAACCTTCTTCTCCTGAAAATCTTTCTCCACCTAAATAAGTATCAATATATTTTAAGTTTCCGTCTACATATTCTAAGTCATGAGAATTTGGTCTTGATGATTTATTCTCTATACCCCCTCCAGCATATGTGGATTTTTTAGCCCTGCATAAAAAATCAATTATATTTTCATTTATATTATCAACTTTATTTTCTTCAATACACAAGCGACAGTTTTCTTCATAATCATTAACTAATTTATCAATGCTTACTTTAAAGAAATCACTTAATGCAATTAATCTAGCTATATCAGGATAAGACTGTCCTACTTCCCATTTTGCAACTGCTTGTCTTGATATACCTAAGAATTCAGCTAATTTTTCTTGTGATAAACCTTTTGCTTTTCTAAGTGTTTGCAATTGTTCTTGAAAACTCATAGTTAATCCCTCCGAGTATTAGTATACTTACAATACCATCATTTTTCTACCACTTAAATATAACAAAACTGACAACCAAAAGTTGCTTTCAGTAAAAAAATACCGCAAATTCATTTTCTATTGAATAATACGGTATTTCTTCTATTCTTTATTTTTATTAATCCATAAATAATGTAATCAATACATAACTATTTAAATATATTTATTTATTTTCTAACCAATCTTGAAAACTAAATGCCAATTCTTGCATCTCATTAATAAATCTACTAGCATGATAACCATCACAAATAGCATGATGTACTTGTATTGATATAGGAATAAACATTTTATTCTCTTGTTTGAAATACTTTCCTGTAGTAAAAATAGGAATTAAATATGTTCCTTCATTATACACGTTTAAATTAAATCCTGTAAAACTCACCCAAGGAATGCTTGATACTGGAAATGTATTATCAGGTTCATTTAATTTCGGAGTAAACTTCATAATATTTCCATAGTTTTTTATATCATCAAAATAATCACTATAAAAACGTGGAAAACTTTCGTTATATTCCGTCCAAATACTTGAAAATGTTTCATTTTCTTTATGAAAAATAGTATAGCTTGGACTCATGCTATCCCAGTATCCTAAACTACCACTATGATCAAAACAAGTACGGAATTCTTTATGATTATTAACCACAGTTGCAATCATATAAATGAGTGTAGGATACAATTTAATATTTTTGAGTCTAATCTCATACAATAAATCAGTTATTTCTATATTGGCAGTCATACTATAAGTACATTTTACATTGTTTAAATAATGTTCAAAGTATGGCTTTCTACTCCAATGTTTAATATCTATTAAATTAAAATTCATAATTTGGGCCTCCTAAAAATTTTTGTAATTCTATTTTAGAAGGCTATTTTCCGTGACCTAGCCATTTCAATCTCCCTTTTGCAATGATATTTATCTTCAATTTATTATAACATAAAGGTGATAGACACTCGATACGCTCTTATGTTTGTTCATGATGCATCCTCACTTATGTAATTTTTTTATTATATAACAAAATTACATAATCGACGATCTTGCATCTCCATCCTAACACTCCCACTGATTTTCCTTCATAACAACATGATTCTCATCTTTAAAGGATACACCTTCTTCTAATAGCAGAAATCGTTGTTCCTGCCACCCCGGAGCTAACCTTCCAGCATGATTTACCACACGATGACATGGATATCTCCCATAAAATTCTGCCTGGCTAAGAACCTTCCCGACAAGCCTTGCATTTTTGCCTCTGCCAATAAGGCTTGCAATTTGTCCATATGTAGCCACTTTCCCTTCAGGGATTTCTTCCACAACGGAAAGTATTTCATAAATTAATTGTTCATTCATAATTTTTTCCATATATTCACCTGTGATACGAATCCTTTCTTGGAGATATTGTGATATTTTTGCACCATATTTAATCTTCTTTTTTAATGATAGAATCCCTTTTAATTTTTATATAAAATAATTGAGTCTTTACAATTGAAGTTTATATAATATTATTTGTTATAGTTTCATTAACAAAATCAATAGTTGTTGTTTCGATCTTCTTATTAACAACTTTCCAACTCTTAGATGCTCTCAAATCTATTTTTATAAGCATACAGCTAGGTGCTACTGCAAATCGTTCATATGATTCTGGTAACTTTTCCTTATATATTGCCATAACTTCAGCATTTTCATCATCAGACACTAATCCTAGAATTGAAGCAACTCCAGTGATTTGTATAGAATTTACACATATTGCGACATTAGGATTTTTTTCGATTTGTTCCATCTTCACTGCTCCCGGACGCTTAATAGAAGTAAAATAAAGCGCATTATTAAAAGGAATTACTGTAACAGTCCTTGATGTAACAAAATCATTATGTGATGTAGATAAAACAACATTCCCATTATTATCAAATTGTGATAATAAGTTTATTCTAGCTTCTAAAAATTCATTATTCATTTATAAATCCTCCTTGCTAATTAATAACATTCTGAATCTTTCTCTTAAGTTATGTTAAAAAGTTACCTTACCAACATTACCATAGTTTACTGTAATCTCAGCTTCTTTAAAATGTATTTCATAAACTTCCATCATAGATCCTGCATTTTCTACTGTAGCTGCAAAATTGGGATACTTTTTAGTTATTCCATCTTTTATATCATAAACAGTTAAACTACTTTTTTGAATTGTAGCATTTTTAACTCTCACTATCCCAACTGTTCCATCAGGAATTGTTGTAAATGCCACCTTATTGTTTTGTAAAATTTCCACTGTTTTTGGTGATTGCTTAAATGTTGGAAAATAAACAACATTGTTATTTTTATTATCATAATAAAAAGTTATAATCCTAACATTTGGCATATCGTTCACTGAAGTTGCTAATGCAAATGTTGCAGTGTTTTCCATAGTTTTCTCAAATTCTTTTAAAAAATCCATTTTCGTTCTCCTCTGTAAATTTATTTAGCTACTAATTGCTATTGATTACTACCGTTTTATTATATAAGCATAACCTTGACAACAGTATGTCATAGTTATATTCTGTAATAAAAATAAAAAAGTGCAGGTGATGAAATTGAAAATAGATAGACTTATATCCATTATTATGCTACTTCTTGAACGTAAACAAATCAGTGCTACTAAGCTTGCTGAAATATTTGAAGTATCAACCCGAACAATATATAGAGATGTAGAAACAATAAACTTGGCTGGAATTCCAATTATTTCTTATCCTGGCGTCAATGGTGGCATTAGCATTATGGATGAGTATAAGATTGAAAAAAAGCTTTTTACTATTTCCGATATCACCGCTCTATTAATAGGGCTTGGAAGTATACATTCAACTATGTCAAGTGAAGAAGTCCTTAATGCTATGACAAAGGTTAAAGGTTTGGTTTCTGCAGAGCAAATTAAAGATATTGAAATAAAATCGAATCAAATTACCGTTGACCATACTCCTTGGATTGGATATAAAAATAGGAATAAAAATCTTGAGGAAACTAAAACTGCTCTTGCTTTGAATAGATTAATGTCTTTTGAATATTCTGCTCAAAACGCAATAAAGAGTCAAAGAAAAATTGAGCCCTACAGATTAGTGCTAAAGAATTCTAGTTGGTATCTACAGGGCTATTGCACTTCCAGAAATGATTTTCGCGTTTTTAAACTATCACGTATTTCATCACTTGAATTGCTTGAGGAGACATTCATTCCTAGAGAGTTTGATTATAAAGCTCTAGAAGTATCCAAAAATAGAGAGAAAAAGAGCGTTCCAATTAAACTTCTTATTGACGAATCACTACGAGACTCGATGATAGAATTTTGTGGAGAGGAAAATATTGAATCTTACGATAATAATAAATTTATAGCTTGTTTTCCATTTATAGAAGATGATTTTTCATATAGCATGATACTTCGCTTGGGCGATAAATGTGAATGCTTAGAACCTGAAAATGTTCGGTTGGAGGTTATTCGACGAGTTAAAAATTTATTGAGTATTTATAATAAGGAATAGAATAGAATGTATTTATTATTGTTTATTTTAATGCTGCTATTTCAAGATGGATTATTCTTAATATCACTATTAATCCCCTTTACTAATTTCATCTGTTATTAATGATTTTGAAATATACATCGCCTTTATTATCCTATTAAGACGAGTATGATGAGATGTACCCTCCGCAAATTTCAACTGTGCTTTTTCACATTTGCTAATAATTGAAGATACGGGGGCTATTGCTTCTCTCAATTCTTTTTTTATATATGTGTCAACAATATCTTCATCTGCTATTAATGATTTTGAAATATATAACGCTTTTATCCTATTCTTAAGAAGTGTGTGTTGTGAGGTACCCTCATGAAATTTTGGCTGCATTTTTTCACAATTACTAATAGTTGAGGATACAACTCTTAGTGCCTCTTCCAGCTCTTCTCTTGTATATTCTTCCATAAAGTTTTACCCCCTCAAAATCTTATTCATCGCTTTTCCCTTTGCTAATTCATCAATTAGCTTATCCAAATAGCGAATTTCCTGCATAGTTGGTTCTTCAGTGTATAGATTTTATGTTTGGTCATGATACATCCTCACTTATGTAATTTTTTTATTAATTATTGGTTAAAATAACATCAATGTTAAACTACGTAGTAGTAGATTTTTATAATAACGGAGGTATTCTATATGGATTTTTTACAAGCTCAAGAAACCCTTACAAGTATGGAGTGGTTTTTACGCGCTATTATTGCTTTTTCCTTTTTGCTTTGTATTGCAAAAATCTTAGGACAGCGTACCATCTCCCAATTAAGACTCCTTGATTTTGTTATTTCTTTAGTAATTGGAAACATTATTGCCCATCCGTTATCTGACGAACATCTTGGATTAAAGGGATCCATCATTACATCAGTTACATTAGTTGCCCTATATCTTGTTAGTTTATTCATAATTCTTAAGTTTCCATCATTAAGAAAACTGGTCAATAATTCACCAATTAAAATTGTTCAGGATGGAGAAATCCTTACTGAAGGATTAAAAAAAGCTAGAATATCTATTGATGTGTTATTAGAAGAATTACGTGAAGAAAAAGTGGAAGACGTAAAAAAGGTAGCATTAGCACTTTGGGAAGCTGACGGAAAAATTTCTGTTTTTTTACAACCGAAATATGAACCTCTTACTCCTTCATCCCTTCAAATGGAACTAGAACCTTTTAGCTTTCCTAGGACAATTATTAAAGAAGGTAAAATTAATTTCAAGGAACTAAAACAAACTCAAAAGTATGAAGACTGGGTTATTTCTAATTTAAAAAATTCATATCAAACTGAGGTGAAAGACGTTCTGCTTGCCACTCTTGATAATAAAGGTAAGTTAACAGTTTTTTTATATAAGTAATCTGTGAGGCTTAAGCATATCCATTTATATATACGGATTGATTAAGCCTCTATGTTTTGAATAGAATTATGTATAAATATAAATTGGAATTTGTAAATATCTCAAATTATAATTTTTTATATTTCAATTTCAAATCCATATTCATACAAAACAAAATCTTCAATTTTTTCTTCATATATTCCATCAACCTGCTTAAATCCATTTTTTAAATATAAATTTATTGCTGGTTTATTTATATCTACAACAAATAGACGCAAATATTTAACATTCTTTAGTTTTGCCAGTTCCATGGCATTTTTAAGCATTAACCCAGCTATTCCTTGTCTTAAATACTTCACATTAACTCCAAAACGGTCTATATATAATGCCTTTTCTTTTGCATTTTTCCATTTTAGATAATCTTCACCGTCATTTGATTCGCATAAAACAAATGCGGCTACTATGTCGTCATCTTCAGTTAATATATAAAGTCTTTTATTATCAATATCATCTTGGAAAAATTCGCAAGGATAAATTTCATCCCAAATCTGTATGTTGTTTTTATTCATATTGTCAATTATTTTTTTATACATCTTTTTAAGTTGATGTAAATCGTTTTTCTTAGCTAATCTTAAATTCATATTAATTCACCTACAAGTTCTGATTTATACATTAAAAATCTTTAAACTAGAACTATTGTTAAATTATAACACAGCCATTTCCAATATTTTTAACGGCGACAAAAATGTAGTGGTTGAAATCCACTTATATATGATTTCCAAACTCCCGGGAGGTATTTCTAAATTCCGTTGGAGTCATACCTCTTTTAGCGGTAAATTGTTTTATAAAATATGTATCATACTCAAAGCCAGTAGCACGAGCAATCTCATTTAAGCTCATATCTGTATGAGTTAGAAAATTCTCACAAACTTTTAAACGATATGACATTAAGTATCCCATTGCCGTACATCCACACAACTCCTGAAACATTTTATTTAGTGACACCCGATTCAAATGAGCACATCTTGTTAAGTCTTCTAAACTTATTTTATTAGAATAGTTTGTGTGTAGATAATCTAAAACTAAATTAACAGGTGATGGATCTCGATTGTTGTTTAACTCCTCAAGGAGCCCCAATATTTGTATCAAGTACTTTTTTATTCTACACACCCAAAGGGAATCGCTCTGTGCATATACTTCTGTTCCCATAATAAAGAACCACTCGTATAATTTTGCATAAACTTTCTCACTTACAAAATACACTCCATTATGAATTTTATCTTTTTTAAAAAGGGAAATACCCATTTCTATTTTTAAATTAGTTGACATATAACCCTCTGCTTCAGAAAAATGAGCTGTATTAAAAAAATCAGGATGGAAACAAAATGATTGTGCAGACACATTTTGCTTTTCAAAAACTTGCACTCTATCATCCATAGTCAAACAAAGAATACTTGGAGCATCAATTTTAAAGAGGCAATCATTCAATTGTATATTCATACTTCCACTTGTAATAAGGGTTATGGTAAGACGATCCTCATATGGAAAATTGTTAAAATTCTCGTCTGCAAAAAATTCAATATCTACAGTTCTTTTCTTGTGGCGGTCCATTTGTGGCATAAATATTCCTCCATTATGTACATATAATAAGTGACAAATAGTATAGTTTAAAGCTTCATTTATAACATTGTATCATAATTTATTAATGCTAAACTATTATTAATAACTGAACAAAAGTTATGCACAATAAATTTTGTCATAACCTATATGAAAGGAGAATTATTATGTCTATTGAACGCTTCCATATTAAAGTATCTGATGAAGTACTTGAAGATTTAAAATACAAGCTTGACCATGTCCGTTGGCCAGATCAGTTAGAGGGCTCAGCTTGGGAACGAGGTACTGAATTAAATTATTTAAAGTCGCTAGTTTCCTATTGGCGGGAAGAATTTGATTGGCGCAAACAAGAAAGTGAATTAAACAGTTTTCACCAATTTCGATGTAATATTGATGGAATTGATATTCACTTTATACACGAGCGTGGCAAAGGTCCGAATCCAATACCAATTATCCTTACCCATGGCTGGCCCGACAGTTACATACGTTATCAAAAGATTATCCCTCTTCTCACTGATCCTGCCCGCTACGGTGGAAATCCCGAAGACTCTTTTGATGTAATCGTCCCTTCATTACCTGGATTTGGTTTTTCTAGTAAGCCTAAACATAGTGGTGTCAACAACTCTTATGTTTCTGAGCTTTGGGCAAAACTAATGACTGAAAAACTTGGCTATAGTAAATTCGTTGCTCATGGCGGAGATGTTGGTTCTGGTGTAACAAGATATCTTGCATTAAACCATCCAGAACTTCTAATGGGAATACATCTAACAGATATAGGTATCATTAAAGATCTAATGACTTCAGATAATAAGGCAGACCTTTCAGAAGAAGAATTACAATATAAGAAAGATGCCTCTGGATGGATTTCTAATGAGGGAGGTTATATGTCTATTCAATCAACAAAACCACAGACTCTAGCATACGGACTTTCTGACTCACCAGTAGGCTTGGCTTCTTGGATTATTGAAAAATTCCGTGGATGGAGTGATTGTAATGGGGATTTAAGTCAAAGATTCACAAAGGATGAATTGCTGACTAATATAATGATCTATTGGGTTACAAATACCATAGGATCATCAGCCAATACATATTATGAAAATACGCATTCTCTTCCATCAATGGGACATATAGATGTACCAACAGGATTAGCTCTTTTCCCAGCTGATATATTGTTACCACCAAAAGAATGGACTAAGCGCAATCTAAATATAACTCGTTTAACTACAATGATTAGCGGTGGACATTTTACTGCCATGGAAGAACCCGAGCTTCTAGCTGAAGAAATCAGAGCATTCTTTAGAACATTAAGAACTTAGTATGTTTTACCATAAAATAAGATTTTGCCTTATAAACTCGTATTAAAATATAGAAAATTAACCACGTGAAAAAACACGTGGTTAAATTTTATAACTCTTGAATTAATCATTTTCTTATTTAACTTTAAAATGGAAGTAAAAAGGCCCTCTATTTTTTTGATACTATTTCATTGACTCCATAATACTGTCAACCAAAATATCCATTGAATCAGCATCATCTTCTTTCATGCTGGAGCTCAATGTAATATCATTATCTAAAATAGTCATATCTTTCATCTCATCTAATAGTTCACGCATCAATTTTCCTGATTGAGGAGCCCATGAACCATTTTCTATAAGAGAAAAAGTACGTTTTTGGAGATTTAATGCCTTCATATCCATTAAATAATCATGCATTGGTGGATAAATCTTTAAATTGTATGTTACTGACGCAAGAACTATATTACTGTATTTGAATGACTCAGAAATTAAATAAGAAACATGGGTTTTTGAAACATCATACATAACAACATTTGTCATTCCTTTTTTCACTAGCCTTGTTGCCAAATCACTGGCAGCCGCCTCTGTATTTCCATACATTGTTCCATATACAATCATTACACCCTTTTCCTCTGGCTCATAGCTGCTCCATTTGTCATACTTATCTAAAAAATACCCGAGGTCATTACGCCACACAGGTCCATGTAATGGACAGATAGTCTTGATTTCAATAGTAGCAGCCTTTTTCAAAAGAGATTGAACATGAGGACCATACTTTCCTACAATGTTTGTATAGTACCTTCTTGCATCATCAATCCAATCACGGTCAAAGTTAACCTCATCATTGAATAGCTTGCCATCTAAAGCACCAAAAGAGCCAAATGCATCAGCTGAAAATAACACACCATTTGTAGTATCAAAAGTAACCATTACTTCTGGCCAATGTACCATTGGAGCATAAACAAATACAACATTATGTTTTCCAAAGGACATAGTATCTCCTTCTTTAACTTCAATTAATTTACCATCTATATGAAAACCAAACTGATTCATAAATAAAACAGCTTTTTCTGTGCATATAATCTTTACATTTGGGTAACGAAGAACAATTTCTTCAATACATGCTGCATGATCTGGCTCCATATGGTTAATTACCATATAGTCTAAAGGTCTATCTCCTAAAACTGCTTTAACATTCTCAAGTAGCTGGCGGCAAATTGACCAATCTACTGTATCAAAAAGCACTGTTTTCTCATCTAAAAGTAAATATGAGTTATAAGAAACTCCTCTTGGAATAGGATGAATATTTTCAAATAGAGCAAGACGGTGATCGTTACCACCAACCCAATAAAGATCTTCAGTTATTTCTCTAACACAATACATATATAAAATCCTCCTTTACTAATCAAGCATATTTAATATAGAAATTAAACTTCTATAAACATATTCTTTTCTTCTCCACAAGCAGGGCAATTCCATTCCTCAGGTATATTTTCAAAAAGAGTTCCCGGAACTATTTCACCTTCAAGATCACCTACACCAGGATCGTATTCATACCCACACCCATTACATAAATAATGTTTCCAAGTTGGAGTTACTTTCTTCAAAGTAGCCCTCTTTATCTTCTTCATTGATGGAGCCTCTTTCTTTGCATCTCCATTATCCAAAGCTGCTGTTAGTATTGGTAGGATTTCCATTAGGTCACCAACAATGCCATAGTCAGCATTCTTAAAAATTTTTGCATTAGGATCTATATTTATAGCAACAATTGTGCTGGCATCTTTTATACCCTTTAAATGCTGACCAGCCCCTGAAATACCACAGGCAATGTAAAGATTTCCCTTGAATTTTTGACCAGACATACCAACATAACGATTTATTGGTACATATTTAAGTGTTTCAGCTACTGGACGTGATGATCCTATAGCTGCACCAGCTTGTACTGCTAATTCCTCTATTAAGTGCATATTTTCTTTTTCTCCTATGCCTAAGCCTACACTTACAACCCTTTCAGCTTTTGTAATAGGGGTATCTATTGGAATTCCAACAGTAAAATCATAGCCATCAGTCTTAAGTGCTTCAATTACAGCACTAACTTTTTCTTCCGGTGTTCCATCTTTGAAAATCATTTTCTTACGATAACCTGTAGCAGGTTCTTTCTTTGAAACTTTTCCTGCACTCTCTGTTTTAGGCATTTTACCTATAATGTTAGCTGAAATAACTACACGTTGAATTTCATTAGTTCCTTCATATATTGTACAAATCTTAGCATCTCTGTATGCACGCTCAACTTCCATACCTTTCAAGTAACCACTTCCTCCAAATATTTGAAGTGCATCGTTTACGATTTCAAGACAAACATCTGATGCATATTGTTTCGCCATAGCAGCTTCCATACTATAATTCTCATGATTTTCTTTAAACTCTGCTGCACTATAAATTAGTAATCTAGCTGCTCTGAGTTTTGTTGCCATATCTGCTAGTTTAAAAGCTATGATCTGTTGTTGGCATATAGGTTTTCCAAATTGAATTCTTTCTTTTGAATACTCTAAAGCATTTTCATAAGCACCTTGTGCTATGCCTAAAGCCTGAGCCGCAATTCCAATTCGCCCACCGTCTAGGGTTGACATTGCAATCTTGAAACCTTCACCTTCCTTACCTAAGAGATTTTCCTTAGGTACTTTTACGTTATTAAAAATCAACTCTGCTGTTGCAGAAGAACGGATTCCCATCTTATCATAATGTTTACCGAAACTAAAGCCTTCAAAGCCCTTTTCCACAATAAATGCACTGATACCACGAACCCCAATATCAGGTGTAGTAACTGCAAAAACAATATAAATATCAGCCTTGCCTGCATTAGTTATAAATATCTTTTCACCATTTAAAATGTAATAATCATCTTCTAAGACAGCAGTAGTCTCTGTACCCCCGGCATCACTTCCTGCATTTTCTTCAGTAAGACCAAAGGCACCAATTTTTTCACCCTTTGCTAATGGAACCAAATATTTTTGTTTCTGCTCTTCAGTTCCATACGCAGAAATTGGATATGCACCTAATGATGTATGGGCAGAAAGAATTACACCTGTACCACCATCTACTCTAGATAATTCCTCAACTGCTATTGCATAACTGATTACATCCAGACCAGCTCCACCATATTTTTTCAGATATGGGATACCCATCATTCCCATATCAGCCAATTTAGAAATTGCTTCTTGCGGGAAACTATTTTCCTGATCTAACATAAATGCAATAGGTTTAACTTCTTCTTCAGCAAATTCTCTAATTTTAGTCCTCAAATTTTCATGTTCTACAGTAGTCTTAAATAACATATATTTCCCTCCTATAACTAAAATTTATTACTTGTTAATAATAGTAATTCTATAAAATTTTAGAAACTCCTTCTAAAACAAAATAATAATTATATAATAATTATTATTTTTTAATATAATACTATGTCTAGTTAAAGCTCTTTTATTAACTATTACTATTAATTATATTAAGTACCCAATGCTTGCTAATACTATTTTTCAAAATATTATAAGTATTAATGAGATTTTTCAAGGAATTATCTAGCTCTTGACTCTTTAAAAGCTCAGCTTTATAGTCATTGTCAGTTATTATTCCTGAATCTACTTTTGCTTTTGAACACATTAGCTTTGTATTATTTGGTATACTTTGGACTATGATTACAGAAGGAGTATTGTTAGAACATAAAAAGATTATGGTTTTTTGAAACTAAAAGGGACTGTGCATAACGAATTTTTATTCATTGTGCAACAGCCCCTTTATTCTAAAATTTAATTAAAATTCTCTTATGCCTTTAATTACAATCCCAATTATAGATTAATTGTACAACTCCAGAAGAGAACGTTCTTGTATTGACCAATTTTAAATTCACCCTCTGTTTTATATCTATAAACAACGGTTTGCCTTCGCCCAAAATAACAGGGTGAATAGATAATCTAAATTCATCAACAAGCCCTAAATTTATAAAAGTTGTAATAAGACTTGCTCCACCATATAGCCAAATGTCCTTGCCAGGCTTATTCTTCAATTTATTTATTTCTTCAAGAATATTTTCATTTATAAATATTGCTTGATTATCACTATCTTTTTTTGTTCTTGAAAACACATATTTCTTTTTACTATGAACCAATCCCCATATTTCTTTGTCATCATCAGAATCTTCAGTGCTTGGAATATATTGTCCCCATAAATCGTAGCTTTTTCTACCATATAAAATGGCATCAATTTCATTCAAGAAATTAGTAAAGCCCATATCAGGTTCCATAATGCACCAATCAGTTTCTCCATTTTTCCCTTCAATAAAACCATCTAAAGTAATTGCTAAATCTAAAATTACTTTTCTCTGTTTTTCGTCATTTGACATAACTATTCCTCCTTTTATCATTGGGATATTATTTCGTCTCACTTGATACTCAATATTTCTTGTTATTTATATAGATTTTAACATAAAACATATCCCTAATATAGCTTATTACATGTATGAAATATTAATTAATTCTACTAAAGATGATATTCCCTATTATTATGAATATCTCAAAATATTAGTAAGTAAAAAAATCGAATTTTCTCCATGATGAAAGCATATTGATAAACATATAGCTCCTTTGTTAGAAAATAATAATTTTTTCAGTATAAATGCATATGGTTAAATGTCATATACAATATACTGTCATCTCTAAATCTTAGTATTATATGTTTTTATTAAAACCTAATTTTACAAAGTATAGGAGGAATGAAATTAAAATGTGCACAGCAATAACGCTACAATCCGAACAGATGGAAAATTTTTTTGGCCGGACCATGGATTTTTCTTATGATATTGAACCACAGCTTTATGTGATTCCCAAATATTATGTATGGAATAATATTTTTAACATGCATAAATTTTATGATTTCTATAGTTTTATAGGCATTGGACAGAAAAGTAATGGAATACTTGGTTTTTTTGATGGAGTAAATGAAAGAGGATTTGCAGCAGCAACATTATATTTTGCTGGTTATGCCAAATACGAAACACGGATAAAATATACTGATAAAGAACCTGTTTCATCTTTAGATTTTCTCCATTATATTTTAGGAATGTGTGGGTCAGTAGAAGAACTAAAAGGAATACTGAAGGAAATATACATCATAGGTTTGCCTGATCCTGTAACACAAACGGTCGCACCTTTACATTGGATTGCCACAGATAGAAGCGGAGAATGTGTTGTCATTGAACAAACAGAAAATGGCCTGGAGATATTACAAAATCCAATAGGTATTATGGCCAACAGTCCTGACTTTCACTGGCATATGACTAATTTAAGAAATTACATGAATGTATCTCCAACACAGACTAGTGAGGCCTACTGGAGAAAAATTCATTTAAAACCATTCGGTCAAGCCGGAGGAACTATGCAGTTGCCAGGAGGTTACACGTCCCCTGAACGATTTGTAAGAACTGCATATCAAAAAACGCATATTCAAATACCTAAAGACAGTACAGAGGCAATAATTGCCTGCTTTCATATTATGGAAAGTGTTTCCATATCAAAAGGCGTTGTCACAACAGATCGAAACACTTATGATTATACAAAATATATTGCCTTTATAAATACAAATACTTGTGAATATTTCTTTAAAACTTATGACAATAGTCAGATTACAAGTGTAAGCCTTTGGGATAATTATAACAACAGTTCACGTCTACTTTCCCTAGGGAATTTAATGCATCCAGTTACATTTGAAAAAATGTAAAAATATTTAATTTGTGGATTCAAGACATATCAAGTTGTGGCACCAAATCTGTACAAACTCAAATCAGGTATAAAATAAGGACATGGGATTATTCCTATGCCCTAAAAAATCAAATATATTCTACCTTCTTGTTAAAACTTATGTCATTTATTCGAAATCATATTAGCTTTATCAAGTCCATTATTCACAAGAATAGCGTACATGGTACCATCTGCTTTCATTTCATTAATTTTTTCATTAAATGCATTTAATAATGTTGTATCATTTTTTCTAATTGCTATTCCTACAGTTCCATATACTTCAGGTGTATAGTCTTTTATCATTCTTATTAAAAGATTTTTCTCTTTTAATAAAGAATATTTTACAATAACAGAATCAACTATACCTGCATCAATTTTATTGCTATTTATGGCATTCAATACGTCATCTGAAGTTTCGTAAATTACTATATCTTTTATTAAGTTATTTTCCTTCCACTTTTCTGCCACCGTTACAAATACTGTTCCTTTTTCTACTCCAATTATTGCATTTTTTAAATCACTCTTAAAATTAATTTTTGAAAATGTTGGAACTACTATAGCTTCTGAGACTTTATATAAAGGCTGAGTAAATGACACTAGCTCTTCACGCTCTGGAGTTATATATATTCCACCTACTGAAATATCTATACTATTATCATTATTTAATTTTTCTAATAAATCTGAGAATGGTGATTCCTTAATTTTAACCTTATTAATTCCAAGCCGCTTTGTGATTTCACTTATTATATCAGCATCAATTCCTGTTATCTTATTTGTTTTAGTATCTAAATAAAAATATGTAATATCATTTAATGGTGAGTCAACAGTTATTTCTCCTTTCCCTTTTATCTCCTCCAATCTATCCTTTTCCATTTGGTTATTTGTTGTTGTAGTTTTACTATTATCTATTGCAGTAGTACCTTCAAGTATCATTACTATAAAATTTATAATAACAATTAATATCAATAATTTTCGTGGTATTTTTCTCATATAAACCTCCTTAAAATTCATTATTAAAATTTACAGAATATCCTACTGCATCACATAAAATAAAGCAGTAGTCTTATTTCATACTACTGCTATTTTGCTATAAATTATTAATTTTTAAACATACTGTTTTAATTAAGTTCAACTTTTACTATTTCTATAAGCCACAGATCTAGTAATCATCATAGTATTTTCTTCTCCAGGAAAATATACTGGATTTATTTTAGTTTTATTGTATAAATCAATTGCATCTATAACATCTAATGATAATTCTTTAAAACTTATCATCCCGTACATTCTTGGTGGAAGAATATAAATAGGTTTATTAGGATTTGAGTCTTTTACCATCTTTTTCACAGACATTATTAGATGAGGGCAGCATACTATTATATCAAATTCAGACATTTTTTTATCTGCTAATATAAATGGAGCAAATTCGATACAGTAATCATTTTGCATGTTATTTTCAAGTATTTCCTTTTTAACCTTATTAGATAGAACACTTGAAGAGAATCCACCACCACAGCATAAAAGAATTTTTATCATTTTTAAACCTCCATTTTGAGTATAATATTATAATACTCAGTCATAAATCATAAGTAACAACACCAATAATTTTATATTAACACATTTGTTAATATTAGTTAAATTTTACGAAGGTTTAAAATCTTTATACCTAATTATGTTGAACTATTTGAATCTCTATGTTATTTGGATCATCTATAAAGAAAAATCTAGTTGATGGTATAGGTGAAATTGGTCCCCTTTTGATTGGGATATTTTTATCTTTTACAAGCTCCATAGCTTTATCAAGTGATTTAACTTCAAAGCCAATAGAAATTCCCTCACTTTGTGCTGAAACATTTTTATTTTTATTATATATCAACTCAATTTTGGTTCCATCAGTTTCTCCTAGCATTGCAATTTCTATTTCTTCACCTGCATTAAATCTTTTTAGAATTTTCAATCCAATTATTTCATGATAAAATTTTAGAGATTCCTCCATATTGTTTACATTTAACGTTATCCAGCAAAAATTCATAGTTTATTTCCTCCTAAAAATTATATTTATAGAAACCCAACGATTAAATATGATACTAAACATGCTGCAAGTCCTAAAAGCAAACTATTCTCCTTAATATATAAATAATATACATACTATATATAAACTATAACATATTTGGTAAATATATTAAATTCATTTCTAGAGTATTATTTCTTGCTATCTATTAATCCACTTTTCCCCTTTCCTAATCTTCCTCAAAATATATTTTCAGCACCGCTTAATCCCATTATAATTTGTCTTTCTTTTTTCTTTTTTCTTTTTATATAATTATCGAATTAAATTAAATAAATTAGAATTTTATTTAATTTAATTAATTGTATAATATAAAAATAGAAGTTATATTGATATTTTCATCAAAATTATACTTTTTTAAACATATTTTTCATTTCAATCTAGAATTCAGTAGATCTTCATAGTATAATAAACTTAGATAAAATGTTTATATTGTACAATCATCCCACTCTGGAGTGATTTTTACAAAAAATTCTTACTAATTTAAAATCATTGTTTCTAGCGGAAGGGGTGTTTCAAAATACTACATCTTTAATTTAAGATAAAAATCATTTAAAAATTTGCTTTAACTAATACAAAAATAAGGGGTGTGTTTTTATGAAATTATTTAAAAACTTAAAAATGGCGCAAAAACTGATTTCATCTTTTCTAATCGTTGCTATATTCATAGGTGTTGTTGGTTTTGTCGGCTTAAGTAATATGAATACATTAAATACCAATTCTAAAGAAATGCATGATTATAGTCTAGAATCAATTAAAGATTTAACTACTATAGAACAAAATGTTTCTAATGTGAGAGCTAATTTATTAAAAATTGTCTATCAAGAAAAAAAATCCGATCAAAATGATGCCTTAAAAAAAGATATATCAGATATTTATAATAAAAATAACTCCATTATTAAACGTTATGAAGAAACCTTACTTTCTGATTCTGAAAAAAAAGATTTTGAGGAATTAAAAAAATACTTAGAGGAATATAATTCTATAACAAATGTTTTAATTAAACTTGTTGAGGAAAAAAACTATGAAGCAGCAGATGCAAACTTTAGCAAATCTACTGAAATACGAACAAAAATGTTTACTTCTTTAGACTCTTTAATTAAAAATAATGTTAGCCAAGCAGATACTAGTAATAATGACAATAACTTACTTTATACAAAATCTTTATACATAACTATTGCTATAATATTGATAGGTTTAATATTTGCAATTACTTTAGGTTTATCAATTTCATTTATGATATCAAAACAAGTAAAAAAAGTTTTATTCTTTGCTGAAGCTCTTGGTAATGGAGATTTAACTAAATCTATTGAAATTGACTCGAAAGATGAAATTGGAGATCTTTCCATAGCATTAAATAGTGCCAGTGAGAAAATAAAAGATTTATTATCAGAAATAATTAATAGTTCTGCTGATATAAGTAGTACAAGTGAAGAACTTTCTGCTACTACTGAAGAAATTTCTTCAAAAATGGAAATGGTAAATGAATCTACAGAACAAATATCTAAAGGCGTGCAAGATTTAAGTGCTACTACTGAAGAAGTAAGTGCATCAACAGAAGAAATAAGTTCTACTACAAATCTTCTTTCTAGAAGTGCTGATGAAGCTTCCATATCCATTAGTGAAATAAAAAAACGTGCTATTGATATAAAAAATAACGCAATCAAAAATATACAAAATAGTAATTTAATTTATGAAAAAAATCAATCTAATATCTTAAATGCTATAGAAGAATCCAAAGTTGTTGAAGAAGTAAAAACAATGGCTGATTCAATTGGAAGTATAGCTAATCAAACAAATTTACTTGCATTAAATGCAGCTATAGAAGCAGCAAGAGCAGGGGAACAAGGAAAAGGCTTTGCAGTTGTTGCTGATGAAGTTAGAAAGCTTGCAGAACAATCTGCAGAAGCAGTTGTAAATATTCAAAATATGGTATTTCAAGTTCAAACTGCAGTTAAAAAATTATCTAATAGTGGACAAGATGTCCTTGATTTTATGTCTAATGATGTAAAACCAAATTATGAATTACTTATGAATACTGGTATTCAATATGAAAAAGATGCTGAATTTATAAATGATATAATAGAAAGTTTTTCATTATCTTCAAAGCAAATGGATGAATCAATTACTCAGGTTAGCTCTGCTATTCAAAATGTATCAGCCGTAGCTGAAGAATCTGCTGCTGGTACTGAAGAAATCTTAAATAGTGTTAGTGAAATAACTTTTGCTACTACCGAAATTGCAAAATCATCTCAAAGCCAAGCTGAACTTGCACAAAAACTTAATGAAATGATTCAAAAATTTAAAATATAAGATCAAAATCCTAAGCTTTAGCTCTTAAACCTTAGAATTTATATCATAAATGGACAAAGATAGATTGATGAACACTTATCTCGATCTATCTTTGTTTACTAGTATTTGTTCAATTTTGCTAAAAATATTACAACATATCTTAAATAATAGGAAATAAGTTAATTTATGATTAGACCACAAAAAGCTGACAAATATCATCCAATTAGAATTTAATGATATAATAGCATTATAAAATTAAACGTATGAGGAGAATTACTATGTTTTGCAAAAATGACCTTCAACAAACTTCATTATTTGAACCAATCAACCAAATGCCAAAATACCTTCAAGATATTTTAAATAAAAGTTGGGCTAAGGCATTTAAGGATCATATTTTTCCGCGAATAAATGAGGAGCGTTTTTCGGTTTTATATAGCAATAAAGCCTCAAGGCCTAATTCACCTATTAATGTTATTCTTGGCTTACTAATTATAAAAGAAATATTTCAGCAGACTGATGAAGAGCTTATCGGCTCTATTCATTTCGATGTAAGATATCAATATGCTTTAAATACAACTAATTATGAAACACAACCAGTATCTATAAATACTCTAACAAATTTTAGAAACAGACTTGTTGAATATGAAGCGTCAACTAATGAAGACTTAATAAAAGCTGAAGTTGAAGCTTTATCCGAAAGCATTGCTAAGTATTTATCTGTTGATAATAAAAAAGTTAGAGTGGATTCGTTAATGGTTAGTTCATCATGCAAAAAATTAAGTAGAATTGAGCTAGTATATTCTATAAATAGCAGACTTATTAAAGCTCTAAATATAATAAATCCACCTATTATAAGTGATGAACTAAAACCGTACCTTGAAAAGGGGCATAAAAATGACACTATATATAGAACTCAAGATTTAAAGGCTGATTCAAAACTTTCAATTTTAATCGAACATTCTAAAATTCTATACAATATCGCTCTGAAAGCTGGAGATATAGTTACTTCAACAGAAGAGTTTCAACTTTTAAATAGAGTTATTCAGGACCAAACTACAGAAGATGCTGCAAAAAATTTAGTTATTAAAGATTCAAAAGATATAACTTCAACTAGTTTACAAAATCCAACTGACAAAGATGCAACCTACAGAAAAAAATATGGTGGTAACGTTGGTTATGTTGTTAATATACAAGAATCATTTAATGATAAAAACAGTGTTATAACAGGCTATGACCTTAAGCAAAATATTCACAGCGATTCAAAATTTGCTGATGATGTTATTGCTAATTTAGCTTCACAAAATAAAAATTCAAACTGTAAACTACTAGTTGATGGTGCTTACTATGAACAAGAAAAAGCCAAAAATGCTTTAAAACAAGGAATTGAAATGATTCCAAGTCAACTAGTTGGCAGAAAAGTATCTACTGATAAACTGAGTTATTCAAAATTCATTGTAGATGACGAAAAAAATGTAATAAGTTGTTGTCCTAACGGAGTCGAACCTGTAGAGTCTTATTATAGTTCAAAATCTTATACAGCCAAATTTGACTCCAGTACATGTGAAAAATGTCCTTTAAATTCACAATGTCCAAAGAAAATATCAAAGAAATTTAATACCATAAGAGTTAGCGAAAAAGCTTATAATACAGCTACTCAAAGAGAAAAAATGCACGAGAGTGAGTATATAAAGCTTGCAAATAAAAGGGCTGGTATAGAAGGTATTCCTTCTGTTTTGAGGAGAAGATATAAAATTGATACCATGCCTATCCGGGGATTATTGCGCTCAAAATTATGGGTTGGATTTAAAATCGCAGCCTATAACTTCAAGAAACTGTTAAAACAGTTTCTTGAAAGTGGCATAGAGTGTTTTCTCAATATAATTGCATGTATAGTTGCTGTAATAATTAACTGTTTTAAATTATATTTTTTAGAATTTGAAGCAAAGCTGTCAAACTAATCACGATACTTTATAGTTTTTGTGGTTTAATCAATTTATTTTCTAATAATTAATATTCTACAAGCCCATGATATCCCTGCATGACTTTTTCCTTAAAGTTTCTTCCTATTGGAATTTCTAAATGATTTTTTAATATCAATTTATCAGATAACACTTTTTCGGCGAACTTAATATTTATAATATATGATTTATGGGTCCTTATAAAACTTGGATTATTAATTTGTTCTATTATATTTGATAATTTTTCTCTTACCTGGTATTGTCCAGTGCTAGAGTGAATTATTAAATAGTGTCCAAAAGATTCTATAAACATAATATTTTTCACATTAAGTCTAATTGTAGCTGTACCAGATTTCAAAGTCACTATAGTCTCTATATTTTTCATATAGTCTAATAATGATTCAATCATATTTTTAAAGTCTTCATGAAAATTATTTAAACGAATAAATTGTAATGGATTAACTCTTAATGCTTCAAAAACCAATGACTCATCTTTGCTTAATAAAATAATGCAACTTGCATGAGTACATTCTTTGATTTCCTTAGCTCTTTTAATATCATTACTGTTTGATATTTCAAAGAAAAGAATCAATATTTCATTCTTATCATAATCTTTTATATAGGTTTCTTCAACAAAAGTAACATCTTGGCCTTCATTATTTAAAAATAATTTAATTTCAGATTTTAAAACTTTCTTTAAATTATCATCCTTTAAAATAATATTAGCTTTGATCATTTTGTGTCCTCCACTTGCCCTCTTGTTTTTCAATTTTATCAATATATTCAGCAAGTCTCATGCCTGGATTCTCCATTGCACCTAATAAGTTATACTTATCTTCTATTTGAATATTGCATTTTTCATTCAAATAATTCACAGCATCTATATATTCTCTATTAGAAGTGGTGAGTAATGATCTAAAAGTTACAATGGAACCGTCTTTCAATGTTATTCCAAAGTAAATGGAATGTAAAGGCGTTGAGGAAATAATCCACACTGTATTCCAATAAATTCTTATACTTTTAATTTCAGTTAATTTAATTTTAAAAGCAAACATATCCTCTTTACCATTAAAGATACTTAATATATATTTTAATTGTTGAAAATAACCATCAACTGCATAATGCTCAAAATAATGTTCACTTATATCCCAATGTTGTCTCCACCTAGCCATATTGGGAATAAACAAAAACCATATTACCAAAAATGTAATGGAAATAATAACAATTGCATAATCTCCTAATTTAAAGCGTTCAATCATCATACCGCTTACCAACAAACTCAAACTAAGTGGTAACAAAGCAAATGCAAAAATGAATGCTTTAGTTAATTTCTTTCCAATAACAAATATTTTTTCTGGTTTTTTCATATAAATCACTCCCCTCTTATTGTCATTATATGTGTCCAAAGAGAAAAGATAATTGGTTTGGCATAAACAACAATTTCATAGCCTGTAATACCAAATATTTAAATTGCTAGCAAATAACGATTGACAAATTCAATTGTATTCAATATAATTGAATTGTATTAAATAAGAATTTATTTTGTAAGTTAATTAATAAATAACGTGAGATAAAGTATATTATCAATGAGATAAATCCTTATAAAAATATAATTTACTTTTTATTCAATTAAAATATTACAATGAAAATAATGTATGTTTAAAATAATATATGGAGGTTATTAATTATGAATAATACAATAGATACAATAAAAAATCATAGATCAATAAGGCAATATTTAGATAAAGATGTTCCTGCTGAATTAATAGATGACATTGTAAAAAGTGCTCAAGCTATGCCTAACTCAATAAACGGACAGCAAACCTCTGTTATAGTTGTAAGAGACAAAAAGAAGAAAGAGAAATTAGCAGAACTTGTGGGTAATCAAGAATATGTTGCAAAAGCTCCAGTATTTTTAGTTTTTGTAATGGATTTTTATAGAACTTATCTTGCAGGTGAAAAAACTGGCTTTAAGCAAGTAATTCATGAAGATATCGAAGGTATTCTTGCTGGTTCAGTAGATGTTGGAATAGCTTTAGGAGCTTCAGTTGTTGCTGCCGAATCTCTTGGACTTGGTACAGTACCTATTGGTGGTATAAGAAAAAATCCAGAAGAAGTTATAGAACTATTAGGATTGCCTAAATATACCTTTCCACTAGTAGGCTTGGCAGTTGGGTATCCAGCTGATAAATCACATAAAAAACCTAGAGTTCCTTTTGATAGTTTTAAACATGACGAAAGTTATAATACAAAAGTAGTTGAAGATTCAATTAATGTTTATGATGAACAAATGGATAAATATCTAAAGGATATTGGACGATCTGAGCAGGAAACAAATTGGAGTACTTTAACTTCAAGAATTTATCAATCAGTTTATTATCCTAAGGTTAAAGATACTATTGTTAAACAAGGGTTAAAATCTAAATAAGGTATATTAAATAAAAAACTGCCTTTTATGAAATTAAAGTGTTATCCTTAATTAAATAAAAGGCAGTTATTTTTTTAAGGGACAGTAGATAATTTTGTGTGAAAACAAAACTATCTACTGTTCCTTTAATATAAGTTATTCTTTTTTACATGTACTTTAAGTATATAAATTGCTATATAATTTTTTTATATAGATTAATTTCCCCTGCTTTTTCTGCAAAACCACCTATAATAGGTACTATCCTTTTAAAATGTTCAGATGCCATGTGTTTATTTAAAGCTTCCTTGCTTTCCCATTCTTCTATCATTGTCAATATGCTTATATCCTTTTCATCTTGATAAATTTCATATTTTATACAGCCTTCTTCTTTTACTGTAATTGCGACTAATTCCTTTATATGTTCTAATGCTTCTTCTATCTTATCTTTTTTTATAATATTTTTAGCTACTACCTTTATCATTTTAATTACTCCTTTATTGCCATTTTTATAATATTATATATTTTATTCACCTTATTTTCAAGTTTCATAATGAACTTTCTTCTCATTAAATCTATCTACAAATCCATTTTTTTGACCATCAGGATAGCCAACTGGAATTAAAGCAAAAGGTCCAATATTTTCTGGTAAATTAAAAAGTTCTTTAATATAATTCATACTTGCTTCAGCAGTTGCTACTCCAAGCCAAACTGCTCCAAGTTCCAGATGTACAGCTTCCAATAAAATATTTTCTACAGTTGCTCCCATATCTTGTTGCCAAGCTGAAGGAATTTTAAAATCATCACTATTAGCTAAAGCTACAAAAGCTACTGCCATATATTTGTTTTTTTGTAGACAATTAATTGTTATATATTTAAATTATTTATTTACATATTACCTGAAATTGCTTTTTCTATATCATCTTTTATTTTTGATGGAACTGTTACAGGTGCATATCTCTTTACTACATTTCCTTCTGCGTCTATTAAAAATTTAGCAAAGTTCCATTTTATTTCTTTGCTTAAGATACCTTTAGCTTCATTCTTTAGATATTTATATAATGGATGTGCATTTTCTCCATTTACATCTATTTTTTCAAACATTGTAAAAGTGACTCCATAATTAATTAAGCAAAATTCACTAATTTCTTTATTACTTGCTGGATCTTGCTTAGCAAACTGATTACAAGGAAATCCTAAGATTTCAAAGCCTTTTCCCTTATATTCCTTATATAGTTCTTCCAACTCTATGAACTGAGGTGTTAATCCACACTTACTTGCAGTATTTACAACTAAAACTACCTTACCTCTGTATTCTTCCATTTTTATTTCTTGTCCATTCATTTTTTTTGCTGAGAAATCATAAAAATTCATACTATATATTCTCCTTTTTATTCCAACTTGATATTTTTGTAAATTAAATTTTATGCAATCTAATTATTTAAAAAAATTAGTAAATTCTTAAAGATAAAATCTCAATTAATATTTTTAATAAGTTCGAGTAACCAAATACAAGATTTGGACTCTTACTTATCTCCCACTAAAAAAAGTGGGAGTATTACAGTGGCTAGACATCAGATAAATATATACGAATATCAAATTTACATTTAGCTAAATTAAATTGCACCCAATCAAACCTCCAATTTAGTATATCCTTTATTATTTTTCCTGTCAATATAATTTTTATTTCCATATCAAATCTACATTTTATAATTTAAATTTGTCACGATTCTGACATAATAACAAGCTATAATAAATTTATAACGTTGATAAAAGTTTTTCATGAAAATTTACCCCCTATATAATAGATAAAGAGTAACATTCATATTCCCCATATGTATGTTACTCTTTCTTTATTTATATTTTCTTTATTAATTGTCTTGTCTCATCTTCAATAACAAATAATATTTGTATTATTTTCTTTCGATTCTATTTATTAAATTCATATAATCTTTAGAAAACTCAATACCAGCAGAAGTACAGTTATCATTAAAAATGATACAATTTCTTTTCTTATCATAAAGCGTGACATTTAAATTTCCATTAAGAGTTTCACTTGCTATAGGTATCATATTTCCATCATGAGGTGCGTATAAATTCATAAAAGTTTCTTGTTTATAGAAGGCTTCAATTTTAAGAAAATAATCTTTATTATAAGTTTCTAAAACCATTTTTTCATTTTCGCAGTTAATTGATAGAGTACTTTTGTTTATGCTCGTAAACTTATAAAATTTACCTTTTGCATATATTCCTATCAAAAAGCCAATAAAGCTCCCAAATTGAAATGGAAGTGGAATATTCCCTATAGAGCATGTAACTGACCCATCCCCTTCTTCAAAAGAATTTCCCTGTACCCAAATGTAAGAATACGGAAATGATTTACCCCAATTCTTTTCAATATATAGCCTTCCTCCAGTAAAATCAACGCTTTCGCCATTAATATCAAGTTTTCCTCGTGCTATACCATCAACAGCGCAAACTTGACTATAGCATTGCATAAAGCAGTATGTATGACCTGTATGTGGCTGCACAATCTTAAAATACCAACCTTCAAAGAAATTTGTTTTTTTATTATCTCCATGATAAATATCGGGATTTCTAATAGCTTTAATCACAAGAACACCTCTTTTTATAAAAACTTATAGTTTATTTGTTTACTAAATTGTGAGAACATATTCTTATATAATAAAAAAAGATAGTCATATGACTATCTTTTTACAAGTACTCCCAATATGTTATGCTGCAGCATAGTCCTAATGTAGTATCATTGGCACTATAGGTTTAACTTTCCTGTTCTGAATGTGAAGGAGTTTTATCCTTTTCCAACTATTCCACCTTTTTTTCCTTTGCCTTTATCTTTATTATTAGGAAAACCAATTTCTGAAGTGGCCTCAGTTTTTACCCCGTTTAAATCGGTTCTTTTTTTAAACACTGAATTCCTATTAGTTCCACTATTATTTAAAGACATGTGAATCTACCTCCCTTAATTATTACTTTGTTTTGTAGTAATATCTTAACCACTATTATAAATTATACTCATTAGAAATGTTACCAAAAAGTAGTATTATACTTATTATATATGCTGATGAACTAGCTATAGTTGCTATATATAATCATCTTGTTATAATACAACATTCTCCTGCATTTCCTAGTATATATTAATAATATTCTCTCCTTAATTATTACATTGTTTTTTAAGATAAGCGGATAATTTGTACAGTACTGTACAAACTAACTCTGTGAAAATATTATGCTGAGGAGGTGTTTTAATGACAAAAGATAGTCAACCAGATAATAAAATAGCAAGAATGGAAAAATGTAATTATCAAACTCCAATAACTGAAGAAGGGCATAACCATAATCCTAATGCAAAACATAAATCTATAAAGAATGAGGGATTTAAAAGTCAACATTTCAATAGATTTGGTAATTAACAAAATGTAACCAAGTGAAAATTCACTTGGTTACATTTTATCTTTAAAATCCAAATTTTTACGCCTTTTTTCTCATTACCATATCTCATAATACGCTCTTAATAGCAATGTTCAATCTCAAACTCTTTAAGATAACTTAAAAAGTTCAAATTAAGTATAAATAACTATAAGTCAGAATAGCATTTGTTAACTATTTCTTTAATTTCTGCGGCTTGTTCCATTCCTGATGAAACAAGAAATTGTCCACTAAAATTATTATTAAAAATTTGGCAGTAAAAGTCTTTACCCATTTCATCTACATCTTCATAATTTTCCATTAACTTTTGAAGCAAAGCTTCTTCATCAAGACCAGTTTTATCTATGAAATAATATAAATTTAATTTATTTACATGCTCATTTATCCTATTAAAATTATCTTTATTTGCAACAAATCCAACTATGTAATCTTTATCGGTTTTCTTAGCCCCTTTTTTAATGGTTACTCCGCAGACAGACACCTCCGGTATTTTCTTTATCTCAATTTTTTTATATGCTACTCTGGTAAGATTTAAGTGTTCTATTATTTCATTAAATGAAATTTGAGATTCTTCTTTAGTTCCGAAAGATAATAGTTTAGAATCTAAAACTCCTAGACATAAATTATCCCCAATCAACTCATTTAAAACCTTTACTTTAAAAGTATCTTTTTGTTTTATTCCATAATATTCTACAAATGTCCTAATTCTATCTTCATCTTCTTCGCTTCTTATCTTCAACTTATTCCTACCAAATAAAAACATATTTTCCGTCTCCTTTAATAAGTAATATACAATATTATAATATATTACTACTGCACAGTCAAAAGTTATGTATACTTAATAGACCAATAGATCCTCACAAAATAACATGTATATTAAATTTAATACTGCACACACTAATATCAGAAAGAGGTGATTCTGATGGAATTAGATTTTGAAAATAATATTTTAGGATTAGTCCGAAAATGATTTTAAAGTCCCAATAAGTACACTTATTTCTAAATGAAACCAGGGTTTAAGAATAAACCCTGGTTTTGTTTTCTTTTTTATTATACTCTGAGTTTAAGTTATAAAACAAATCTAATTTTATTAATATAAAGTAAATCATTTGAAAGCTTCCTTGATTATAGGTGATGAATTTATTAGAGGCAATTATTTAAAATAGCTAGTCACTGTTTTTAAAACTATCATTATATGGTATAATTATGACCAAAAAAGGAGTGCTGAAAATTTATGAATGATAAGATAACTAAAATTGATGTTATAGCACCTCAAGGAAAACTTGAAAATTTAATAGATGAATTAGATAACATTGGAATTACAGGTATGACTGTTTCTAATGTTCTAGGTTACGGAATGCAGAAGGGCCACACAGAATATCACCGCGGAACAGCTGTAAATGTTAAGTTATTGCAAAAGGTAAAAGTAGAAATTGTAACTTGTAATATACCTTTAGACACAATTATAGACACTATAAAGAAAGTGTTATATACAGGTAAAATTGGTGATGGTAAAATATTTATTTATGATGTAGCTAATGTTATACGCATAAGTAATGGATTAGAAGGAAAAGATGCTCTTTAATATGTAATTATCACCAAAATACTTTTCCAAATGCTCAAATAAGTGGTATATTATAATTTGAATTTAATTAAAAAATAAATAAACATAAGAGGTAATTTACATGAAAACAACTGCACCCCATTACTATAAAGATTTTAAGTGTGTAGGTTCAAAATGCACTGATACCTGTTGTGCTGGGTGGGAAATCGTAATTGATGAGGAAACACATGCACATTATAAAAATGTATCAGGTGAATTTGGTGAAAGATTAAAATCTAACTTAACATTATATGAAGATGGTGAACCTGGTTTTGTATTACAAAATGATAATTGTCCATTTTTAAATAAAACTAACCTTTGTGATATCTATACTGAACTTGGAGAAGATTGTCTTTGCTATACATGCAAGACATACCCCAGGTTCGAAGAGGAATATGGTAGTTTACGTGAAATAGGAATATCTTTATCCTGTCCTGAGGCTGCAAGATTAATTCTCCTAGATTCTAAACCAGTAACTTTTGAAGTTTCAGAAGATGATGAAATGGTATGTACCTATGATGATATAAATTTTGATCTTTTTACACATATAATATCATCTAGGAAAATAGCATTGGATATAGTACAAAATCGTTCTATAAGTTTAAATCATAGAATTGTACTACTTGTTAATTTTGCTCATGATATTCAAGAAAAAATAAATAAAAATAACTTATCCCAAATTGCTGATATAAGAAATAAATATTCTCAGGAATATTATCAAAAAGATCTACTTAATATAGTGGATCAATGTGAAATCAAACAAAATCATAAGTATGATAATATGCTTAAATACATGAATATTTATAAAAACCTTAATCCTATTAATGATAACTGGCCAAAAATAATAGAACATGCTATTAACTGTTTTCACAAAACAGATGATATTGCTTTTTATCAAAAACAATATGATGATTTTAATGAATATTATAAAAATAAAACCTATGAATATGAAAATTTAATGGTATATTTTATATTCCAATATTTTATGAAATCCATTTTTGATGAAGAATTATATTCTAAAGTTACATTAGCTGTCATGAGTTATCTTATTATTAAAGAATTAGATGTAGTAAGATGGATTGATAATAAATATAGTTTTGATATAAATGATCAGATAGACATAATGCATATGTATTCTAGAGAAATAGAAAATTCAGAAAAAACCCTTTATGATCTTGAGGAAATGTTTAATACCAACAAACTATTTGATTTAAAAGAACTACTTGTTTTAATAATGAGTTAGAAATAGGCAGTATATTAAATAATATATATTTAAATATCCATAAAAAATAATAATAGGAAAGCAAACAATATTTATTTGCCTTCCTATTATTTATAAATTAAAAAAGTTTCTTTATTTCTTCATACTTTTGATATATTTTATTCCAATTGCTTGAATAAGATATAGTTTTATGATAGTTCAAATGCTCCTGTATATAATTGATAATACTTACCTTTTTCTTTAATTAAAGCATCATGATTTCCTCTTTCAATTATTTCACCTTGATCTAATACCATAATTACATCAGAGTTCTTAATTGTTGAAAGTCTATGCGCAATTACAAAAACTGTTCTTCCCTTCATTAATTTATCCATACCATCTTGAACAATTTTTTCTGTTCTTGTATCAATACTAGAGGTTGCTTCATCAAGTATTAAAACAGGTGGATCAGCAATTGCTGCTCTAGCTATTGTTAAAAGTTGCCTTTGACCTTGTGAAAGATTTCCTCCATCACCTGTAAGGATTGTATCATATCCCTTTGGCAGATGCTTTATAAACTGGTCTGCATTTGCAAGTTTTGCAGCTGCTTTTACTTCTTCATCCGTTGCATCTAATTTTCCATATCTAATATTGTCTGCAACTGTTCCTGTGAATAGATGTGCATCTTGAAGTACTATTCCAAGGGAGCTTCTTAAATCATCTTTTTTGATTTTATTAATGTTAATATCATCATATCGTATTTTACCATCTTGAATATCATAGAAACGGTTGATTAAGTTTGTAATAGTTGTCTTTCCTGCACCTGTAGATCCTACAAAGGCTATTTTTTGTCCTGGCTCTGCATAAAGCTTTATGTTATGCAATATGATTTTTTCATCATTATAACCAAAATCAACATCATCAAATACTACTTCACCACGAAGCTTAGTATGAGTAACTGTACCATCTTCATGAGGATGTTTCCATGCCCAAACTCCAGTACGTTTTTTAGATTCAGTTAATTCTCCTTTTTCATCTTCTGTTGCATTAACTAAAGTTACATATCCCTCATCCATTTCCTTATTTTCGTCAAGTAACTTAAAGATACGTTCTGCTCCAGCTAAGGCCATAATTACAAAGTTAAATTGTTGAGACATTTGGTTTACTGTTTGGCTGAAACTTCTTGTTAATTGCAAGAATGATACAAGTGCACCAAGAGTAAAGGCGCCAAAACCGCTAATTGCAAGAATTGCTCCAACTATTGCAACTGCCACATAATTTATATAACCAATGTTACCCATAATAGGCATTAAGATATTAGCATACTTATTTGCTTCATTTGCACTATCAAAAAGTTTATCATTTATTTTATCAAAATTACTTTTTGCTTCTTCTTCATGGCAAAAGACTTTAACAACCTTTTGTCCGTCCATCATTTCTTCAATATATCCATTTAAAGCACCTAAATCTTTTTGTTGAAGTCCAAAGTATTTTCCACTTTTGCCTCCAATAAATTTAGTAACTTGAAACATTAAAATTATTATTAAAACTTCAATTCCTGCCAGTGGTAAACTTAAATAAATCATAGATGCAAAGATACTGACTACAGTAATAATTGCAGATATTAATTGTGGTATACCTTGACTTATCATTTGTCTTAATGTATCTGTATCATTTGTATAAAGGCTCATCAAATCTCCATGGGAATGGGTATCAAAAAATTTAATAGGCAAAGTTTCCATATGAGAAAACATATCGTCTCTTATTCTTTTTAAAGATCCTTGAGAAATTGTAACCATAATACGGCTATATGCATATGTTGATAGAACTCCAACATAATAAATTACTGCCATTGTAATTATCATTTTAAGTAATGGTCCAAAGTCAGCTCCAGATTTATTCATAAGTGGAACTACATAATCATCAATTAAATTTCTTAAAAACAATGTACCAATAACATTGGCAAGAGAACTTATAATAATAGTTACAAATACAATAAAGAATAGAAACTTATATTCTTTAAATATATAAGAAAGTAACCTTTTTAAGATTTTTAATGAATCCTTACTAACTTTTGCATGGCCTCTTGGTCCAGAGCCTGGACCTTTTACCACTCTAACCTTATTATTTTGACTCATTATTATCAGCTCCTTTCACTTGAGATTCATAAACTTCACCATATATTTCATTTGTTTTTAGTAACTCTTCGTGAGTTCCAAAGCCATCTATTTTTCCATCATTTAATACAATAATTCTATCTGCTTCTTCTACAGATGAAATACGTTGTGCAATTATAATCTTTGTAGTATCTGGTATTGTTTCCTTAAATGCCTTTCTAATAAGGGCATCAGTTTTTGTATCTACTGCGCTTGTAGAATCATCTAAAATTAATATTTTAGGTTTTTTAAGAAGCGCTCTTGCAATACATAATCTTTGTTTTTGTCCTCCAGATACATTTGTTCCACCTTGTTCAATGTAAGTATCATATTTATGTGGTAAATTTTCTATGAATTCCTCTGCTTGAGCTTGTCTACATGCAGTAATCAACTCTTCATCTGTGGCATCCTTATTTCCCCATCTTAAATTTTCTTTTATTGTTCCAGAAAATAATACGTTCTTTTGTAGTACCATTGAAACTTCATCTCTAAGTGTTTCTATGTCGTAGTTTCTAACATCAATTCCAGAAACTTTAACACTTCCTTTTGTAGTATCATATAGTCTTGATATAAGTTGAACTAAAGAAGATTTAGCACTACCTGTTCCTCCAATAATACCTATAGTTTCACCAGAATTAATTTTTATGTTTATATCTTCTAAAACTGAATTGTCCAAGTTTTTGCTATATGAAAAATGAACATCATTAAATGTAATAGATCCATCTTTTACTTCATAAATTGGATTTTCACAATTTGTTAAATCACTTTTTTCATTTAAAACTTCTACTATTCTTTCAGCTGATGATCTTGACATAATTACCATTACAAATGCCATAGACATCATCATAAGACTCATTAATATGTTAGTTGTATAAGTAAATAAACTCATTAGCTCCCCAGTTGTCATAGAATTTGAGACTATCATCTTTGCTCCAAGCCAAGATAAAAGTAAAATACAACTATAAACTGTGAATTGCATTGCAGGACTATTAATTATAATTAATTTTTCAGCTTTTATAAATAATTTATATAAAACTTCAGAAGCTCTATTAAATTTGTTTATTTCGTGTTCTTCCCTTACATAAGCCTTTACAGTACGAATTGCAGTTAAATTTTCCTGTACGTCACTATTTAAATCATCATATTTCTTAAATACTTCCATAAAATATGGATGTGCTGTAGTCATTATAAAATACAATATAATTCCTAGAAAGATAATTGCAGCTAAAAATATTAAAGATAATTTTGCATTTATGTAAAAGCACATTGCTGTTGCAGATATAAGCACAAGCGGAGATCTAACAAACATTCTTGTTATCATTGCGAAGGCATTTTGAACATTTGTTACATCTGTAGTAAGCCTTGTTATAAGCCCTGCTGTAGAATATTTATCTATATTCGAAAAAGAAAAATTTTGTATGTTATAATACATTCCTCTTCTTAAATTCCTAGCAAAACCTGTAGATGCCTTAGCTCCATATTTACCTCCAAGTGCTCCAAAGGTAAGAGATAAAAATGCTAAGATTAACATTATGCCTCCAACAATAATTACGTATTTTATATTTCCTTTACCTATTCCATTATCAATTATCCATGCCATCAATAGTGGAATAATTGTCTCCATTACTACTTCTAAAGCAACACATACTGGAGTTAAAATTGTGTCTTTTTTAAACTCTCCTACATAACTTAGTAATTTTTTTATCATAATCTTCCTCCTTCTTTGTTAGGTTTCTAACTAATAATTCATTAAAAATTTGCACTTAATCAGCAATTTTATTAGATAGTCTATCAATTAAAGAAATTAATATAGCCATTTCTGCCTCACTTAATTCATCGCTTAAAGATTTCTCAAATTCACAAATAAAATCATATACATTTCTTTGAACTTCTGTGCCCTTTTCTGTAAGAATTATCTTTTTTAGTCTTGCATCTTTAGAAACACTTATTCTTTTTATATATCCATTCTTTTCCATTAGTTGAATTACACTAGTTACTGAAGAACGCCTAATATCAAGCTCTTCTTCTATATCTTTTTGAAATATATCTCTTTTCTCAGAGTTATGGTACACAAAACCAAGTATTCTAGATTGAACACCTGTTATACCGTATTCTGAAGTACCCTTATCTAGTCTTCTATGAATCCGCTTAGATAGTATAATTATTTTTTTTCCAATATGTACTTCTTTATGCATTTTCACACTCCTATCCATTTGTTAGGCTTCTAACATTTTAAAATTATAATACTAGTTAAAATATTTGTCAATACATATAAAATACTTTCCCCCATAACAAATAAAAGAGAACCTCTCCATATAGATTAGGTTCTCAATCTTACTAAAAATACATTATTCTAAACCTTAAATAATTTTCTTGAATTTGTACATCATATTAATCTATAAGTAATATTATTTATAAACTAAACATTTTCTTTATTTCTTCATACTTTTCATGTGTAAGTAGAGCATCTTTTTCTGTATTCTTAAGTTTGACCACGTAGGTCCACCTTCCATATGGATAGATTTTCGTGATTAATGATAGATTTATAATATATGATTTGTGGCTTCTAAAGAATTGAGTATTATCCAGTTTTTCCTCTATGTCAGATAAAGAAATAGATGTTACGAAGCTATCTGTTTTTGTATATATAACAGTGGCGCTTTCCTCTCTTTGTACTAGCACTATTTCCTTTGTATCCACAAAGCTTATGCCTTCTTTATTTTTTATCATAAGTTTGTCCAAACCTTTTTCATGCTTTATGATCTTATCTATACCATCTCCATAGTTAGGCTTATTTAACTTTTTTATTCTATCTAAAGTTTGCATTACTCTTTCTATTTTGAATGGTTTAATCAAATAATCGAAAGCATATAACTGGAATGCATCAGACATATATTCTGCATGAGCTGTTGCAAAAATAATTATAGTCTTCGGATCTATATCTGTTAACCTTTTAGCACAATCAATGCCACTGCCCCCAGGCATTTGGACATCAAGGAACACCACTTCAGGGCGATGCTCCTTAAATATGCCTATAGCTTCTTCTCCATTATCTGTATCTCCCACAACCTCAAAACCACCAGATTTATTTAATATTTTTTCAATTATGGTTCTTATTCCTTTTTCATCATCAACTATAAGCACTTTTATATCCATATCAAAATTCTCCCATTTTTAAATTCTTCTTTTTTTTCTAGTTTTACTTCTTGGCTTTCCAATTATTTCTGAAAGTATAATCGCCTGTTGAAGTCTAACCGGTGTTATTTCCTGGGTAATAGAATCTATCACTCCTTGTGGATCTGAAGAAGTATCTTGTTGTTTATTAAAGTAACTATTAGTTTCATTATTATTAGAATTAATATCTTCCTCAGGAATACTTTCATTATATTCTATATTGCTATTTTCAGACTCTACATTAATATTATTATCCATACTATTATTTAAGCCAACACCCTTTGTAAAATTGAAAATATCACTTTCTCCAAGCCTATTTCTCATATATTTAGGATCATTGATACCCGTTATAATAGTCTCTAATATATGAATGACATCATTAAATTTCATATTTTTCACTCTCCTAGGAGACTATTTTTTATCGTTCATTTCTGTATCATTAGTAATCAAAGTTTGATTTTTGTTTCCCGCCTTAGAAATTGAACTTCTCATATTTGTATCTGAAATAACATTTTGCATATCATAATAATCCATTATTCCAAGTTTTCCTTCTCTAAGTGCATAAGCCATTGCTCTTGGTACTTCTGCTTCTGCTTCTACAACAGTAGCTCTCATTTCTTGTTCCTTAGCTACCGCCATTGCTCTTCTCTCTTCTGCTTTAGCTCGTGCTATATTTTTATCAGCTTCTGCTTGTAGCGTTTGAAGTTGAGCTCCTATATTCCTTCCTACATCTATATCTGCTATATCTATGGACAGAATTTCAAAGGCTGTACCTGCATCTAAGCCTTTACTTAATACAGTTTTTGAAATAGCATCTGGATTTTCTAATACTATCTTATAACTACTAGAAGAACCAACTGTAGTTACTATACCTTCACCAACTCTGGCTAAAATAGTTGCTTCTCCAGCTCCTCCTACTAGCCTTTCAATGTTAGCTCTAACTGTAACTCTAGCTTTAACTAGAAGTTCTATACCATCCTTTGCAACTGCTGAAACATTTGGTGTTTCAATTACTTTTGGATTAACACTCATTCTAACTGCTTCTAAAACATCTCTGCCTGCTAAATCAATAGCAGCTGCCTTTTCAAATTTCAAATCTATGTCAGCTCTATGGGCCGCAATCAATGCATTTACTACATTATCTACATTACCACCAGCTAAATAGTGAGCTTCTAATTGATTTACATTTAATCCCATACCAGCTTTTGTTGATTTTATAAGTGGAAGTACTATTTTAGAAGGTACAACCCTTCTGAGTCTCATACCAACTAAATTGAATATACTTACTTTAACATTAGCTGCTAAAGACGATATCCATAATCCTAGTGGTACAAAAGTAAGAAATACAGCAATTAAACATACTACTGCTATAATTATTATGAGTAAATTTATAATCATTAACAATCTCTCCTTTAAATATTAATTTTTTATGAGGAAACTCGACTCGTATACACTCGCTGAGTAAGTGATTCACACAAAATCATAGATTTTGGTTCTCTACTTAACCCTTTTAACTAATAACTTTACTCCGCTAACTTTAAATATTTCAACCTTAGCGCCACTTAAAATATACTCCCCATCAGAAACCACATCAAACTTAACTCCATCTATATCTACAGAACCAGCTGGTCTTAAGTCCGTAATTGCAATTCCCTTTTTTCCTAGTAAATAATCTAAATCTGAAGAGCTAATATACCCATGTTCTTTTTTTTGTTCATCTGATAGTATTAATGGCTTGAACAATTTTCCTTTTGTAAAAAACGTTAAAACCACACCTAGCATAGCACCTAACACGGCCAGTATTGCCAATGCCATAACTAATGCTTGCGCAAAATTTTGAGCTGTTAATGCTACTGCAAATATTAAACATATAGCCCCTACAGCTCCTGGAACTCCAAATCCAGGAATATGCATTTCTAAAAATACCAACCCGAAGCCTATAATTAAAAGTAAAACTGTTAGAACTGTCATATCTGGTAAAAATACATTCATGTTTTTCTACCCCCTTCCTACTATATATATAATAGTCCTAATAATACAGATTTGTAATACAAAACTTCTAAACTATACACTTTTAATGCTCAAATGTCATTTATCAATCTTTTTTAGGTATAACTATTTCAAAGGATGTCCTTTTCTCATCTGATGTAACTGCAACTGTTCCATGAAATGTTTCAACAATGTCCTTAACTATAGCAAGACCCATACCCTCTCCCTTATTTCCCTTAGTGGTAAATCCCTCTTCAAATATGTTATCTATAATTTCTTTAGGTATAGTATATCCATTATTTGATATATTAATCTTAATATTTTGTACGTCTTCTGCAAATTCAACAAGCATATACCTATTATCAGGCTTTAGCTTTAAAGCAAATATAGCATTATCTATTATATTACTTATCACTCTACAAAATTCCCATGGTTCCATATTAAGATGTTTCAAATCACTTTTTATTTCTAATTCCATCTCTATTTCATTTTTTTCTGCCATTTGTAACTTTGCTTGAAGTAGTGCATTTACCGCCGGTTCTGAAGTTTTTAGAGCTTTACTAATTCTTACTATATCTTTATAAACAGGCTCCATATAGTTTCTTGCCTCATCAAATTCCTCAAGTTCAATAAGCGAGTAAATAACCTGAATATGGTTTAAATAGTCATGTCTTTGAGTTCTTAAAGTTTTATTAAATGACTCAAGATCCTTTATTATATCTATTAAATTATTACTACCCTTTTTAAATAAAAGATTATAAAATACGATTCCTGTAATAATGCTATTAGTACCTATACTTATAGCTATAACATAAATTATAAAATTCCCCTCAATCATATAAGGATTTTTGTTTTTGTAGTAGATAAATAGTGTTATAAACACAACCTCTATTAAGTTTAAAAATATAGATATTAATACTATTTTAGATATGTTATATGCCTGCTTTTTAACTATCATGCACTCACCCCCATTTATAATAAATATTAAATACATTTTACCATATTTTTCTTCAAATAAGAAAACCCACCAGAAAACTGATGGGCATTTTTTTGTTATAGTGATATTATTTTTGAGTATATATCAAATCTTTTATATTTACTTTATTTTCTTGCATTTCATTTTTTATTAAGAAGTCTTGTGTCTTTTCAAGTTCTTCCATATCTTTATCTGTTATATCCATGCTGAAATCATACCAGCTATACATTTCTTTAGTTTGATCAATTGTTAATCCAACTTCTTTTGATACCTTTTCTAAAGCTTCATCCTTGTTATCATTAATATACTTTAGTGTTTCTTTTTCTACATTCATAAATCTTTTAACTATATCAGGATGTTTTTCTGCGAATTTAGTACTTACCGCAGTTACTATAATTCCATCCACTAACCCCTCTCCAGTAGTTACAACAGTACTACCTGCATTTATTGCTTTTAATGCTGTAGGTCCTGCTATTAAAGCTGCATCAACACTTCCCTCTGCAAGCGCTGATGTCGCTTCCGGAATTCCCATATTAATAAATTCAACATCATTTTCAGTAAACCCAGCTTTATCAAGTGCTGCAATTAATACTTGATGTAATACTGTTCCCTTAGGGCCTGCAACTTTTTTACCTTTTAAATCAGCTGCTGATTTTATTGAATCATTATTTGTTAAAATCATAAATCCTTTTGGAGATCTACTATATGTGTTGAGTATCTTTAAATCCACCCCATTAGATGCTGCGATTATCGCTGAAGTTCCGCCTAGTGCATGTAAGAAATCTAATTCTCCAGCTGCTAATGCTTGTGTTTGATCTGGACCAGAGGTTATTTCATGAAAATTAACTGCTATATTGTCCTTTGAAAATTCCTTTCCAAATAAATCATCTTGTTTTTGGATAATAGATGGTACATTTAATGGTGCTTTTACATATGTTAAATTAATTTCTGAAATATCTTCTTTTTTTGTAGAAGTACTTCCATCAGAACTCCCTTTATTTGAGCACCCTGCTAGCATTCCTACTACTAATACCATTGCTGTCATACTTAATAATAATTTTTTCATTTTTCATTCTCCCTTTATATTTCTTTTGTTGGGTTATGTGTGAATATCAACACAGTTTTTAACATAACCTCTTGTTCATTCTTTTAATATATTTAGAATTCGGTTTTTTAATTCCCCATAATAACTGCCTGTTAAATCCCTGTTATAACTCTCATTTATCTCAAACTCTTGAATATCCCCTTGACTTGTAAAAATTATAATTTTCTTACCAATTCTCATGGCTTCATCAATATCATGAGTAACGAAAATCACACCTTTATTAGTACATTCATGTATCTTTATAACTTCATTTTGCATATCCATTCTTGTAAAATAATCTAATGCTGAAAAAGGTTCATCCATAAGCAACAAATCTGGATTAAATGAAAGTGCTCTTGCAATACTCACTCTTTGAGCCATTCCTCCTGATAATTCATTAGGATATGAATTTTTGAATTTATCTAAATTCATCATTTTAAGATATTTATCTACATTAACACTATCTTTATTATTTAAATCAGATTTCTTAAACTTTAATTTTAATAACAACTTGTTTGTTTTATAACTCTTTTTATTATGAAAAGCTATATTTTTAGTAACCGTAAGCCAAGGCATAAGCCTGCTCTCTTGAAATACTAGTCCAACTTTTGGTTTATAGGCTTTATTCTCTTTTATGAAATTTATTTTGCCACTACTGGTGTTTTCAAGTCCAGAAATGAGTCTAAGAAGTGTAGTTTTTCCGCATCCACTTTTCCCGAGTATGACCGTTATATCATCTTCCGATATCTCTAATGAAATATTTTTAAAAACAACATGTTCTTCATTATTAATCTTATAAAATTTAGATACATTTTTAATTACATATCCTGAATTAATCATAAGCTTCAACCATCTTTCCTTTACCCACCATTTTTACAAATCTTGAAAATATATAATCTGTTATTATACCTAAAGCACCAATTACAATTATTCCAACTATAACTACATCTGTTCTAGACATTTCTTTACCATCTGAAATTAAATATCCAAGACCTGAAGATGCAGCAATTAGTTCTGCGCCAATAATTGCTCTAAAGCTATATCCTAAGGCTAATCTAAGTCCAATAACTATATTAAGAACTGCATTAGGAATAATTATTTTCATAATTATTTGATATTTTGATAATTCAAAAGCTTTTCCAACTTCAATTAATTTAATGTCGCAATTCTTTATTCCATTTAACGTGTTTATAAATATAGGGAATATTGACGCTAATATTATAATTATTATTTTGGATTCCTCTCCTATACCAAACCATAATATAAGCATTGGAATCAAAGCTAATGGTGGAGTGTTTCTTAAAAAATTTAATAATGGTTTAAAATATTCGTAAATTTTTTCATACATTCCAAATATTATCCCCAGGGGAATTCCCATTATTATACTTATTCCAAAGCCTATTATTATTCTCTTCATACTAGCATAAATATTAATAAATATTGATCCATTATTTATCATCTTAATAAATGTCTTAAACACTCTTTCTGGTGGTGGTAAAATGTAACTACTCCATATTTCCATATTACAGACTACTTTCCAAACTACAAGTAATAATATAAATATGTAATATCCTTTAAATACGCTCTTACCCTTTAATTTTGATTGTTTTTTTTTATCCATTTATACATCTCCATTATTGCAGCCATTCTATTAAATAAGAAAGCGATTCACACAAAATCAAAATTTCACTTTATAATTATATACCATTTTTTATTAGATTTTGCTTTTGTCTGACAATTAAATCTCAATGCTTATAAACATAGATAATAAAGTTAGTTTTGATATAATAGAACAATAAATAAATAATTTAATGGAGAATATAGTTATGAAAATGAAAATTCTTTTTATAGCACCTTATTTAGGATTAAAAGAACTAGCCCAGTCAGTTTCAGAGGAATATGAGGATATACAGATAGATGTATATCAAGGAAATTATGAAAAAGGACCACAACTTCTAAAAGAATTGAATGCTGATGAAAAATATACTGCACTTATAACAAGGGGTGGTACAGTTGAAGCCTGCAAGAAGGTTACAACTACTCCTATTATTGAAGTTTATATAAATGCTTTTGATATACTAAGGATTTTAAAATTGTCACAAGGATATAATGGAAAGAAAATATTTTTAGCTTATCCAAGCATTGTTAATTCATTTAAACAGCTAAGTGAACTTATGGGATATTCTATAGAGTCAAAGTGTTATTTTGAATATAAAAATATAAGAAGTATAATTGAAGATCTAAAAAAAGAAAATTATGAACTTATAATTGGAGATAATATGGTATACGAGACATCACAAGAACTAGGAATGAACAGCATATTGCTTACTAGTGGAATAGAAAGTGTAAGAAGTGCCTTTGATGAGGCAGTGAGATTATGCAATGCTCTTTTTAAAGATAAGGATCAGATTCTTGAATTTAATAATTATACAGATGATATAAAAATGGAAAAAGATAACATAGATAAATTTGTAAGAATATTCAATGGACATGAAATATCACCTAGTTTTGTAGATACAGTATTTCCACAAACAATTTTTTCTCAAATATCAGAGCTAAGTAATACGTCACTTCCAACTATTATAACTGGTGAAGATGGAATGTGTAAAAGTGATGTTGGATATTTATGCTGCTGCTTTAGCCCTCAAAAAAGAAAAAGTTTAATATGTGTAAGCTGTTATTCGGTGCCAGAAGACTACAACTATGATTTATTAGACAGTATTATCATGGAGCATTTGTGGAATGAAGGCGGAACTTTATTTTTAGAAGATATAGATCAATTATCTAAAGAAGGACAAAAAAAGATAACTGATATTTTGAAGAAGTTAAATAAAAACAGTAATGTTAAAATAATTGCCTCTTCTGAATTGCCTGTAGAAATTTGTGTGAGCAGTGGAAAGCTTCTAAGACAACTTCGTTCAATTTTAGATGAAGTGAGAATAGAACTTATGCCATTTAAATATTATACAAGTGAAATTAATAATATGATAAGCATGTATCTTGCTAAATTGGATGTAAGATGCGCAATCCATGTTGTTGGAATAAAAGAACAAGGAATAAATTTACTATCAGGTTATGATTGGCCAGAAAATGTGAGACAGTTTATGAGAGTAATAAATCAATTAGCACTAACATGTAATGGTCCCTATATTACTCAAGCTAAAGTTAAGGCTGCTCTAAAAAAAGAACGTGATAATCATAAGCAAGCTACTTTGGTACCTGTTGATCTTAGTGGAAGTTTAAAAGAAATCGAAACTCGTATTATAAAACATATAATGATTGAAGAAGAGATGAATCAAGTAAAAGTTGAAAAAAGATTAGAAATTGGACATAGTACATTATGGAGGAAATTAAAATGATTTCATAATGAAACGAATTTGAGAAATAACCTATTGAGGATGTCATAATCACTTTAGTATAATAAGGCATATTAAAGAATACTAAGGACGTGAAATTATGATTAAAGATATGACAAAAGGCAATATCCCAAAGCAACTGGTCAGTTTTTCTATACCCTTAATACTAGGAAATCTGCTTCAACTAACTTACAATGCAGTAGATTCTATCGTTGTAGGAAGGTTTTCAGGAACAGATGCATTAGCAGCAGTTGGAACAGCTAATCCTGTAATGAATATTGTCATTTTAGGAATAACAGGTATATGTATTGGAGCATCAGTGCTTATGAGTGAATTCTTTGGTGCTGGAAATTATAAAGATTTAAAAAAGGAAATATCAACTACATTAATATTTGGGTGCTTTTTTTCTCTTTTAGTTGTAATACTTGGTTTGATTTTTTCAAAAGCAATATTAAGTCTTATTGGAGTGCCAAATGAAATTCTTGATTCTTCAGCACTTTATCTTAAGATTATATTTATTGCAATGCCATTTACATATTTGTATAATGCAGTAGCAGCAGCTATGAGAAGTGTTGGCGATTCCAAAACCCCAATAAAGTTTTTAGCAATTGCAGCCATTTTAAATGGATTTCTTGATTTTGTTTTTGTAGGGGGGTTACACATGGGTGTAGTTGGAGCCGCACTAGCAACAGATATTGCTGAAGCTTGTTCTGCAATTTTCTGTATAATTTACATATATAAAAATGTTCCATTATTAAGATTGACTAAAAGTGATATGAAAATAGATATGAATCTCTTAAAAAAGACACTTCAACATGGTTCTATCACAGCCTTGCAACAATCTTGTCAGCCAATTGGAAAGCTATTAATACAAGGTGCTATTAATCCCTTAGGTGTTGCTACTATTGCAGTATTTAATGCAGTAAACAGAGTTGATGATTTTGCATTTACACCACAACAAAGCATATCTAGTGGAATGATGACCTTTATAGCACAAAATCGTGGTGCAAATAATCAAAAACGTGTTAAAGATGGCTTTAAAATTGGATTATGTGTAGAATTTTGTTATTGGATATTAATTTGTATAGTTGTTTTATGTTTAAAGGAGCCCATTATGAAATTATTTGTTTCTTCAGAAGATACAATCATGGTTAGTTTGGGAGTTCATTACTTAGGACTTATGGCATTCTTCTATCTATTGCCAGCATTCACAAATGGTATACAAGGCTTCTTTAGAGGCATGGGAAATATGAAGATTACATTAGTTTCGACACTTATACAAATATCTTTTAGAGTAATATTTGTATATGTTTTAGTTCCGCATATAGGAATGATGAGTTTCGCCTACGCAAGTTTTATAGGATGGATACTTATGTTAGCTTATGAAGTACCATATTATTTCATATATAAGAGAAAAAATGATTTCTTAACAGATTCAAATGAACTTGAAGGAAATATGCAATTACAAGAATAAAGTTAAAACATCAAATTCATAACTTTCTTCAAAACTCCCAACTTCTTTTAAAAATTTTCCGCCACCTTATGTTGCTAAATAAAAAATTTATACAATATGGTTGTATTAATAATTGTAGAATTATATATACTATATATGAACTAAAATTATTAGGAGGTATCGTATGAAGAAATTATTCAAATGTACCGTTTGCGGATTTGTACATGAATGTGAAGAAGCTCCTGAAAAATGCCCTAAATGCAACCTTGGCAAAGAAAAATTTATTGAATTAAGCAGTGAAGATGCAGATAAAATTTATCAATCAGATAGAACCAATGATATTCATATGGAAATCATTGCTTTAATTGATAAAATCACTACTCTTTGTAAGGAAGGTATAGATATAAAACTAGACCCCAATTGTGTATCTGCCTTTGACAAAGCAAAAGATGAAGTTTGGACAATAAAACAAAGATCAAAAGCAGAAATTGTGGCACATATTACTAAAGGTAAATGGTAAAATACAATAATTCATTAGCAGGTGACTATCACCCTAAAGAAAGTTCTTAGTGCTTTAGCACTTAGAACTCTCTGTTATTAACAGTCAATTTTTTACTTTTTCAAACTTATTATGAACTTATATATTTATATAGCTCATTTTCCGCTCTATTAAATAAACATTTAAACCAATAAGTATATAGTTCAGGTTTATTTACAATATCAATCTTAACCTCATTAATATCAACCCATTTAAAATCATCTGCTTCATCTTTGTTTGTAACTATTTCTCCATCATATATTCCAAAAAAGACATGATCATATTCATTTTCAAAAAGGTTATCTTCAAGTTCTACTTTGTAAACAAAACTAAATACCTCTTTAAGTTCACATGTAAACCCCATTTCTTCTTTAAGCCTTCTGTAAATTGCATCTTGTAGATTTTCACCATATCTAGGATGACTACAGCAGGTATTAGTCCAAAGTCCAGGAGAATGATATTTTTTTATACTCCTTTTCTGCAACAATAATTGATTATTAGAATTAAATACGAGTATGGAAAAAGCTCTGTGTAATATTCCTTTATAATGGGCTTCCATTTTTTCAATAGAGCCTATTTCTTTGTCAAATTTATCAACGGCTATTATATTTTCTACCATTTTTCACCTCGATTTATATAGTTAATGTAAAAATAAAAACTTTAATTTTGTATTAATATTGTTCTATTAATTATTATGTTTTAATTTAAATTCTTATTCTTTAAATTTAAGTACTCTTAAAACTTCATAGTTTAATTTATTATTTAACTTATATGTATGATTAAACCACAAAAACTATAAAGTATCGTGATTAGTTTGACAGCTTTGCTTCAAATTCTAAAAAATATAATTTAAAACAGTTAATTATTACAGCAACTATACATGCAATTATATTGAGAAAACACTCTATGCCACTTTCAAGAAACTGTTTTAACAGTTTCTTGAAGTTATAGGCTGCGATTTTAAATCCAACCCATAATTTTGAGCGCAATAATCCCCGGATAGGCATGGTATCAATTTTATATCTTCTCCTCAAAACAGAAGGAATACCTTCTATACCAGCCCTTTTATTTGCAAGCTTTATATACTCACTCTCGTGCATTTTTTCTCTTTGAGTAGCTGTATTATAAGCTTTTTCGCTAACTCTTATGGTATTAAATTTCTTTGATATTTTCTTTGGACATTGTGAATTTAAAGGACATTTTTCACATGTACTGGAGTCAAATTTGGCTGTATAAGATTTTGAACTATAATAAGACTCTACAGGTTCGACTCCGTTAGGACAACAACTTATTACATTTTTTTCGTCATCTACAATGAATTTTGAATAACTCAGTTTATCAGTAGATACTTTTCTGCCAACTAGTTGACTTGGAATCATTTCAATTCCTTGTTTTAAAGCATTTTTGGCTTTTTCTTGTTCATAGTAAGCACCATCAACTAGTAGTTTACAGTTTGAATTTTTATTTTGTGAAGCTAAATTAGCAATAACATCATCAGCAAATTTTGAATCGCTGTGAATATTTTGCTTAAGGTCATAGCCTGTTATAACACTGTTTTTATCATTAAATGATTCTTGTATATTAACAACATAACCAACGTTACCACCATATTTTTTTCTGTAGGTTGCATCTTTGTCAGTTGGATTTTGTAAACTAGTTGAAGTTATATCTTTTGAATCTTTAATAACTAAATTTTTTGCAGCATCTTCTGTAGTTTGGTCCTGAATAACTCTATTTAAAAGTTGAAACTCTTCTGTTGAAGTAACTATATCTCCAGCTTTCAGAGCGATATTGTATAGAATTTTAGAATGTTCGATTAAAATTGAAAGTTTTGAATCAGCCTTTAAATCTTGAGTTCTATATATAGTGTCATTTTTATGCCCCTTTTCAAGGTACGGTTTTAGTTCATCACTTATAATAGGTGGATTTATTATATTTAGAGCTTTAATAAGTCTGCTATTTATAGAATATACTAGCTCAATTCTACTTAATTTTTTGCATGATGAACTAACCATTAACGAATCCACTCTAACTTTTTTATTATCAACAGATAAATACTTAGCAATGCTTTCGGATAAAGCTTCAACTTCAGCTTTTATTAAGTCTTCATTAGTTGACGCTTCATATTCAACAAGTCTGTTTCTAAAATTTGTTAGAGTATTTATAGATACTGGTTGTGTTTCATAATTAGTTGTATTTAAAGCATATTGATATCTTACATCGAAATGAATAGAGCCGATAAGCTCTTCATCAGTCTGCTGAAATATTTCTTTTATAATTAGTAAGCCAAGAATAACATTAATAGGTGAATTAGGCCTTGAGGCTTTATTGCTATATAAAACCGAAAAACGCTCCTCATTTATTCGCGGAAAAATATGATCCTTAAATGCCTTAGCCCAACTTTTATTTAAAATATCTTGAAGGTATTTTGGCATTTGGTTGATTGGTTCAAATAATGAAGTTTGTTGAAGGTCATTTTTGCAAAACATAGTAATTCTCCTCATACGTTTAATTTTATAATGCTATTATATCATTAAATTCTAATTGGATGATATTTGTCAGCTTTTTGTGGTCTAATCATATGTATTAATTTTAAAAACTCATCTTCAGACAATATTTCTATTCCTAAGGCTTGAGCTTTAATTAATTTACTGCCTGGATTTTCGCCTACTACTACTATATCTGTTTTTTTGCTTACGCTGCCTTTTACAAGACCACCATATTGAATAGCAAGTTCAGACAATTCTACTCTACTTTTCAAAGTCTCTCCTGTAAATACTATGCTTTTATTGTCTAAGATATTTTCTATAATATTTTCTTTAGCCAATTCTAATCTTGCCTTATCTTCTTCTCTTTTTTCCTTATCCACCTCATAATTTCTTTTTATTTTACCCTCATTACTAATAGCACCTAATTTACTCCACTTTTTAGGTTTCACTACTTTCAATAACTCTAATAAATCAAGTACATCTTGCATTGCAGTATGTGTTTGTCCATCTTTTATATTATAATAATTTAATAAATCCACTAATTTATAGCTATCTAATTTTTCTATTGCTTTTATTGTATTCATACTACAATAAAATTTTTGGTCTTTATCTACCCAATTCCAATAATTCAAAAAGTTTCTATCAAAGCTTGCATTATGAGCAATTATTGGATACTTATATTTAGAAATTAGAGTTTTAAACTCTTCTCTTAATATTTCATTTTCTTCTATGCTATATAATCCTGAACCATATCCTTTTTTGTACTCATCTTCATTATTAATAATAGCTAAATGTAATTCATCAACAACTTCATAGTCTTCTACGACTATAGCTGCTACTTCCCTTATTCCATCTTTAGGTGAAAAACTAAACGGGGTTTCTATATCGACTATTATGAAATTTTCTTTCTTATCTACTTTTTCCTTTTTTATTACTTTTTCTTTCTTGTCTACTTTTTGTTTTTTCTGACTTTTATTTACTTCCTTTTCTTCACTCGAAAGATTTTTTGAAAAATCCTTTCTTTGCATGTCAAAAAAATAGTCTGGATGAATACTATGTAATTCTCCGTTAATATCTAATATTATCTCATTATCATCAACAAACCCAATAACTTTACATTCTACAGACTTCTCTGTAAATGCACCCTTATAATAAAATTGTTTTACTTCAGTAGCTTTTGAAGATAAAAATTTCCATTCTCTTAATTTTTCTAGTTCTTCTTCTATACTCTCAAATGTTTTCCATTCTCTTTTAGGTTCTAACATATATTTCTCCTATCTTTCACGTTTTATATTCTTCAATTGGATAGTTTTCTAAATTTGTTATTTTATGCTCTGTTACAGGCTTTATAGAATAAAATTTTCTATTTCTAAAGCTATTCCATCATTCCAAATTGTATCCGTAACTTTTTGAGCATAATTTTTAACTTGATCACTAGCATTACCCATAGCTATTCCACATCCAACTGTAGACAACATTTCTATATCATTTTTACCATCACCAAAAGCATAACTATTTTTCAAAGGAATATCTAGATAATCTAATATTTTTAATACTCCTAAAGCCTTTGTATTTATTTTTGAGTATAATTCAAAAGAATTTGCTTCTATATTGTGGATATAATCATAATTATTATTTCCTAAAGATAAACAATAATCTATTCCTTTTTTATCTTTGCATAACATTTCAATTTTATATATGTCTACTTCTTCAATATTATAATTACCTTCAAAATATTTATTAGATATACTATAAGAATTAAACAATGACTGTAATTCTTTATATTCATCTTTAATATATGAATATGTTTCTCCTTGTAAAATATATTGAACATTAAGCTCGTCAAAATTATATGCCAACTCTCTTACAAAATCTTTTTCAATAGATTCTTTATATATACATGTATCTTTAACTTTTACATGTGCTCCATTTGTAAGTACGAAACCATCAAAACCAAAATTAAGCAATGCCTCGTTTAGAAAAGCATATGGTCTGCCTGTTGCAATAAAAACATAATCTCCTTTTGCTTGTAATGCACGAATAGCTTTTTTTACTCTAGGAGTAATATCTGTTATCCCCTTTAAACAATCTAATAAAGTTCCATCTATATCAAAAAATACTGCTCTTTTCATGATTCTATCTCCTTTTCTGCTCTAGCTTTTCTAAGATAAAATAAGTTCCGCTTAGCTATATATCTGTTTTATCTTAAAATTTTCCTACTTCTTCCTACCAGTTACTTTCTAAAAGTTGTAATTGGCGTTCCCGCTTCAATCATCACTTTGTTGCTTATTAAGAAAAATCCTTGAATAAACATCAATAAGCCTGTTCCCATAAGTAACCATTCTATTTTAATCATGTCAGATATTGGTCCAAACACTAGCATTCCAAGTGGCATCATGGTACTTGATATCATTCCCAAAACGCCAAATACTCTGCCTAGGAAATCTTCTTCTACTTTTTCCTGTAATAAAACTGTAGATGGTGTATTAAATAATGGCATAACAATTCCTGCTAAGGCCATAAAAATCAAATACACAACAAAATTCGGAATAAACCCAAGTGCAAATGTGCATATTCCCATGACAAGAGTTGATAGAGACATTGTATGAACTTTGTTTTTAAATCCACCCCAGTACGCCATTATTATACCGCCTACCATCATCCCTATAGAAAATGAAAGTTCGACTGCTGTTAGACGCCAAACATCATTACCAAAGCTACGAGTTACTTGTAGAGGTGTTAAAAATGCAATAGGTACAGCTAACAGAAAGAATATTGAACAAAACCAAAAGAAACTTTTTACATAACTATGATTTTTAATATACCTAATTCCGTCTCTCATATCCTCAAAATAGCTTATTGCTTGCTTATTTAATGCTCTTGCATGAGCTGGAACTTTCAAAAATAAAAGTAATATTGAAACTGCAAGAAATGCCGTAATAACATCTATAAGAAATATTGATTCAATACTAGCTATAGTAAGCAGTGCACCACTAAGCATTGGGCACACCATCATAACCAATGATTGTATACTGCTGTTTGTTGCATTTACCTTAGTAAGCTTATCTGCTGGCACAAGTTGTGGAATAAAAGCGCCTATTGCTGGCGTTTGAATTCCTGTTCCCAAGGCGCGTATTGCTGAGACCACAAAGAGCAACCATATAGAATCATATCCCATAAAAAACAATATGGCTAAAATAAAAGTTGCTATTGCAATCATAGAATCTGATAGCATAATGAGTAATTTTCGGTTATAACGGTCAGCCCATACCCCTGCAAATGGCGAAATAAACAATGTAGGAACGAAACTACAAATAATTGATATGGTCATCATTACACCCGATTGTGTTTTTAATGTAATATACCAAGTAATTGCATACTGAACCAACATTGATCCAAAGAGGGATACAGTCTGGCTAGCTAAAAATATTATTATATTCTTTTTCCAATCTTTATTCATATTTAAAATATTCCTCCACTTAATTCTTATTTATGAATCATAATTTTAACTATAAATTGAGATAATCTATTTTTGTTATCCCCCGTGCTTTGCAAATCTTTACTATTATTTTGTTTCTTCTAAAAATTCATTAAGTAAGGCATCTTGCAATTTCTTAATAATCTCAGGTGCTTTTCCGCCTACAATCTTTCCATCTATTTCACATGTAGCCATACAAAACTGACCTGAACTCGTAACTATAACTTCATCTGCATCCATTAATTCCTTTAAAGTAAATGCTGTCTCTGTTACAGGAATGTTAAATTTCTTACACATATTTATAAGATGTGCTCTTGCTATACCTGGTAAAATCAAATTGTCTGTTGGTGCAGTTTTTAAAATGCCATCTTTTATAATAGATACATTGCTATGAGCACATTCAGTTACCCTTTCCCCCCTGTGAAATACTGATTCCTGACATCCAGCTTCTTCAGCTTTTTGAGCTGCCATTACATTTGGTAATAAATTCAGGGTTTTTATATTGCAGTGTAAAAATCTAGTATCTTCTAAAGTGATCAATTTTATTTTTTGTGACATATCCTTTACATTCACTGGTCTTAATATAATCCAAATATTAGCTTTCACATCATCTGCAGGGAATGCATGATTACGTGTAGCTGTTCCTCTTGTAACTTGCCAATATACAAATTGTTCGCCACAATTAACTTTTTGAACCATTTCATTAAGTAGACCCTTTAATTCATCCTTTGTATATGGAATTTCAATTTGCAATAAACCAGCACTGTTAAAAAAACGATCAATATGCTCATCTAATGCAAATATATTATGATTTCTACTATAAGTAGCATCATACACTCCATCCCCAAAATATGATACACGATCATTCATTGGTATTTTCATATTCTCAATTAAATCATATTTTCCATTGTAAAATCCCAAATTTTCCATTGTTCGTCCCCCTATTTTAAGCCAAAACTTTTCAACCGCACAAAAAGTATGAGCCTATTCAATTTTTATTTAAATACTAACTATATTTTACCACAAAAACAAAAATCTAAATTGTCATTTATCATAGTTTTTCTCATACAAACACTATAAACATCACCTAAGCACACCTCAACTCCTCATGTTTCCTATAAATATTTATCTATTTTCATAGTTATCTTTTAAAATATTTACATATAAAACTATATTCCTATAAACCTATGTTTCTTTTAACATAGGTTTATAGGAATATTTAAAAATATTTTTATTTTTTCATATATAAATTCCTGTTTCATGTATATATATTAAATCAAGTTCTGTTGTTTCTCCATTCCCTTTTGGTAAATAAACATTGGTAAATAATTTATACTTTACCTTAATTTTTTCTATTTTCATGTTGTTTTTTCTATTGGCCGTTTTTTATTTTCTACAAATCTTGAAATAATCATTGTACAAACTGTATTTCCTGATGAATTTAATAATGTAGCCGGTGCGTCAATTATTGTGGCAATTACAAGCATTATGGCTAAAGCTCCTTGTGGGAATCCAAATATACTTAAAATTAGCATTTCTCCAATTGCTCCTCCTCCTGGAATAGCTCCAACTACAGCTCCTACAAGTAAACCAGTACCTAAAATCTTTATTAAAGATCCAATGTCGCTAATATCATTACCAAATATGGTCAATAGAAACATTATTTTATATATTCCACCTATTACAGATCCGTCTTTATGAATATTTACTCCAATTGGCATTATTATATTAGCAAGGGTATTTGAAACACCCATTTTCTTTGATGCTTCGATATTTACAGGAATGCATGCTGCACTTGAGCAAGTTGCTATGGCTGTTATAGATGGCTTAGCTGCGTTTCTCCAAAATATTTTTACTCCATCACTTTTCCCACCAATGTATGCATATAAGGTGAAGAACGCAAAGTAATATACAATTGAAACTACTAAATATAAAATGAACACCTTTATATATCCGGTTAATATCTGACTTCCTAACTGCCCAACTACACTCGCAAAATATGCTCCAAGTCCAATTGGCGCATAATACATTATTAAATTAATAAATTTCATAGTTACTGCTGCACCACTATTTAAAAATGCTCCAAAAGGCTTTCCAGCTTCTCCGCTCATCATAGTTGATAATCCTATTAGGGTAGAAAAAATAATTAATGATAAAAGATTGGTTCTAGATAGTAAGGCAGAGAAATCTCCTACTGAAATGCTACTTACTATAGTTTCAATAAAGCTTACACTTTCACTATTTTGATTTTCAGTAGCACCCATTAAATTGTTAATAATTGAAATATCTAAACCTTTTGCTGGATTAAATATTTTAAAACTAATTACTCCTATTATTCCTGAAATAATTGCTGTGCAAGCAAAAACAATTATAGTAACACAAAGTATTTTCCCAAGTTTGCTTTTACTATCCATACTAGCAATTGAAGATGCAATACTAAAAAATACAATAGGAACTAAAATTGTAAATAATAGATTCAAAAATAACTGTCCAAATGGTGCAAATATGCTTGCTTTTTCTCCCATAGCCATTCCTAATACTCCACCAATGGTAATTGCAACTAATAAAATTAGTGATGATTTATAATTTTTTAGTGATTTCATTTTTCTCATCCTTCCATGCATTCAGATAGTCTTTTTATCTTTTTAATATCTAATATAATTTTATGATCAAGTACCACTCGTTCTGCTTATAATTTATTATATTCTTTATTTTTGCAATAAACAGTGTATATATTGCTTATTATAGTGTAAAAAATGCTTTATAATTTATATAAAACAAAAAAGAATTTATTTCGTATTCAGCAATTTCTTCTGATTTTGTTTCCATATTATTTAAAATATTATTTATTTGCTTTTGTAAATCATCAACAATTTTCTTTATTTTTTCCTGCTTTAGTTTTTCTCCAATAATATGCCCTGCAATTCCTCCACCAATTATGCTTGCAGCAATACCTATGGGACCCAATAATGCTCCTGCTAAATATCCAATTGCACCACTAGTTGCAACAGTTTTAATTATATTCTTAGTATTTTCATCTTTATTATTATCACTTATTAGTAACTCCTGATTGACCTTAATATCCATTTTAACAGTTTTATCTAAAATGGTACTTATTGATTTAGTATCATTATCAACATATAGTTTGTTTAATTTATCACAAAATTTATTTTCAAAATCTTTTTTATTATTTCCTATTAATCTGCTTATATCTTCAGTTGCTCTTCTAAGTTCCTGTGATATCTTTGATTTTAATTCAATAAAATCTTCAGAATCAGTTATATTTTCAGCCATATTCGATAATTTAATTTTAATGGTATTAAATTCACCTTTAGCGTAAGTTATAATATCTTTTTGAAGATTTATTTTTTGTTTTTGTATCATTAAATTTAAGTCTTCATTATTTAACTTAAGCATATTTTCTTCATTTCTGAAATTTTCAGATAATTCTTCTAACTGATTATCTGAGCAGTTAAGTTCAAAAACTTCTTCCTTCCAGCATTCAATCATATCATTGGATATATTATAAGTCTTATTAAGTGCTCTAGTAATTTTCCACGTTGTCCCTCACTATCCTTTTATGTAAATTAATCTGCTTATTTCTCATAATGCTTGTAACTACCTTATTACATCTTAACACTCTAGAAAAAGTAGCATAATCAACTTTATTACTATACTGTACTTCGTATATTTCTTTTGGTAATATTATAGATTTTTGTGACTTATATATATTATTTACCTTAAATTCCATCCAACAAAATACAGTCTACCCATATTTCATCACAAAAAAATGGGGCTGTCGCAAAATGATTAAAATTTAATCAGGCGCGACGTTCCTTTTCGGTTCAAAGCAAAGAATCTCTAAATAATTGATATTTCATTTCAATTATTTAGAGATTCTTGTATTTTAGGCGCAATTAAATTAGCTGGTCTTAATATTTATTTAATCTCTTTAACTCAATAATCCATATTAACTTTATACTTGGTAAGTTACCTGACTTCTTCTTTTTTTAGTTTTACACTTTATATTAATAGCAAATTTCATGCCACTTTTAGAAGTGCTTATTTTCAAGCCTTTTATACATTGTGCAATTTGTTTTTGTGCAATATGTACAACGTTTGCACAAAAACAGGTTGCACAATTGTTATACACTAAAATAGACTAGTTACTTAATTTTGTAACTAGTCTTTCAATTTCTGTATGTAAAAAAGTCTATCAAAATTTTATATTTTAAACTTAGATATCTCTTCTTTTAGTTTTCCCGAACTTGCTTTAGCAAATAATGCCTCTTCTAATACATCATTAGATTTATTATTTACTTCTAAAATCCTATTTGCTATATCTGAAGTTCCGTCTGCACCATCACTAGCTGCACCTGCTACCCCATCTATAGTTTTTAATATATCTTGTACAGATGATAAAAGTTCTTTTGACGTTGTACTTAAATCTGCTGAAAAATCTTTATAATATAAAGCATCATTATTATATTCCTTGCTTGTCTCAATTAAAGTTTCATAATCTTTCAATATTCTACCTTCTATATTCGCTGAAAGTTCTTCTGTAATAATCGAAACTTCTTCTACATCATCATTTAAATATTTCATTTTATCATTTACTGTATCAATAACATTATCTATATCTTTGGATGTGTTACATTACTTATCAAGTCTTTTAAAGAATTCTGAACCTTATTAATCGATAGTGCTATATCCTCAATTTCATCTTTAGTTTTTATATTTAGATTTTGAGTTAAATCTCCATCACTCATTCTCCCTAAAGCATATTGTATTTTCATAACATTTTTACTTAATTTCTTAGAGTATAAATAAACTATAATTAAAACCACAATACATAACAAAGCTATTGTAAAAATCATGTTTTTAAATAAAGTACTTCTAATATTTTCAAACATACTTGTGTCTATATCTATTCCTGTAATAGCAATAATCTTTCCTTCAGAATTTTTAATTGGTGCATAAGCAGAAATAAAAGTACCATATTCATCTGTTTCTGATTTACCGGTTACTATAACTTCACCATTAAAAGCTTGTTCCATCTCGTTATCCATAATATAGTCTTCTAAAAATTCTGATTCTTCTACTGAAACATCAACTAAAAACTTAGCATCAGTTCCTTGTACCTTTAAAAGTGTATAAAAATTCCTTGCAACACTTTTTGATTTGGCTAAACTCATTGAACTTAATATTTCTTGATATTCTACACTATCTTTTGATTTATCTTTTTCAATTTTTTCGAGTTTGTCTCCATCAATAGAATCTTTTAACTCTAAAATACACTTTTGGGTTGTGTTTTTGATATCCTTTTCAATTTTTTCAAACATAATAAAATTTATTGAAATAAGGATTATAGCCATTAATCCTAAAGTTACCAATATCATTTTTAATATTTTAGCTCCAAACTTACTCATACTTCACTCCTAAAAATAATTTTATCATGCACATTGTACATAACCCTTTACATTCGTAATAACATATTCTGTTTTAATTGATTGGTTGCACTACTAACTCCAAATTCTCAAAGTGCCCACATAAAAAGATTTTTTCTCCGCTTTCAATTATCATATCTTATTGATAATTGTCATATTTTTAATATATACTTAATATTATCATGTTAATGCAATAGAATCAATAATTGACAGAATACTTTGTTAATATATTATTAAAACATCTTCATTCAATGTTTTCGTTTGTAGTACACGAGGTATTTCCTACATGATTAATTTGCATAACTTCCTTTATACAATTCTACAAACCTATTAGCTTCATCTCAAACTGGTTTTGTTTCTTTTACAATGTATACTATTTTTTACTAATAATTTGTTCTGTATATATTAAAATTTGTTTATTTAATATGTATGGCGATATCTTAATACACTTAATCTTAACTTTATGATTTAACATCAGATAAATCTTTTTGTCTGTAACCACATCATATATCTATTAGGAACATAATTATTATTTTCCTACTAGATTTCAATTCTTTATTATACTTGAAAAGTAAAGTTATCTTTAGTACTATAAAATTATGACAAAATTAAACACTTAATAATATAATTGTGTTTATCGAGAGGGGAAATAGTGTTAAATGGAATTTAATTTAAAAGAAGGAACTTCAATTGTTAAAGAATTAAAAGTTACTGATAATGAGACAGCAATAAAAATGGGATCAGGAGATTTAGAAGTTTATGCAACACCGTCTATGATTGCTCTTATGGAAAATGCAGCTAAGAGTTCGGTAATAGATGAACTTCCAGAAGGCTATACTACCGTAGGTATTGAAATGAATGCTAAACATATTAAGGCATCTCCAGTTGGTGCAAATATAAAATGTAAAGCTACTCTTATAAAAGTAGATGGAAAAAAGTTGTTTTTTGATGTAGAAGCAAGCGATGACAAAGGTACTATCGGAAAAGGTTCTCATATAAGATTTATAGTAAATTCAAACGATTTTATGGAGAAAACAAAAAATAGTTAAATCTATTCTGTAGAAACATAAAGAGCTTTTTAATGAAAGAAATATCACAAAGTATTACGTTATTTAATACCTAAACTTAACCCCCCGAAAAATCGGGGGTTTTTTAATTATTTATCTATTATAGTTAAGTTTTTAGAAAAACTTATAAAATTCATTTAGTGAGGAGCTTGTACTTGATAATCTTATAGTACTTCAAAGTGATTTTTTCATGTGCGTGACACTTACTTTTAATCTAAATAATAAATATAGCCACTAACGTAGTAACCACTAAACCTATTACTACTGGCTTAATATTTTTCTTAGCCAGTTCAAAAGCATCCACACCACAAATAGCCGCTACTGGTATTAATGCCCAAGGAATTACAGTTCCTCCACCTATCCATATTCCTGCTATTTGACCTAAGGCTGTTAGTGTTGCTACTCCTCCGCCTAAAGCTGTTGAGAATATTTTAGATATAGATCCGACTAGAGATATTCCAGAAAAACCCGATCCATCTAATCCTGTAATAGCACCAACAACTGTAAGTGTACTAGCTGACACAATTGAGTTAATTGGAACAGTACTCGCAAGTGCAACACCTAAATCATTGACTATACCATTAGAGTTTTCAGGAAGTATCTTTCCAAAGATATCAATAAAAGCTGAATCACCTAAGTAAAAGAAAGCAGCTATAGGTATAACAACACCAAATATCTTAAATCCAAATTGAAGCCCTTTAACTAGATTATCAGTAATTTTTTCTAAAGAATTTTCTTTATAGATTATTACTGAAATCAGACTTAATATAAATATAGCAGTACCACCAATAAGAGCTGTAGCATCGCCACCCTGTAACTTAGAAACATACATTATATAAACATCTAAGGCAAAAAATGCTACTATTAGTAAAGCTAAAAACCTTCTCAAATTTTTTGAAATAATATGAATTGAAGCTGATGAATTACTTATTGTTTCTTCTATTTTATACTCATTAAATGTTACGCCTTCTTTAATATCCTTCCTAAGATAGTAAAATGCAGCAGTAGTTGTTACTATACCCATTGTAATTATAAGGGGTACACTCGCAGAGAGAACATCAGCAACAGGTATGCCTGCTGCGTCTGCAGTAAGCTTAGGTGCTGCTTGAATAATATAGTCACTTGATAAAGCTATGCCGTGTCCAAATAAGTTCATTGAAATAGCTACACCCATAGCTGGGAGTCCTGCTTTTTTAGCAATAGGCAAAAATAATGCTCCTATAAGTGCCACTGCTGGTGATGGCCAGAAAAACCAGGATAAAATCATCATAACAATTCCAATAATCCAATAAGCTACCCAGTAATTTTTAATGACTTTTTTGAAAGGAGATACCATCTCATCATTTATTCCTGAATCCATCAAAGTATTGCTCATGGCCGTTATGATAGATATTATAAAGATAGTCGGCATAAGCTCCTTTGTTGCATAAACAAAGCTATTAAATACCCCCATGACGGATTTATATATAGAATCTGTACCTACTAATCCCAAAATAAAGATACCCAATATACATAACAGTGATATGTCCTTTTTCTTCACCATTGCTAATATTATCATAATGATAAAAATAAGATAGATATAGTGAAGTGATGTTAGTGTTAAGTTAATCATGTATTTCTCCTATAAAAGTTACTATATAGTTAAATTATGTGAGAAATATATACTTCGTGACAGCATACTCAGTAGTTAGTAAGGAATATTTTATAATAATTTAGGGTTTAAAATATTAAATTATATAATATAGTAATAAAGAAAAAATAACTGGCTAAAGTAAATGCATACTACAGTCAGTTATTTCTAAAATAAAATTATCTTCTTAATACTAAGGCATTAATATTCCACCATTAGGAGAAATTGTTTGGCCAGTAACATATTTTGCTGTAACAAGATATTCAAGACATCCAGAAATATCATCCACTTCACCAATCTCACCTAAAGGAATTCCTTGTTTCAAAACAGCAACAGCTGCTTGATCAGCTCCTTTAAGCATATCTGTCCATATCATACCAGGTGCTATTGTGTTTACACGAATATTTGATTTACCAAATTCAACTGCTAATCCTCTACTTAAACCAATTACACCGCTCTTAGCTGCACAATAATCTACTTGTTCTGCAACACCCATAAGTCCTCCAATTGAAGAAATATTAACGATGCATCCTTCCTTTGCCTCAACCATATAAGGCATAACAAGATGACAACAATGAATATAACTCATAAGGTTTACATTTATAAGACGTGTATACTTCTCTGGCGTTAACTTTAAGAAGCTAAGATTATTATCAATACCTGCATTATTAACTAAAACATCAATTTTATCTCCAAATTTATCTATTGTAGCATCTACAAGTTTTTTGCATTCTTCATAATCACCAACATCTGCTTGTACTGCTAATCCATCTACTCCATACTCAACTTTGATTTTTTCAACAAGAGCATAAGCTTTTTCCTTGCTTCTATCACTTACGAAGTTTAAAACAACATTGTAACCCATTTTCGCAAGCTTAAGTACCATTCCTTCTCCAAGCCCTCTTGAACCACCTGTAATAATAGCTGTTTTCCCCATTTCAATCTCCTCCTATATGTTTAATTGTTAAAAGCATAACAATTAATTATTGTATTATGCTTATCTATATTATACAGAAAATTCAGTTAATTGGTCAATGTAAATATCACAAAGCATGCATTCTCTAAAAATCTGCGATTTTTCGGAGACTTTTTTATTTCATTTCTTATTTATTTCCATATAAAAAAAACTATTTAGTTTCATTACTAAATAGTTTGGTTTTATTCAATCCTATATTCATGCATAAGCACTAACCTTAAATCCATTATTCCTAGAAATATCCTTTATCCTTTGATTTAAATAGTACTTTCTTGTAATTATTTTACTATCTGGTTCATTTAATGAGTTTGCTGCATCTATTAATGGTGAATTACTCTCCTTTAATAAGATTGAACGTACTATATCCTCTGATATAGTATGTAAATCTAATGATACATAATCTGTATTAATTTGATTATTATTTCTTCTATGCACTTCTATAACTTTTCTCTTAGCTATAGTTGATAAGAATACTTCAATAAAACTACTTTGTGAATCAATTTTATTTTTATAACTAAATACTTCCCAAAATACATCACTTAGGTATTGTTCAATTTCTTCTTTTGAATATATAATCAAAAGTTCATTAGATACTAATTTATATATAAGTGGCATATAACTTTCCATCATTATTTTAAAACCTAACTCAGGTTTGCTATTTAATAACTCTATAAATTTATTATCAGAAATCATAATATAACCTTCTTTCCACGAAATTTAATTTATAAGTATGCATAAAATAAACTATCATTTTGATTTATTATTTTATGAATATACTTACATAATACATAATACATTTCGCAATTTAGTTAAAAAATCTGACAAAATAATTAAAGCTAAAGTTTTCTGAGTATAAAAACTTTAGCTTACTGCAAATTTAGTTAGAATAAATTTTCTATTTATGCACAATCTAATTTAAAGTATCATTAAATGGAGGATTAACATGAAACTATTAAAAAGAACAATACTTATTATGATTACATTTATGATAATTACTACATTAATATGTACTATTCAAAATAATTTTTATATTAACTCAATTTCTGCTATAGGAAATCCACCTAGAGTTGGTGTGCTATTATTTAATTTTAATAATCCATATATGTCTCTAGTTAAACAAAATTTAGAGAATATTGAAAAAGAGAATCCAGATAAAATTAGATTTTCTTTTTATGATTCTAAGGATAATCAATCCGTACAAACTGCAACTATAGGTAACTTAGTTAATGATAATATTGACCTTTTATTAGTAAATTTAGTTGATACAAAGCAAAGTACTGTATCTGAGATTATAGGCAAAGCGAATGAAAAAAATGTACCACTAATTTTCTTTAATATAGATTTACCAATAGATGTTAAGACTAATTATAAAAAAGTTTTTGTTGTAGCAACTGAGTCTGAAAAAGGAGGTATTCTACAAGGAAAAATTCTTTTAAATTTATGGAATACTGACAAACAAGCTATAGATAAAAATAATGATAATATACTGCAATATATCATGTTACAAGGTAAATCTAATAATGAATCTGCAATTCTAAGAACTCTTTATTCTATTTCAACACTTAATGATAATGGTGTAAAAACCGAGGAACTTGCATTAAAAATTTGTAACTGGGATCAAGATTGCGCTAAAAGTGCAATTAATTCATTATTTCTTAAATATGATGGTAAAATAGAAGCAATAATTTCAAACAATGATGCTATGGCAGTAGGTGCTATTGATGCACTACAATCATATGGCTACAACAAAGGAGATAAAACAAAAACTATTCCAGTTGTTGGTGTTGATGCCATACCAGAAGCAAAAGATTTAATTAATAAAGGCTTTATGGCAGGTACTGTTGGGCAAGATTCTAATGAATTAGCTAATGCACTTTATTCTATTGGATTAAATTTAATTTACAATAGAGATCCTCTTGAAGGTACAAATTATAAATCTGAAAAAGAAGGGTTGATTAAACTCCCTTATTATGAATATATACCTTCAACATAAATACGTAGTAAATTTACTCACACTTTTGTAAGTTGGAGTGTTACGGATGCATGCTCCTGGATCGAGTATCACTTGAAGGTATAAGTTCAACTAAAACAAAAAATACTTAGAGTGTTCTCTAAGTATTTTTTATTTAAATTTTCGCTCCACAATGAGGGCAATATTTAAATTTAGAATCTACTTTTGCCCCACAATTTTTACATTTATTTTCATCATAATAATTATTACTATAACCATCAGTATAAGCTTCCTGCACATCCCAGTAGCTTATTTCTATATTCTCACCATGTTCAATTGCTTTTCCTTTGTCTTTTGGAATAATATATACTGATTTACATTTATCACATACCACATAATATTTTTCATTCCATTTAAAAATCGGAATAAAAAAGAAATGAAAGAAATCAAAGTTTTTAATTAAGTTTCCCGTAACTGTCATATTACATTTCTTACAACTTATATTATTTAAACTTTTTATTTCCTTATCTTTATTTTCTATTCCGAATATACCTATAAAAAACATAATTCCATTACCTCTATTCTTTTATTAAAATTTCTTTTTACTAATATTTATTAAACTAACTAATTTCACAAATTTGATTTTTATTCTTTAAATATATTTATATTTTTTATTATACTCTTCCATGAGTATTCCTAATATATAATATTATATCATGATTTTCACTATATCTAAAAACAACATACAAATATAACAATTTTAATGAAAATTTACTCAAACATAATAAAAAAGCAACCAAAAACTTATGTAATAAGCCTTTAGTTACTTTCCGTTAATATTTACTCTACAGTGATGGCGCTTACTGGGCACTGTTCTTGAGCATCTTTTGCACTTTCAATTAAATTATCTGAAATTTCATCTTCTGATGCTTCTGCTATTCCATCATCACCCATTTTAAAAATCTCAGGACATATAGCAGTACATACTCCACAGCCTACACATGTATCTTTATCAACAAAACCTTTCATAAAAATCACCTCTCTGATTTATTTCTTTGTAATCGCAACTCTCCATACCTCAGGCCCTTGTTCTAAATATTCCCACTCAAACTGTTCTGGAAGCTCCATTATAAATTGATAATGTAGTGGACGAGGGTCATGATCATTTATAAGTTCCATTATTTCACCAGATCCTAATCCTTCAAAAGCTTTAAAAATAGCTGGATGCTTATCTCTTGGCTCATAAATCCTAACATCCACACTTACTGCAAAATTTAACATATTTAATTCCTCCTTATTTCTTATCTTCTTTTATTACATTATATCTAGTATGTTGTGATTATAATGTGATTTGAATCACAACATATATATTTTTTATTCAACAAAAGCAGACCATCCACAACCAGAATTAAATTTGTCAGCTGATATAAATACTGGCTCTCCTATCGTTATATCTACATAAATTCCCTTTCATCTAAAATCCGTTTACGCATTTATTTTATCATCTTCAGATAAAGTCTCATTCATACTTCCAGTTCTATAACCAAGCATGTCCAAAGTAACATAAGTAAATCCTATTTTTTTAAGTTCGTTACCTATACGATTCATTATCTCTATGTCAAAAAATTTTTCTCTTTCAGATGGTTCTACTTCTATCCTTGCAATCTCTCCATGATGTCTTACTCTCACTTGAGTTATACCCATATCTAAAAGAATTTGTTCCGCCTTATCTACCATAGTTAGCTTTGATAAAGTTATTTTATTTCCATAAGGGAATCTAGATGATAAACACGCAAATGAAGGCTTATTCCAAGTTGGAAGTTCAAGCTCTTTTGATAATTCTCTTATATCCTTTTTAGTAAGTCCAGCTTCTATTAACGGACTTATTACATCAAGCTCCTTAGCGGCTTGAATTCCTGGTCTGTAGTCCCCAGTATCATCAATATTTGATCCATCAAATACAGAATTCATTCCATTTTCTATAGCAACATTATTAATCTTTGTATAAAGTTCCTTTTTACAAAAATAACATCTATTTTTTGGATTCATAGCAAATCCTTCAATTTCTAATTCTTCCGAAGAAATTATTATATGTTTGACTTTAATATCTTCAGCATATTTAATTGCCTCATTTAATTCTCTTTCAGGGTAAGTAGAAGATGTTGCAGTAACAGCGATTAATTTATCGCCCAAAACTTCCTTAGCTACTCTTATAAGAAACGTACTATCAACACCTCCTGAAAATGCAATAACTGCACTCTCTTTTTTCTTTATTATATCTTTAAGTAATTGGTATTTTTCTTGAAGTAACATTTTTATTCCTCCCATTTTTTTATAATTAAAAACTGATTATCAAAATTTTGATTAAATTGGGTAAAGACGAGTAGTAATTATAACCGATTAAAATATTCTGTAATAATGTTATAAACTATTCTTATTTGTTTACTGTGATATCATTATATAACATAAAACTTAACAAATACATGTCAAGTTTTATAAATATATTCTAGTCTAAACCTTCGCATTTGAATATAGTATTTATTAAACCACTACGTCTGATCTTAGTATCACCTATCAAAATCTTCACTATCGAACAAATGCATTCCCTTTTATTTCTGTAGTAAATCTCCTTAAACTTGGGTATCTAAACTTTCCATGGCATTTTTTGCCCAATTTGAATCTTTTAATATTGCTCTTGCGACCCCTATTAAATCTGCTTTTTCCTCAGAAAGGATTTTTTCTGCTACTTCCACGTCTGTAATTCCACCTGCGACTATAACAGGAATTTTCACCTTTTCTTTTATAGCTTTAGAAAGTGGCGCAAAATATCCGGGTTCATTAACTCCTGGAATACTAAATCTACATAAACCACCTGAAATATCTAGCATATCTACTCCAGCCTTTTCAAATTCAATAGACGCAAGTGTGCTATCTTCTATTGTTAAGCCACCTTCCATATAATCTGAAGCACCCAATCTTAAGAGAATTGGAAAATCTTCACCAACAGCTTCACGTACTTCTTTAATTATTTCTAAATGAATTTTTATTCTTCCGTTTATATCTCCACCATATTCATCAGTTCTTTTGTTTGTTAAAGGAGATATAAATTGACTCAAGAGATAGCCATGAGCAGAATGGATTTCTACACCGTCAAAGCCTGCATTTTTAACTCTTAGTGCTGCTTCTTTGAACCCTCTTACTATAACTTCAATGTCATTTTTAGTAAGTTCTTTTGGTATTTCTCCAGTATTTTTTGAGGGATTCTCTATAGCTGATGGTCCAACTATTTGTAGTCCAGTATTAGCTTCACTTGTAGCACTTCCTGCATGATTAATTTGCATAACTGCCTTAGATCCATTTTTATGAATGATATCTGATAATCCCTTTAAATCATCAACTAATCTATCCTCAGCAATAGAAAGCTGATTTGGATTAGCTTTTCCTTGTTTAGTAATATAACTATGTTCAATTATAATTAAAGAAATATATCCTCCGTTTGATTTTTCATCATAATAATCAAGAATACTTTTGTTTATGCTTCCATCCTCTTCAGATTTTGCAGTTGCCATAGGTGGCATAACTAGCCTATTTTTTAATTCTAATTTACTATTTTTAAGTTTTTTGTTTAAGTATGACATAATTTCCCTCCTTAATAATTCTTATAAAGAAATTTTACTTTATATCTCTAATATAAATATACTCCTTAGAGTATACTCTAAAGCAAGAAGTTCTTTGTAATTTTTACTAATATTCATCTTTACCTAATTATTCTTAATATAATTTGATTGAATCTAATTGCATTATGTAACACAATGTAAAATACTCCATCCATAGTAACAGTTTTATTATTTTAACTGTCTACTTGACAAGGAGCGGTTAATTTCGTAACTAGTCTTTTGTGTTATTATATCTTATGATTTTCTTAAGCTAATAATTTTTCAATTTCACTCTCCGGAAGCGGTTTACTAAAGTAATATCCCTGAATATAGTTACAGTCTCTATCTTTAAGAATTGAAAGCTGTTCCTTTGTCTCTACCCCTTCAGCTACAACTTTTAAATCCATGCTATGTGCCATTTGAATAATATTATTAATCATTGACTCCTTTTTTTTGCTTGAAGTAATATTGTCTATAAATGATTTATCAATTTTTAAAGTGCTTATTGGGATTCTTCCAAGATAGTTTAGTGAGGAATACCCAGTACCAAAGTCATCAAGTGCAATTCTAATACCCATGTCCATTAATTTTTCTAATATATTTATACTAGAATCAAGTGACTGCATAAGAACTGTTTCAGTAATTTCAAGTTCAATAATATTAGGGTTAATACCTGTACTATTAAGAATATCTTTAATACCTTCTAAAAAATCTGATTGTTGTATATCTACTGAGGAAATATTAATACTCATACTTTTGAACTTATAACCTCTATTCAGCCATTTTACAGTTTGTTTGCAAGACTCATTGATCACCCATCTACTTATCTTAGTTATATATCCGCATTCTTCAGCTACAGAAATAAATTCTAAAGGAGAGATAAAACCTAACTCCTTACTATTTAGCCTAAGAAGAGCTTCAAATCCAAATATTTCATTCTTTTGTGCATCATACTGTGGCTGATAATTAATACTAAGCTCATTATTTTCAATTGCGCTTCTAAGTATTCTTTCAATACAAGTTTTTCTCTCTAACTTCAAGTACATTTCAGGGTCAAATAAAACAAATCTATTTTTACCTAATTCTTTTGCTTTATACATGGCTGAATCTGCATTTTTCAATATAGTATTTGTATCTGTTCCATCTTTGGGATACAATGCTGCTCCTATACTTGCTGTAATATACATTTGTTTATTATTAATGTTTAAAGTTTTATTAAATAAGTCTAAAAATCCTTTTGCGTAATGTTCTAATTCAGATTCTTTAGCATAAGGATGAAGTATTATAAATTCATCTCCTCCTAATCTACATATGGTATCTTTTTCATGTATTAAACTTTTAAATTGTTTTGCTAGGTGTACAAGTAGTTTATCTCCATAATCGTGACCCATTGTATCATTTATATTTTTAAAATTATCTAAGTCTATAAAGAATACAGCACCTTCTGCATTTTTACTATAACCCAATTCTAATTGATCATTTAGCTTCTTCATAAATAATGTTCTATTTGGTAATTTAGTAAGAGAATCATAAAAAGCCATAAACTTTATTCTATCTTCTGAAATTTTTCTATTTGATATATCCGAAATGGAACCTGCAAGTTTTATGGCATTATCTTCTGAATCTCTTAAAACCTTACCTCGAGATAATATCCAAACATAAGATCCGTTACTAGTTTTTATTCTATATTCAGAGTTATAGACATCAGTTATTTTGTTAATATGATTTTTATAATCTTCTTTTGCCCTAGCAACATCATCTGGATGAATTAAGTTATTTACCAAATTAATTACGTTCCTATTGTTATTTAATTTGTATCCTGTAATGTCAACTAATTTATCAGAAGCAAAAAATTCTCCTGTAATTAAATCCCACTCCCAAATTGAATCATTAGCACACTCTAATGCGAGTCTATACCGTTCATCACTATTTCTTATAGCTTCTTCATTATGAAGCAGTTCTTCATATTGTACTCGAAGCTCTTCTTCGGTTGCTAATAATTCCTCATGTAATGATGATAATTCTTCATAGCTTGAGTTTAATTTACCAATCATTAAGTTAAAAGATTCTCCTAATTCTCCAAATTCATCATTAGTATTAATATTGGCCTTTACTGCAAAGTCCCCATTTCCCGCTGCATGCATCAAAGGAGTTAGTTCTGTAATCGGTTTAGTTAACTTTTTGGTGATAATAAGAGTAAGAACGATTACAAATAATAATGCTCCAATGGCTATTAAGATTATTAAATATCCAATTTGATTTGATTTGCTTATAAGTTCACTTTTTTGTATAACTGAGGCCATCTTCCATCCTGTATATTTAGAAGTATAAATATTAACGAGCACTGGTGATCCATTAATGACAGTTTCAAAGCTACCATTATTTTCATCTGTAAACTTATTATAATCTTCAAAAGTATGATTTATCCTGTCATTTGTTTGAGCAAGTGTATATCCCAACGTATTTAATTGCAAAATGTTTTTAAAGTTTAAATCTGCATTTGGATGTGCTAGCATTGTACCATCTTTTAAGTAAAGAAAAACATAACCTGTATCACCAATTTTAATATCCCTTATCATCTCTGATAATTTGTCTAAACTTACATCGATACCTATTACTCCGACTATATCTTCTGATGTATCTTTTATAGTGGATGATGCACTTATGATTACATTATTAGTTTCATCAAATGATTCGTATGGTGCCGATATTGCTACCATATCTGGATTCTCTAAAGCTTGGGTATACCACGTTTTTATCCTTGGATCAAAATTAGTGATAGTCACCCCATCTGGCCACTGAATATATCCTCCCCATTTAGTTCCAAAGCATACATGTGAGGTTTCTATATGATTTGTCCCATATGCCTTAAAGTGACTATAAATAGTACTTTCTATCCCTGGAATTTGTGATGAATATTTTTTATTTGTTTCACTATTTGGCATGTTAAATAAAGCTGATATAGATTGATCAGCTTTTTTTATATCTGCTGAATCTGCTAAAGAACGAGTATCTCCCTTTATTTGTTTCATCATATTAGAAAAATTATTATCTATTTGTTCCATTTGTGCTTGAGTATTTGAAAATAAATCTTTTTTTTGCGAATTATAAATATAATTATAAGTTATTAATGCTATTGGAATAGACGTAAATAATATAATTGCTACAAAATATAAAAATAACTTTAGTCTAAAAGTAAGCTTCACATCTAACTCTCCTTCAATATTCAATTTATAATTTACTTAAAATGGCATTCTTGAAAACGTCAACATTGTTATTTATATATTTTACCATTAATGTTATGACTTTTCAACTTTCTTCGACAGTCTATATTTCTTATATATATTTAATTAAAAATTATATTTCAGCATAAAAATAAGAGTTCACTATATAAAGTCTTATTTTAAATACAATGTTAAAATTTTCAAAAGTTCATCTTTCATTTGAGTCTTTTGATATCTTTTATCTTAATTAGTTAATAAACTGAAATCAATATATGAATAATTATGCATATTGCTTTCTATTATTTTTTTATTTAAATTAATCCAACTTTTACATTTATCAAGAATAATTGCATCGCTAGTTATAACATTATCTAGTTTCTCTAAAATTGTATCAACATTATTAATATTTTCAACTTGCACATTAAAACTAAACTCATTCAACAATTCTAATATTAGTTCCTTTAATTTCCCAGAATTAGATACTGGAGCATCTAAATAGAAAATGACTTTTCCTACTTTATTTTTTTCTAATATTTCGCCAATCAATATAATTGCTAATTGCGTTTTATCTATTATGCGATATGTACCTCTAAGTCCTGCTAAATCTCTAATTGTCCCATCCATACATTTTAATAATAATGAATCAGATAAAGCAACTTCCAAGCTGATTATAGTATTAAATCCGTCAATGTTTACAATACTACCTTCTAAATTATCTTTAACTTCTTTATCTTTTCTAATTATAATACTCTTTTCTGAAGAAACAGCTCTCACCAAAGCTAGCCTTTGCCTTTCAGACAGTAGATAATGATTACTTACAAATACAGATGCACTTTTTATTTTATATCCATGATTTATAAGATAATATAAATCACGTCCAGCCTTATGCAACTTTTCAACTGATTCATTACTAAACTCTTTTTCATCACTATGTAAATAACCTCTTTTAACAATTTTACTCATAACTTACCATCCCATTATTCTAATTATTATAACATTTAAACTAATTCCTCATCTAACGTCTCTAATGCTTTATATTCTTTGATTAAAATTAATTTTATTAGCTATATTACTCTCCTTTATTTCTTAAAACTATGCATAACTTTAACCTCAATATTTTCCGATGAATTTTCACTAATAATATTTTGTTAGCAATTTACATATTCTTTTATTTTTAATTATAAAACAGCATAAAAATAAGAGCCTAAATCAATTAAAATTAAGCTCCTAACTTTTTATTATATTAATTATACTAATGTTTATTCTATTACATTCTTTTATGCTAAAATGTTTATCTAGTATACATTATTAAAATTTTTTATCATTTAAAAGTTTTAACATTGTTTTATATGCTTGACCTTCTTTTTCATCGGAAGATAATTTATCTAATAAAGTTTTAGCTTTTTCAATATCATTAATAAAATAAAGTGTTATAGCTTTATTCCATTTATATGCATTCTTATAGCTATTTCTAAAACTCAATATTAATGCTATGGCTGCAAGTATAAGTCCTACTATTATAATTGGTTGAATGCTTGATATTACACATAACCAGCCTCCAAGTATAAAATATCCTGGTAGATTTTTAGGCTTCGTATTTATTCCTAAAGACTTTTCTAATTCCTTAACATTCTTCTTTATGCTTGAGTTGCTAGGCTTCTCCATTACACCATTATCATCTGTAATAATTGATTTCTTCATTTCTTCATTTCTCCTTTAAGTTTTTCTGTATCCATTATTTTAATATTTTTTATATAAAACTTCTTTATCCCTATGTCCATAACAAACTTCGTCTCTTAAATGTCTAATTTATGTTATATATAACGTAAATTATAGTTTGAATTGTCATAATTATAACATAAGTATGACAATTTCACATATATCTTCTGCAGCTTTTGCTAAATAATCTCATTATCAAACTCATCCTGAATGTCTCCTACAAGTTCTTCTATTATATCTTCTAATGTAAGTAATCCACTAGTTCCACCATATTCATCAACTACAATTGCAAATTGTTCTCTTTTGTCTTTAAGTTGCTTAAATATATTTCTTATATGCATTGTTTCAGTGAAACTACTTACTTCTCTTATGCAAGACTTTAAATCTAGTTTGTTATCAGAAACTACATTTCTGTAAATATCTCTAACATGAATAAAACCAACAATATTATCCTTTTCTTTATCTATTATAGGATACCTAGTATACCCATTAATTGTTATTATGTTTAACACCTGTTCTTGAGTAGCATTTACATCTATACAAACCATCTTTTTTCTATGTATCATTATGTCTTTTGCTTTGCAATCAGAAAACTGAAAAGCATTTGCAAGTAACATTTTATCTGCCTTATCTTCTATACTTTGGTCAACTAGCATTTCTAATTCACTTTTTGTGTAAATTTCTTGTGTTTCATTTACTGGGTTTATTCCAAATGGTTTTAAGCAAAGCTCAGTCAATTTATCAAATGTTATTGTTATAGGATACGTTAACTTGTGAAACATTACTAATGAGCTATCTAAAGCTAAATTACATTTTTCTGTTTCAGATAATGCAATAGCCTTTGGAATAAGTTCTCCAAATACAACTTCTAATAAAGTTATTAAACCAAATGAAAAGATCAAAGAAATACTATGTTTAACATTATCATTTGAAGTTATCATGTCTAATATGGGTTCTATTATTTTTGATACTGTTGGCTCACCTAACCAGCCTAACAATAATCCAACCACTGTAATACCTAGTTGAGTTGAAGATAAATAGGAGTTTAAGTTATCTTTAACTGTTTTGCATTTAATTGCTTTTTTATTCCCATCTTGTATTAATGTATCTATTTTTGAAGCTCTTATTTGTACTATTGCAAACTCTAGAGCTACAAAGTAAGCATTAATTAAAATCAAAATTATTATAGCTACTATACTTATTAGTTCTGATTTCATATTTTATCTCCTCTCAATATTGGTTAAAACAAAAGTGTGTGCATTACACTTCATTTGTGCTTTTTTTATGCGTGAAAAGTTCCTGATTGTGCTTAAAGTTCCTCATTGTGCTTCGCACTCTTTTTAGAGGTGAAAAGTTCCTGGTTGCGCTTTTTTTATATGTGAAAAGTTCCTGATTGTGCTTCGCACTCTTTTTATATGTGAAAAGTTCTTGGTTGTGCTTCGCACTCTTTTTATATGTGTATATTTTAACACAAAAATAAGAGTTTACCTTACATAAACTCTTATTTTTCATATTCAAAAGAATAAAAAGTCAGTATATTAGTTCATTTTATTTTTAATGTATTAAATACATTAAAAATAAACTAACTCATCTTCAATTTTATCTATTGATTTATATTTTTTAACAGCTATAAATGGAATTTCTCTTTGTTCTTGCTCTATAAACTTGTTATGAATTACGCCTTCAATTTCAATCCACACTTTTCCATCAATTTTAATAGGTTCTTTACTCTGACATAAAAGTCCTAAAAAAGAAATATCATCTTCACAACAAGTCATAGCATTTCTGCCAAAAGCAAAAATATTCTTAGGATATTTAGGATTTGTGTTGGCAATTCCTTTCATTTTTATACTTTTACCTTCATATTTTTCTGGTGATTCTGTTACGTCTAAATACCACACACCAAAATCATAATCTTCAAATTCGATTATGTCAGCATTTATATCAAAAGGTAATTCTAGAGGCGCCTCATCAATCTCACCATTTTCTAATTCAAATATCAGGCTTGCACTTGCATTAATAGCTTTAACACTATTTCTATATTTCAATTTATTTGTCTTTTCATTACAACGATTAAATATAATTAAATCGGAATCCTTAAATTGTTCTATTAATAAAGACTTCATATTATTCATATAGCCCTCAAAAGTAGAAGCATCAATAGGTGTTATAACTTGAGCAATTTCCCAGCCTTCAGGGAATTCCATTTTATCTACAATATCATATTCCCACATTCCATTATATTCTATTATAACTTTTGTTGGCTTATGTTCTTTATTACATTCTATTAAAAATGAATCTGTAAACTCTTCTTTACTATTACAATGTACTATTGTTACATTATTTTCTTTCAAAAAGTTTTCTTCAAATTCTTCTATACCATTTTCACAAACAATCAAAGTAATATTTTCCCCTTCAGCAAATTCTGAATCATTAAATATTTCCTTAACGAAAGTGGATTTACCACCCTCTAAAAAACCAGTAATAAGAAAAACCGGTATATGTGTCATAACTTCATTCCTTCTTTCATCTAAATCTCAAATAATCAATTTTCACTCTGTGAGCATTGATCATTGAACATTGATAATTAAATTTCCATGTATTAGTATAGTTTCGGTTATCTATATATGAAATAATTCTTCTATTTTATTTTTATTAAGATTTGTTCCTATAACACATAGTCTTCCTGTATAATCTGCTACACCAACTCGAACTTCATATTCACCTGGAACTAAATCAAAATTAATCCATCCACCTTCACTACAAGGTATTATGCCTTTTGCACGCAAAATAACCCCATACTCAGAAGTTTCTGATAAAGTTTTTAATATATCATTTATTTCTACTTTAGAATACTTTTTAGGTGTTTCCATGCCCCAACTTGCAAATACTTCATCTGCATGGTGATGTTCATGATTGTGATTGTGTCCACAAGAACATTCTTCATCATGATGTTGTTCATGTTCATGATCATGTCCACAGCAGCATTCATGATCGTGATGGTGGTGTTCGTGATCATGGCCATAATGTTCTTCATCATGGTTATGATGCTCACTTTCATGATCGTGTCCACAGAAACATTCATGGTCATGATGATAATGCTCATGGTTGTGCTCACAGCACTCTTCATCATGATTATGGTGTTTCTTTTCCTCAAACAAAAGCTCTTTTTCAAGTGAATTTTCCTTTTCCATTGCTAAAAGAATTTGTTTACCATGAATCTCATCCCAATTTGTAGTGATAATATTAGCTTTACTATTATGTTCTCTTATTTGAGCAACACATAATTCTAATTTTTCCTCTGAAAGTTTTTGTGAACGACTTAAAATAATAGTATTTGCACTTTCAATTTGGTTATTAAAAAATTCTCCAAAGTTGTCCATATACATTTTGCATTTCATAGCATCAACAACTGCCACAAAACTGTTAAGCTTAATATCAACATCATGCTCAATGTCTTTTACAGCCTTAATTACATCAGATAATTTTCCTACTCCTGATGGCTCTATTATTATACGTTCTGGTGAATATTTAGATAAGGCCTCTTTAAGAGCATTCCCAAAATCACCAACTAAGGAACAGCAAATACAACCTGAATTCATCTCAGTAATTTCAACTCCTGAATTGTTTAAAAAGCCTCCATCAATTCCTATTTCACCAAATTCATTTTCAATTAACATAAGCTTTTCACCCACAAAAGCTTCTTCTATTAACTTCTTAATTAAAGTAGTTTTCCCTGCTCCAAGAAATCCTGATATAATATCTATTTTTGTCATTTTATATCTTTAGTAAGATTTTGTATTATAAATACATAATCCTACTAAATACTCACTTCCTTTCTAAATATAATAATTATAACTTAATTAAAATATGTAAATTATAAAAGATGCTATTAAGAAACACCTTTTATATTATAGTTATTTGTTTTTATGTTTTTATGTTTTTATGTTTTTTATATTATTCTTAAAATTACTAACTGTCAATAAATACTCTATAAATTCCCAGCTTGTAAGTTATAGGGTTCCTTATTAATAATTAAGCTTATACTGTGAATATATTCCCTAACTAGAAATCAATGATATTCCTTTGTGCAGTGTTTCATCTGGAATTTTGATGGCTGTGGTTCTTGATTGGAAGTTGTTCAAAAATGCTTGTTCAATGCTTGTCATTGAGGCTAGCATTTTTGATGCAACTTGCAATCTTAGAACCACCCATCAAAATTCCTTAGAAACCGAAACAAATGAATATCATTGATTTCGGCGGGAATTCACATAAGTTCGATTCTCATTGAGGAACCCTATATTAGAGTTCAGTGGTAATTTCTACTATGTGCACATTTTTTTCTTCATTGTCTGATACTTTATACTGTATTTCAATTTCAAATTCATCTGAAAAACTTACATCTATATATTCGTATTCTTCTTTTTTATTACCTTTATCATCTATTAATCCCATACTTAAAGCTATTGGATCTTTTGTAAAGTGTAATTCATATAAGCATTCTTCAACATGAAGTAATTCTTCTATCGTAAAGTTCGCAACATGATTTAAGTTTTTAAATTCAAATGTAAATTTATCAAAAAATTTAATCCATCTTTCAAAAATTTCATTTCTTTTTTCTTCTTCTTTTTTATTCACTTCTTCTTTCTTTTCATTATAAGCCTTTAATAAATTATTAGCTTCCATTTTGAATTGTTGAAATTCGCTACCAATATCTCCTATAGTTTTTTCATTGCTTGCTATTTCTAGAGTGGCCTCTTTTATTAGTTCGTTTCTATATGTAATGTCCATATTAATATCAGAAATCTTATTATTAATATCGATTGAGTCAAATTTCACTTTTTTAAATTCCTCCATTAATGACTCTAATTCTTGTAATGTTGCATTTTCTATTTTTTCTTTAAGTTCTTTTAATTCATCTTCCTGAGATTTTTTCACTTCTTCTAATTTACCGTTCATTTTTTTTGCATTTATTATGCCTTCTTCAGCTTGACTTTTGTTTTTAATTGCATTATTTAACAAACGATTTTTTTCTTGTAAACTATTTTCTATAGATTCTATTTTTTCTTTGCATAATTCAATTTTATTTTTTAATTTCAATAATATTTCTTGTGATTCTTTTAAATGTTCCTCTTTATTTATTATTTCAACATCTTTTTTATTTCCCATAAAACTTGGAAGTATTTCTTTTTTTGGTGTAAAACTACCGCCATAAGCTTTTACTGATAACCATATAAGTCTTGCAAAAAGTTGTCTATTCATCTTTTTCCAAGCATTTAATAATGATAGTTTTTCAACATCTACTGAATGTTCAAAGTTTTTCCTTTGCTCTTCATCCATATTTAATAAAATATCTTCTATACTTTCAGTTGCTTCTTTTAATTCGATCAATTGATGCTCATTTAAATATTCTTTAGCTTTCCCCTTAAGTTTTTCACAGTATTTCAAATATATATTATCAGCTTTCTGCCCTGGTGTTAGATTTTTATGAAGTTTATATAATTTAGCTACTTCTTCTATTATTTCTACTGATATTTCATCTTCTGTTGGATCTTCTATATCATTTTCAAATCTCTCCATAAGAATATTTAATAATTTTTCATCTAACTCTGGTCTTGTACAATTTTTTAATTCATCTTTCTTTTCATCAATCAAAGTCCATATTTCTTTTACTTCAGATTCTTCAATTATATGATTTTTCCCAAGTTTGCTTCCAAAAAAATTAATTATACTTATAGTTTTTTTCTTAGCCTTTTGTGCAATTGGCTTTGATATGTTAGTCATGTTTATAGTTTCTAATAATGCAATTTGTTGAATTAAATCGTCATCAGAAATTTTTCTTAGTCCATCAAAAATATTAGGCATATCTGTCTCCTTTTATATATTCATTATACTTTTGGAAAAATTACTATATTTTATCTTTCTATCTTTTTACATTTTAACACAACTTTGAGTAATTTTTAACCACGATAAAATTATCGTGGTTAAAAATACTATGGACACATATATTAAAATGTTAATTAAAGCATAAAATAATAAGAATTCAAAAGATATTGCTCTTCGTATTTAACAGCCATTTTCCACAAACTATTTTTAATCCTACTAATAGTTGCATTTTCATTTTTGTATTCATCAATGCTTTTCATAAAGCTCGTCTTTTCCTTATCTGAAGCAGTTTTTTTAAAATAACCCCAAATATGTAATGCAGCATTAATTGCATTGCCTGTTGTAATCTCCTCATCCATTGCATTTTCTATCAATTTATAAAATTCCATAACCGGATAGTTATTTTTATCTTTAAGCAAATTTCGTATTTTTTCATAATCATTAGGTGAACTTTCTAAAACTTTGTATTTATACTTACTCCATTCAAGTTCAAGTGCTTTAATGTCTTTATGTTTAGATGTACAATTAATACATTTTACTGCCGAAAGATTTTTATCTTTCACCTCAAGCATTATATCAATATCATTTCGTCCCAAACATTCATAAAAACTTATAAATTGATCACTTTTTATACTATTTGAATGTGATCCAGTTTTCTTTAAAATATTTTGCTCTGAATAATGGATTTTTTGATTACCATCCTTTGGTCTCCATGTTTTTTTACATTCATTAATCCAATCTATTTGGTTCTTTTCTTCTTTTGATGAATTAATATAATTATGTAAATTGTCAAAAATAACTGGAATATTTAATTTGATTCCTATTTCTAAGACATCTTTAATATTATAAGATTTATCATCATTTTCAATAACAAGTCTTTGCTTTACTGATTCTTCTAAATCATTATAGTTATTTATAAATCTATCAATTGCTTGTTTTTTATCATTGTATATCCCACCTATATGCAATATAATTTTATGTTCTGATCCAACCCTAAGGCTATCTAATACTTTAGTATGATACTTTAAATCCTCCATTGCTCTATGTACAACATCTAAGCTTGGTGAGTTCAATACTGTATATTGTCCTGGATGCATCGATACCCTCATACTACTTTCTTTAATTTTCATGCCTATTTGTTCAAGTCTTTCAGAAAATATATTCCACCAAGGAATTTTATTTGCAGGACTTGATCCAAATGGTATCAAATCAGAACTAATTCTAAAAAGCTGAATATTATTTTTAATATTATAATCAATAATATTTTCAAGAGAATTTAGATTGTTCGAAATTAAATCTAGCAATTTGTCATCATTTATATTCTTAAGCACACAACTTTTTAGATTAGTATTCAGAACTCCAATAGTTAAACATGCATATCCTATACTCATTTTTCACGCTCCCTTCATATTATAATGTTCCTCAATTATAATTTTTTATTTTGTTTTATTGTTATTTCTTACTAGCAGTTTTTCAATTTCACTATCCTGAAGTGGTTTGCTAAAGTAATATCCTTGAATATAATCACAGCTTCTTTCTTTAAGGATTGAAAGCTGTTCCTTTGTCTCTACTCCTTCTGCTACAACTTTTAAGTCCAAACTATGTGCCATTTGAATAATATTATTAATAATTGATTCTTCTTTTTTGTTTGAAGTAATATTGTCTATGAAAGATTTATCAATTTTCAAGGTGGTTATTGGAATCGCTCTCAAATAATTTAGTGAAGAATACCCAGTTCCAAAGTCATCAAGTGCAATTCTAATGCCCATGCCCATTAATTTTTTTAATATATTTATATTAGAATCAAGTGACCGCATGAGAACTGTTTCCGTAATTTCAAGTTCAACAATATTGGGGTCAATTGATGTATTCTTAAGAATATCTTTAATATTTTCTAAAAAATCTGATTGTTGTATATCCATTGAGGAAATATTAATACTAATACTTTTAAATTTATAGCCTGCATCAAGCCATTTTACACTTTGTGTGCAGGCCTCATTAAGTACCCATCTACTCAATATTGTTATATATCCGCATTCTTCGGCTATTGGAATAAATTCTAAAGGAGATATCAACCCTAGTTCCTTACTATTTAGTCTAAGCAGAGCTTCGAATCCAAATATTTCATTGCTTTGAGCATCAAATTGTGGGTGATAATTAATGCTTAACTCATTATTTTCAATTACTGTTCTAAGTATTCTTTCAATACAAGTTTTTCTCTTTAGCTTCAAATACATTTCAGGATTAAATAGCGTAAATCTATTCTTACCTAATTCTTTTGCTTTGTACATTGCTGAATCTGCATTTTTTAAAATAGTATTTGTATCAGTTCCATCCTTTGGATATAAAGCTACTCCTATGCTTGCAGTAATATACATCTGTCTATTATCAATTTTTAACACTTTATTAAATAAATCTAAAAATCTTTTTGCGTAAGATTCAACTTCAGATTCTTTAACATAAGGATGAAGTAATATAAATTCATCTCCACCTAATCTACATATGGTATCTTTTTTATCTATCAAGCTTTCAAATTGTTTTGCTAAATATATAAGTAACTTATCTCCATAATCATGACCCATTGTATCATTTATATTTTTAAAGTTATCCAAATCTATAAAAAATACAGCTCCTTTTACATTTTTACTACAGACTAATTCTAATTGCTCATTTAACTTGTCAATAAAAAAAGTTCTATTAGGAAGTTTTGTAAGAGCATCATAATAAGCCATAAATTTTATTTTATTTTCTGAAATTTTTGTCTCTGAAATATCTGTAATAGAACCTGCAATTTTTATAGCTTTATTTTCTGAATTTCTTAAAGCCTTACCTCGAGATAATAACCAAACATAAGAACCATCACTAATTTTCGCTCTAAATTCAGATTTATAAATTGGAGTTATATTGTTAATATGATTTTCAAAATCCTTTTTTACTATATCTATGTCATCTTGATGAATTATTTCAGTAATTAATTTTGTAAAATTAACATTATTATTTAATTTATAGCCTGTAATATCATATAGTTTATCAGAAATAAAAAAATTGCCTGTAACTAAATCCCACTGCCAAATCGAATCATTACAACCATCTAATGCAATTCGATATCTCTCCTCACTATTTCTTAAAGCTTCATCACTAATTTGTAGTTCATCATATTGTGCTTGAATTTCTTCTTCTGTTGCTAATAATTCCTCGTATACTGCTGTTAATTCTTCGTAGTTTTCTCTTAAATTACCAATCATTAAATTAAATGAATTGCCTAATTCTCCAAATTCGTCATTAGAATTAATATTAGACTGAACTTCCAGATTTCCATTTCCAGCCGCATTCATTAAAGGCGTTAATTCCGTAATCGGTTTTGTTAACTTTTTGGTAACAATAATGGTAATAACTATTGCAACTATTAATATACAAAAGGTTATTATCGTTATTAAATAACCAATTTTGCTTGCCCTATCCATAAGTTCACTCTTTTGTATAATAGAAGCCATCTTCCAACCTGTATAAGGAGACGTATAAACATCAACTAGTACAGGAGCTCCATTAATTACACTTTCAAAGTAGCCATTTTCTTCATCAATAAATTTATTATAATTTCCAAAGGGAATTTTTGAAAAGTAATCAGTTTCAGTAGATGTATCACTTAGCTCATTTAGCTCCGAAATATTTTTAAAATTTAAATTAGTATTAGGGTGAGCTACAATTGTACCATCTTTTAGAAAAAGAAAGATATAACCAGTATCGCCAATTTTAATATCCCTCATAATATCTGATAATTTTTCTAAACTTACATCAATGCCCGCAGCTCCTACAATCTCTCCAGATTCATTCTTTACAGCATTCGAAACAGTTATAAGTATTTTACTAGTATCAACTGCTGAAACGTATGGTTCTGTGATAATTGGCTGATTTGGATTGTCTAAAGCTAGAGAATACCAGGGTCTTTTTCTAGGATCAAATTTACTTGAACTTATTCCATCTGGCCAGCGAGTATACCCCCCCCATTTAGTTCCAAGATATGCATATGTTGTTTGTGGATGTGTTGTTCCATAAGCTTCTAATTGATTATAAATAGTACTTTCTATCCCTGGAATTTGTTTTGAGTATTTTCCATTTGTTTCAATATTAGGTATGTTGAATAAAGCAGAGATAGATTGGTCAGCTTTTTTTATATCCGCAGAAATCGATATAAAACTAATATCTTCCTTTATTTGTTTTATATTATTAGAAATGGTATTGTCTATTTGTTCCATTTGAGCTTTTGTATTCGCATATAAGTCATTTTTTAGTGAATCATACATATAATTGTAGGTAATTAATGCTACTGGAATAGAAGTAAATAATATAATTGCTACAAAATATAAAAATAATTTTGATCTAAAATTAAGCTTCATAATCTAACACTCCTTAAATAGTCAGTTTTATATGCCTTATCAAAAGTTGCTTTAAAAAACTTTAAATATGTAAAATTCAAATTTTATAATTTATATTTGTATAGGAATATAATTCTGCAAAAATTTACTATATTAATTATATATTTTACCATTAATACCACAACCTTTCAACTTTTTTCGATATTAATTTTATTTATTTTACAAATATTTGATTTGATAGGAATCTACCTTTGATCTTTATAATTAAAAACATTAGTTATATAATTTTCAACTAATCTTTAAACTCAAGTGCCCTATAATCCCCATTTTTTCTAAATATAATTCTAATCAAAACCATTTATATTTCATATAAATGGTTTTGATCTTTAACAAATTCTACATTTATGAAAAAGGCATCTATTAATAAATGTAGAATTATACACTTATTATACGAATTTTGTATATATAAAGATTTAAACATAATAATTCTAATAATATCTTAAAACCTTTAAAGTCTTTTTACTTTATAAGGATTGATTATTATGATTGAAATTAAAGAAATACTCGTGCAATGTTTCCTTGCAAAAAAATTACTGAAAATAAAGAATATTAAGATATATTATATAATTTCAAAAAATAAATTTATGTAAAGACAAGGAATTCAATAACAAATGTTGAATAATATTCTTATATAACATTTGTTATATAAATAAATTATTTTAACAGGAGGTATTATTATGAAAAAATTATTTAAATGTACTGTTTGTGGATTTATAAGTGAAGGCGAAGAAGCTCCTGAAAAATGTCCAAAATGTCTTATGGGTAAAGAAAAATTCATTGAATTAAGTAGCGAAGATGCCAATAAAATTTACCAATCGGATAGAACAAATGATATTCATATGGAAATCATTGCATTGGCTGATAAAATTGCCAAACTTTCTATTGAAGGTATAAAAATAAATCTAGATCCTAATTGTGTAGGTGCTTTTGAAAAAGCAAAAAATGAAGTTTGGACTATAAAACAAAGATCAAAGGCTGAACTAGCAGGACATATGACTAACGGTAAGTGGTAGAATATTAAACATATACAGTTATTTATTAGACATCATGTAAACTAATGATAATAAAAAAATAACAGATCCAATATACTTGTATATTAGGTCTGTTATTTTTTTGAAATACCGCTAGATACTCTTGTTTTTAGTTTCTATCAGTGTTTATATTAAACTAGAATCCTAAATTATAAAGAATTCTTCCAAGATGTAATAGCTATTAATTTAAACTATTCAAATGGATAATAAACTCCCCATTCATGTCTTAATGAATCCATAAGTTTCATAATTCTAAGTGTTTCTTTGTGTGGCATTTGTGGACATTCTATTTCTTTATTCTGAATTGCTTTTATAGCAGCTTCAACTTCATATTCATAACCGCTTATTTGTTTTGGTCTGTCATAAACTGCAATTTCTTCCCTATCTAAAGAAAAAACTCTGATTTTTTCATAATTATTAATATTTTCAACGACAATATATCCTTTATCTCCATTAATAACGCCTTGGCGATCAGTCACTGCAAGCATTGTGCTATTTAGTATTGCCATTTTCCCATCCTCATAACATAATGTAATGCTATTTTGAGCATCAACTCCGCTTTGGGTTTTTATTGCTGTAGATGAAATACTTTTAATTTTATCTCCAAAAATCATTGATGCAAAATTAATTGTATAAACGCCTAAATCTAACAAAGCTCCACCAGCAAGTTTTGGTTCTATCATCCTTGGAATATCTTTTATTATATATCCTAAATTAGTATTTAAAGAAGTTACTTCTCCAATAATACCACTTTCAATTACTTCATTTAACGTTTTTGCCATTGGCATATAACGTGTCCATATTGCTTCTGTTATTAATAGCTTTTTGCTTTCTGCTAATTTTAATACTTCTTCAGCTTGCTTTGCATTAGCTGTAAAAGCTTTCTCACAAAGTACGTGTTTCCCATGATTTAAACACATTATAGAATGTTCATAATGATGAGAATGTGGTGTTGCAATATACACTAAATCTACATTTTCATCATTTAACATTTCCTCATAAGAACCATATGCTTTTTCAAATCCAAACTCCTTTGCAAATTTTTCCGCTCTTTCAAACTCCCTCGCTGCAACTGCATATGTATCTACATTTTCCATCTTAGAAATAGTAAATGCCATTTGCCTTGCAATAGATCCTGCTCCTAAAATTGCCATTTTCATCTTATTCATTACACTAACCCCTTTACAATTATATTTTATTGTATTTGAATGTATCTTATTACAATATAACCCTTAGAGTATACTCTATGGCAAGAGATTTTTTGTATTTTGATGCAATAATTTTAGTCAGCACTATTTATTTGCTAAAATCAAAAAATAACTATTTCATTACTTACTAAAATTATAATTACTATGAATTTCTAAAAAAATAGACATAAACTACAACAGACTAGTTATTAATTTCATTCATTTGTAACTAGTCTGTTTAAATATTGACTATTTAGATATTATATTTATTCATATATTGAACAATAAGTCGATCCATGCGCTGACTTACAATTAATCTTTGTTTTAGTCCTTCTGCATCTTCAGCTGTAGCACATATTTCATTTAAAACCTCTCTTAGTTCGCAAATATGCTTTTCAAGTTCCTCTTTATCTAAGTGCTCATTTGTTTCTCTATTCATAAATTTCCGCCTTTAATATATTTAAGCGTTCTTATTCCGCATAAAAAACTATAATTTTAATATAAATATTCATGTTTACCATAATTTCACATCATATTATACTATATCTAAAAAATGTAAAACAAAAAATATGCCTTAAGCCTACTATCAATATAGGCCTACAGCATATTTTTTTTATGTATTGGGTTGCCTCATCAGTCTTTATTTTGTAATATGAGGTAAAATTGTTTTTATAATTTCTTCAATAATTCGAGCTTCTTCTGATGAACACTTACCAATTAACGATAGTAAACTATTATATTCTTCTTTCTTGTGAACTTCTCCAAAAATCAAATAATCTATTGATATATGCAAACATTCTGAAACATTTATCAGCGTACTAATACTCATTTTTCTTTCGCCTCTTTCAATTTGGCCTACAAAAAATGGTGATAAACTTAGAATTTCTGCAAACTTTTCCCTTGATATTCCGAACTGTTCTCTTTCTGCCCTAATTCTATCTCCAACTTCCCTATAATTGACTCCGCTTTTCATTATAATCACCTAATAATACTTTACATAAATATAATTATTTTGGAAATATGCCATGTGCATAAACTTTATTTTTTTGTAGTCTCTTTTATAATCACCTATATTTTATTATGTGCAAAATCAAAAAAATTTATAAGGCCTTATAAACATTAAACATAATAATATGAAAAATCCTAATGCCTAGCTAATCAGGCCAAGCATTAGGATTATAATATCTAATTGACTTTACGATATAATCATATAAGTCATATTCAAAAAATAACAAGTCAGTATGTCTAATTTTCTAATTATAATGACCATTATACTCCAAGTGTTCCTAAAATTATTGCTTTAATGGAATGCATACGATTTTCTGCCTCATCAAATACTACAGATTGTTTTCCTTCAAATACTTCATCTGTAACTTCTATCTCAGTCAATCCAAATTTTTCTCCAACATCTTTTCCAACTTTTGTTTTTAAATCATGATAAGCTGGTAAACAATGCATAAAGATTGCTTCTTTATTGGCATTATCCATAACTGATTTATTTACTTGATATGGGCTCAATAGTTTTAATCTGCTTTCCCAAACTTCGTCTGGTTCCCCCATAGAAACCCACACATCTGTATAAATTACATCTGCATTTTTAGTTCCTGCTTTAACATCTTCTGTTAAAGCAATCGTAGCACCACTTACTTTTGCAATTTCCTTGCATTCTGCTACTAATTCTTCTGCTGGGAACAATTCCTTTGGTGCACAAGCTGTAAAATTAAGTCCCATTTTTGCACAAGCCACCATTAATGAATTCCCCATATTATTTCTTGCATCACCCATATATACAAAATTAACTCCCTTTAATCTTCCAAGCTTTTCTTCTATAGTTAAAAGGTCTGCAATCATTTGAGTTGGATGAAATTCATCAGTTAATCCATTCCAAACAGGAACTCCTGCATATTTAGCTAATTCCTCAACTGTTTCTTGACTAAATCCTCTGTATTCTATACCATCATACATTCTTCCAAGAACTCTTGCAGTATCAGCAACACTTTCCTTTTTGCCCATTTGAGACCCTGCTGAATCTAAATATGTAACTCCAAGACCCAAATCGCTTCCTGCTACCTCAAAAGCACATCTTGTTCTTGTGGATGTCTTTTCAAATAGTAAAACTATATTCTTACCTCTTAATCTATCATGAGGTACTCCAGTTCTTTTTAATGTCTTTAATTCCTTAGATAAATCTAATAAATATCTAATTTCTTCTGGTGTAAAATCTAATAATTTCAAAAAACTTCTTCCTCTTAAATTTAATGCCATTGTTATTCCCCTTTTCATTTATAATAATTTAAGTTTTATTAATAATGCAAATATGCAGAATTAAACTATTACTTATTGCTATTTATTAAATTATAACAATTATATCTCTTATTGTCTAAATATTCGCAAATAAAATATAAATTTACAATATTAAAAAGTTGCGTTAATTAGTGAAGTTGTTTTTTTAACCACGATAAAATACACGTGGTTAAATTCCTTGCAAAATAACCATTAAATCTATTCCCAATATTAATATTTATTTAAACTTAAACTCCTTATACAACTTCCAAGTACCATCATCCCAGTTATAAATTGTAACATTATCAAATGAACATTGAAATTCACAAGGATACTGATGAACATATTCCCACACCTTATTGTACAGAGGCTTTAGCCTTTTTGAAGCTAAAGTTACATGGAAGGTTTTATCTTTGCCCTCTTTTTTTTGAAATTCAATATAAGGTACAAAACTCATCTTATCTATTAGCCTATCATGAACATCTTTGGCTTCTGTAGACATATTTATCTTCATATAAACTACTCTATCATCAAAATGATCATAACCATTTATCATAAAAGGCGTTGCTTTTTCATTTCCACTAAAATCTTCAAGAACATTATTTAATTCAGTAATTTCTCCCTCATATTCAAATGGTGCATTAATAGTGAAATGAGCTGGTAACTTAGATGATTTTGCATTGAATTTTTCTAAGAGATCTTTTCTTAAACTATTGTTAAAGTCTCCTGCTTTTCCTTTTACTACACATACTACTACATATCTCATAATTTCTCCTTTTGTAAATTATATTTTATATTTTCTACTAAATTCACTTTGCAATACTTCTGTATCTATAACAACATAAATGATGCTTTATTGTTTTGTGCAATATTTTTAAGTTTATTCCCATCTTTAGTACCATGAAAATAAATATAATTATCATAGTAAACATAACTTAACGGAACCGTATATTGATATTCCTCTTTACTTACAGTTGAAATTGAATTATTTGCATTTATAATTCTACAAGCGGTAATCAGTAAAAAAAACAAAATCCATCCAATTATCTTATTCATATTTCAATAGATTAAGATAAAGGGATAGATTTTATTTTTTCTAAAACTATATAAATTTAAATCCCAGACCATCAGTAATATAATCCAAGTATTTAATATCATCAATTTTAATTATTTCTTTGTTTTTTTCATATCCTGTTCCAAGATATATTGATATTCCAAAATCATTTACCATAGATTTCATCAATTCTATTATGATCAACACCAAAGAAATATGTTAGTAAAAATCCACCTGCATAAGCACCTAACATAGCAATAATATAATAGAGTTGAGTTCCTGGTATAACTATTAATAATCCAAATAATCCAGATACACCTTGAGATACTGTACCTAAATTAAATAAAGATGCCAATATTCCACCAACCCCTGCTCCTAAGCATGCAGTTACAAATGGTTTTCCAAGGGGAAGTGTTACAGCATACATCATTGGTTCACCAATACCTAATATCCCAACTGGTAATGAATCTCTAGTTAATTGCTTTAACTTCTTATTTTTTGTTTTCAAATATAATGCAAACCCGGCTCCCACTTGTCCTCCACCTGCCATCATAAGGATTGGTAATAAGTAATTTATTCCTTGTGTAGTGCCATTAGGGTCATTTAACATAGCATGAATTGGAGTTAATGCTTGGTGTAAACCAACTGCAACTAAAGGTAAGAATCCAGCAGATAATATATATCCACCAACTACGCCTAAACTTCCATATACAAAATTTAATATTCCAAAGATTCCAGCTGTTAAACCAGCGCCTATTGGTTGAAGTACTAGTAATGTAATTATTCCACCAATAATAACTGTTAATAGCGGAGTAAAAAATGTTTGAAGTATATCTGGCATAAATTTACGAATTTGACGTTCTAAAATAGCAAAGAACATACCGGCAATAAGTGCAGCTAATAGTCCGCCTGATGCTGGATTAAATACTGTACCTGTTAATGGAAGAACTACTGATGCATCTTTAAATTTAGAAAGAAGTGGCATAGCTACATTTGCAATTGACATAGCTCCTGCCATTGCACCTAGTACTGGAGAACCTTTAAATTCTTTAGCTGCATTCATACCAACTAAAATAGGTAAATAAGCAAAAAGTGCCCAACCCATTGTTCTTATACATTCATACCACCATTGTCCACTTAATGAGCCATGTGTAGAAACATTTATAACATTAGTTATACCATTAATCAAACCAGCTGCTATTATTCCTGGAAGTAAAGGTACGAAAATATTTGCAATTTTTCTCAAAAAACTTTGAACTATGTGTGTTTGTTTTGCTTTGTTTGCAGCTTTATTTTCTTTTGCAATGTCTTCTACGTTTATTTCTTCTGAAGTTCCAAGTGCTATACCTGTTAGCTCAGAAAATTCTGCGCCAATCTTGGTTACTTTTCCAGGTCCAAAAACTATTTGCAATGTATCAGCTTCAACTATGCCCATAACACCTTCTATTTTTTTCAATACCTCCATATTGACTTTAGATGAATCTTTAATAGTTACACGGAGTCTTGTCATACATGTTGCATTTCCAGAAACATTACCTTTTCCACCTACAGAAACTAAAACTTCCTGAGCAATTCTTTTATAATCCATAAATAACTCCTTTCTTTTATAATAAATTAGAAAACATTACGAAAATAGCTTTTATAGTTTAGTAATTTTATTATTGCTAATGATATTTACGGAATTTTATAGTTATTCTCATTACATCTTCACTAATGTATATGTTAATAATGTTTTAAAAATTAATAGTATTTTTTGATATATTATTTTATTTTTTCAATATATTATTTAATGGATAGGAGCTATTTTATCAAGAAATGCGTCTTTAATTTTAACTCTAGCACTATGATGCACGCATATGTATATAATCCACATATGCGTGGGCTTCATTATTTTCAACTATATAATATATTTAACTTCTTTATTGCTAAATAGTTCTTCTATATCTTTTTTGAAGAATTGTTTTATTTCATCTATGTTTTCTTTTTGGTATAAGTACTTTCCATATCCAAATTGTCCATATTTAAACTTACGATCTTCGTCATTCATCGGTAACTCACTTTCAGGAAATACTTGAAGTATTCTATTTTTAGCTGTTGTAGTATAACGATGAGATATAATCTCAAAAGTTACTGGAAATTTCAAATCACTTGGAAGCTTGCTTTTTAATTCTAGTAATAGATCATGATATTCTTCTTTCCAATTAGGATAAATAAATACGGGAGCAATTAAAAATCCCATAGGATATCCTGCCTCCGCCACCTTTATACTTGCTTCTATTCTTTTATCACGAGAAGCTGTAAAATGTTCATATTGATTTATAACGGAAGAAGTATTAATACTAAACCTTATTTCTGTATGGCCATTATGTTCTAAATTAAGTAATGAATCTATATCATTATATTTTGTTACAAATCTAAATCTAGCAGCTTTGTTACTTCCAAAGAATGTTATTGCTTTCTCTAAAGAATGGGTATAAGGCTCTACAGGTATAGGGTCAGATGTAGCGGCTCCTTCAAATATAGTTATATCTGGCAACCTTTCATTTATATACTTCTGAGCTTGGTTAAGAATATCTTCTATATTAGCATTAACTTTTACAAAAGGCTTATCTCCGAGCATAGTATTTAAATAGCAGTATTCACATTGCCCCATACATCCTGATACTAATGGAAGTTGATAATGAGCTGAAGGTTTACATGTTTGAAACTTTAGACTCTTTTTAATTCCAACAACTAAAGTTTTCTTACCTTCTCTATATTGATAGAATAAATCATTACCAGGAATGTGTTGTTTGAGTTTATTAGAAGTCAAATTTATGATTTCAATGTTAGTCTTATCTTTAAACTTATCCATAATCTCCTTAGCCATGCCATATTCTAATGAATTTTTCTCAAATATAATTCTGTTAGGTATAAACATATCTTTCACTAATAAACCAGCAAAAAGCAAGCTGTTTTATTTGCTCCTCTCTATATTTTTATGTTGTCTTTTACTTTCTCAATGTATTTTTACCTTCAGTAAAAAAAATTATGTAAATACTTATCAATAAAATACTGACTTCTCTTATTTTAGGCTCTTTTATGTATAACAAAATAAGTGTAAATGCTAACCATTCATATCTGGTTTTACATTTACACTTACTATAATAACAAAATACCGCAAATACATATCTATAATGCGGTATTCTAATTAGTTATTTTTGATTTTATTTAGAAGGAGTAAGAGCTGCTTCTATTGCTGTTTGTTGATCTACAGTTATTGTCCCTGCTGTCACTAACTCTGCAAGTTTAGTCTTGAACATATCTTTATGTTCTCTACCTTTAAAACCATCTTTTTGAGCAATAGCAGTTTCTATTGCAGTTGCCTTATCTGAAGTTATTGTTCCTGCTGTTACTAAATCTGCAAGAATTGTTTTAAAGTTTCCTTTAGCACTTGAAAGAGCTGTCTCTATTGCTGTTTGATCATCTGATGTTATTGTTCCTGCTGTTACTAAAGTAGCAAGTTTACTCTTGAACATATCTTTATGTTTTCCACCTTTAAAATTACCTTGTGGAGCAAGAGCTGTTTCTATTGCAGTTGCCTTATCTGAAGTTATTGTTCCTGCTGTTACTAAACTATCAAGAATTGTTTTAAAGTTTCCTTTAACACTTGAAAGAGCTGTTTCTATTGCTGTTTGTTCATCTGCTGTTATTGTTCCTGCTGTTACTAAAGTAGCAAGTTTAGTTTTGAACATATCTTTATGTTTTCCACCTTTAGCATCACCTTTAAATTTACCTTGTGGACTAAGAGCAGTTTTTATAGCAGTTTCTTGATCTGCTGTTATTGTTCCTGCTGTTACTAATGCATCAAGTTTAGTTTTGAAGTCATTACCTCTACCTTGGTGAGTTGCTGTTTTAGTATTTGTTGTACCTGTTGCATCAGCAGCAAACACTGCAGTACTGCCATATATAACCATGCTTGCTATAATAACTCCTGTAATAACTTTGCTTTTAATACTTTTATTTTTCATTAAAATCGCTTCCTTTTCAATGTTATTTTTCACTACAAATCTTTTTTATAAACTAATTGTTTTTTAATTATATAAAAGTATTTTTACAGTTGTGTTACAGAATTTAGTCAATAATGTTACAGATACATAAAAGTATAAAGATATGATGCTTTTATATTATAAATTTTTTATATACCATACATCACAAGCATAATGTTCTGTTTCAACTACTGGTTTTTCTAATTGAATAAATTTATTCTTACTATAAAACTTATTCGCTGCCACCATATTAGCAAAAGTTTCAAGATAACATTTTTGATAATGCTTTTTCGCAAATTCTAAAGAAATCTTTAGTAATTCATTTGCAATTCCAGTACCTCTTACCTCTTTTAAAGAATACATTTTCTGCAATTCACATATATTTTCTGTATTAGTTAATGGACCAATACCACAACCTGCTACTATCTTATTATTATCTTCAACAACCCAATATTTAGATTTTTCATTTTGATAAACTTCATAAAAACATCCCAAATTAGGGTCTTCCCATGCACATCCTGGCTTATTTGCTCCAAATTCTATTAAACAAGTTCTGATAAGTGATTCCACTTGTTCATTGTCTCTTTTTTCTATTTCTCTAATTAACATAAAGTACCTCCATTTGTGTGTTATAAGGCGTATGAAATTATTATAGCATATTTCGTAAATATACTATTATTTAACTTTTAAAATACATTTACTTTAATATCACAATTAACCTTATTAATATTTTTATAACATTATACAATATCTAAATTTAAAATATAGCCAAAGTAATAAAAAGATGTATTCGCTAAATTATTAATAGTAAATTAATATTCTTTTTAGAATTTACAAAATAATTGGTTTTTAAATTATATTGAAACTTGACTAGAAATTACAATAATTATATAGTTATATAGATATCCAAATTTCAAATCGCACTTATACCATTATTTTGTGGGGATATGTATATGTGTAGTTTTCCCTTTGGATATATATTACATAATTTTTAGGGGGCTTTTATAATGAGTTTTATAAACGTACGAAAAATACCATCTCCAGAGGAAATTAAAGCTATTACTCCTCTAGCTTATAATCTACAAAAGATTAAGGCTGAAAGAGATGCAGAAATCAAAGAAATATTTGCTGGAAATAGCGACAAATTTATTGTTATTGTAGGACCTTGTTCAGCAGATGACGAAAATTCAGTTTGTGATTATATTAGTAGACTAGCAAAAGTAAATGAACAAGTTAAAGATAAACTTTTTATTATTCCTAGAATTTACACAAATAAGCCTAGAACTACAGGTGAAGGATATAAAGGGATGTTTCATCAACCAGATCCAGAAAAATCACCTAATATCCTTGAGGGATTAATAGCTATTAGAAAGATGTTTATTCGTTCAATCGAAGAATCTCATCTTACACCAGCTGATGAAATGCTTTATCCTTCAAACTATATGTATTGCGATGATTTATTATCTTATGTAGCTGTTGGAGCAAGAAGTGTTGAGAATCAACAACATAGACTTACAGCTAGTGGAATTGATGTTCCTGTTGGTATGAAAAATCCAACAAGTGGCGATATATCAGTAATGTTTAATTCAATTCAAGCAGCACATGCAAAACATAACTTCTTATATAGACATACTGAAGTTAATACAACTGGTAATCCATATGCACATGCTATTATGCGTGGATCAGTTAATAAACATGGTAATAATATTCCTAATTATCATTATGAAGATTTAGTAAGAGTTGCTGAAGCTTATGGTGAAGCTGATTTTCCATATCCAGCAGTAATTGTTGATGCAAATCACGCTAATTCTATGAAAAAATTTGCTGAACAGCCTCGTATAGTAAAAGAAGTACTTCATAGCAGAGAATATAATAGCGATATTAAAAAGTTAGTTAAGGGTGTTATGATAGAAAGTTACATAGAAGAAGGAACTCAAAAAGTTGATGACCATATTTACGGTAAATCAATCACTGACCCTTGCTTAGGTTGGGAAGCTACTGAAAAGTTACTTTATTATATGGCTGAACAAGTTTAATTCAGTTAGCAGTTAGCAATGAACAGTTAACAATTAAGGAAGAAAAGCCAACTGGCTTTTCTTAAATATATATTTTTAATACCTACAATGGACGATTAATAATCGTCCATTGTTAATTTGAAAAAATTAATTCTTAAATTTTTTTATAATTAAGAATTAACATAACGGAGATGATAAATACAAATGAGATACTTAAGTGATTACCACCTACATTCAAAATATTCTTTTGATGGGAATCAAACCATTGAACAAATTATACTTAAAGCTATTTCTATGGAGTTAAATGAAATATGCATAACAGAACATATTAGCTTTGATCCTAAAGATATTAGTTATAATTTCTTTGATTTTAAAGACTATGAAAATGAAATACAAAAACTTTCTAGTGAATATCATGGAAAAATCAATGTAAAAAGGGGATTAGAAGTTAGTGAATATCACCTTTACAAAGAAGATTTTGATAAATATTTTAAAGAACATAATTTAGACTTTATAATAGGCTCAATACATAATCTAGGCGGAAAAGGCTTTAATACAAATATTTCTGAAAACGGTGTTCGATACACTTATGAGACTTATTTTAAGGAAGTTTTAGCTTTTGTGCAAATGGGAGATTTCGATATCCTTGGACATCTTGATATTGTTCAAAGATATGCTTTTAAAGTTGACAATGTATATAATTTTGAAGATTATAAGGACTACATATATGATATTTTGAAAACAATAATTTCTAGGGGAAAAGGACTTGAAGTAAACACTTCCGGCTTATCTAATAATTTACTTTTCCCAAAGCTAGAAATATTACATATGTACAAAGATCTTAAAGGTGAAATTTTAACTGTAGGTTCTGATGCTCATAGTTGTAATAGAGTCGGTGAAAATATTAGTTATATATATGATATGTTAAAAGATATTGGCTTTAAATATGTCTCTACATATGATAATAGGAAAAATAATGGAAGACTTTTATAATTAAAATCTCATCTTCCATTTCCCTGCTCTCTCCCACCAATTTTTAATATATTTTTTCATTTTTATTTCCCCTTATTCTATGGATGCATAAATTTATACATCTGTTTATGCTATTTTGATTCAAAATTTTAACCAAGAGAAATTTCTCTTGGCTAAACACTAATAAAATATTTTAATTTCTGATATCTTCTTTTTGAACATCAACTATTTCTGCATCTGTATTACATTCTATAAAAGTTATAATATGCTCCATTGTAGAATCCGATTGTGATGAATTTGCACATATACCTGCGATTCCAATAACTATTGTATTATGAATATCTTGATTCTCTATTTCTGCTACTGATATGTTAAACTTATTTTTTAGTTTTTGGACTATACTTTTAACAACCATTCTTTTTTCTTTTAATGAATGTACCCATGATGCTCTTAGAGTAACTTCCATAATTAAAATATTCATATATTCCTCACACTCTCTTTTAATTATAAATATAATTTAGTGTCAATTCTTCTATCATATTCTGACCAATTGCCATATTCTGTTTTATCTTTCATTTGAGAAATCTTGTTCATAGTAGCATCTATAGAATCAGCATAATTGACTATGAATGATTCTTCCATTTTCATTTCTCTTGGAGAACCATATTCAAGCTTTCCATGATGTTGAATAATACATCCCTTTATTCTCATAGCAAAATCCTCTGAGTAGAATGAAGGATTTTCCCTAATAGCCTTATCTATTAACTCTGCACCAATAACAATATGACCTTCCATTTCTCCTCTAAGAGTATATTTGAAAGGACCATCATAATATAATTCATAAATCTTACCAATATCATGAAGCTTTGCACCAAGAACTGCCATTTCTGTTCTTCTGCAATCATACCTTTCACAAAGCATTATAGTTATGTACATTACATTTAAAGTATGTTCTGCGAGTCCTCCTATATAGTTATGATGCATTGATACACCACCTATACCCCTTTTAAACTTATCTAAAAATTCTTCATCTTTAAAGAAATAATCATTTAAAGCTTTGCCTTCCCTTGAAATTATATATTTATCTGTATATAATTCAATTTCCTCCATAATCTCTTGAATTGGTCTATTTAACGTTGGAAGATAATCTGAAACATCATACTCTGAAATAAATTCATATTTTTTTACATCAAGTTTACCATCTTTAATTCCTTCAATGTCTATGACTCTTCCTTCTTTAATATCGCCATTTTTATTTGATATATTAGCCTTTATTTCTCCACTTTTGTCTGCTAATATACATACAGCTTTGTCGGAGTCTTTAAATATTATTTTCATTACCATTAATGATATTTTTATAGTCTCTCCACTTTTCATGTCACTTAAAAAATTCTCTTTTGTATTCATTTTTTTCCTCCAAATTAGTTATTTTCTTATATAGGCCTCAAATCTACACTCTAATATATAGTTTACAATTTACATTTACAGATAAAGCCTTATAGAAATTTGTTCTTCAATTGTCAATTGTAACATATATAGTATGCGTAAAAGAAATATTTATATTTATTTTAATACTATATTTTTATAAAAAGAGAATTACTAAATAGAAATATAGGGGGATTCTTAAATATTTTTTAGATTCTTTCATCACTGCCTTAGTCTTGTCAGAAATATCAGAAGATAATGTTATTAGAGTAACATTACCTTCATAATAAATATTATTATAATAGAAATAATGACAAGTATTACTCAAAAAAATATTTTAAATTCTATTATTTTTATTAATTATAAAGTATTTACAAGCTTTCCTTATTATAAATGCAATACCAACTATATTTAAATAAATATAGTTAATATTACTTATATATTTTTAACAAACTTCTATTTTTAGAAAGATGTAATTTTGTTTAGAATGGATTATAGTATGAGTATAGAAGTAGATTAAAGAAACACTTTTATAAACGTTTACAAATTGGAGGGATTATTATGAACTATAGAATTATTAAAAACTCAAAATCTAACTTAATCCATTATCATTTTGTTAAAGGTATTACTCATAATAAAGCTTCAAATATTTTATTAGATTTCTCAAATTCTCTTATTAAAGGATGTAAATCTTTTTTAAATTCAATATTTGCACCTACAAAATATGTTTATGATGAGGTTTCTGATACTTGCAAACCTTGCAATGATAATTATTATTTTAGAGATATTACTGATTTACAATTAAAAGCTTCTAGAAGAACTTTTTTATAATATAGAAATTCAGTATTAATTAAATAAAGTTTTTTAAAGGTTATGAAGCGTCATGCTTCATGACCTTTTTGTATATTTACTATAAAAAATTCTTAGTACAGTTTCTAGTTGTTTAGCTTTGTAGAAACTCTCTCAAATTTTATAAATGCACGCCTAAATGATACTATAAGATACATACTCTACCAAAAATACTACTAGGAGGAACATATGAACAAAAATATTGGACTTATAACCCTTTGTGGACTTATAATTGGCCCTATTCTTGGATCTGGCATTGTTTTATTACCGCCAGAGAACCAAAATCTATGATTACTTGTTCTTTATTTTGAGATTGATTTTAAATTTAAATTGAAAAATACTCCCTTCATAGAAACAGTTTTATTATTTTAACTGTCCGCTACAAAGGGAGTATATCACTTGAATTCCTGCTTAAATAAATTTATATTATTTATTTAACAATTTATGTATTATTGTTGTTGCATCCATATATTTAGCAATTGAATCATCATGATTTAATCTATTTATTATTCTAGCTGAGAATTCTGACATATCAACTGAATTAAACCATGGTGCATCATTTAAGTTTTGTGGTATATATGTTAAATTAGTAGAGTATATTCTTGTTATTAACCCCTCTTCATGAGCTTTGTTAAATTTCTCAAGTCCTTCTGTAAAGAAAGCAAAAGTTGAAGCCACATATACATTTCTTGCATTTCTACTCTTTAATTCTCTAGCAATATCAAGAACAGACTCTCCAGATGCTATCATATCATCAACAATTAAAACATCTTTTCCGTCAACATTTCTTCCCACATATTCATGCTGAACAATAGGATTTTTTCCATTAACTATTGTAGAATGATCTCTTCTCTTATAAAACAAACCAACATCAACACCTAAAACACTTGAATAATAAATAGCTCTATCCATAGCACCAGTATCAGGACTGATTACTAGTAGTTTTTCTTTATTATGTTCGAATGTTTCTTCCTTAGATATAATTGATTTTACTATATCATAAGTTGGATAAAAGTTTTCAAAAGATAAAAGTGGAACAGCATTTTGAATATTAGGGTCGTGCACATCAAAAGTAATAATTTCATCAACACCTAATCTTTCAAGTTCTTGAAGCGCTATTGCACAATCTAAAGATTCTCTACCTTTTCTTCTATGTTGTCTTGATTCATATAAAAGTGGCATTATTACAGTTAATCTTTCTGCTTTACCTTTAATAGCTGAAACTGTTCTCTTAATGTCTTGAAAATGTTCATCAGGAGCTTTATGATGTTCCATTCCAAACATTTTATATGTGCAACTATAATTTCCAACATCACATAAAATGTAAATATCCTTTCCTCTAACAGAATCAGAAATTTTAACTTTTCCTTCTCCATTAGAAAATCTGATTTCATTAAGTGGTATTAAGAATGATTCATTAGAATTTCTAATCTTTTGGATATACCTGTCTATAGCATTACCTATCTCTGTACAACTTTCTAGTGCTATGATTCCAAGTTCATGATTTAATTCGCTCATTTGTTTTCCCCTTTTTTAATTATTCTATCTAATATATAGCTATTCTAACTTGCCAAATTGTTTAAATGGCAGTTAAAAACTGCATAACACTAGACGAAGTGCCCTTTGTGGGTACAATTATAACTAAATTCAACTAGAGTATGATACTCCACTTGAAAAGTTTCACTTAATAAGTATGATTATTATTTTCTTAAAAAAATCTCAAACAAATAAATTATACCCTAATTTTATATAGATATAAATATATTATTGCTAATATTATTAAAATTTAATAATATTATTCCTCTTATTTTCTAAGTTTTTTGAATTTATTCTAAAATTTGACTTAATAAAATAAAGTGGTACTATACATGAATGCATTAAAACGTTTATATATAACGCCAATTAATCTCGAATTTTGTCAATAATTAATTTAGACTATATACTTTTTAGAAACATTATTTTTTTCATCTATTATTTGTCCATCTTTTAACGTTATTATTCTTTGAGTTTCACTTGCAAGTTTCATTTCATGAGTTATTAATATTATGGTTCTTCCTTGTGTTTCGTGAATACTGTGAAATATATTCATAATTAATCTTCCTGTTTCTGAGTCAAGGGCTCCTGTTGGTTCATCTGCAAGTATAATATCAGGATCATTAGCAAGAGCACGAGCAATTGCAACTCTTTGCTTTTGTCCACCTGATAACTCATTTGGTAGATGAGTCATTCTATCTTCCATCTCTACTAATTGTAAGAGCTCCTTAGCTCGATTTCTTCTTGTTTTTCTATCTACTCCAGAATATAGCATTGGTAGTTCTACATTTTGTAATGAATTTGTTCTAGGTATCAAATTAGAAGTTTGAAAGACAAAGCCTATCTTCTTATTTCTTATTTCTGATAAACTATTGTCATTAATTTGGCTAATATCTATGTCATTAAGAATATATTCACCTGAAGTTTGTCTATCAAGGGCACCTATAATATTCATTAAAGTGCTTTTACCTGATCCAGATGCACCAACAATAGCTACAAATTCCCCCTTTTTTATATTAATATTAATACCTTTAAGAATATCTAACTGGTTTGATTTTCCTATAAAAAAACTTTTTGTAATGTTCCTCATTTCAATGATATTATTATTCAATTAACTCCCTCCCCTATTTCATCAATATAAAAATTTAATTTTACTTTATTAAATACTATATAATCTAAGTTTCCAACTTTATATTATTGGGGTTAATAATATTATAGGTGTACGTATGCCTCTTCTTAGAAACCTTGCTAAAGAATTAGCTAAAAATGATTGGGGAAAATTTTTATGTACTTCACCAAATGATTATTTTGAGGAAATTATATTAAAAGGTATGGTTATTGGATATGTGAATACAGATATTGAGACTATTCTTCAATATGTATATAACTTTATTCCTAAAATTGATAACTGGGCTGTCTGTGATAGTTTTTGTAGTGGATTGAAATTAACAAATGCTAAAGAACAATATAAAGAATAATTATTTTTTTATCTGCTAAATTCCTCCTCTGTAATATTGGAAAGACCATATAATTTCATCATACCTCTTCTAATTGCAACATCTCCAAAACTCACTATATCTGGTCTTTCCATAGAATTTAGTATTAAATTTTCAAAAGTATCTCATTTATTTCTTCGCTTATTTTAATTCTTTCATCATAAACCCAATTTACATCCATTTTTAAATTAAATATTTTAGAAAATGAATAATACATATTTATCTTTTGATAATATATTTCCAAATCATCTAAATTTCCGTTATAGCACTGTGGTATAAATAATTCTTTTTGTTTGTTTACAAATAACTCATCTACATAGTCTAAAAATGTATTCATTAATTCATCTCTTGTAACATCGAATGGAACTTTCAATAAATCCCATTGTATATCTTCTCTAAGTTTATATTTCTTTATTTTATCTAAAATCAAAATATACTCACTAATATCCATTTTTGTATAGTAATCTAATTTTTCTTCGCGAGTGCTCCAAAGAGCAAGCTTTTCATTTAAAGGTAAACTTCTAATCTTAAGGATTGCTTCTGATGGCCCAATGACAGCTTCTCTTATAATTTCATCTTCAGCCTCTAGTTTAGATTTAATTATATCTGCATTTCCACCTATACTTGCAATATATCCAGTGTCATAAATACCAATTCTTCCTGCACGTCCTCCAACTTGTTTAATTTCTTGTGAAGTTAATTCTCGTACTTCTTCTCCATCAAATTTTCTTATACTTATAAATACAATTCTTCTTATTGGCAAGTTAACTCCCATTCCTATCGCATCAGTAGTCACTAGTACCTTTGTCTCTTTATTTACAAATTGTTCGTACTGCATTTTCCTAACTTCTGGTGGTAAATCACCATATATTATACTTGCTTTAATACCTTTGCTAGAATACTCCTGTGCTATCTCTAAGACTCTTTTTTTGGAAAAAACTACAATAGCATCTCCTTCTTTAGTATCTTTATAACTAAAGTTTTTATATTCAACTTCTAATGGGATTGCTCTTTTATATTCTTTTATTTCATATTCATCTTTGCAATCATTTAATATTGTCTCTAATATAAATTTTGCATTAGCAGCCCCACATATATGTATTTCGTCACATTGAAGGCCTAGTACTGATTTGCTCCATGCCATCCCTCGAAATGGATCTCTAATCATTTGAATTTCATCAATTACAGCTATATCATAATGTTCTTTTAGGTTAACTTTTTCAATTGTGCATGAAATATGAGTAGCGCCAATATTTATAATTTCTTCTTCCCCAGTTGAAAGGTCACAAACTACTCCTTCTTTATTAAGTTTTTCAAAATTCTCTAAAGCAAGAATTCTAAGTGGTGATAAATATACACCTTTTTTTGCACTTTTAAGACGCTCTAACGCATTATATGTTTTGCCAGTATTAGTATCACCTAAATGTATATAAAACTTTCTCTTCATGCTTCTAGCTTTAATATATTCATCTTTAGGATTGCTTGGGAAGTTCTCTTCAAATTCTTTTGCTATTAATTTAGGTATGTGTTGTTTTGTCAGTATTGTCATTAATCCTTGATTTAAAAAATTATTATAATTTCCACGTACTACTTCATAAAAATCAAATTCAGTATTATTATTTTTATTATAAGAATCCAGCATTCTCTTTGAGACATTTTCTAATATCTCTTCATACCTCTCACATACATCATTAAAATCTTTTAAGTTTTGATTTTCTAATTCTTTAAGCTTTTTGAGTTTCTTTCTTAATGAACTTTCATGTTCTATAAGTGCTCCTGGTTTTGAATGTTCTACTATTTCTTCTATTTGATTTATTTGACTTTTATATTTTTTAAAATCTCTTTGTGCTGCATTATTTTTCATTTATTCCACTCCATATACAAAACTTCTATTTTTACTTATGATCTTCATATTTCCTTACATATTTAATCTTTAAAATATTCTTCTATCTATTCTTATTTTATATAATTACATGAAAATTATACCATACTCTTAGTTTTGCTAGCTAAAAATGCTCTAAGTTATTATGTAATATTCCATAAATTAAATTCATATATTAAATAATCAATAAGTTTTACATTCATTTCAGATTAGTGTCAATAATATAAAAGGTGGTGTTATTTATGGATGTTATGTACTTAAAATATATACATGGAAGAAGATATTCTATTATAAATGAAGGTGGAAATATCATAATTAATGATTCGAAAATAATACCTTTTAAACCTGCTGAGAAAATAGAAGTAAATAAACCTATTCATCCTTATAAATCTGAAGAAAATATTATTACCTCTACACATAATGATGAAATTAATGAAAAAATAACTAATTTTTTCTTTGATTCTATACACAAGAATTATTTATATAATAGAAAATAATAGTATATCTAAATAAGTTATTCTTTTTTATTTCTAGATATATTGATTCAAAAAAATAGGCTAGAGAATTACTCTCTAGCCTTATATATTCACCTTTTCTATTGTGATAAGTTCTTGGTTGCACTTCGTGCCTTTATTAATTGGATAGGATCTTGGTTGTGCTGACGCACCTTTTCTAATGTGATAAGTTCTTGGTTGTGCTGACGCACCTTTTCTAATGTGATAAGTTCTTGGTTGCACTTCGTGCCTTTATTAATGGGCATACCTTTTTAATATTTCAACAATAATATTTGTGCAAATATCCATACCTTCTACTGTAATATGTTCAAATTCTCCGTGATATGCAAATCCACCTGTTCCAAGATTTGGACAAGGTAATCCCATATAACTTAGAGTTGCTCCATCTGTACCCCCACGAATTGGTTCTATAACTGGTGTGACATTTAAACTTTTCATAGCTTCTGTGGCGTTATCTATAAGATGAAAACAAGGTTTTATAAGCTCAACCATATTTTTATATTGATCTCTTATTGTAACTTTTACTGTCCCCTCACCATATTTTTCATTTATAAGTTTTTCTGCTAATTGTATCATTGATTTTTTAATTTCAAATTTTTCACCACTATGATCACGTAAAATATATTCCATAGTTGCATTATCTGTATTTCCACTAAGCTTCTCTAAATAATAAAATCCTTCATATCCTTCTGTATGTTCTGGTCTTTCACATGCAGGTAACATTGAATTAAACTCAATAGCTACATTTAAAGCATTTATCATTGTATTTTTTGCAGACCCTGGATGAACTGATACACCACTAATTTCTACTTTAGCAGCTGCTGCATTGAAGTTTTCAAAAGAAATTTCACCCTCGATGCCACCATCAATTGTATATGCGAAATCTGCACCAAAGTTTTTTACATCAAAGAAATGTGCTCCAAGTCCTACTTCTTCATCTGGAGTAAATCCTACACATATTTTTCCATGAGGAATATTTTCTTTCATTATAAATTCACATGCTGTAAGTATTTCAGCAATACCTGCTTTATCATCAGCACCAAGTAATGAAGTTCCATCAGTAGTAATAAGAGTTCTACCCTTTAAAGTTTTCAAATGAGGAAATCTCTCTGGAGATAAAATGCTGTTGTTTCCTTTTAAAACCACATCTCCTCCATCATAATTTTCAATTATCTGTGGTTTTACATTGTTTCCATTAGCTGCCGGTGCAGTATCCATATGAGCTATAAGTCCTATACTTAACTTTTCTTCATATCCTTTAGTTGCTGGAATATAACCATACACATAGCACTTTTCATCAACTTTAACATCTTGAATCCCAAGTTCCTTCATTTCTTTTACAAGTATATTTGCTAAATCAAATTGTCTTATAGTTGTTGGATGTGTATCCGAATTTTCATCTGATGTTGTGTATACCCCAACATATTTTAATAAACGTTCATAGGCTTTCATATATTTTCTCTCCTTCTAATTACATATAATCTTCATAAATGAAATCTCACTTATGATTTTTTTATTCTTATATTTAAATTTTATATAAGTTTTCTCTTATTTCTTATCTTCTATATTTTTTAGATGTATTTCTGTATCACTAACTTCTAAAAATATTTCCATATACATTATTTCTGAAAAACAACATTTAAATATATCTTCTTCAATACCATCTCTCTTATAATAATCGTGAGTATATCTATTTCTTAATCTTATAATTTTCAGTAAAAATTCACTCAACGTATCTTCCAGAAAATTATGAATCCGTGCTCTTTTTATTAATTCTACAGCTGAACACCCATCTACATAATTATCTGTCATTACTAAATAGGTTTCAGACATATCAATTATATATTCTGTAAAGTCTTGAAAATATCCTAAAATCGATCGTTTCAAAAAAATAGAATTTGTATTGTTAAACTCCTTCATAGCACCTCTAAGTAGAGAAAGCGTATCTTTAGCTACATAAAATTTTTTTTCTAATCTTTCTTTTTTATACTTATAATATGGTGACATTTTATTTTTGCCTCCTTAATAATTTTGTATCCTCTTTTATTAAAGAATCTAGCCATTCATTATTTCTTAAATATTTATTTATATACAGTCTAAAGTCAATTTCCCTGTTATAATCAATAATTATCTTATCTTGACTATCTATATAACACCTAGCTAAAGAAGAATCAAATTCATTTATATATAAGAAAGTTAAATGAATATTGTTATACTTAAAAAATTCTTCTAATGATGGAATTAGTTCATCTTCTAATTCAAATTCAAAAGAAACATCTCTCTTTTCATTTAATAATATTAATACATCTATATCGCTTTTATTTTTTATCCATGCTTGTGTATTATAACTACCGAAAAGAGCTAAAGCAATTATGTTGTCTTTGTCTTTATCTTTAATTTTAAACTCTCTTAAAAACATATTATCCTCCATATAAGTATAAATTTATTAATTATATTTAACTTTATTATATAGCATTTCACCTAATTCTTAAACATTTTTTAATATACTCACTCTCAGCTCACATTATAAGCATAAATTGTTAAGTGTTTTTATTTATTTATTTATAGACTTTGCACTATTTTTAGCAAAATCAAATAAGATGAAATAGTAATGTGTGTGAATAATATAACTAAAAATAAGATTATTATTTCAAAAAAGTACTCAAATAAAACAAAAAATCGTGACAGCAAGCCACGATTTTTTATCTATATATAATTATTTTACAAATTCTATAGTTCCCTTTGATAATTTAGCTATTCTTGCTAATGAATAAACATCATAACCCTTATCTTTTAACATTTGTGGACCCTTTTGAAATGATTTTTCTATTACAATACCTATTCCAGCAACAGTTGCTCCTGCTTCTTCTACTAAACGAGCTGCACCAAGTGCTGCTTCCCCGTTTGCTAAGAAGTCATCTATAATTAATATATTATCATCTTTATCTATGTATTTTTTAGATAGTGTCAATTCATAATTTAAATCTTTTGTATATGAATGTACTGTTGTTTGATAAACATCACCATTTAGAATTTTTGAACCTTGCTTTTTTAATGTAACCATAGGTAAATTCATTTGCATTGCTGTCATCACAGTTGGTGCAATACCTGAACTTTCTATTGTAAATATTTTTGTAACCTTATGATTTTCAAAATAATTTTTAAAATATGTACCCATTTCATACATTAATGCTGGGTCAACTTGATGATTTAAAAATGAGTCAACTTTTAATACACTTTCTGATAACGCTTGACCTTCTTCTAATATACGCTTATGTAAACTTTCCATTACTACTTCACTCCACTCTTTTCTTCTTTTAAAACTAAATTTAATATTAATGCAACAATAGTTCCAGTTGAAATCCCTGATGAAAAAATCATCTTTAACCCCTCTGGGAATTGACTTATAAACTCTGGACGAAATGTAACACCAACTCCAAGTCCTATTGATGTTGCTATTATTAATAAATTACGATTGTTTAATTCTACGTTACTTAACGTTTTAATCCCCGATGCGGCAACTGTTCCAAACATAACTATCCCAACCCCACCTAAAACGGGCTGTGGCATTATATTTATTAAAGCTGCAAGCTTAGGAAGAAATCCCAAGATAATTAGTATTATACCTGCCATCATAGCAACATATTTGCTTGCTACTTTTGTTAAAGGAATTAATCCAATATTTTGGCTAAAAGATGTATTTGGAAAAGTTCCAAGGACACCTGCAATCATACTTCCAATACCATCTGATAATACTCCAGCTCCAATTCTTTTATCATCCATTTCAACTTTTGAAACTTCTCCAATAGCCTTAAGACACCCCACAGTTCCAATAATTGAAACAATATACGCTGGTATAAACGGAATTACTAATTTCAAATCAAAATTTACTCCATATGAAAATATCTTAGGAAATGATATGAATTTTGCTTCACTAATTGCTGAAAAGTCAACTATACCAAGAGGAATACAAATAAGATATCCAAATACCATTCCAATTAATATTGAAGCACTGCTTACTAAGCCTTTTCCATATCTGTTTAAAAGTAAAGTAATAATCATTACACTCATCGCTATTGAAATATTGATTAATCCCCCATAATTTGGTGATCCACTTCCACCAGCTGCCCAATCCATTGATACTGGAAGCAAAGTTAATCCTATTAATGTTATTACTGTACCTGTAACAAGTGGTGGAAATAATTTCATTATCGGTTTTATTATAAAGCTTAAAAATACTGATACAAATGCTCCAAGTATAGTACCACCTATAATTCCTGGCATTCCATAAACACTTCCAATAGCAATTGAAGGTGCTACAAATGTAAAATCGGTTCCCATTATACATGCAACTCTTGCTCCAACTGGACCAATTCCTCTTGATTGAATAAATGTTGCTATTCCAGCCGCTAATATTGTTGCACTCATAAGTGCTGTTGATATAGTCGCATCAAATCCCAATGCACTTGAAATGACTAATGGAACCACTATAATTCCACCAAAAGCAGCAAATATATGCTGAAAACCCAATAAAATTTGTGTTGATAAGTTAGGTTTGTCGTTAATCCCATAAAGAAGTTCACTATTTTCATTAATAGTGCAATCAGTTTTTTCTAACTTGTCCTTGTTGCTGAGCTTCATATTATAATCAATCTCCTATATAAAAAATTCACCCATACATCAAGTGAAATTTGATTCAGGTGGGGTTTAATCCCCATCTGAATCTTAGTTGAACTTATCTAGAGTCGTGCCGCTGTTATACAACCACTAATGTGATTTGAATAAGTTCGACTAACCAAATACAAGATTTGGACTCTCACTTATCTCCCACTTATAGAAGTGGGAGTGTTACAGCGGCTAGACATCAGATAAAAATAGCAACTTACAAATATACTATTCAAGTAAATTTTTCCAAAATAAAAAGCACCTCCAATATAAATGAGGTGCTGTATTTCTAGATAAATATCTTTAATAATACTTAACACTAAAACACTACCTCGTAGTCTGCTAATTTATGGATAGCAGGTAGAAACTTTCCAACCATATTATCGGAAATATACGAGTTTTTTGTATGAACTGATTATTCATTATATCATATTCGTTCTTTTTATACAAATAATTTAGTTGTTTCATTGTTAAAGTCTTTTTCTTCATATTATATATTTTTATTATTACGATGATGACTTACCAATTTCAATTCTTCTCGTTTCTTCATTAAAATGAGCATTAATATTTTCACAGGTTTCTTCTAGAATCATTTTTGTTTTTCCAAAGCAAAATATTGTATTTTTAAATGCTACAGCAACACTTATTTTCCCAAATTTAGGTACAATTAGTGTTGTAGGTATATCTGCTTTACTTCCTACAATTCCTGCACTAATATTTTCACCAGCACATAATATTCCACCTCTTGCAACAGAATCAGACCTTGTAAAAAGTATGTCTTTCATTGCAGTAAGTTTTGATATGTATTCTCCTTTTCCTCCTATTATAATGTTTCCTGTAGATTTTATCTCACAATCTTGACAATATCCTATTCGTATATCTAATGGAACTATTATATTTTTTTCATAATAATCTATTTCATTTTCTAATATCTTAATTAGGTTATATAAATCATTTAAAGTGTTCATTTTTAAGATATTATATCCTAGTACTTTATCTTTAATAAAATCAACTAGTTTATTATGCTTTATTTTATTTTTTATATTTAATGATACTATATTTAAAGCTACTTTTTGAAAATTACTAAAATTTCTTTCAGTTAAAGTTCTTATATAGTCGCTAGTTTCAAATTTTGATTTATTAGGATTTAGCGAATTTATAGCATTAATCATGTTTAATACAATATCTTTAAATTCAACTAATACATCTGAATATTCCTTTTTTCTTATATCAATTTGTCCTGATAAAATTTTCGAATTAATTGCATTTCCGAGTATAGTTATTTCTCCACCAGTAACTACACTTGAAGTATTAACATTTTGACTTACATCTAAAGAACCGCCTGCCTTAACATACATATTGTCATCAACGCTATTATAAACCTCTATATCTCCATAAAACTTTATATTACAAGTATTCATATTTACAGACTCTATAGTATAGATGGGGTTAACGCTAACATTTCGATTTGCTATATGAGCTTTTCCATCAATAATTGCTATAATATTATTATCTTCAACTTTACATCCATTTGAAGTGTTTATTGGCATTTTTCTAATATACTCTCTCTTTATCACTGTTCCTAATATATTAATTCCATCTTCACCAATCACTTCTGGAACTATTTCTGCAATTTTATCGCCTGCATTAACATTTGAAATTCTAAATAGATTTTTATAATCAACTTTTTCTTTAGAATCTGGTTCTGGAAACATAATTTGAGTTGGCGTAAAAAATAACTTTACTTCACTAGGTATATCCTTTACAGGGCTTTTACCTTCTGCAATTAAAATTTCTTTCACAGAGCCTTCTGTTGCTAATTCTAATTGATCTTCTTTAATTCCATAGACTATACCCTTTTCTTTTAGAATTGCCTTTAACTCAAAAGTTGTAAAATGTTCTGGTTCCTTTTGAGATATGATTTCAGTAGAGATAGCTAAATTAAAAAAGGCTTCCCTATCTTTTAGTTTGTACTCAATTTCAGGTATATACTCTACAGTTATATATGCTTTCATTTTGTCTTCAGAAATAATTACATTTGCTTTCCTATTAGATTGAGTTTTTTCACAATTATATGTTATTTTGTCACTTGAAGTTACTTCATATACCTTATGAATCTCACATTCTTTATCATTAATAAATAATTTTATATTCTTACGAGCTTTTATTGTTATGCGTTCTTCATTTGAACTATCCACAACTATTATTTCCCCATTAACAACTTTAGCTCCTTCATCCTTTTGCATATTTATCCCCCAAAATAAAAACTAATACAAAATTTGTTAAAAAATTCGTTCTCTTTTAATATAGCATTTATATTTAAAAGGAACAAGTAAATAATTACATTTAATGATGTGTATTTCATCAATACGTTGAAGATTATTAATATACATTTCTTGCACACTGTTTTCCATTTTTGACATACCAAACTTTCCGAAAAATCCAGTTACTCCAATTAATAAAACAATAGTCATAAAACCTGCAAATCCATAAATCACCACATTATAGTTCTATTCTTCCACCGATGATTATACATTTTGAATCTTTTCCATGTCCAATTTCATTTGTCTTTGCAATTGGCATATTAGGATTATTTACAATTTCTTTTATTATTTCTACTACACTTGGAGAATATTTTTCTCTTTCCATTTCTGTGTAACTTCCAAGTATTATTCCTTTAACCTTTTTAAATACACCAATTTGTTTATATTGAGTTAAATATGTGGTCACTTTAGGCACATCTCCCCCTAAGCTTTCTAAAAATATAATTTTATCTTGAAAATCCGGCATATATTCTGTGCCTGAAAGTTTTAAGAAGCAACGAAGATTTCCTCCCACAACAATTCCATTCATGGAATTTCCTTGTATCCATTGATAATTAAAAGTTAAAAGTTCATTACCACTACTCATAAATGTATTTTTAAAGTCTTCAATTTGTTTATTCTTATTAACTTCTATTAAATTTCTTATTTGATACAGATAAGTTTTCATTCCTGTTTTTGAATATAAAGAATTTATAATTACAGATAAGTCACTATATCCAAAGAAAGGTTTAGGATTATCTTTCATAATTTCAAAATCCAAATGCTCCAAAATTCCATTAGCTAAATCTCCACCAGACACATCAAATATAGCTTTGATACTAGAATCATTAAAAAAATCCATCAAAATTTTAGCTCTTTCCTCACCAGTTCCATTGAAATTAGAAATTTTTTTATATATTTTTTCACTGAATACAGTTTTAAGACCAATAGTATTTAATGTAGTTTCTAATTTTTTCATCTTTATTATGTTACTTTCATCCAATCCGTTAGAACAAGCAACAATGGCTACTTTATCACCATAATTTAATAAGCTCATAAATCTACTCCTTTGATACATCAAAATATGCTTTGATTATATACCAGATATTAACACAAAGTAAATTAAACCATAATAAGTTAAATTAATAACTATTATGATTTAATTAAAATTATATATATTTAAAATTCAAACACTCCACATGTTTTAAGAATTAATGCTTAATATTCAATTGCCAAGGCTTAATTATTAATCATTTAGAATTGAACATTAACAATTAGTGCTTTTATAATTACCAATATAATTCAACTTAGAAGTTAGTATCTATATACTTAAAATGCTGCTTTATAAATATTAACTATATCATTTTCATCAAGTGGTTTAAATGCATACTTAAAGTATGGATTTATAGCTTTCTTTGCCATTATTTCAAATTTTTCTTCTTCAATTCCAACTTCTCTTAAAGTACTTGGAATTCCAAGTTCCTTAAAGAATTCTGCTGTTTTTTCTATTGCAATATTTGCTATTTCGAAATTATCTAAGTTTTTGTCTATTCCCCAAACATTTACTCCATATTGTGCAAATTTATTAACAGTAGTATCATCTAAAGAATATTTCATCCAATGAGGTGTTAGTATTGCAAGACCTACCCCATGTGTTATATCATAAAATGCACTTAATTCATGTTCCATTGGATGTACAACCCATGGTGAATTTGTTCCATAAGATATTAATCCATTAATAGCCCAGCTTGATGCCCACATTAAGTTTGCTCTTGCATCATAATTAGTAGGTTCTTCTATTGCTACTTTTCCATATTTTATGCAAGCTCTAAGTAATCCTTCTGCTGTACTGTCTTGAATGTCTACACCTTGTGTATGATTAAAATAGTTTTCGAAAATATGACTCATAATATCAGCTGTTCCTGCTGCTGTTTGATTTTTAGGTACTGAATAAGTATATTCTGGATCTAAAATTGAAGCCTTTGGCTTCATATTCTCATGGCCTGTGCCAAGCTTTTGATTAGTATTCATATCAGAAATTACTGCAAAACTATCCATTTCTGAACCAGTAGCTGATAGTGTCAATATTGTAACTATAGGTAAAACCTTATCAATTTTATTTGGATTAGTTACTAAATCCCAAGCATCACCATCATATTTTACACCTGCTGCAATAACCTTCGCACAATCAATAGTACTTCCTCCACCTACGGCAAGAACAACATTTACATTATTTTCTCTACAAAGTTCAATTCCTTTCCTAACAGTTTCAATTTTAGGATTAGGCTCAACTCCTGAAAGCTCAACATAAGATATTTCATTATCGCTTAAAATTTTAGTCATTTGATCATATAATCCAATTTTCTTTATGCTTCCTCCGCCATAAGCTATAAGAACTTTATTTCCATATTCTTTAATTGCAGCTGCAAGATTCTCTATTTGTCCTTTTCCAAAGTAAACTTTTGTTGGTATTGAATAATTGAAATTTTCCATAAATACTCTCTCCTTTTATGATTTAGTTATATATATTATATGTTACACCTTAGAGTTAACTATAAGTCAATAGTTTGTTTTAATAGTCTCCACTTAAGCAAAAATAACTTATTATATTCACAATATAATCTTCTATTATGTCAGTTGCAATATGATTAGTCACCTTTTACATCATTCCTATATTGTTTTTTATATGAAAACAATTAACTCAAAATTTTTATATTCTCACATTATATTATTTAGCAATTAAATACTTTTATACTATATATAATACAGAAGTTTAGATTTAACAAGTTCTCAGTTATTTTAAAAAGAAATACAAAGAATAGTGGGTATAAATTTTGTGCTGAAATTACACATCCATGTAAAAAATAGACTATACTCTAGCTAACGTTTAAAGCAGTTAAATGCTATACTAATTTAAATTCATACAACACTTAACTACTAACTATATAAATATTAATTATAAGCTATTTTATTAGAAATAATAGCTTTTCCATTTATAATTTCCACATTTTCTCCATTGACATTTACAATCTTTCCATTTAAATTATGAATAATAAATTCTATATCTTCATACTTATCATCATATTTATGATCTATTATTTTAACTTTTATTTCAACCTTATCACCGGTTGTTACCTTTATCTTATAATGACTAAACTCTCCTGCTTGATATTTAAAGCTTTCTCCATCGTCTATATAGTGATGATATCTTGTTTCTGTATTTTCATTGCTTAAGTAAACCTCTAATGTTAATTTATCAGCTTGTTTCTCACCAATATAGTTTTGTTCCTCAGCTATTGGAATTAAAGTTCCTCCTTTAATAAATATTGGGCAACTATCTAGAGGTGCTTCTTTAATTATATTTTGTCCACCTTTATATTCTTCTTTTGTCCAATAATCTATCCAAGTTTCTCCTTTTGGAAGATATACTATTCTAGCTTTTATTCCTTGTTCAACAACTGGTGCAACTAAAATATTATCTCCGCAAAGGAATTCATCATTAATTTCATAAGTATTTTTATCATTTTGATAGTTAAATAATAGTGGTCTTATAAGTGGCGCACCACAGTTACTACAATTCCACATTGCATCATAAATATATGGAAGTAATTTATAACGTAACTTTATATACTTTCTATTAATTTCTTCTGTATTTTTATCAAAAGCCCAAGGTTCTTGATCTCGTGTTCCCATTGATGAATGATTCCTAAATAGTGGAGTGAATGTTCCGACTTGTACCCATCTACTTAATAACTCTGCACTACAGTCATGTCCAAATCCACCTACATCAGTTCCACAGAAAGCCATTCCACTAAGTCCAAGATTCATGAGCATTGGAATTGACATTCTTAAATGTTCCCATGTACTTTGGTTATCTCCAGTCCATACAGTTGAGTATTTTTGTGTTCCTGCATAACATGCTCTAGTTACTATAAATGGTCTCTTTCCAGTCTCTTTTTTTAATCCTTCATAAGTAGCTTTAGCCATCATATGTCCATATACATTATGTGCTTCTTTATGAGTTACTGGTATTCCATCATTATTAAACATAACATCGTCAGGAAGAGGACCTTTAAAACTTGCTGGTTCATTCATATCATTCCAAATACCGTTAACACCAATATCTGTCATTACCTTTTGATTTTCTGCCCACCATTTTCGTGTCTTTGAATTTAAAAAATCAGGATAAACAGAATCACCTGGCCAAACTTCATTTCTATATACTATTCCCTGATTATCAGTTGCAAAATATCCATTTTTAAGACCTTCATCATAGATTTTATATCCCTTATCCACCTTAACACCTGGATCTATTATAGTTACTACTTTAAATCCCATACTGTTTAACTTTTTAATCATGACTTCTGGATTTTCGAATCTTTCATTATTCCAAGTAAATACTCTATATCCATCCATATAATCTATATCTAAATATAATGTGTCACAAGGTATTCCTTTTTCTCTAAAGCTATTTGCAATTTCCATAAGTCTTTCTTCATTTTCATAAGACCATCTGCATTGTTGATATCCTAGTGTCCACTTTTGAGGTAAAGGCATTGTTCCAGTAATTTTAGTATATCCTTCAACTACCTTTTTAACTGATGGTCCATAAATAAAGTAATAATCTAAGTTACCATCTGCTCCTGAAAAATAGTAATATTTAGAATTATCTCTTCCCATATCAAAATGAGTTTCAAAATGATTATCAAAAAATATGCCAAATGCATTTTCTTTATTAAGTGTAATTAAAAATGGAATTGATTTATAAAGTCTATCAAAAGTTTCACCATGAGGTTTTGGATTATCTGTATTCCAGTTTACATAGTGATATCCCCTTTTATTTAAATGACCACTCTTTTCTCCAAGTCCATAAAAATACATATCTTCTTCCATTTTCTTTGAAACATATACTTTACAATCAAAACTTCCATTTAGATTGTGACCTTCAGCCTCTGCAACCTCATAATCTCCAGTCCTTCTTATAAATGGCTCTTTTTCACCTCTATAATCTGCACATAATAATTTTTCTTCTTTATCATAAATGTCAACTTTAAATTCATCATATATCTTAATTAATAATTTTCCTGTAGATATTTGTATTCCTTTTTCTATATTTTCAATTTCAAAGTCACAATGGCTAACTTTTAGATTTTCAACTGATTTAGAATTTCTTTCTTCCCTAAATAAAGGAGCAAAAAAATTAATAATATGAGCGCTTATTATTTTTATAAAAACCTTTTCTTGTTCAAATTTAATATTAATTACATTCCCATCAACTTCATAACTTAATAATTTCCCAAAGATATCATTTTCTTGTTTACATTTTTTCATAACTCTCTCCTCCAATTAAATCTATACAAGATAATAACAAAGTGGCTATACCACATTTTAAATAGTAATGGATAATTTTTATAAAATGATCTTATCTTTCTTAAAAAGTTTTTAATTTCACTCTGTGCTTATTTTTTATTTGTATCTACTTTTGAATATCATTATAATGTTATTATATAGTGATAATATCTAAATTTCTTGCAAATTTACAGCTAATACTAACACAATTCTGCTGCAATGGAGGTTTATATGAATAATGTTGAATTAAAAAATCTAAAAGAAAATGCTGTTCATGGTGATTTTATCTTACCTTTTACTACTTATTACTGTGGATTTTCTGAAATATATTATGCTATACCAATACATTGGCATGAAGAAATAGAATTTACTATAATAAATGAAGGTATAGGTGAATATAAAATAGATTTAATTTCCTATCAATTGGAAACAGGAGATTTGGTGTTAGTAAAGCCCTTCTCTTTGCATTCCATCCATCCAATAGATAACAAAAATATGTATTGGAGCACTATGGTGTTCAATTTAAATATGTTGAAAAGCGCTATTACAGATGGTTGTCTTATTAAATATTTTGCTCCAATATTAAATAATGAACATCAATTGCCTTTAATTATTAAAAAAAATTCTAAAGGTTATGATGAATTATTTAATACTGTCACAAAAATTTTTGATTGTTATAATTCCAAGGGTATTGCTTTTGAAATCGAATTAAAATCCCTTCTATATCACTTTTTTGGACTTCTTTATAAATATGATTTAATAGCAAAAAATAAAGTTACATCTTTATCAAGTGATGTAACTAATAAAATAAAAATAATATTAAATTATATAAAAGAGCATTACATGGATTATATTTCAATAAAAGACATGTGCTCTATTTGTAATTTTAGCGAATATCACTTTATGAGATTTTTTAAGAAGTATATCGGAATGACATGCATTGAATATATAAATACTTATAGACTTGAGATAGCCTCGAAACTTTTAGATACTACTGCTAATTCTATAATGGATATATCCTTTGAAGTTGGCTTTAACAATGTATCATATTTTAATAAATTATTTAAATCTAAATATAAACTTACTCCAAGAGAGTTTAGAGAAATTAATAAAAGTCTGTAAATACCCAAGGCTAAAACTACACTTAGGAGTATCTACATAGATACTCACCTTCTAAGTTATACTCAAGTATATTTTTCACTGTTGGTATCTATTGCATAGCTCCGCTCCAGTCAAGGTAATATCCATTAATGATTGTATTGTATGCCATGTCGCCTCCAGAATTTAGATAATACCATGATTGGCCATCATTTATCCAACCAGTTTGCATTACTCCATCTGGATCCATGTAATACCATTTTCCTCTTACCATTTTCCATCCACTTGCTGGGACTCCTTGTTCAAGCAATACCCATTTTCCATCTGAAGTCTTCCCCCAGTAATCACCGCTATTACCTGTACTTGGTGAAGTACTTACTATAGTATTTCCTACATTTGAATCTATAGTTTGATTTGTAGTATTCGTTGTTGATGTAGTAGTAGTCGCCGTTGTCGAAGTGGTGTCCTCACTCTCTGCCACCTGCTGCGGAGTCATTTCACTTGAAAAACTATTTATATATTTGCTAACTCTATAGTTGCTTTTATCAATATCCGTCCATTCAAATCCTGGTTCTAAATTATTTAATTCATCCTTAGTATAGTCATCCTCAGTTGAACTTGCTGCATAAGCACACGTTCCTTGAGCTAAAACTGCTACTATGGCTAAAGTTAAAATTCTAAATTTATTACTCTTCATTTTTTTCATCTCCTAGAATATTTTATGTAAATCATTATTTTATCGAAAATTATAATTTTATAATTAATTATCGATTAGATTCTTTAATTCTTAAGTCTTTTCTAATTATCAATTTCTAAAATCCCTATATTTCTTTTTTATTGAAAATATCCTCTACTAGAAATAAGGAGCATGTTTTGTTAAGTGTTTCATTAGAAACCGTAACAAAAGCATGCTCCTTATTTCGACTGATTATCCTCATAAGTAGAGTTTTTACCATGGCAATATATTGGATTTATATTATTCTATTTATTTCTAAAATTATAGATTCTATGAATTTATCTTTATCTATCTCTTTAAAACATATTTCATTTTCATTTACAGGAACATAAGCATAAGATGAACCTATGAATTCATATTCTTGGTTAATACGTTCTATACATTCGGTAAAAATACCTTGTCCACCACTAGATAATGTAATATAAACTGAACTTATATTATTGGTATCATCACATATATAGTCATTGGTAAGCTTTACATCGACCAGCTTTCCATTAACCTCAATACTACATAGTACTTCATTCCAATCATCAATGTACCTATTATACGTAGTTATAAAATTATATTGTCCAAACTTTTCATCTATTACATTTTCAATTTCTATAACCATGTTTTCTATACATTCTTTTAATATATTTTCTATTTCCTTCTTGGAGTATATTATTTTTTCATTATCCTTATCAAGATTATCAAATTCATCAATTGGCATACAAAACTCATATTCTTGTTTTAAATTATTAGATTGATCATATAAATCATCATAAGTTAAATTTTCATTTTCATGACAGTTAAAACTTCCTCCCATTTTAACCACGGCCCTTTATAATATTAACTATTTTAAATATATTAAAATAATTAACATTATATAACCATAATTCTATTGATATCCCAATAAGATTAGAGTTTATTTAAATGTTATTTCTATTTAGATTAGTTATCCTATCATTTAATAATTCTATTATGGATACATATAATAATTTGAAAAATATATTAAGCAATTGTATACACGTTATTAGAATTGTTTAATAATATTTAATTGTACAGGATTATTTCCTTGTATTAGTTTGAAGTATTCCATTAAGACACATTCAAAAAATATGGTATAATGTTAATAATAAATATATTCAAATTCACATCGTTTCTAAATTACAGTAAAACATATAGATGTTTTGAGTGATTAACAATAAATAAATCTATAAAAAACCATATAAATTTTTGAAAAATAAATAAAAAAAGATTAAGGAGATTAATATTATCATATGAAAATTCAATTTGATAAAAAACTACTTAAATATTCGATATATATAACTATTACAGCCGTTATAATATATATGGCATTTTTAATTATTTTAAATATTGCTACATTATTTAAAACTACATTCGATATTGTAGGCTATTTAGTTAATTTAGTTAAGCCACTACTCATAGGAATCGTAATTGCTTATCTTTTATACCCAATTACTAGAATTCTCGAAAACTTTTTAGAAAAAAATAATATCCATAGAATTCAAAAAGCAAAAACAAGACGTGTCTTAGCTATTATCTTTTCATACCTTTTAATAATAGGTATTTTTTTAGGATTGCTTTGTGGAATTTATTTTATGATTGGTGGTCAATTGTCAAACAATATCACTATAACTAATATGACTCAAACTATTTTTCAATACTTAAGTCATACATCCTTTTCAACTGAATCCATAACGAAAACCTTAGATGGTTTAAATAATTCTTTGGTTGACATCATTAAACCATATATTATAGATGGAATTAGTTATATTCAAAAGTATCTTGAAAATAACCTTGGGAATATGACATCTTACATAATGTCTATTGGAAGCAGCATTGCGACATTTTTTATTGCACTGATAATTAGCATATATCTTATAAAAGATGTTGAATACTTTATGAGCTTATGGAATAAACTTTATTATTTAGTATTTAGAAAAAGTAATGTTGGTGGTACGATTGCTTATATTTTCAGAGTTATTCATGAGGTTTTTGGTAAATACCTACGAGGTCAATTATTAGAAGCATTTTTTGTTGGGGTTTTATCTGCAATAGCACTTTCAATTGCAGGTATAGATTATGCTTTTATTATTGGTATAATTGCAGGTATATGCAATATGATTCCTTATGTAGGTCCAGTTGTTGGTACTATTCTTGCTGCAATAATTGGATTACTTAGTGGAAAACCAATTAAAGTGCTCTATGCAATCATTGCAATGTTATTTGTTCAGCAAGTTGATAATAACCTTCTCGCACCTAAAATTGTTGGAAATAGTGTAGGCTTACATGAAGTATTTACTATGCTGGCAATATTGATTGGTGGTAATGTAGGCGGATTGCTCGGAATGCTTCTTGCAGTTCCAATTGCAGCTTCTTTTAAAGTGTTATTTAATAATTGGTACGAAAATTATATGAGAAAACAAGATAATTCTTAAATGAAAATCCAAATCTTGCATTTGGGTCTTCGAACTTACTCAGCGAAGGTCTGTGAGTCGGGTTTCCTTTATTTCTGAGTATGAGATTTGATAGTAAAAGCAATGAAAAGAATAAGTAGAATTGGATAGCCAAATTTTTGGCGTACTTGAAGAGTTAATCGTATGATTAATTTAGACGGCTTGTAAATCAAGGTGGCGTTCAAATAAATAAGGATAAAGTAACTGATTTTGATAATACAACCATTTCAAGTGGCGATATAATTAAACTAGGCAAAAAAAAGTTTGTTCAAATAATAAAATAACCTCTTGTATTAAATACCTATTTTAACTAAATTCAGGTGAAGTGTTAATCCTTCACCTGAAAAATTTCAATTTATGATATCCATGCCCCGTTTGAATCAACTCTATACCCATCAATAATAGTGTTAGTTGCCATATCTCCACTAACTGGATAGCAGTAATACCACTTCCCATTATAATATATCCAACCTGTTTGCATTGCACCATTATTTCCTAAGCAATACCAATTATTATCTATTATATTCCAACCTGTAGCATAAATACTCGTATTCCTTAAGAAATACCATGAATTATTACTAAAATACCAATTGCCATCTAGATGTGATTTATAACCTATTGAAGGTTGTCCATAATTACTTGACCCTTGATTACTATTTGATGTTACTTCATAATTTTCATCACATATTGGATAATTATTAGCTTCCCAAGTAAATCCATCACTTCTTAAAGTTTTATCATTTTTAAGAAAATATTTATTATTTGTTACATCATTATTTGTAGCATCCAAATGGTACCATTTCCCATCAATCTTAACTAAATTCCATCCATGTGCAACTCCATCTAAATCACCAATGATAATTTTATTTTCTATTCCTGCTAAATTAAACATCTTATAAGCAGTCATTGCATAACCTTGACATATAGTCTTTCCTGTTGTTAATGCAGAATATACATTATTAGATAGCAGACTATCATCATATTCATATCTATCAACTATATACTTATTTATTGTTTTGATTTTATCATAATCGCTCATGTTGTTTGTAATTATAGAATTAACTATTGTTGTTAACTCTTTATTTATATACTCTTCTTGTTCTTTGGTTGTTAAATAAGTGACTTTTACGGTTGCTCTATTTCCCACTCTTTCATATTCTAACCTCTTTAATGATCTAGTTAAATAATCATCTTTTTGAGCAATATCTTTTATTACATCTAAAACATCAGAGTTATAGTAATTAATTTCAAATTCTGTATCCCAATTTTCTAAGTGGTTATATACAGACGTGTTTAAATCATAATCTACAGCAAATGCAGGTTGTCCACCTATTGCTAATATTACTATTAATCCTAATATTAGATTTTTAATAAATTTTTTCATCAGTAAATACCTTCTTTCTTTCTCTAAATTTTCAATATATATACCTTTAAATTAGGTTTATTTAATTTTTAAATTAGCTGTTCACCTTCCCTTCAAAACAATAATTCAAATTTATTCTGTTAAAGCCCTCCAAATTATTACCATATATCTTAATTATTCTTATTATACCATAATACTTTTTTTAATAATATAGAATTTCATCTTGGAAATCCGCAATACAACTGTCGAAAAATATGTAACTTGTAGACATCTTAATAAATCATTTCTTCTCACTATATAATAAAAGAACTCCACGAATGGAGTTCAATAATATAAAAAAAAGGCTAATCATCTTTTCTTATGAGCATAAAATATCCTCTTTTCATTGCTAGTAATTATAACTTTTTATAAATATACTTCCTAGTATTTCATCATACTATGAACTTATCTTTCCTTTATATAATTTTGAATTTCTTTTAATACATAAGTTTCTCTAAAAATCCAATTTGCAATAGGTTCAGTTCCTGTATCTATTATGTTCTCATTGTTCTTTATTGCATCGTCTATATTAACCCATTCAGGTTTGAATTCTAACTTTGCTTCATATGGATCTAGTTTTTGAGATTTTATTATATTAGTTACCTCAGCAATATAATAATATGATATCATCTTAAAAACACAATCGTTAAAATACCTGTCTTTACTTCTTTCAGTTACAATTCCAACTTGATTATTTACTGCGTTACAAACATAGCCTGTTTCTTCTTCTATTTCCCTTTTTAGTGCATCTATGTGTCCCTCATCTCTTTTTATTCCTCCACCAGGGAATTTGTAGTCTTTATTTTTAGAATGTACCATTAGAATTTTGTTATCCTTTATTATAATTCCTCTAACAGCTTCCCTAAAATTAATATTCCCAATTGAATCACTTACTTTATCTATTTCAAAAAGTTTATTGAACATCATAGCTATGTCTCACATCCTTATTAATCTAAACTTTGAAGTAATTATTACAAATTCTAAATCTATTAAAATAATACTATTTACTTTTAGATTTAAAAATATTCTGTATAAGTTATTCCTAAATTTAATTTTTCTATAACATAAATTATACTGCAATTATCTATTCTTGTAAAAAATACTTTTAATAATTCATAAAATATTAATAATTCAATCTTTTATTAATATTTAATCCAATTTTAATTGTTTTTTTAGTATTATTATAAGTTTTGTCTCTATATATTTGATAATTTATTGATTTTTTTCATCGTTCTATTAACTATAAATCTTTTTTAGAGAAATCATAATTTACTCTTCTTTCTTTACCATTTGCTTATTTTATATTGTTCATGTTATTTTTGGTGGTTCCATATATTTATATTTCTATTAAGGATATAGCAAAAGGCATATAAGCACTTAGTCAAGCGTTTATATGCCTTTTGGTACATTTTAAAAATACTAATTTAGAATGCTAGTTTGTTTATTCAATCACTTCTAAAACTGGTCTATATCCTACTGTTGCATATTTCAAGTCCTTATCTGACTTATTAGACTGTGATCCCCTTATTATACAGAATTTTTGATTTTTAAAATACTCACTTTGTGTAAGACTAGCAAAATTAAACCAATGCCACAAATTCTTGTTTTCTTCATTTATTTCATCTTCACTATCTTCATTTGATATATTACCTATGTGGTACTTGGTATATTGGGGAAGACCTACAATATTATCTACGTTTACTATATATCTATCCCATTCACTAGATTTATTATTTTTCTTTTCAGCATATCCAGTTAAAAGTCTTAAAATATACTTTTTACTTTCTATTATTACTACTTTGCCAAAAATTAAATTTTGTTCATTTAATTCGTTCCAAGATACTTCCTTTAAGATGTTTCTATCACAAACTAAAAGTCTCTTATCATTATCATTTATTTCTACCCATGATAATTTATCTTCGTCACTTTTATTTGTATCCCTTATTTCTATTTTTTGTCCTGAATATACTGGAACATCTTTAAACTCAAAAAAATCTTCTGGTCTTTTTTGCTTTTCATTATCTAAATACAATGTTCCAAATTTTCTAGTATTACCCGTGGAGTATTTTTCACTTTTTAAAAGCTTCTGTATTTTATTAATCCTAATCTTTTTAGTTATGGCTAGGGCACCACCTAAAACTACCATAGTTCCTAATATCCTACCAGTACCTATTAATTTAGTTTTTTTATCTTTATTCATAAATTCTGTCCCCCCTTTTTTCATAGTTATTTTATACATCTAACAATCTAATTATGACAACTTTTTTATATTTTATTTTTTATTGACTTTGTTGTTTCATTTAATTTTCTTGCAGTTCCTAGTAAAATATCAATTGATTTAGCTTGTGATGTTGACATTTCAAATACTGCTGTTTTAATAGTTTCACATCTACAATTTAATTCTGATACAGAATTTGCATGAGTATCAATCTGATTTATCTCTTCTACTATTTGTTTAAAAGTTTCTTCTGCCATCTTTACTGTATTTATACTTTCTTGTATAAGTTCCCCACCCTCTCTTGCATTTTGAGTTGTTTTATTTATTGCAAGTGTTATATCATTTATTATACTATAAACACTATTAACTGCAGTTTTAACATCATCTGCTAGTTTTCTAATTTCTGTTGCAACTACTGAAAATCCGCGTCCTGCGTCCCCTGCTCTTGCTGCTTCTATAGCTGCATTTAAAGCTAATAAATTAGTTTGATTTGCTATATTTCCTATAAGCTGAATAATATCTATTGCTTCCTTTGTAGAATTATTTGCGACTTGTACAGAATCGTCCAATAATTTATTAGCTCGATATATTTTTTCCATTGAAGCGTCCATATTTTCCATATTCTCAGTACCTACACTTGTAAAATACATTGTCTTAGCTAGTGATTCTGCAAGTTTTATAGTACCATCGTTTGCAGATTCAGACGTATTAGTTAATTCTTTAAGATTATTACTTATTTCATTAACACTACAAACCATTTCACTTATAGTATTATTTAAAGCTTGTACTGTTTCTTCTTGAAATAATGCCAATTCTTGCATTTCATGTTTTTTCTTATTATCAACAACATTAACTATATTTATAGACGCTTCTTCTTTTGCCATTGGAATTACTGTTGTGTCCGTAATTTCTTCATGCATTCCTTTATTTTCAATTTTTACATCATCATACTTTCCAAATATTATTAAATATATTGCTGCAATTATGGCTGATATCAATGCGATTATTCCTGTAGCTATAACAGACTTTTCTAAAAATGCAGGTATTAAAGAACTCGTTATAATTATTACTGCAATAACGATAATGTTTACATTTCTCTTAATCATTTTGATCGTTCCCTTCTTGTTTTATTATATTTATTTGTTGATTTAAATAAATTATTTAATGTCATATTTTTTTATTTATTTAAATATTTCATTAATCACAGTATTATTATATCTTATCTTGGTAAAAATTGAAATATAAACAATTATATTTCAATTTTGCTTAATTTTAAAAGGAATATTTTCAATAATTAATGAAAATATTCCTTATTATTGTATTATTATTTATAATACTATATTTATTCAATTTATAAGCCTATGTTTAAGCCACTTAGTCCCTCTTAGTCTAATTAAATACATTATTCCACGAATAACCCAATCCATATACATTCCAATCCATATTCCAAGAATTCCAAACCCACATACAACCCCCAATATATAGCCAAAGCATATTCTAAAAATCCACATACCTATAAAAGCAGTCATCATAGTATATAGAGTATCACCTGCTCCTTTAAGTCCTGCCGGGAGTATAAATGAAATTGGCCATGCTAACCATGCTAGACTGTTGCTTTTAATTAACATTGCTGTAAGTTTTATTACTTCTAGATCAGATGTATAAAGACTTGCCAGCCATTCAGAAATTGGTATAAATAAAAGTCCTAAAGATACTAAACAAATAGTAGCAAACTTAACTAAGTAAATTAATTCACTTTTTGCGCCTTTAACATCATTTCTACCAATATTCTGACCAACTATAGTAGTTGCAGCTAAGCAAAGTGCAGTTCCTAGAACATTAATTATTTGTGCTATTGACATTCCAATAGCATTAGCCGCAATCGAAGTTGTTCCCATTGTTACTATGAATACCTGTACTATTAATTTTCCTGCATTAAAAATCACTTGTTCTATACCTGCAGGTATTCCTATATTAAATATACTTTTTTGTACGTCAATATCAAATTTGAACGGAAATAATTTCCTTATTTTTATAATTTTACTTCCTCTAAATAAAACTATCATTATAATCATAGTACCAATTATTCTTGCTATGGCTATTGATAGAGCTGCTCCCATTATTCCAATTGACGGCACATTAAGAACTTGAATTCCATATATTAATATGTATCCTAAAATAATATTAATCATATTCATAAACATTGTAATATACATTGGGGTTTTAGTATCGCCACATCCCCTAAGTATACCATTGGCAATTTGCTCTACAGCAATAAATGGATATGTAAATAAAGTAAATTCTATATATAATTTAGCATCTGATTTAATCAACTCTTCCGCTGAACCATAAAGAAAATTTATTATAGATACACGAAAAATCCATAAAGACAATGTTATAATTCCTGATATTATAATTCCTGATATTAATGCTTGTTTGGCGGTTTCATTAACCTTTTTAATTTGCTCTTGTCCAATTTGTTGCGCAACTACTACAGTTGCACCAACTGATAACGCTGCAAAGAAAGATATAAACAGCATGTTTATTGAATCAACCATTCCAATTGCTGAAACTGCTTCTTCTCCAATATGTCCTGCCATCATGGTATTGCATACTCCAAGTAGCATAACAAAAGTTTGCTCTATCATTATTGGTACTGCTAACTTTAAAATATTTTTTCGTATTAACATTTTATGACATCTCCCTTGTTATTTGCTGTCCATAAATTCATTATATAGTAAAATATATTGTTCACGTTAACAACTATAATAATATGAATATACTATATTATTATAGAAGTATTTGTATCAAAATTCAAATTATCAGATAATTAATTTCTACCTTTACACACTAATTCCACGACTAAATTACCTGCCTATGAATATCTGTGACAATACAAACTTGTTTTTTTATAACATAATTTCTTATCTTCTATTAATACTAAGTATAACTCTGTTATCAATTATTTTTATATAATCCATACCTTATGTAGATATACATACCTAAAATTGTACTTATACTATGGAAATATACCCAACTAGAAATGAAGGTCATGCTTTTGTGGAAGTGTTACTATTTCGGATTTAGCTGTAGATATTTCTTTAGTAGTAGTTGTTCCAAAATGCTTGTTAAAAAAAGTGAGAATCGAAAAGTGAAGGTCCAAATTTTATATTTGACCTCCTGAACTTTCCCCTTGTAGGCATCTTACATTTCGTTCTTCGAACTTTCTCTGTGAGTGCTTGCCTTTGAGGCTAGCTTTTTGGTACAACTTCTGCTATTAGAAATTCACAGCTAAATCCTCACGTAACCTGAACAAATGCATGACTTTCATTTCGGTGTGACATACATTTAAGTGCAGTCTTCACTGTGGGTATCTATATTTCACACGATTAATTAATAGATATTTTATTTTCTACTATTTCATTCTTTATTAATTTATTGTTATCTCTAGAGATAATTCCTTTAGAATATGCTTGTACTAATTGTCCTTGATATTTAATTGTCTTTTTACTCGTAAGCTCTAAAACACTCCCTGCAAGTTTATCATTCACATAAACTTTGCCAGAATAATCTACTATTATATCTTCCTTGTCTACCGGCTTTGATAACGTTAATGTCTTCCATTGAAGCTTATCATTATTTAATATTGTATAATAAATTTTAGTAATTTTATCATTTACTTGCTCACCAAAGTATACATTATCACCAATATCAGTACCCAATACTTTTGTGATTTTAACATTAGGTATTTCTATATTTCCTTGACTATTTAATATAGTTGCATTTTCTCCCATTTCCATTACTGCATTTGCATTTGTAGTTGGAACTATAATATTCCCTATATCTTTGTTTGTCCTAACTTCTGCTAATTGATTCATTACATTTGCATAATACAAATCACTTTTCCCATTTTGCTTTTGAACCTTTATGTAAAGACTATGTGTTGCATTTGAAAATACTACGTTATCAATTTTATCATTTCTATTTTTTATGTTTATTTTTACTTCATTTAAATTAACATCTGTAAGTTGTCTTGCTTCTCCTTTATTTGCAGTAAATGATACTGGTTCAAAGTAAAAATCTCCATCTTTCTGTACTTTCTGAATAATAATTATGCTATTTTCATTTGTTAACCACTTATAAAATACTACTTCCCCATCGCTATCACTTTGAAATTCTTTTTCACTGTTATCATTACTATCCAAAACTTTAAGCTTATTATCTTCTAAGAAAGCTACAAATCTTCCGTCTGATGATAATGAAACTTGACCTATTCCATCTTTTATATTAATTTCATTTAGATTCTTCTCTTTTGGAATTTCTTTTTCTTCAACTTTTTCAGCTTCTATTTTTACATCTGTAGCTAGATATACCTTTTCTACATATAAAAATATACTTTGTTGAATTACTAATGCTATAAGAGTCCATGCTAATATTCTCACCAAGTTTTTCATTAATTAATCCTCTCCTACACAAAATATACGTCGTATCTTTGGATACTTATTTTATTTCAGTTCCATAAGATTTAGAAAGATTTTCTTTTCTTTCATGTGTATTACTCAACATAAAATGCTGTAGCAACAGACCTTTCTCCATCCCACGCATTAGGAGAATTTATCACCTCACCTTTATAATACATTGTTGATGAATATCCGCCATCTAGTGCACCTGCATTAATAGCTCCTCTTTCAATCATTATTTGTTGCACATCATATATACTTGCTCCTGGCGCTGTAATTTTTCTGCCATCGATAACCAAAAATATTACTGTTCCATCTTCCTTTTGTCCAACTGCAGTTCTAGGGTTAAGTCCATCTGCCATTTTGTCTCTAACCTGCGGCTTTCCATTAATTATAATATTAGGTCTTCTAAAACACATTGCTTCCTGTACATCTAATTTTTGAAGTTCCACAAGAGTATGATCTCCAACTATAAGTTTTCCTCCTTTTGTAAAAGCAATGACATTTTCAATATTATTTTTCTTCACATTAGTTTTTGGGTATACAACTTTTCCTGCAGAAATTACAAAGCCACCCGGTTCTGCCCCAGTTCCTGCATAAAGTGTTCCATCTGAAGACTCATCAACAAAAGCGCCTCCATTAATAGCAGCAATAGCATTATATTCATTTGCCATTTCACTTGTCTTTTGTCCTATTTTACCTACATATTTTGTCATTGCAACCTTAACACCTAAGGGATTCTTTATTTCTAATACATATCCATCGTACCTATCTGTATGTATATCATATCGACTTATATCATTTCCACTTGTGTATTTAACCTTTATTTTATTAATATCTGTAGCAATATTTTGAGTAATCTGTTCTTTTGGCTCTTCTTGCTTTACTCCTAAAATTTCATTTATACTTTGTTGCGAAATAAAATCAGTTATTAAATATGCATGTCTTGTTCCAAGTAAAGTTGATACAAATACCCTTCTCGTATTTTCATATGGTCCGAAAACCAATACAAGCGGAGTTGTTATTCCTAAAAAAACAACTATATATATTATTCCCATAAGAAATACTAATGGTTTAAATTTCTTACTTTTTGATTTTTCCACTGTCCCTTGATTATCTTCCGTGTCCATTTATTACCTCCAAATTGCATATCTTAAATTTTTTCCATGTATATCAGTTCTTAGCTATCAACTCTTTAGAATATTATTGCTAACAACTACATAGTAATTAACAATTATACATTACTATATATAAGATACACTCCTAAGCACACTTTGACAATAAGTTTACCCATTATTTTCTAAACATCATATAAAATAAACCAGAAATAGAAGGAACAATTGTCCCTTCTACTCAAATTAATCATAATAGTATTTAATAATTTTAAGATAAGATTCACAACTAAAAGTAATTTCTATATATTAATTTAAATTGTGAATATTTCAAAGTTTATCTAAAAGTATACGCTCAATTTTGAATTTGTACCTCTAGATAAATAAAAAGCCTAAAGAGTGTATCTGTATGCTAAGTTAGACTTACTTCATTATGGAACTGTTGTTTCTCTATGCCTTCTTCTTGTTCCTTATGAATTGTAGGTTCTTCTTCTAAATTTTTAAATGCTACTGATAGCATAAGTTTAATTCTATTTAATTGATTTACATTTGATGCCCCTGGATCATAATCTATAGCCACTATATTTGAGCTTGGATATCTTTCCTTTAAAGTCTTAATCATTCCTTTTCCAGTCACATGATTAGGTAAACATGCAAAAGGTTGAAGACAAGCTATATTGCTAGTTCCACTTTTTATAAGTTCAATCATTTCAGCTGTTAAAAACCATCCTTCTCCACATTGATTTCCAAGTGATAGTATAGGTGATGCCATGTTAGCTAGTTCTTTTATATGTTTAGGTTTATAGAATCTATTGCTTTTTTCTAGATATTTCTTCATTGTTTTTCTATAAGTTTCCATATACATAATTGCTATATTACATAAATTCTTTGACATTTTGCTTCCTGCAAGAAATTTAGCTTTAAAATCTGCATCAAAAGCTGAATAGAAGAAGAAATCCAAAAGATCTGGAACTACTGCTTCTGCTCCTTCATTTTCTAAAATTCCTACTATATCATTATTAGCTGTTGGATGGAATTTAACTAATATTTCTCCAACAATACCAACCTTAGGTTTTTTTATGTTTAATAATGGTAAATTATCAAAATCACTAATTATTTCTTTTACATTTTTATTAAATTCTCTTTTACTTCCATTAATTAAATTGGATTTAGCTCTTTCATTCCACTTTTTATGAAGTTCATTTGCTGACCCCTTAAGTTTTTCATAAGGTCTTGTCCTATATAAAACTCTCATAAATAAGTCACCATAAACTAAAGCCATAATTGCTTTATGAAGAAGTTTTGCTGTAATTTTAAACCCTGGTTGTTCTTCAAGTCCTATTGCATTTAAAGATATAACTGGTACTTGTTCAAATCCAGCTTGCTTTAATGCCATCTTTAAAAAACCAATGTAATTTGTAGCTCTACAGCCTCCACCAGTTTGTGACATTATAACTGAAGTATTATTCACATCATATTTACCTGATTTTAAAGCTTCAATCATTTGACCAACTACTATTATTGAAGGATAACAAGCATCATTATTAACATATTTTAATCCTTCATCCACTGCTTTCATATCCATGGATGGTAACACATCAATATTATACCCAGCTGCTCTTACTGCTGTTTCAATTAAATCAAAATGTATTGGAGACATTTGAGGACATAAAATTGTATGAGTTTTCCTCATTTCAGCTGTAAATATTGGATTTTTATATATAATTTTTTCTTCAATTGGTTTATAATTCTTTCTTTCTCTTTCATCCATTGCAGCTTTTAATGATCTTATTCTTATTTTGGCTGCTCCTAAATTATTTCCTTCATCTATTTTTAGAACTGTATATATTTTGCCTGTAGATGAAATTATTTCATTTACTTGATCTGTAGTAACAGCATCTAGTCCACATCCAAAAGAATTTAATTGAATTATGTCCAAGCATGACTCTTCAGCTACAAAAGCTGCAGCTCTATATAATCTTGAATGGTATGTCCATTGATCTACGACTCTCAATTTATCTTTTAATACTCCTAAATGTGATACGCTGTCTTCAGTTAATACTGCCATATCAAAGGAACTTATAATATCAGGAATACCATGATTTATTTCTGGATCTATATGATATGGCCTTCCACTTAATACTATTCCTTTTTTATTATTTTTTCTCAAATAATCTATAACTTCTTCGCCTTTGTTTTGTATGTCTTTTTTGTAAGCATCTCTTTCCATACTTGCTTTATTTATTGCTATTTTTGCTTCTTGTAGCGTAACATTAAATATTTTAAATTCTGTTACTAATCTATTAGCAAGTTCATTATCATCATTTAAAGATAAAAATGGTTCCATAAAATTAATATCATTTGATTTTAATTCATCCATATTGTTTTTTATGGCTTCTGGATAAGAAATTACCATAGGACAATTATAATTATTTTGAGCATCCTTAAACTCATTTTTTTCATATGATATACAAGGATAGAATATATTTTTAATTCCTCTATTTATTAAATTAATTACATGACCATGAGCAAGTTTTGCTGGATAACAAGCTGATTCTGATGGAATTGTCTCTATTCCAAGTTCATATATTTTCTTGCTTGAAGCTTGCGATAGCTTAACACTAAATCCTAAACTAGTTAAAAGAGTAAACCAAAATGGGTAATTCTCATACATGTTAAGTACTCTTGGAATTCCAATAACGCCACGTTTTGCTTCGTCTTCTTTGAGAGGCTTATAATTGAAGGTTCTCTTATATTTATAGTCATATAAATTAGGTAATTTATCCTCTTTAGGTTTATCTATGCCTAATCCTCTTTCACATCTATTACCTGAAATAAACTCCTCATCCGTAGAAAATTTATTTATAGTAAGTAAACAGTTGTTTCCGCACTTTCCACACCTTCTAAAAGATGATTCCATTTCAAATTCATCTATTTTATTTTTTTGTAATAAACTAGACTTTTCGCCTTCAATATATCTCTCCTTTGCAATAATTGCACATCCAAAGGCACCCATAAGACCTGATATATCTGGTCTTATGACTTCTCTACCTGAAATAAGTTCAAAACTTCTAAGTACAGCTTCATTATAAAAAGTTCCGCCTTGTACTATAACTTTTTCACCTATATCACTTTCACTTCTTAATTTTATTACTTTAAACAAAGCATTTTTTATAACAGAATATGAAATTCCTGCTGAAATATCAGAAACCGTTGCGCCTTCCTTCTGAGATTGCTTAACTCTAGAATTCATAAATACTGTACATCTAGAACCTAAATCTACTGGTGCTTTTGAAAATAGTGCTTCCTTTGCAAAATCTTCAATTTTCATATCAAGAGTTTTAGCAAAACTTTCAATAAATGATCCACATCCTGATGAACAAGCTTCATTTAAGAGTATGCTATCTATTGCTCCATTTTTAATTTTTAGACACTTCATGTCTTGTCCACCTATATCTAAAATGAAGTCTACGCCTGGCAAAAAGTAATCTGCGGCTTTATAGTGTGCAATTGTTTCAATTTCTCCAATATCTATATGTAACGCAGATTTAATTAAAGCTTCTCCATAACCTGTAACTGTAGAATTCATAATTTCCACAGTGTCTGGAAGTTTTTCATATAAGTCTTTTATAATATCTACGACTTTATTTAATGGATTTCCTTCATTACTTCCATAGTAAGAATATAAAAGCTCAGAATTTTCACTTATGAGCGCCACTTTAGTTGTTGTCGAACCTGCATCTATTCCTAGATATGCTTGGCCCTTGTAACTATTTAGTTCTGCTCTTTTTAATACATTTTTATTATGTCTATCTTTAAATATTTTATAATCTTCTTGATCCTTAAATAATGGTTCAAGTCTTGCTTGATTATCATCCTTTATATCCGATATATCTGAAATCTTACCTACTATCTTTTTTAAAGATGTTAATTTTTCTTTTTGTGATAAAAGTGCAGCTCCTATAGCAACAAAAAGTTGAGAATTTTCTGGAGCAATTATTTGGTCTCCTTCTAAATTTAACGTCTCAACAAATCTTTGTCTTAGTTCTGATAAAAAGAATAATGGTCCACCAAGAAAGGCTACATTCCCTTTTATTGGTTTACCACAAGCAAGGCCTCCTATAGTTTGATTTACTACTGCTTGAAGTATTGATGCAGCTATATCTGCTTTATGAGCCCCTTCATTTATCAATGGTTGTACATCTGTTTTAGCAAAAACCCCACATCTTGATGCTATAGGATATAATACCTTATATTCTTTTGCATATTCGTTTAATCCTAACGCATCTGTGTTTAACAATATTGCCATTTGATCGATGAAAGCCCCAGTACCTCCTGCACAACTTCCATTCATCCGTTGCTCTAGTCCACCTTTAAAATATGTTATTTTAGCATCTTCACCACCAAGTTCTATTACAACATCAGTTTGTGGAATAAGTGTCTCAACTGTTTTTGAACACGCGATTACTTCTTGTACAAAACCAATCCCTAGCCATTTAGAAACTGACATCCCCCCTGATCCAGTTATACTAATCTTGCAGTTAATATCTCCCAAGACTTCATAAGATTCCTTTATTAAATCTATAATAGTGCTTCTTATATCTGAAAAATGTCTTTGGTATTTACTATATATTATGCTGTCCTCATTATTAAGAACTGCTAACTTTACTGTTGTTGATCCTATATCTAATCCAATTTTATAATTTATCATATTCTAGCATTCACCTCTTTGTTTTTTTCAATTAACATACACTATTTTTTCAATTTGCATGTATGCTATGTCTTAATAAATTAAAACTATAAATTAATAAGTTCATATGTATAGTTATTTAAAATATTGTCTATAATTATAAAGTATTTAAGGCAGTATTTACAATTTGACTTTTGGAGGTTACAAATGAATTATTTTAATGAAGGAAATAAATTTTATAATATACAAGATTATGAAAGGGCTATTGATTGTTATAAAAAATCTGCATCTCAAAATGCAAATGAAGCCTGTTCATATTATAATTGTGGTGTTTGCTTTATTAAACTAAAAAACTTTGATGATGCAATAATAATGCTAAATAAAGCAATTTCCCTTAAACATGAAAGTAAATACTTTTTCAACCTAGGATATTGTTATGTTATGAAGGAATGTCTTGATACAGCTTTGCGTCTTTTTAATCTAGCTTGGTCAATAGATCCTAATGATAATGACTGTGAAAAAGCTATTAATCTTATTATTTCAAAGCTATATAAAAAAATAATTTAATACTTAAGTCAGCTAATAGCTAACAATTAACTGCTAGGATTGAAGGCCGCTGGCTTTCTTTAAATGTCATAATAATATGTTACTACCATTCTCCAGCAATTTCTTCTGCATTATGATTATTAAATAGATTGGAATCAAAATAATTTCCTCCATCATAGAATGTCGGATCTACATTTATCCACATATTTTCGTCATTTAGATAAACTTGATTCCATGCATGCCCTACATATTGTTCACCATCAAACGCCTGTCCACCTATCAATCTTACTTTAAGGTCTATAGCTCTAGACATAGCTACATAAAGACATGCTTTATCAAAACATATTCCTGACTTACTTTCAAAGGCACATATAGCACCACTCTCTGGCATTTGGCGATTGTCACTCCCATATAATACTTTCTCAGCTTTATCATTATCATACTTTATATTTCTTCCAACCCAAGTATATAAAATTTTAGCTCTTTCTCTATCACTTGTAGCACTTTCTGTTAATTCAACTGCTTTATTATTAATATTTGAGTTTGATTTTATTCCTTCATCTATAGTAATTCCATTATAGATAGTAACTGTATTAGAAGATTCACTTTTACTTGATTGTCTATTCTTAAAAAATCCACTAATTTTGTTTTTGCTATCTGAACTATATTCATTAAATGAAATCTCTTGTTTTAGTCCATTTTCTGAAAAAGAACTGTTAGTTGTAGGATTAAATGTTATATTAGAAAAAACTAACATTGCAATAATTATACTTATTTGAACACACCCTGAAGCAATTCCAGAAATCACTAGTAAAAATTTATTTTCCTTCATGATTTTTTCCTCCATAAATAATATCCTACCTAATTTTAATTTAGTTGAAACTTAAAATTTCATCTAAAAAGTTTCACTTTGTCTGATGTCTAGCATTTCTAACCTCCCATCATAGATGCTAGCTAAGAACTGCACGACCCTAGATTAGTTCAACTAAATTTAGCTGGAATATAAAATTCCATCTAAAAAGTTTCACTTTATACTATCATTATACCAAAACTTATACCATTATTGTAAGTTAATATTTGCCTTTAAGACATTAAAAAGAGATTGACATGTTAAAGATGTGATGTATATTTTGAATCTTACAAGGAGATATATTACATCCTTGTGGACTATTAGGTGAATATGCCTAATATATTGCATTAAAACTCATCTAATGACATAATTTCCTTAACAACCTCACTTGTAACATCATATCCATATCCCTTAGAAATTAAGTATCTATACAACTTACCTGAAATCTTGAAATTATCATTTTCCTTCTTTTTTATGATATCAAGCTTTTTCTTTGCTAAATTAAGTGCAATATTTTTTTCATTTTCTTTATTTAAATTAGATAATTCTTCCTCTATCTTATCTTTTGGTATACCTTTTTGAATTAGGGTATACTTAATTTTCTGACTTCCTTGAGACTTTAATTTATCACTTATAAATGCTTTTGTATAATTGCTGTCATTTATGAAATTATATTCTTTAAGAAATTCAATACTTTTATTTATGGAGTTATCTTCATACCCCTTTAGTATTAGTTTATCTCTTACCTCTTTTTCAGTTTTATAACTTTTTTCAATTATTCTTAAAGCAGAATTCTTGCATCTTATTAAGCTCTCATGCTCTGCTAAAATTTTAAGTTTTTCTGAATCTATCTCTTCATTTTTATTAAGACCTTCTTTATAAACTAACTCTACGGAAAGAGAAAAGGCATATTCTCCATCTAAGAATAAATTAACTCTTTCTTTATTTTTCTTTTGAATTTCTATTTTTGTTATTATCGCCATAATTCCTTATTTTCACCTTTACTTATAATTATAATTTATATTTGCTAATTAGATTTTAGTATATGAATTGTTGGATTTATTAAAACCTTTTTACCTACTTCATTGATTTTAATTGTATCTAAGTTATTTAATCTGTCCATATCCTTAACAAATTCAAATATATCTTCATCTTCTAAAGCTTGATGAAGCATATAATTGCATAATTCTGAAGAATCCTCTAACGTAGATATTACAGCCGTTTTATGAACTTTCTTCATTATATTTAAATCTTTATCTACAATTTGAATTTCCCCATCAACTAACTTCTTCAAAGTCTCATCAATTGCATCTTTAGCTTCGTCAACATTTTCTTCTCCAACTGCGGTATATATATAAAGAGTTTTTATGCTATTAGTTATTTCAAGATGAGTATAAATATCATAAGCTAATCCTCTATTTTCCCTTATTTCTCTAAAAAGTAGTGAATTTGAACTTTCACCAAGCCTATGATTTAATATTCTAAGAGAAAGCTCATCAGATTTTTCCAAATCATCGAAGGTGTACAAATAAACTATTGTACTTTGTTCAATATCTTTTTTATAGCTTATTGATGTTATTTTCTTATTTTTTTCTTTTATAATATCTATGCGCTTAGGCTTTTCGCCTTTCCATCCTTTAAATTGATCTTCTACCAATTTTAATGCTTCTTCATGACTTAAAGATGATACCATAGTTATAAGTGAATTTTTAGGAGTATAGTGTTTAGTATAATAATATACTATTTCTTCTCTAGTAAATCTTGAAACATTCTCTTCAAGTCCAGTTACTTCATATTTAAGCGCACTCTTAGTAAATGCAATTCTATTTACATTCTTAAAACTCAAATCTTCTATATCATCTTTACTCATCCTTATTTCAGATAAAATAACTCCCCGTTCCTTTTCAATTTCACCCTTGTCAAACTTTGGATTTATCACCATATCACCTAAAAGTTCTACTGCTTTTTCAAATTCTTCCATCAAACAATTAATTGTATACACTGTTGCATCATAGTCTGTATAAGCATTGTATTCTCCACCCAAAGCTTCTAATTCTTCATTAAGTTCCTCATCGCTTCTAGTTGTAGTTCCCTTAAATAATGTATGTTCAATAAAATGACTTATACCTTTTTGTTCTAAACTCTCATATAATGCGCCTACTTTAATTCCTATATTTATAGCCGCAATCTGAGTATCTTTATTTATTGTTATTACTTCTAGCCCATTTGCTAAAGTATGTCTCTTTACATCAAAATTTAATTTTATCATTTATCAATCTCCTACTTGTTATCTAATCTTTTCATATTTATAATTAATATTTTTCTGTATTAATCGATATGTTTTGGTAAAATCCAATTATTTTATTATAACCTCTATCGTTAACTTTGCACCCCTAATCATATCATAATTAAAAATATATTCCTACTATTTCTGAAGTCTAAAATAATGTATAGTAACATTATAACGTATCAAATGTATACTTTATAGTTTTGAATGTATAATTTATAAAATATTCTTCTATCCTTATATCTTCTAATTCAATATAATTAAAGAAAGTTATATCGATAATAATATTAATTATATTATTATTAAATATAATTAATATCAAAATGCTTATAATTACTAATTAAATTATAAAAATATCTTTGCTCTTATAACGTAGAAATTAATATGATAAGGTTGTAATATAATTGCCTTATTTATATTGTATTATTAATTATGAATAAACTTTTCATATATTACCAAATAATTTCAATTTATTTTGATAAAGGAGATGACATAATAATGCGGAAATCTATTTTAATTGTAGAGGATGAACTTAGAATTAGATTTTTACTTAGAGACTATTTAATGAAGGAAGATTTTAATGTTTTTGAAGCTTCAAATGGTGAAGAGGGCTTGTTTATATTTAGCACTCAAAAAATCGATTTGGTTCTTTTAGATATAATGATGCCTATTATGGATGGATTAACTATGCTTGAAAAATTAAGAGAGGTTTCAACTGTTCCAGTAATTCTGCTTACTGCAAAAGGAGAGGAAGAAGATAAACTTCAAGGATATGATTATGGTGCTGATGACTATATGACAAAGCCTTTTAGCCCTAAGGTTTTAATTGCTAAAGTTAAAGCCCTTCTTAAAAGGACTAGAGAAGACTTGGATTCAAGCTCTCAAAATTTTAATGGTCTTACAGTAAATAAGCTTTCTCATGAAGTTAAAATTGATGGAAAAGAAATAATATTGTCACCAAAAGAATATGAGCTTTTAATATATTTGATCACTAATGAAGGTATTGCCTTAAATAGAGATAATATTTTAGATAACGTATGGGGTATTGATTATTATGGGGATATTCGTACTGTAGACACTAATGTTAAAAGACTTCGAGAAAAATTATTAGATAAGTCTACTTATATAATTACTGTTCGTGGCAGTGGTTATAAATTTGAGGCTAAATAATGAGGTACAGTTTATCTAAAAGACTGTTTACTATAACCTTGTCTCTAATTATCGGCTTAATGCTTATAACATACTTTGCACAAGCTTTTTTCTTTGAAAGATTTTATTCTTATAAAAAAACAATATCATTAGTACAAGAAGTTAATAAGTTTCATGATTTATATTCTCTTCATATTGACAATGATTCTGACTTATATAAAGCCCTTCAAAAACTTGAAAATGATAATAATGCTAAAGTTATTGTTACGTCTTTAACTGGAGACATTAAATATATTTCTAATAATATTAATGGTGATAAGGAAAGCTTTGACACTTTAACTGCTTTTGGCACAGAATTAATTAACAATAAAGATTTAATAAATCAAGTTATTACACATTCTCAAACTAAATATACAAATTTTGATAACAAAAGTAGTGGACTAAAAAAGATTGGTGTTGTTAGCCCTATGTCTTTAAGCAGTAAAAATGATAGCCTTATTTTTTGTGTTTCTTCTATTCAGCCCATAAAAGAAGCCTCTGAAGTTATAAGTGAATTTTTTATATATTTATTTTATGGTCTAATTACTGTTTCTATAATACTTGCTTTAATTTATTCTAATTTAATTTCTAAACCTCTTGTGACTTTAACCTTTGTTGCTAATAAAATGTCTAACATGGATTTTTCTGTAACTTGTGAAACTGATAGAGAAGATGAAATAGGTAGTCTTGCTAAATCCTTAAACTTTTTATCAAAAAATCTTCAAGCATCACTATTAGATCTACAAAAGAAAAATAAAAAACTTGAAGATGATATCGAAAAAGAAAGACAATTAGATAACATGAGGAAGGAATTCACAGCTAATGTAAGTCACGAACTTAAAACTCCAATTGGAATAATAGAAGGTTATGCAGAAGGGCTTAAAGATGGTATTGTATCTGGTGAAGATGCAAAAATGTATTTAGAAACTATAATTGATGAATCTAAAAAAATGAGTGTTTTAGTCACTAATATGTTGGAACTTTCAAAACTTGAATCTGGAACAATCAAACCAAATCCTGAAGCCTTTAATATAAATCGATTAATTACCAAAGTACTTAAAAAGCATAAACCTGACTTTGAAGAAAATAAATTCAATGTGAATTTTAATTCTTCAACGCCTTATAGTTATGTTTATGCAGATCCATTTCAAATGGAGCAAGTTTTTACTAATCTTATGACCAATGCAATTAAATATACTCCTCCAAGCAATGATATTAATATAAACATTGAAGAGGAATTAGATAAGTTTAAAATATCAGTTCAAAATATGGGCGTGAGCATCCCTGAAGAAGAAATAAGTAAGCTTTTTGATAAATTCTATAGACTAGATAAATCTAGAGAAAGAACTCAAAAAAATAGCACAGGTATTGGATTATCAATAGTTAAAAACATTTTACATCTTCATAATAGTGAATTTAACCTTAAAAACATAGATAAAGGAGTAGAATTTTACTTCTACTTAGACAAAATAGTATCGCCTGAAAACGAAGAAGATTAAAGTATAAATATAACATTATGTTATAAAAATGCGTAATGATCTCAATACTTTATTAAATCAGAGATATAGATATAATAAATCAAATGTCTCCATTTATTTTTGAATGTAACTAGCTATCAGATGAATCCACCATCTGCACGGATGATTTGCCCTGTTATATATGAAGAATCGTCACTACATAAAAATACTGCAAGTTTTCCTATTTCACTTGGATTTCCAAATCTCCCTAGAGGAATTTCTTCTTCTAGGGCCTTTTTTTCTTCTTCTCCTAGAAAAGAATTCATTTTTGTATCTATTACTCCTGGTGCAATACAATTTACTCTTATATTTGAAGGTGCAACTTCTTTTGCAAGAGCTTTTGTAAATGCATTTAATCCACCTTTTGTAGTTGAATACAATACTTCACAGGATGCTCCAACCTCTCCCCACATAGAAGAAATGTTTATTATATTTCCACTTTTTCTCGAAATCATCTCTTTAAGAACATGTTTTGTTAAATACATTGCACCTAAAAGATTAGTACTTACAATTCTTTGAATTTCCTCTTCTGTAGCATCCATAAATAATCCAATGTAGCTTATACCTGCATTATTTACTAAAATATCTATTTTACCCATTATCTTTAAAGTTTCATTAACTATTATATTGCACTTTTCAAAAGATGATATATCTCCTTTTATTATAATTCCATATCCACTTACTCTTTTTACTTCTTCTAACGTTTCTTTTGCGCCTTCATCATCTGTTGAATAGTTTATTATTATACTTGCACCTTGTCTTGCAAATTCTATAGCTATAGCTCTTCCTATGCCTCTTGATGCTCCTGTAATCAGTGCAACTTTTCCACTTAATTTATTCATAATTGTCTTAGCGAGATAATATATTATACATATTAAATCTCTACTAACGTCCACCACCTTTCAACTTTGTTTCGTACAATTTACTTTATAAATGTCAATTTTATATTATTTAAAAATTTCTTCAAAAACTCTAATTACATTTTTATAGAATATTTTTTAATTGTTTCCCTTACTAAAGGTTTCTAGCAAAATCTAAATATTTCCGTATTTTTTCGGGACCTCCTGTTATACTTTTATTAATATATAAAATTTCTTTCTTGCCCACTTCTATTTCCCATTTTACTAAAGAAATTTCTCCGTTAGTTATTTCAATACAAGTTACTGATGATGGGAACACACAACATCCATCATTAAAATAAAGCCCTTCTTCAGGTTCTGGAAATATATCATTATGTGTATGTCCACAAATAATCATTTTCCTTTCTTTTCTTGCCAACTTTTCTAATATATTGTCTATCTTATTTCCCTTGTTATAATTATTTGCAGGACTAGTGGGCGATTTAAATCCAGCAATCCCCTCTAGAAATCGCCATACATATCTAACTAAAAATCTACTACTTTTCCACATGTCACAGTTAATCAAGTCAACTTGATGTCCATGAAACGCAATTATATCTTTGTTTAAAGGCGTATATCTAAGTATAATCCCCTCATAAAATTTTATGTTTCTATAAAGACTAATCATTTCACGTCCAAACCCATAGCCTGTAGCCTCAAAAAGTTTTTCTTGTTTTTTCATAAATTCTGGATTTGATTTAACTATATCATGATTTCCAAAAACTAAATATAGTCTATTATCTTTATGAAACTTATTTAATATATTAAAAATATCTTTATAATTATAAGCTATATCTAAACAATCCTTGTTTTTCCACAACTCATCTCCATCACCTAGTTCAATTAAAGTATAGCCATTTTTATTATAAAATCCAAGTGCAGCTTTATAAATGTTTTTATTTTGCCTTAAAGAATCTGCATATCCTCCATCCCCTCTATGCGAATCACTTATTAAAACTATCTTTGAATCTTCATTAAATTCAACTATCTTACCTGTTTCTAATATTCTTTTAATGAAATTTTTACTTTTCGCACAATTTTCACCCATATATTAATCCCATACACATCTATTAATTTAATTTATTATATGCACCACTAAAAAAAGTGCGAAGCATAATCAAGAACTTTTCCCATATTAAAAAAGTGCGAAGCACAATCAAGAACTTTTCACCATCAAAAAAAGTGCGAAGCACAAATAAGAATTTTTCATCTATAAAAGAGTTCTCATAAAAGTGTTTTTACTTATTTTAAGATAATCCTTACATTCAAATTTCAATTTCCGAACTTATACTTTTCTCGCAATTATAAATAAAAAAGATGAAGATAATCTCTCGTATAGATTATCTTCATCTTTAGTTATTTCTTTCATATCTCATTTCATGATTTTTTTATGTCACTTTTAATTATTAAACAATAATTAAAAGTTGGGCAAGAAAGTTAACTAAATACTAACTCACTTACCCAACTTATTTAAAATTTAACTATTCTTATTATTTTTCAAAAGGATTTTCTGTTTTATAAAGCATTCCTTTAGGTTGATTAAATCCAAATTCTTTAACACCTAGATATCTAAATAAATTGTAAATTGCTTTTCCGTGGTGTCCAAATGCAACTGCTCCATGATGTGGATAATTCTTTTCTATTAATACATGACGATAGAATCTTCCCATTTCAGGAATTGCAAATATACCAATAGCTCCAAATGAACGAGTTGCAACTGGTAGAACTTCACCTTGAGCTACATAAGCTGTTAATTCTGCATCTGCATTGCTTTGTAATCTGAAGAATGTAATATCTCCTGGAAGAATATCTCCTTCAAGAGTTCCTCTAGTTATATTTGGTTCTACATTTGGTTCTAATGCTCTTGCCATAATCATTTGATTTTTCATAGTACAAGATGATAATTTGCAAGCTGATGTGTTACCACAGTGGAATCCCATAAATGTATCTTTTAATGTGTAATCAAATTTACCTTTAATTTCTGATTCATACATATCAGCTGGTACTGAATTATTAATATCAAGTAAAGTAACAACATCTTGGCTTATGCAAGTTCCTATATATTCACTTAATGCACCATAAATATCAACTTCGCAAGCTACTGGAATTCCCATTGCTGTTAAACGGCTGTTTACATAGCAAGGTACAAATCCAAATTGTGTTTGGAATGATGGCCAGCATTTATTTGCAAATACAACATATTCTCTTGAACCTTTATGTTCTTCCATCCAATCTAATAATGTAATTTCATATTGTGCAAGTTTTGGTAGGATACCAGGCATTTTATTTCCTTCTCCTAATTCTTTTTCCATGCTAGCAATTACATCTGGAATTCTTGAGTCATTTGCATGTTCATTAAATGCAGCATATAAATCAAGTTCTGAGTTTTCTTCTATTTCAACACCTAAGTTATATAATTGCTTAATAGGTGCATTACAAGCTAAGAAATCTTGTGGACGAGGTCCAAATGAAATAACTTTTAAGTTTTGTATTCCAAGTAAAGCAGTTGCAACTGGTACAAATTCAGATATCATATCTGCAACTTCTGATGCTGTTCCAACTGGATATTCAGGGATATATGCTTTTATATTACGAAGTGCTAAATTATAACTTGCATTAAGCATTCCACAATATGCATCTCCACGTCCATTAATTAAGTTATCTCCAGTTTCTTCAGCAGCTGCAACAAACATTACAGGTCCATCAAATTTCTTAGCAAGTAAAGTTTCAGCAGTTTCTGGTCCAAAGTTTCCAAGGAATACTACTAATGCATTTACGCCAGCTTCTTTAACTTCTGCCAATGCTTTTTCCATATGTTTTTCATTTTCAATAGCTGTTGGACATTCATAAATATCCCCGTTAGATTTTTTATAAGCTTCTACTACAGCCTTTCTTCTATTAACTGATAACTCCATTGGGAAACAATCTCTACTTACTGCAACAATTCCTAATTTTACTTTTGGTATATTATTCATTTCTAATTCCTCCATTTATTATATTTTTTTATTTTTAATACATATCTTTATCTTAGTTAATATTTTACACACACTTTTATCTTTAATCTTTTTTATACATTTCTAATTTTATCTTTTTATCAATTAAGTTTTCAATTACGGTTTATATTAAGTCAATTATGACAAAATATTCTTGGTTGCGCTAAATAAGTTCCTAATTGTGCTTCGCACTTTTTTTAAAGGTGAATATTTTCTCCAACTAAGCCTATAAATGCTCCTTGCTCACCTAAATCTGTGTCCTTATGACCAATTAACCACTTGTTTCTAGCAAATAACAATGCATCTTCTCCTACTTTTTCAATTGTTTTTTCTAAAGGCAAATTAGTATCTCTTGGTAGAACAACAACACATTTAAATCCATCTTCTTGTGCATTGCAAGGTGCATAATGAAGGGTAGTTGCATATACTTCAATTATAGTTCCAGCTGGAACCATAAAAGCTTCTATATTGGCAGTATCATAAGAATAATCGTTTTCGATATCTTGTTGGCTACCTATAAGCAAAATAAGATCTGTTACTGCTATATTTATTTCAGATGAACGATGATATTCAACTGCATTTAGCATATAATTATTGCCATTACAATATCCTATTTGAATTGGTAATTCACCAAATTCTCTTGTTCTTAAATCTTCAGCAATTTTTAAATCTTCAAGTTCTTTTATAGATGGTTCATAAATTACATCAGTAGGCATAGGTGTAATACTTTTCATTTTTTCAATTATTTCAGAGCAATCATAGTTATTTAAAACTTGTCCATATTTTTTAAAATCAATGTCAGTAACTTTTTTTATAATCATCTTAACCCTACCTTTCATATTTCATATTTCTTATATTTATATACATATTGCAATATTTTGATAGTTCACAAATATTCAAGATGTCTTTCAACACATATTTATTTAATTCTTATCTATTTTATTGCAATATGCTAAATCTACTTAGTTTAAGATTTTATTTATTTACTACTGTAGCAGCAGTATCAACAACATTTTCTACAGTGAATCCAAATTGTTTAAATAATGTATTTGCATTTCCTGATGCTCCGAAAGTATCTAATGAAATAACATTTCCATCTAGACCTACATATTTATGCCATCCAAATGATGTTAATGCTTCAACAGCAACTCTTGCTCTTACTTTATTTGGCATAACTGATTCTTTATAAGCTTCATCTTGTGCTTCGAATAACTCGAATGATGGCATACTTATAACTCTTGCGTCTATTCCTTTAGTTGCTAATTCGTCAGCTGCTTTAAATATTAATTCAACTTCTGAACCTGATGCCATAAGAAGTACATCTGGAGTTTCCTTTTTAGAATCTTTAAGGATATATCCACCCTTTAATGCTCTCTTAGGACATCCATCATATAGTGGTAACTTTTGTCTTGTTAATACCAATGATGTTGGTGTAGTCCCATTAGTTACAGCATAATACCAAGCTGCTGCTGTTTCTTTTGAGTCAGCTGGTCTAAATACTGTCATGTTTGGCATACTTCTAAGTGCTGCTAATTGTTCTATTGGTTGATGAGTTGGACCATCTTCTCCTACTCCAATACTATCATGTGTTAAAACATAAGCTATTGGAAGGTTCATAAGACTTGATAATCTCATAGCACCCTTCATGTAGTCACTGAATACGAAGAATGTTGAACAGAATACCTTAAGTCCACCATGTACATACATACCATTAACTATAGCTGCCATTGCATGTTCTCTTACTCCAAAGTGAAGATTTTGTCCGCTTCTGTCAGTATCTGAGAAGTCTCCCTTGCCAGCCATATAAGTTTTATTTGAAGGAGCTAAATCTGCTGATCCTCCTATTAAATTAGGAATTAATTTAGCTAATCTATTTATCATTATTCCTGAAGATTCTCTTGTAGCCATTTCTTTATCAAAGCTCCAAAGTTCTTCATTATTTAATAATGCTTCTTTATCTATTTCACCACTCATCCAATTAGCATATTCTACAGCTAATTCTGGATAGGCTTTCTTATATTCTGTAAATAATTTGTTCCAAGCTTCTTCTTTTGAAGCGCCTTCTTCTATGTGTTCATTCATATTTGTATATACTTCATCTGGTACATAGAATGCTGGTTCTGTCTTCCAACCTAAGTTTTCTTTCATTGCAATTACATTTTCAGTTCCTAATGGTTCCCCATGAGCTGATGCTTTTCCTTGCTTTGCAGGACATCCGAAACCAATTTGGTTTTTAACTATTATAATTGAAGGTTTTAAAGTTTCTGCTTTAGCTTCTTCAATAGCAGCTTCTATTGCATCTATATCATTTCCATCAGCAATGTTTAATACTTGCCAACAATAAGCTTCATATCTCTTGGCTACATCTTCTCTAAATGCTATATCAGTACTTCCTTCAATTGAAATATTATTTGAATCATATAATACAACTAATTTTCCAAGACCTAAAGTTCCAGCTAGTGATGATGCTTCTCCTGAAATTCCTTCCATAAGACAACCATCTCCACATATTGCATATGTATAGTGATTAACTACATTATAGTTCTCTTTATTAAACTTTTCTGCAAGATGTGCTTCTGCCATTGCCATTCCTACAGCATTACATATACCTTGTCCAAGTGGTCCTGTTGTAATTTCAACACCTTTAGTATGACCAAACTCTGGATGTCCTGGAGTTAAACTTCCTACTTGTCTGAAGTTTTTAATATCTTCAACTGTTACTCCATATCCAAATAAGTGTAATAATGAATATTCAAGCATTGAACCATGTCCTGCTGATAATACGAACCTGTCTCTATTATCCCAAGTTGGATTCTTTCCATTATGGTTCATTTTTGACCATAAAGTGAAGGCCATAGTTGCTGCTCCAAGTGGAAGTCCTGGATGACCAGATTTTGATTTTTCAATTGCATCTGCTGAAAGTACTCTTATTGCATTAATAGATAATTTATCGAATTCTCTACTCATTTTTTTCCTCACTTTACATTATTATTTAAATATGAATGATTGATGAATAATTAAGGATGAAATTCCTACGGAATTTCTTTAATATATATTTTTTCAAACTCCTCCTGAAAAGTGACAATCGAAATTTTAAATTTCGTTCTTCGAACTTTCTCTGTGAGTTTTGTTCCATAATTATTCATTATTAGTTGTTAACTGTTAATTGTTAATTGTTAATTGTTCATTGTTAACTCTTAACGTTTACTTTCCAAAAGCCGCTGCCCAATCTGCCTTAAACTTTTCAAGTCCTTGATCTGTTAATGGATGCTTTATCATTTGTAATACTAAGCTATATGGAATTGTTGCTATATCTGCTCCAGCTTGTGCTGCTTGAATAACATGAATTGGATTTCTTACGCTAGCTGCAATTATTTCTGTTTCTATTCCGTGAATTGCAAATATATCTGCAATATTTCTTACTAGTTCCATTCCATCCATTGATATATCATCTATTCTTCCTAAGAATGGGCTTACATATGTTGCTCCTGCATTTGCAGCTAAAAGAGCTTGTGTTACTGAGAAAATTAAAGTTACATTTGTTTTAATTCCTTCTTTAGATAAAACCTTAGTTGCCTTAAGTCCTTCTGCTGTCATTGGAATCTTTACAATCATATTTTTATGAATTGCTGCGATTTCTCTTCCTTCTTTAATCATCCCTTGCGCATCTTCACTTATAACTTCTCCACTTATTGGTCCATCTACTATTTCTGTTATTTCTTTTATGACTTCATTAAAGTCTCTACCTTCTTTAGCAACTAATGATGGGTTTGTAGTTACACCACATATTACTCCCATTTCATTTGCTTCTTTAATATGTTCTATGTTTGCTGTGTCTAAAAAAAATCTCATTTTTCTTACATCTCCTCTTTTTTTATTTACAACGAATATTTTTAAATTATTAATTGCTTAAATACTTAAATAATATATTTTTAAATATCCTTTAATAAGTTTTTATAAATGAGGTAGTAAATACTACCTTATTATTTAATTTCTAAAAATTCCTCTATAGGCATCATTGCTGCTCCTAAAAGAAATGATTCCTTGAACTTTGTAATTTCTATTTTGCAATTACTATCATTAATAAATAAATTATCTTTATATATTACTTCTTTTAAGTACTCTATTTCATTATTGATTAAATTATTTATTTCTCCACCAATAACTACACGATTAGGATCTAAAATCATAGTTAAATTAACTATCCCATTTCCTAAAATATATAAGTATTCTTTTAATATTTGTATAGCATCTTCATCACCATTATCATATGCTTTTTCTAACGTTTCTATATCTTCTATCTCGTCTAATTCATCTGATAATTTTTCATTGTATAGTTCTAAAAGTACGTTTTTAGAAGTATATGCTTCTAAACATCCTCTAGCTCCGCACTTACATAGCTTTCCATCTAGATTTATTTTTGTGTGACCCATCTCTCCAGATGAATTATCACTTCCTCTATATATTGCTCCATTTATTATTATTCCAAGACCTAATCCATCTGTTATTGAAACATATAATAAATTATCTACTATATCTTTTTTATTTAAATATTCATAATATGCTGATAAATTTGCTTCATTATCTATATATATAGGTACATTTAAATATTCAAATTTTTCTTTTAAATTAAAATTCTTCATATTAAGCAAATAAGAATTTTTTATTATCCCTCTTTCTGAATCTACAGTTCCTGGTATAGAAATTCCAATTCCTAAAAGCTGAGTAGTTTGTATGTTATTGTTCTGTAAAATTTCATATATATTATCATTTACTACTTGAACTATTTCATCAGCATTATTATTTTTGTGTCTTACTCTAATATTATCAATTTCTTCACTTTTTAAATTAATTAATGATAATTTTATATGTTTAGGTGATAAGGCTATTCCTAATGAATATCTACAATTTTCATTTAACTTAATTGCCATTGCTTTCCTACCACCAGTAGATTCTAATGACCTTACATCTTCAACAATTCCCTCTTCTTTTAATTCTGTAATATTAGTAGAAACTGTTGTAATACTTATATCAAGTTCTCTAGAGATATCTAACTTAGTAATTTCATTTTTTACCAGTAGTAATTTAATTATTTTTTTTCTGTTTGTTTCCTTAATTTTGCTGTGATTTACTTCGATCAATTTTTAAATTACCCCCATTCTTTCCCTTAGTTAATGATATCACTATTTTGTGTAGTTAAGCATCTCATTTGTTATTTTTTCTTATATTATTTTAATTATTTGTCTTTAAACTGTTTTTTTGTTCTACTTTTATCTTTTTAAAGGTGTAAATCCTTTGTCCTTGGATAACTAGCATTATAGATTTCGTATACTTTTTCATATATATCTTTCAAATCAGTATTTGGATTTACCTTTGAATTTCCTTTTATTATTTTGCTACAAGCATCTTCTACTGAATCATATATTCCAGCTCCAACTCCTGCAAGTATTGCTACACCAAGAGCTCCACCTTCTGATGCCTTAACTGTAGTTAATGGATACCCAAAAATATCAGCTAATATTTGTCTCCAAACACTACTTTCTGCACCACCACCACTTACTCTTATTTCATCAATATTTACATTCATACCTTCAATAAGATCAAGGCAATTCTTTAAGCTAAAGCTAACACCTTCTAATATACTTCTTACAAAATCATCATGATTATTTATAAGTGATACTCCTAAGAATGCACCTTTTGCATTTGGATCTATATGTGGAGTTCTTTCTCCCATAAGGTATGGTAAATAAACTATTCCATTAGACCCTGGTTTTGATGCAGCTGCTTTTTCAGTTAAAATATCATATATATCTCTTCCTGACTTTTCACTCTCTTCAACTTCTTTAGCACAAAATGTTCTTTTAAACCAATTCAATGATAAACCTGCACCTTGAGTTACCCCCATTATGTGCCACTTATTAGGTACTGCATGACATAAAGTATGAACTCTTCCTTCTTTATCAAATCTTGGTGTATCTGTTGCTGCAAATACAACTCCTGATGTACCTATAGTTGTAGATATTATTCCTTCACTTACTATTCCATTTCCTATAGCGCCAGCAGCTTGATCTCCTGCACCACCAACAACTGGAGTATTTACTTCTAGATTTGTTAATTTAGCAGCCTCTTCTGTGACTTTTCCACTAACAACTACTGATTCATAAACATCTGCTAATATATTTTTATCTATGTTTAAATCCTTAAGCAGTTCTTCACTCCAATTTCTGGTGTTTATATCTAACATTTGCATTCCACTAGCATCTGAAACTTCAGTTGCAAATACATTTGTTAATTTTAATCTTATATAATCCTTTGGTAAAAGTATTTTATATATCTTTTCATAATTTTCTGGTTCATTATTTCTAACCCATAATAATTTTGAAAGTGTAAATCCAGTTAACGCAGGATTTCCTGTTATTTTAATTAATCTTTCTTTTCCAATAACTTCTGTCATGTAATCGCACTCTTTTTCTGTTCTTTGATCACACCATATTATAGAATTTCTTATCACTTTATAGTCTTTATCTACTAAAACAAGTCCATGCATTTGGCCGCTTAAACCAATACCTTTAATGTCAGAAGCTTTTACATCACTTTTTTCAATAACATCTTTTATTCCTTTAACACAAGCTTCCCACCAGTCATCTGGATTTTGTTCTGCCCATCCTACTTGTGGTTGAAATAAATCATAACCATAGGTAGCAGTTTTTATTGTTTTTCCTTCTTCATTAAATAAAGCCGTCTTAGTTCCTGATGTTCCAATATCTAATCCTAACAAATATCTCATGATAAACCTCCTGTTTTTAATACACCTTGTTTTTATATAATCTTAAATTTAAAATAACTTTTTAAATGTGTTTTAATAAGTTTATTTTACTTCTCTTTTTTTGTTTAGTCAATATATTTCAGTAAACTTTTTCATTATCTTTTTTAAAATGAACTTTAATAACAAATTAATACTAGCTCATAATATAATTAACTCTAAATTAATCTACGGCAAAATTTAGTTTTTCAACTGCTATATTTAATTCTTCTGAAAACTTAAACGCCTTTTGAATTTCTATAATTTGTTTTTGCTCTCCAGCTGATACCTATTCAATAGTCGCATAAGTCTCTTCTGAAACAAATAATTTTGAACTTAATTGTTCCAGTATCACTCCTAAATTTTGCCAGTTATTGATTGATTTACTTTCGCAGAAATATAAATACTATAACCTGATGAATTCTTCTGTAATGACCATACAAATTCTCCTTTTGCCTTATTAGATAAATCCAATAATTTTTTTATCATATAAAACTATCACTTCTTGTATTATCATTACATATCAACGCCCAGATTATTCATATACTTTTCTACTCTTATTATTTTATATACTCTTATAAACACTCAAATCAATTATTTTCAACAGAAAAATTATATATACCTCTATGCATTCTTGACTTGAATGATGAGAATTACTTAAGTCCTTTCCATTCCCAGTTAGCGATTTCTGGTAAATCAATACCATTTTCATGTACATATTTAGTATGCATATCTAATTTTTCATTCATTTCTTGGATGATATAAGCGCCTTTATTACCCAATTGTGGCAAGTGATGGATTGCATCTTTAACAAGATTGTAACGATCTAATTCGTTCAAGACACGCATATCGAATCCAGTTGTGATTTCACCATTATCTCTGTAACCATGAACAGAAACATTATGGTTCGCACGTTTGAAGAACAAAGTATCTATTAAGTTTTCATATCCATGAAAACCGAAGATGATTGGTTTGTCTGTAGTGAATATCATATTGAACTCTGCATCGGACATACCATGTTCATAGCTTTCTGGAGATTGTAATTTCAATAAATCAACAATATTAACAAATCTAATCTTAAGTTCAGGTAAATAATCATGTAATAATTGAACAGCAGCGAAACCTTCCAGTGTTGGAGTATCACCAGCCATTGCAAATATAATATCTGTTTCTCCGTTTTTATCTGTGCTTGCCCATTCGATGATACCTAAGCCGTTACTAACTAAATATTCAGCTTCATCAATAGTAAACCATTGTTGTCTTGGATGTTTTGAAGCTGTCAAAAGATTTACTTGATTACGGCTTCTTAAACATTTATCAAATGTTACAAGTAAAGTATTGGCATCTGCTGGCAAGTATTCATGGATTAAACCCGAATTTTTATCAGCTAAATGTCCAAGCATTCCTGGATCTTGGTGAGTATAACCATTATGATCTTGTTGCCAAATATGAGAAGTCATAATTAAGTTTAATGATGCAATCTTTTCTCTCCAATCAATGGATTCACATTGGTTAAGCCATTTAAAATGTTGTGTAACCATTGAGTCTACAACACGCAAGAATGATTCGTAACTATGTATAAAGCCATGACGACCAGTTAATAGGTAAGCTTCTAAAGCTCCTTCAGCTACATGTTCACTAAGCATTGAATCAAATACACGTCCATCTGGTGATAGGAATTCATCATAAGGTTCATTGATTTCTCCAACCCATTGGCGGCTTGTTTCTTCAAACATTGCATATAAACGGTTTGAGGCAGCTTCGTCTGGACTGAAAGCACGGAAATTACGTTCTTTTTTATTTAATTTCATAACGTCACGTACATAATTACCTAAAATAAGCATATCTTGTGCGACATTTTTACCTTTTTCTTCATTATTAATAGCATAATCACGATAATTTGGTAAACGTAAACCTTTCATGATTTTACCACCATTTGTTGCAGGGTTGCAAGACATACGCTTATTGCCTTTAGGAATTATTTCTGCAATTTCTTCAACTAGCTTACCTTCTTCAGTAAATAATTCTTCTGGGCGATAGCTTTTCATCCATTTTGCGAATTCATCTGCATATTCCATATGTTTTCTATCAAAAGGAATTGGAACTTGATGTGCACGGAATGAACCTTCAATTGGTTGTCCATTCAATTCTTTTGGTCCTGTCCATCCTTTAGGTGTTCTATTAAGGATAACTGGCCATTTTGGTCTAGACATATCATTATTTTCAATTGCATTCTTTTTAATAGCTTGAATTTTTTCTATAGCTTCATCCATTTTGTCTGCCATTAAACGATGCATTACTTCTGGATCGTTACCTTCAACAAAGATTGGATCCCATCCTAAGCCTTCAAAATATTTTTGTAATTCTTCATCTGTCATGCGGGCCATTATAGTAGGATTGCTAATCTTAAATCCATTTAAGTAAAGTATTGGTAAAACAACACCGTCTGTAACAGGATTTATAAATTTATTTAATTGCCAAGAAGTAGCTAATGGTCCTGTTTCTGCTTCACCATCTCCAACAACAACTGCAGCAATTAAATCAGGATTATCTAATATAGCACCAAAACCATGCATTACAGAATAACCTAATTCTCCACCTTCATGTATTGAACCAGGAGCTTCTGGAGTTGCATGAGAACCTACTCCACCTGAAAATGAGAATTCCTTGTATAATTTTGATAATCCTCTTATATCTTGAGTAATTTCAGGGTAAATATCACTATAGCTACCATCTAAATAAGAGTTAGAAACCATAACTTGTCCACCATGACCAGGACCAGAAATGTATAACATATTTAAATCATATTTGTTAATAACACGGTTTAAATGTGAGTAAATAAAAGTTTGTCCAGCAATTGTTCCCCAGTGACCAAAAACGGAATTTTTTACATGTTCTGGTTTTAGTGGCTCTTTTAATAAAGGATTGCCCATAAGATACAATTGTCCAACTGAAATATAATTAACAGCTCTCCAATGCGCATCTACTTTTTTCAAATAACTTTCGGAAGAATAATCAATGTCAGTAATTTTGTTGTTTATCATTTTTTACAGTCCCCTTTTATTATGTATTTTTCACTTATTAATAAGTAATAAGTTTGATTGCTTTTCTGCATTCTCTAGTCACATCACAATATAGAATGCAAAGAACTTTATTATTTTTATCTAGAATAACAAGTCCTTGTATTTGTCCATTAACTCTTACACTTGAGATACTTTATTTCGTTTTCATTATTCTATAGACGAAACATAATACTATTATATCACTTTTTGTAATCTTTTCAAACAAACTTTTAAAAGTTATTTCAAAAGATGTTTTAAAAGTTATTATAAAAATATCAATGATACTTATTTTCTTTTATGTGAATTTTCCTTTAGAATTATAATAGAGTGTTGCTCCAAATCGGCTTAAGTATTTAAATTAGTGATGTGTTGTCTATTTTATGGAATACTACGTTTTAAATATAGGTTAAAAAAAACTTGCACTAGAAGTGAATTTATATATATTTCCACATAGAGAATTAGATAAAAATAATAGATAGGTTAGATTAATAAAAATTATACCATTAGATGAGTATAAAGAAATATATACTCATCCAATTCATCAATAATGGTTGCCAATCAATAGAAGTTAAAAATATAAAGTCCATAGGTGTGCCAGCAACTTCTTTAATCTCTCCAGCAGGATATGAACTGTTCATACTTATACTTTAGGCGGGATATTCTGAATACAAAAATCTTGTTAATAGTTTTTTTTACCAGCATGTGCCCGAAGAGTAACTTCAATCTCTTCAAATTAACTGCTTACGTTTCTAGTACATTCCTTATATTTGTTCTTAGACTCTAACTATTAATTCTAAAGTCAAAAACTTTTTGATTTACACATTATTCAGCCTTTATTAATTTTAAAATATTTTTAATTTCAAATATTCTGTTTTCTAAGCTAGTTATTTTTAAATCTAATTCATCTAATTTAGCCTCATTATTTGTTTGTGCTTTTTCATTCAAATAATTTTCAATATTAACTGCAACAGAAATAAATTCTTTTGTTAAATCATAAGCATTTTTCATATTATGCATTCCTTTCTTTAATTTAATTTTAGTTGGTTGCAGAATACTGCAACCGTTGATCAATATGTTTCATTAAACTTTTTCATAATTATTTTATTTGAATATCCCTAACGTCTATTTTAAACTTTTGTACCATTTCATTAAGTTCCTGTGAAAGTTCTGTTTGACTTTGTGATGATTTTGCAACATCAGCAATCGCAAACGTTATTTCATTAACATTCCTCTATATTTCTTCAGTACTAGTTTCAGATTCTTGAGCTCCGCCAAATATATTTTGTATAGAACTACTTACTTGCATTACCACATCATCAATTTGTTTTGATGATGATTCGAATTTGCCTATGAGATTATGCATAAATTCAGCATCTTTTTCATATTGAGTTCCTGTATTCATAAGAAGCTCGTAGCTAGGTTTTACATTAGTAGACATGAATTCTAGTACATCTTGTCCACTTTTAGATAAACTTATAAATGCAGTTTGGACTTGTGATACCATATTTTGAATCTTATGAGCTGCTTCAGAAGATTGTTCTGCAAGTTTTCTTACTTCATCAGCAACTACAGCAAATCCTTTGCCTTGTTCTCCAGCTCTTGCCGCCTCTATAGCAGCATTTAAAGCAAGTAAATTTGTCTGTTCTGCTATCTCTTCAATAGAACCAGTCATCATTTTAACTTCTTCCGCAATCTTCGAATCTTCTATAGATTTAAGAATATTTGAACGATTCTCATCGTAAATTAAATTACTCTTTGCTATATTTTCCAATGCTTTGTCTTTTATATCCGTAGCAGATTTATGTATTTCACCTACAGATATTGCTGCATTAATTATTTTTTATTTTTAGAAGCTATATCCATCCATACAGCAATCAATAATATTAGACCTTTAACAATATATTGCCAAAATGTTGGTGTATTCATCATACTCATACCATTATCTATAGTTGCCATTACAAGAGCACCAACTAAAGCTCCAACAACAGTACCACTACCACCTGCTAAACTTGCGCCACCCTTACAATGAATGCGAGAGTTTAATACCTATAACAGAGGATTATAAAGCAAGAAATGGCTTTTATCCTGAAAGAATATTAGCTGATAAAATTTATAGAAATAGAAAAAACTTAAACTATTGCAAAGAAAATGGAATTAGCATTACCGGACCTGCTTTAGGCAGACCTAAAAAGAATAAAACTACACTTGAAAAAAAACAAGAGTATGTTGATACATGTGAAAGAAATGAAGTTGAGGGAAAGTTTGGAACTGGTAAAACTAGATATGGTTTAGCTAGAATATTCGCAGATTTAAAAGAAACTGCTGAGTGTGTTATTAATATGGCATTTTTGGTAATAAACCTTGATAATAAATTGAGGGTCATTCTATAATTCTTCTATTTTTTAGTCAATATTTTTTGTATGGCTTTTCATATATGATAAGATAATTAAATTTTAATATCCTAACATGTTAAATTAATACAAAAATATACAGTAGCTAATTTTATTTCAAGCAAAATTAACTACTGTTATTATAAATAATATTTTTTCATATATATTATATTAATTTTTAATAATCTCTTAAATAACTATCACTTTTAAAAGATTTATATTAATTCAATATTAATTTCTAACGGAGCTATTCCTGTAAGCTCTACACTTCTCTTATCTGGTTGTGATATACCTACATATATCTTGAACTTATTTCCATCAAAAATTCTTTCACCTTCATTATTCACAACTTGAAAAGCTTTCTTGTTTATTTTCATTGTTATGATTTTACTTTCATTCTTATTTAATGTTATACGTTTAAATCCTGCTAAACTATAATTTTTTACTGCGAATTTTGATTCTAAATTTTTTGTATAACATTGCACTACTTCATCTATATCATAATCCCCTATATTTTTAATAGCTATATTCACATTAACATCTTCAAAATTTTCTTTAATCTCTTCTACGTTCAAATTAGACAACTCTACATTAGAATAAGTTAAACCATACCCAAATGGATATAAGCTTTCTCCTTCCATATATCGATATGTTCTACCCTTCATAGCATAATCTATAAATTCTGGTAAGTCATTAGTGTCTTTATAAAATGTAACAGGCAATTTACCACTTGGTGAACATTTCCCAAACAATAAATCTGCTACTGCTCGCCCACCACGGCTACCTGGGTACCATGCGTCTAATATAGCCGCACATTTGTCTTCTACTCCATTAAATGTTAAAGCACTTCCTGCTCCAATAACTACTATAACTGGTGTTCCAGTTGCAATCACTTTTTCTAATAACTCTTGTTGTTTCACTGGTAAGTTTAGGGTTGCCTTATCACCAGCTCCCTCACTATTACCAGCATCACCTTGCTCTCCTTCTATGGTAGAATCCAAACCTAAGCATAGAATAGCAACATCTGATCTTTCTGCTATTGATATTGCTTCTGCTACTCTATCATCGGGATTTGCTAAGTCCTCAACTCTATCTTTATATAAATGACATCCTTCTGAATAATATACTCTTACATCTTCTCCAACAGCTTCATGTATTCCATCTAATACAGTAATATATTGAGATGCAGTTCCTGAATAATTTCCTTTAAGCATTATTTTACTATCAGCATTTGGTCCAATTACTGCAACTGCTTTTAGCTTTGATTTATCTAATGGTAGTGTTCCATCGTTTCTTAATAATACCATTGACTTTCTTGAAGCTTTTAAGGATAATTCATTATGTTCCTTACAGTCATTTAATTCATATGGTATTTCGTTATATTCACAGTCTTCATCAAACATTCCAAGTCTTATTCTTGTTGCCATTAATCTTTCCGCCGCAGTTGTTATATCTTCTTCTGTAACTAGTCCTTCTTGATATGCCAATAATATTTGAAGGTATACATTTCCACAATTTAAGTCGCAGCCATTTTTCATAGCTAAGGCTGCTGATTCAGTGATAGTACTTGTTACCTTATGATGTAAATGAAAATCTGCAATTGCCCAGCAATCAGATACCACGTGACCTTTAAACTCCCATTTTCCTCTTAATATATCTTTTAATAAAGCCTTACTTCCACAGCATGGTTCTCCGTTTGTACGATTATACGCTCCCATTACAGCTTCTACATCGCCTTCTTTTACACAAGCTTCAAAAGCTGGTAGATAAGTTTCGTATAGATCTTTTTGACTTACGACAGCATCAAATTCATGTCTTAATCCCTCTGGTCCACTGTGTACTGCAAAATGTTTTGCACATGCTGCTATTTTTAAATATTTTCCGTCTCCTTGTAGTCCGTTTACGAAAGCTACTCCAAGTCTAGAAGTTAAATATGGATCTTCTCCATAAGTTTCATGGCCGCGCCCCCATCTAGGATCTCTAAAAATATTAACATTTGGTGACCAATAAGTTATTCCTTTATAAATATCTCTATCATCTTTTTTGCTGCTTTCATTGTATTTCGCACGACCTTCTGTTGATATAACCGTTGCAATTTCATGTAGTAATTCATCATCAAACATAGCGGCAAGTCCAATTGCTTGAGGAAAAACAGTTGCTGTACCTGCCCTTGCTACACCATGCAAACCTTCATTCCACCAATTATATCTAGGTATATCTAATCTCTCTACAGGTGCTGATTTATAAGTTAATTGTTCTGCTTTTTCTTCTAATGTCATCTTTGCCACTATTTCTTTTGCTTTTTCTAAAGCGTATTCGTGAGTAATTCTTTTCTCTTTAACCATTTTTATACATCTCCTCTTAAATAACTCAAAAATTTTTTGTGTTTTTTTCTATAATAATTTCCGTTATATAACTACTAATGTATTAAACGAATGTGGCTTTACAGTAAAGTTATAATTTATATCTTCAAAACAAAAAGTGACTTCTTGCATCTCATCAAAAGGATTTAATAACTCTAATATAATACTTCTATCTGGATTTTCAAAAGCTAGTGCATTTCCAGCATAATCACCTTTTAGTCCTTTCATTAAGGCTCCTTGTTTTACATATTTCGAAAAATGTCTCATCAAATAATATTCTGGATTATATCTTATATCATTATCTTCTGTAACTGTGATTAGGGAATTTTGTTTCCATCCCCATGTACTTACACCAGTTTCTTCAAGTATCATATTCCAATAAGTATAAGCACATACACCATTAATTAGGTATGTCCATATTAAATTAAATACATATTCAGCATATTCCCAGCTATTTTTTCCTTCTCCACATTCATTTTCTGTTTGTATTAATTTCATTTCAGGATATGCTACTTTGGTTTGCAACAAAGCATGCTTTCCACCCCATTGATATCCAACTCCACTTATATATTTCCTGGCATCTCTATCACTTAATACAGTATTAGCAAAGTTATTATATTGACCAAATTGCCAATTTTTATCACCATAATCGTCATAAGGCGAATTTAGCGTACCTAACCATATTTCTGTATCCAATTTGCTTTCTTCAAATAATGGTCCAATGTATCCTTTAATAAAATCACGCATTTTTTCACCTGACCAAACACAAGAAGGAAACTTTTGATCTGCTATTGGCTCATTTTGTATGTGTATTTGGTCAATCTTAAGGCCTTCATTTTTATATTCTTCAATAAATTTTTTAAAATAAAGGGCATATGCTTTTAGATTCTTTTCTTCCCAGATTAATGTCCCAAAATTATATACCTCAGGATACTTCATCCATGTTGGAGGACTCCAAGGAGATGCAAATAAATTAAGCTTTCCACTATATTTTTCTGCATCTTTAATAAAAGGAATTAAACATTCTTTATCTCTTTCAATAGTAAAGTTATTCATTTCATAATCGCCTTTAATTTCATTTAAACTATACCAGCTTGCTGCATAGTCACTTGCTCCAATTGGCAATCTGCAATAAGTAAAATTACATTCTGATGGATCAAATAAATTTTTCATTACTTCTTCTTTTTTATCTACTGTAATTTTATTTAAGGCTATATATCCCAATTCATTAAAACAAGCTCCAAATCCTTCCATAGTTTGATATGATTGTCCACTTAGCTCCAATGTGTGATATGCTTTTTCATTATTAATATATACATTTTCATTTGTCAACACTTCATATTTTGTGGTTGAAATTAAATTGATTTTTCTCATTATATCTTCCTCCAGTTTCTCTAAATTCAGTTGGAGACATTCCTGTTTGCTTTTTGAATGCTAATGAAAAATAATTTGTATCTTTATATCCTACTAAATTTGCAATCTTTCCCGTTTTCATACTCGTTGTTTCTAATAGCAATTTTGCTTTTTCTATTCGTTTACGAACAATATAATTATTGCATCCTTCTCCTGTATTATTCTTAAATAACTTGGAGAAATAAGTTGGAGTAACGTAAAGTATCTCTGCAATATTGTAAACTGAAATTGATTCATTAAGATGATCCTTAATATATAATTTTGCTTTTCTTATTATTTCATGACTTTCTCCAATGTCTGCTTGAAACATCTGTACTATAAAGTCTCTGGTGATTTTTAATGAGTCATCACGATTGCAGTTTTGCAAAGAAATAGATAAAGAATCCAACTTGCTATCAACTACGTCTCCTTTTTCCATCATATAAGCGAAATATAATGTTGCTAGAATGTCAAAACATGTTTTTTTTACTAAGGAAATGGATAAATTATGGAATTCTATTATTTTACTATATGATTCATAAATATTCATTACTTTCTCAAAGTCATCTATATTGTTAATCATACTTGTACGGATTTCTTGCACTTTTGCATTAAATGATCTTAGCGTTAATTCTCTTGGTTCACCTGTAATAATTTCGTCATCTGTATTTTTATTATTTAATAAAACGCAAGCATCATTATATGAAACATTGATTTTATTAAAACCGCATACAACACTTCCAAGAATTACTTTTTGATGTATATCATATTCATTTTTCAAATATTGAATTAAATATTGCATTCTTTCTGTTACTTCCTCAAATTCATCTCTTACAAACATGGCAACAACGATATTTTTGTTTTTATCTTCAAAAGTAATCCCTTCTTTTTTAGAATCAAATAATTCAATACAAGTATTTTTAATATATAAATTCAATAATTCAAAATGTTGTTTCCATGCCAAATTATCATCTATAATTGTACAAACTAATGCAACTTGCAATGTTTCTCTTTTGTTATAAAAATATTGATCTAACTCTCCTTTAATATCATCTATCTTCATTCGGTCATAAAGTAAATTTTGCATAATCTGCTCAATTTTTAATTGGTCAGTTACGCCTTGTATCCTACGCTTAATCTTTTGCTCATGATTTATAGCTTTTTGATTATCTAAATCTTTTATTAGTTTTTCAATGACATTTTCAAGTTCAGCTTCATCTACTGGCTTTAAAAGGTAATCCTCAACTTGCATCTTACAGCACTTTTGGGCATATTCAAAATTATCATATCCTGTTAAGACAATAATTTTAAGCTTTGGATTTAAACAATTCATTTTTTCTACTAAAGATAATCCATCCATTTCAGTCATACAAATATCTGTGACCATAATATCAAAAGTTTCTTCTTTCATTAAATTAATTGCTTCAATCCCAGAGGAAGCCATTTTAACCGTGTCTATGCTTAGCTTGTCCCAAGGAATAACATTGCGAATTCCTTTTCGAATCATCTCTTCATCATCTACAATCATAGCTTTATACATTAATTATTCTCCCCTTTAGGTAATAGAATATCTACTGTAGTTCCATCAAACTTATTTTTCCTATAGTATAATCCATACCCACTACCAAACAATATTTCTATTCTTTTGTGTACATTTCTTAACCCATATCCTGTTTTTTCATCAAATACTGATATAGAATTATTGATTTGATCAATTTGTTCTTGTTCCATACCCATTCCAGTATCTGCTACTGATATAACTATTTTATTATTTACTTCTTCTATAGTAATGGATATTTTACCTTTATACCCATCCTTAACCCTTATCCCATGATAAATTGAATTTTCTATTAAAGGTTGTAACGTCATCTTAGGTATCAAAACATTTGAAAAACGATCATCTATATTAATTTGACATTGGACAATATCACTATACCTCATATTTTGGATAATCAAATAATTATTTATATTTGCTAATTCTTGTGAAAGCGGTATTATGTCTTTTCCTTTACTTAAACATAAACGATAATAATTAGCTAAAGCTTTTACCATTCGCGATACATCCTTATTTCCATCAGATAATGCCTGCCAATGGATACACTCTAAAGTATTATATAAGAAATGTGGTTTGATTTGAGACTGTAACCTGTTTAGTTCAATTTGTTTAATCTCGGTTTGTTCCTTTTTTATTCTAAACATCAGTATATTAATTTCTTCAATCATAATATTAAAACCACTTGCAAGTTGTTTAAAATCATTTCCTTTATACTCTTTTTCCATTCTGACTTCAAGGTTCCCCTTAGAAACCTCATTCATTTTCTTTACAATGGTTTCCATAGGTTTATATAAATTCTTGCTTAATTTATAACACACTATGCTAATGAGTACTCCAGATATTAATACCCATAATATTATAAAATATATTACCGTATTAGTATCTTTTAATAATGATTCCATTGGAATCTCCCCTACCATATACCAATCCCAATTATTAAGTTTTTGATAAACAACCATTTTGTTTTCAACCTTTTGTTGTCCACTTTCTCCTTTTAATACATCCTTATACAAACTTTCCTTTCCGATCGAAGATTTGCTTGTATCAGATATAACAATTCCATCTTTATCCGCCAAATAAATTTGCATTTTCAATTCTTTATCTAAATTGGAATAAAATTCTTTAATATTTTTTTCTCCAATTCCTATAACTAAAAACCCAGTGTTCAATTTTGAATCATATTTATCGCTAATAGGTTGATAAATATTTAAAACATACTGTTCTGGATAAAATACTTTTCTTTTCATACTTATTTTACAATTTCCAAATTGAGTTGCTATTGCATTTTTATAATCCTCCAATGTTTGAGTTCTAAAATCACTGTTAGTCCAAACTTCTCCTACATATGCCAATTCTGGCCCATTAAATTTTACCAATGCAATATAATCTATATAACTATTAGAATCTAAAAGATATCTTATTGAGGAATAAGCATCTTTTGTATCTTTATAATAATTCTTTGAAGTTAAATTATTATTCATTAAAAATTCTTGTACTCGACTGTCTGATTTAATGATATTTGCTGTTTCAATAAAGTTTTTTAATGTTATATCTAATATATCTGTTATAGTTTCAAATTGTCCTTGTACAAGTCCAGTAGATTTTTGAGTAATCTCTTTTCCTGCTAATTGATATACTGTATAAATTACAAAAGTATTTGTAATTAAAACTGCTAGAATAAAAAGAATAGTGATTTTTTGATTAAATTTCATGCTGGATAATTTACTTATGATTTTTACTATTGCTTTATACATATTAGTACCCTTTTCTATATTATTTTTTTGTATGCTATAGAAACAATACTTTCTATGTATACCATAATGCTTCTATCCTTTAACGGCACCAGCCATCATGCCTTTAATTAATTTATCTTGTCCAAAAATAAATGCTATGATCATTGGTAACATAGAAATAGTTAGAACTGACATAATCATTGGCACATTCATTGTATATTGTCCTTGATATTCCCAAATAGCAAGTGGCAATGTTCTATTAGGTAAAGTTTGAGTTAAAACTAATGCAAAACTAAATTCATTCCATATAGCAACACCATTATAAATAGCTAAAGTTGCAAGTCCTGGCTTTACTAGCGGAAGCATAAGATTAAAGAAAATTTTATATTTATTACAACCGTCTATTTCAGCTGCTTCTTCCAATTCTCTAGGGATAGCCTGCATAAATGTAACTAGTATAAATACTGAAATTGGTAGATTAAAAGCTACATATGGACCTACTAATGCCCAAGGACTATCATATAAACCTATCTTAGTAGTCATTAAGAATATAGGAAGGAGTGTCACATGAACTGGAACTGACATACATGCTACTATTATAGCATAAATTGGTTTATTTAACTTAAATTTAAATCTAGATAATGGATAAGATGCACATGCACTTAAGAATAATAATATTACTAGTGAAACTATAAGTACTAATACACTATTTTTAAAATATATAAATATGTTCCCTTTAAATACATCCATAAAATTGTTTAAATATAAACTTTTAGGTAAATCAAATACACTTCCCATAAGCATTTCAAATTGTTGCTTAAATCCTGCTAGTAACATAAATATAAAAGGAACTATTGTGATTAAAAGCCAAACTATTGCGAGTATTCCAATTATAGTTTTTGTAGATAATTTTTTTATTGATAAATTCTGCTTCATAATAATCAATCTTCCTTTCTATTTAATGCTTTAATTGTAACTAATGATATTATTGTTATAAGAATAAACATTCCTGACGCTATTGTAGAACCATATCCCATTCTTTGAGATGAAAACGCATTTTTATACATATAAGTTGCCATGAGTTCTGATGCAGTACCTGGTCCTCCACCGGTCATAACGTATATAAGATCAAAATACTTTAATGACCCAACCATTGATAATACAATTGCACTTTTAATAGCTGGTTTCATAAGTGGAAGTGCTATCCTCCAAAAGTATTGGCTTTTTTTAGCACCATCAATAATTGCTGCTTCATATAAATCTGATGGTATACCACTATATGCTGCTAGAAAATACACCATATAGAAAGGGATAAATTGCCAACATATAGCTACTGTAATCGTAATTAGCGCTGTCTTAGGATTGCCTAATAAATCTATTGATTGTCCGCCTAATGCCTTTGATATTCCAGTTATTATACCTGAATTCGCATCTAATGCATATTTAAATAAGTAACCAATTGCAACAGATGACATTAGCATTGGTATAAACCAAATTACTTTAAACACATTTAATTTTTTCCCACCAAAATCTAAAAAAGTTGCAAGGGAAATACCAATTGGTATTTGAATAATTATAGATAATACCATGATAATAAGATTATTTAAAAAGGCTTTTTTGAAAACCACATCGTTAATAAGTTCTTTCCAGTTATTCAAACCTACAAAGATCTTATTTGATGCAAATCCATTCCAATCATAGTAACTTAAATTGAAAGAATAGACAATTGGATATGCTATATATATTATTAGAAATAATAATGCTGGTACAAGAAATATAATTGCTGCATTTCTTGTTGACGCGGCACGTCTTTTAGCCAAACTATTAGTTTGTGATTCCACTTTTTCTCTCTCCTTTATAATTAATTAGCTGTTGCAAAACTCAATCATTCATATATATTTAATTTATTAAATTAAATATATTTATTATGAAATCTTTATTTTGCAACAGCTTTAATTTTTTTTAATGTTGCTATAATTATTTATTTTTTGCTTTATATGCATCCATAGCAGCTTGTAATTCTTTATCTGCATCTTGTGGAGTCTTAGTTAAACCAAATATTTCTTGGCTAGTTGATTTGTGTACTTCTGCAACTTCTGCTGGTAAATATTGGTCATACCATAATTGAACTCCTTTTGCATTATTAACTGTATCTAAGATTTCTTGTGTTAATGCATCATCAGGTTTGAAATCTTTAAGTGGAATAATTTTACCTAACTTTTTACGGTCTTGTAATGCTTGATCATCTAATAAAGATTGAATTAATTTAAAAGCACCTTCTTTATCTTTACATGTTTCTGAAATTGAATATAAATTATCTCCAACAGTTCCTGCACAAAGTGATTGATCTTCTTTTGAACCATCTAATGCTGGGAATGCGAAGAATCCTAATTTACTGATAAAATCTGGATTTTCACCGATTACTGTACCTGAGAACCATGATCCCATTAAGTCCATAGCTGCATCGCCTTTATATAATGCTTGTCTAGCTTGACCACTATCATCGTCCATACCATTGAAGCCATTTATAAAGTATCCTTTTTTAACCCAATCTTGAATCTTGTTTCCAGCAAATTCAAATGCTGGGCTTTCAAATGAAGCTTTTCCTGATGCTGCATCTGCAAATGCGTTAAGTCCGCCAAAACGAGTTGCTAAATACATATAATACATTGAGCCTGTCCATTTTGTAGCATTAGCTAAAGCAAATGGTGCTACTCCGTTTGCTTTTAACTTATCACATGCTGCTTCTAATTCAGAAATAGTTTTTGGTTCTTCTATTCCATATTTAGTGAAAACATCTTTGTTATAGAAGAAACCTGCAACGGATACGTTTTCAACTGGAACAGCGTAAATTTTACCATTGTATGAAGATTGATTAATTCCAGCATCTATAAATTTACCTTTATAGTTATCTTTGTTCATCAAGTCTGTAAGATCAGCAATTTTATTTGAATTAACATAATCAATTAATCCTGATCCTCCCCATTGCATAAATACATCTGGAGTTTGATTTGAACTCATTGACATAGCTAATTTTTGTTTATACGAGTCATTAACCTGATCAACGATTTCTACTTCATATTGTGGATTTTCTTTCATAAATCTTTCTGCAGAAGCATGTATTGCATCTTTTGCAGTTGCTGTTTGAATATGCCATAATGTTAATTTTGTCTTTTCTGATGCTGTTCCATTAACTGCTGATGAATTACTACTTCCACAACCAATTAGTAACGATGACATCATTACAACAGTCGTTATTACTGTTGCCATTCTCTTTAAATTCTTATTCATGTTTTTTTCTACCCCCTAAATTCTTTTATAGTTTTGCTACATTTAAATAATAACATTACCAACTTTAAGTAAAAATCGAAAAATTTGACTTTTTTCTATAATTTTATATCTTCTTGTAAACATTTAAACTTACTGTTTCAAACAGAAAAATTATATATCTTAATAGTCAAAACTAAAAAACTCACTTCTTAGACTAAAGTCTTTAAAGTGAGTTTTTAGTTGCTTTATTTTTGTATTTTATAAAACGACTATATTCATTATATACCACTTACTTTTATACATTAAAAAATATGTATATAAAATTTTATTTAATCATAATTAATTATTTTTTGTTTTTAGATGATATATCCATCCATACAGCAATCAGTAATATTAGACCTTTAACAATATATTGCCAAAACGTAGGTGTATTCATCATACTCATACCGTTATCTATGCTTGCCATTACAAGAGCACCAACTAATGCTCCAACAACTGTACCGCTACCACCAGCTAAACTTGCACCGCCAATAACACATGCTGCAATTGCATCCATTTCTGCACTTTGACCAGCTGAAACTGACCCTGCATTTAATCTTGTTGTTAATAATATTCCTGCAACTCCACAAAGTAAGCCAAGTACTGAATATATAACTATAATATGTTTTTTTACATTTATACCTGATAATCTTGCTGCATCTCTATTGCCACCAATTCCATACATTCTTCTACCGAATATAGTTTTTGTTCCTACAAATCCTAATATCAAAGCTATAAGTAACATTATGAAGGCAGGTATTGGGAATCCTTGATAGTCATTAAGAATTACTACTAATGCTAACGATACAACTCCAATTCCAACTATTGTAAATACATCAAAAGCCATTGGTTTAACATCAATATTGTATTTAATTTTATTTTTTCTATTATTTAATACTAAATATGCTGAACCTGCAATTGCTAATACCACTAAGACATACCCAAGGGCTGTTGGTAGATAAGCTTGTCCTATTGCTTTAAAATCTGGTGATAATGGAGCTACAGTATTTCCTCCAGTAATCCCTATTAATATTCCTCTAAAAATAAGCATACTACCCAAAGTAACTATAAATGATGGAACATTCTTAACTGCTATCCAATATCCATTCCAAGCTCCCATAATTACACCAAGTATTAATGTTATTACTACTGTTGGAATAGCTGAAAAACCAAACCAAACATTTAATATTGCTGCAATTCCTCCTAGTAATCCAAGAGTTGATCCTGCTGAAAGGTCTATCTCACCTAAAATAATTACAAAACACATTCCTATAGAAAGTACCCCTGTAATTGACATTTGTCTAAATAAATTTGATAAATTTCTTGTTGTTAAAAAATTCCCATCTGTTAAAACTGTAAATAAAACCCACAATACTGCTGTTGCTAATAATATTGCTGTCATCTTAGATTTAAATATTACATTAAACTCAAATTTCTTTTCTTTTTCTGAACCTGTACTTTTACTTAATTGCATCCTTATACCCCTCCTACAGAAGTCATACTTTCTTCTTTGTAACTTGCACTCACATTTTCATCTTTCTTTCCTACAGAATATCTCATAATCATTTCTTGAGTTAATCCTTTATTCTCAAGATTCGCTTTTATTTCACCTTCATTCATTACTAAAACTCTATCACTAATTCCAAGAACTTCTGGCAATTCAGATGAAACCATTATTATGGATATTCCTTGTTTAGCTAATTTAAAAATTAACTTATAAATTTCATACTTAGCTCCAACATCAATCCCTCTAGTTGGCTCATCCAATATTAATATTTTCGGTTCGGCTAAAAGATTTTTTGCTAGTATTACTTTTTGTTGATTTCCACCGCTTAAATTTTTTATTGCTAATTCTGTTGATGCAGTCTTTATCTTTATTTCATCAATAAATTGTAGAACATCCATCATTTCTTTATCATTATCTATTACACTTAATCCTTTTTTATATTTTAACAAATTACTTATTGTCATATTCTTAGCTACACTCATGCCTGCAATTATTCCATCTTTTTTTCTATCTTCCGGAACCATAGCTATTCCTTTACTTAAAGCATCACTTGGATTTTTTATGTTAATTTTTTTACCTTCAAAATATACTTCACCATTCTTTTCACCTTGGAAACTTCCATATATACTTGCTACCATTTCTGTTCTGCCTGAACCAACTAGACCTGAAATCCCAAGTATTTCTCCACGTCTTAATGTAAAACTTGCATTCTTCACTCTTTTTATGTTCTTATTAAATGGATCTATAACATTGAAGTTTTTTACTTCAAAAAATTCTTCACCTATTTTATGTTCTTCCCTTGGAAATAAATTTTTCATTTCTCTTCCAACCATCATTTGTACTAATTTATCTTGGTCTATTTCTTTAATAGAAACTTGACCTATTGTTGAGCCATCTCTAATTACAGTAACATTGTCACATATTCTTGTAACTTCGTTAAGTTTATGAGAAATATATATACATGTAACTCCATCTTTTCTTAAATCATCTAATATTCCCATTAAAACTTCTACTTCCCCTTCACTTAAAGAAGCTGAAGGTTCATCAAGAATTAATAATTTAGCATTTTTAGATAGAGCTTTTGCAATTTCAACTAATTGTTGGTGCCCAATACCTAAATCTCCTGCTCTAGTAAGTGGACTAACATTTAATTTAACCCTATTTAATAATTCATTTGTCTTATTTAATTGTTCACTAAAATTTACCAGTCCATGTTCGCCTATTTCATTTCCTAAAAAAATATTTTCTGCTACAGATAATTGCTTAATAAGAGCTAATTCCTGATGGATAATTGCTATACCAACTCTTTCAGAATCTTTTATACTTATTTGGTTTAATTCTTTGCCTTCAAAAATTATTTTTCCTGAGTAAGACCCAGCCGGGTGCTCTCCACTTAAAACTTTCATTAGTGTAGATTTTCCCGCTCCATTTTCACCACAAAGAGCATGAATTTCTCCCTTTTTAACTTTTAAAGATACTCTATCTAATGCCTTTACTCCAAAGAATTCTTTGACTATATCTTTCATTTCTAAAATATACTCACTCATGAAATGCATATCTCCTTTCTATATTGGGATCTAAAATTCTAATTTCAGATCCCAATATGCTGTTTATTTACTTACTTACTTACTTGGTCTTTTATCTTCTGGTACATTCTTATATACATCGTCAAATTTTTGGAAACCATCTTTTATAACAGTATCATTCATATTATCAGCTGAAACTGCTATTGGAGTAAGTAATACTGAAGGAACATCCTTTTGCCCATTATTAGTTATGCTTCCATTTGTTTGAATTTCTTCACCTTTGGCCATCTTTACAGCCATTTCAGCTGCTTTTGTAGCAATATCCTTAATAGGTTTATATACTGTCATTGATTGAGCTCCCTCAACAACTCTTTGGCAACCTGCTAAATCAGCATCTTGTCCAGAAATTGTAATTTTCCCTGATAATCCTTGTGCTTGTAATGCTTGAACAGCTCCACCAGCAGTACTATCATTTGAAGCAACAACAGCATCTATTTTATTATTGTTTGCAGTTAGCGCATTTTCCATTATCTTTAATGCTTCTTCTGCATTCCAATCTTTTACCCATTGATCTCCAACTAATTTTATATCACCTTTATCTACATAAGGTTGTATTACATTCATTTGTCCTTGTCTAAATAACTTTGCGTTATTGTCTGTTGGAGAGCCTCCCATCATAAAATAATTCCCCTTTGGAGTTTTATCTACAATTGCTTTTCCTTGTAATTCTCCAACTTTAACATTATCAAATGATACATAATAATCTACATCACTATTGGTAATTAATCTATCATAAGCTAAAACTTTTATTTTATTTTGATGAGCTTCTTCTACAATAGGTGCTATTGATTCTCCATTATGTGGTATTATAACCAAAATATCTACCCCTTGAGATATAAGGTTTTCAGCCTGTGACATTTGTGTTGTATCATCTCCATTTGCAGACTGAAAAACAACTTCTGCTCCAAGCTTCTTTGCTTCTTCTTCAAAGATTTCCTTATCATGTTGCCATCTTTCAAGTCTCAAATCATCCATACTTACACCAATTTTTATTTTCTTGTCTCCACTATCAGCTGTTTGTCCACCTGTTTTTGCTCCACATCCTGTTAATGCTGAAAATATTAATATTCCGCTTAATGTTAGACCTAATAATTTAACCATCTTTTTGGATTTCATAAGTTTATCTCCCCTTCAAATTCAATAATTTTAAATCCTTTTTACAATCTCAATTATAGATTGTTTAGTAAACGTTTAAAATAGACTCATTTGCTAACTTATAATTTTATATTGCTATCTTTTACATCGCAATTTTTTACTATGAATGATTCATTCCAAATTAAAGATTATTATGAATAATTTATTTAGCAAATGCATATGAGTCGAGTTTCCTTACTCCTTTCATCTATTACATTAGGTCCTATGTATTTAAAACAAAAAAATAATCTAGATTGAGTTCTAATATAAGATATCAATCTAGATTATTTTAATAATATGATAGTAATATATTGCTTATTACCATAGTTTTTTATTTGAACTATGTGTCTACTCTTTACGTAATGCATAAAAATAGTTATTATTTAGTGTAGAAATCATCTGTCTACTGTTTTTTTACATAAATTTTTCTTCATATGTTATTTTGAAGTTAACTGGACTTACTCCTTCGTATTTTTTAAATACTTTGCTGAAATAATTAGGATCGTTATATCCAACTTTATAGCAAACCTCTTTAACATTCATTTTCCCACTTGAAAGTAATTCCTTAGCTATATCTATTCTACATTTATTTATATAATCTGAATAACTTGTACCTGTAACTTCTTTAAAAGTTCTACTAAAATAATATACACTTAAACTGAAGTTACTAGCAACTTTCTCCAGTTCTAACTCTGTCTCAATATTTTCTTTAATAAAATTCTTTACATTTTCAAATAACTTTGCCTTTATTTTATTAGCACTTTTATTATTTTTTACATCAATAAAATTACTATTATCAATATTACTATTAATAAATTTATCATTCTTTAATTTATCATTAATATCACCTATATGAATAATATTTACATTATCTGAGTTATATATTAGACATTTTGTAGCTTGTCTATATGATTCAACTATTTGTTCTACTGAATTATATATTTCTCCAAGTCCAGCTCTTATTGAAACATTAAATCTCTTTTTTATTTCCCTTCTCAAATTAAAGGCAAGATCAATTTCTAAATTTTTAAAATCATTTATATCTTCATTTTCTATTTGTATAAAATAAGTTAATTCCTGATAAAACACATAATTCCCTATGCACTTATCCTTTCTATTAATGTATTCCTTAATATACTCGCCTATCTTAATTTTAATTTTATCTTTTTCATTCCTACTTGCATGTTCATAATCATACTTGTCTTTAATAGATATAACCATTGCATAGCTATTGATGAAATTCATATTTAAACATTGCAAATACATTCTATAATCGACATCTTCGAGTTTATCATTGATTATTAAATCACTTAGTTGATTTTCTAATACTGGTAATAATGTATATATTTTCTCTTTGTTTTCAATCTCACTTTTCCTCTTATTCTGTTCCTTCTTCACAAACTGAATTCCTGAAGAAATTTTCTCAATTATTTCCTCTTTTGTGAATGGCTTTAGAAGATATTCCTTTACATTTATTTTCACAGCTTCTAATGCAAAATCAAAATAATCATAAGCAGTTAAAATTATGCTATATAAATTAGGTAATGTAGTATTTATTTCCTTTAAAGCTTGTATTCCGTCTATTCCTGGCATTTTTATATCCATTATAACTATATCTGGTCTAATACTTTCCGATAATTCAATTGCTTCCCTCCCATTTCTAGCTTCATATACGTCTAATTCATCCGGAAAACTTTCTTTTATTATATGATTAAGTGTTTCTCTATCATATTTTTCATCATCAGCAAGTAATATTTTCATCATTATTGCCATCCCCCATTATTGGTATTTTTAAATAAACCTTTGTCCCCTTCCCCTCTTCACTCTCTATTTTAAACATATCTTTTTTGTCATATAAATATCTAAGTCTCTTTTCGACTATATTTATTCCAAGTCCAGTTGTATGCCCAATATGTTGAGTATCATAATTATAGTTATTAATTTTATCCAAAATTTCCTTTGGAATTCCAACACCATCATCCTGAACAATAACACTGCAAATTCCATATTCATTGCTTATACTTATATCTATGCATCCACCCTCTTCTTTAGATTCTATCCCATGTATAAATGCATTTTCTACCAATGGCTGTATTGTCATCCCTGGAACCTTTACTTTTTTCATATCCATATTTACATTTAAATTAAATTTCACTCTATCGTCAAACCTACGTTCTTGAATATATATATAATCTTTTACAATATTTATCTCTTCTTCTAACAGTGAATTTGTATTCATACTTCTTAAAGAATATCTTAGTATATTTGATACTGATTTTATTAATTTACTTGTAGTCGTAGCATTTTCCATTATAGCTGTTGCATTTACACAATTTAAAGTATTAAACAAAAAATGTGGATTTATTTGGGATTGCAACACTTTTAAATCAAATTCTTTTAAAGCGTTTTCATATTGGAGATTTTTCATTTCTTCTTCTTTTAATTTTTTTTCTAATATAAGCTTATCATTAATTGAACTTATGAAGTTTTTTATATCTTTTATCATAGTATTAAACGTTTTTATAAGCACATCTAATTCATATATATCAGTTTTATTTCCTTCATAATATTCAAATTGCCCTTTAGATACCTTATTAGATGTTTCAACTATTCCTTTTAACCCTTTTGAAATATTTCTTATAAAAAACATAGCATATATTACACACATAGATAAAATCAATATTAGATAAGTTGCTAAAGCTATATATACAATTCTACTATTTTTATTCAATTCTTTATAAGCTATACTGCTAGTTTCTAAATAGTTTTGCATCAAAGTAGATGCATATATATTGAAATATGAAGCAATATTTTTAGTTGCTATAAAATCATCATAATAAAAAATATATCCTTCTTTATTTTCATAAGCTGAAATTGTTTTTTCTGAACTTTCTTTATATGATCCTAAAGTATTATCTAAATCACGTAAAATATATTGACTTCTGCTATCAGAATTTTTTTTCAATGTTTGTATTTTTTGCTTTGCTAGAAATACTTCATTATTATAACTTTCTTTACTTTGTTCAGTGCCATTTAATATATATTGATTAAAACTGTCTAAAGAACCATCAATGTGTTGTTTAATTTCATTTGTTATAAGCATATTATTAAGCATATTAACATACCCATCTTCAATTTTTTTGCTCATTGCTAAGGATATAATATTGCATATACCTATTGGGATAATTAAACATATAACAAATATAATAAATTTGCTATTTAAACTTCTAATTTTCAAATTTGTCGTCTCCTTACCTATAAGTATCTACGTTAGTTTTATTAATTATATTTACATTAGTTAAGTATTTTGAATCAATATTAGTATTTCCTTCAATTTTATCCATAATGATATTAACAGCTTTATATCCCATTTCATCACTTTTCTGTACTATTGTTGCTGTTACCAATCCATTTTTAATATTATTTAAAGTTTCTTCTAAATCATCAAAACATATAATTTTTACTTTACCTTGATCATTCAGCCCTTTTATTGCTTTAGCTGCTCCAATACCATCAAGGGCTGACGTACAAAATAATGCATCCACCTTATTGTTTCTATTCAATATCTTTCTAGTTATAATTTCTGCTTCAAGAAGCATAGCATCGGATGAGTCTTCATCTATAATTTTCAAATTAGAATTTGAAGTTATATAATTCTTAAAGCCTTCTACTCTTTCTTTTTGATTTTTAACGTCCTTTCCTCCCATTACTATTGCAATATTTCCAGTAGTTCCAACTTGTTGTACCATTTCCTTTCCTGCAACTTGTCCAGCTAAAATATTATCAGTTCCAACATATGATAACCTATTGCTATCTACTTCATCTGAATCTATTGTCACTACCGGTATTCCCTTTTCCATTGCACTATTAATTTGCTTTTTATATTTCCCCTCTTCTTGAACATATGTTATTATTCCACTCACTTTAGCAGATGTAGCCATTTCAAAAAGTTTTAATCCTTCCTCTGTACTTGCAGTTGTTGGCCCAATAAATTCTATTACTGCGCCTCTTTCCTTAGCAGCTCTTTCTGCCCCTTCTCTTACATTCACCCAATAAGGGTTTGTCTTTATATGAGATATTAATACTATTTTAGGTTTTATAGGACTTATTTCCACCCCTTTATCTCTTAGTAAATATAAGAAAAATAAATTACTGCTACAAAAAAGTAGTAATAACCCAATAATTACACTCCATTTAAAATATTTATTCATTATTTAAGACTCCTTATATGTATTCATAAAATATATGTGTTTTTTTAATTTATCTTTACCAATATACTCCGAATTTTCAATAATAACGTCCAGAAAACATTTACAAACATAAATAAATTATACCTAGCATTCTAAAATACTTTTTAAATGTTCTTTAATAATGTTATTTTAACGTTCTTTTTTTTGTTAGTCAATATTTTTTGTCCATGCATTGCCATTCCTCTTGTTGCCGTATATATTCCATTCCACCCCCTAACATGTTATTTGTTATATATTGTATTTAATAGAATTATTTTAAAAATTTATGATAGAAATTGGTTTGATTTATTTAATATTTTGGAATAATATATTGAATAATGAAATAATTGTAATCCTTTTTACATAAAACATTTATTTTATTTTAATAAATATTTTAGTGTGTTAAATCATCTGTTACTAAAAAAATAAATAAAAGGAGTATATTTATGAATTGGTTTAAAAAATTAAAAATAGTACAAAAATTGATATCAGCTTTCATGATAGTTGCAATATTGATAGGACTTGTTGGATTTATCGGAATATATAACATGAATACGATTAATTCTAATGCGGTTACTATGCATGACCACGATTTGGAAACAATAAAGTATTTAACAACCATAAAGCAAAATTTCACTGATATTCGAGCTGATTTATTAGAACTTGTATATCAAAAAAATAAATATGAAAAAAATACTGTTTTAGAACAAGAAATTAATTCAATAATTAATGAAAATTATCTTCTGATTGATAAATATGAAAATTCATTACTTTCTGAATCAGATGAAACAACCTTCTCGCAGTTAAAAGAAAATATAGGGGTTTATATGGCTGCTTGTAATAAAGTAATCAATTTTTCTCATGATAATAAATACGCTGATGCGGAAACTAGTCTCACTAGTGTTACTGAAGCCAGAAAAAATATATATACAAATCTAAGCACCCTAATAGAAAACAGTACTACTCAAGCAGATAATTTCAATCAAGCAAATAATTCAACTTACACAACTTCTTTGTATCTTGCAATTTGCATAGTAATATTAGGTTTTATTATTGCAATTGCATTAGGTTCATCAATATCAATTATGATTTCAAAACAAATTAATCAAGTACTAATATTTGCTGAAGCTCTTGGAAATGGAGATTTAACTAAAACAATAAAAATTAACTCAAAAGATGAAATAGGCAATCTTTCAAAAGCATTAAATAATGCAAATGAAAACATAAAAAGTTTAATAGTTGAAATACTTAATAGAGCTAATGATATAAGTGCAACAAGTGAAGAACTTTCCGCTACGACCGAAGAGATTTCATCTAAAATGGAAGTAGTAAACGAATCTGCTGAGCAAATATCTAAAGGAACCCACGAACTAAGTTCTACTACCGAAGAAGTGACTGCTTCAACAGAAGAAATAAGCGCTACCACAAATATACTTTCCAAAAATGCAAATGATGCAGCAATATCCGTAAGTCAAATAAAAAGACGTGCTACTGACATAAAGGATAAAGCATTAATAAATATAGAAAAAAGTAATTTAATTTATGGTGATAACCGATCACATATTCTAAAGGCTATAGAAGATTCTAAGGTTGTAGAAAAAGTTAAAATAATGGCTGATTCTATTGGAGATATAGCAGCACAAACCAATTTGCTTGCTTTAAATGCTGCTATAGAAGCAGCAAGAGCTGGAGAACAAGGCAAAGGATTTGCTGTTGTTGCTGATGAAGTACGAATTCTTGCCGAACAATCATCTGAAGCAGTTGCTAATATTCAAAATATGGTATCACAAGTTCAAATTGCAGTTGGAAGCCTGTCTAAAAGTGGACAAGATGTACTTGAATTCATGTCTACTAATGTAAAACCTAGTTATGAGCTTCTTATGAATACAGGTGTTCAATATGAAAAAGATGCTGAATTTATGAATAATCTAATAGAAGAATTTGCATCATCAGCAAAACAAATGGATCAAGTTGTAATGCAAGTAAGTAGTTCTATACAAAATGTTTCAGAAGTTGCTCAAGAATCTGCAACTGACACTAAAGAAATATTAAATAATGTTACTGAAATAACATTTGCTATTACTGATGTTGCAAAATCATCACAAAGTCAAGCTGAACTTTCACTAGAACTTAATAAAATGGTACAAAAGTTTAAAATATAATTTAAATACTTATTAAGTCTTAAATATATTTGAGTAATGAATAACCTATCGATATATTCCAATCCATGTTGAATTTACTTTCATCTTTAAATAAAAATGGACTGTCTTAAAATAAAGTTTAGATACAATGTATTGCAATTAAACTTTGAAAGCAAGCAATACATTGTACTATTTTTCTATTTAGCGACAGTCCCTCTTTTAATTATCATTTTGGAAATTTATTGTCATTTCTCAAATTGGCTACAATTTCTCTAAAAAGTTTTTTAACATTTCCGCTGTAATTCCCCATATATTGTAATTTTGATATTTATAAAATAGAGATCTATAATTAGCTTCTCTGAATTTATAATTTTCTTTGTTAACTATTAAATCATATGGAAATTCTTCTGGTCTCTCAAATTTTAATTTACTATTTACTTCTAAAGGTTCATGATTCAAAAGATAATTTAGTGGAACATAAAATACATGATCAACTTCACTTTCATTTATATTAATTTCTTCAATGTCTTCAATAATTCCCAAGTAAGGATGAATTATTATACCATCGTATCTAACCACAGTATCTAATTCTTTTATTATTTCAATATTTTCAATCCCTAATTCCTCAAACAATTCTCTTAGTGCTGCTTTTTTAGGTATTTCATTATCATCTATTTTTCCACCTGGAAAACATATATCCCCGGGTTGGCTATTCAATTTCTTTGCTCTTACTTCAAATAATATAAACACTTGATTATCTATTTTTACTAGTGGAATAATTATAGCTGATCTTTTCATTCTTTCCCAACCGTTAATGTAAGGTTTATTGTTCTTTATTTTATTTTTTATATCATTTATGTTCATATTCTATAATCTCCCCCTAACCAGTTGTTGTATATTTATATTATATCAAATATTATCTTTAAGAAATATATATTTAATACACTATTTAAGGCACAATAAAAAACTGACATAAAACCAAACTTCATTTTCATCATATTGTAAAATTGAATGTTCCCTATATTATAAATGAGCATTTTTTACCCATACTATCATTTCTCCTGAATTCCTATTCGCCCATGAATAATAAGGTATCCATTTTAATTTTTTATCTTGAAATTTAATTTCTGCATTAGATTTATATAGGCTATCTTCATCCCAGTCTTTCTTTAGGAGTATTTTCCCGTTTCCTTCAATTGTTACAACTCCCTCAAGTAAATCTTTTTCATATTCATAAGTAAATTCAGGATTCTCACTTAAATAAACTCTGTGTAAATCTCTTCCGTTATCTTCTTCTTCAAGACAATAAACAATCGGTCCTCTCATAATAGCAACCTTTCCAATATTTTCCCTCACACTAGGATTAGCTGTCATTATTTCTACAAGCATTTCAAAATATATATTAATTTCATCATTGTTTTTCCAAGTCCTTATAATATAAGCATATCCATCAAGCATTTCGTATTCTACTTCTTGATTATTTACTTTTATATTATAATTCCTACACCACTCTGGTATTCTTAATGCAAATTCAAAAGTAGCTTCCTCTTTCATATTTAAGCTAATATTAATGTTTTCACTCCAAGGATAATTTGAATTAACACTCAATATTATGTCTTTACTAGAAAGATTAACAGATATCTCTCCGCCCATATATAAATGCATAAATAGAGTATTCTCTCTTAGTGAATACGCATAACTTCCAATTGATGATAAAAGTCTTGCAATATTAGGAGGACAACATGCACATCCAAACCATTTTTGACGTTCAACTTTTACATGTGCTCTTAAATGGTCTTTTTCAGAAGCCTCTGGTACTACTTCCAACGGATTTACATAGAAAAACTTTTTCCCATCAAGTGACATTCCACTTATGATGCCATTATATAATGCTTTCTCCATAACATCTGCATATTCCGATTTTGGTATAATTTCAAGCATCCTTCTTGCAAAAAATACTAGTCCAATAGATGCACAAGTTTCAGCATAAATAGTATCATTTGGTAAATCATAGTCATAAGTAAAGGCTTCACCATATTGTGATGAGCCAATGCCTCCTGTTATATACATTTGCTTTCTAGTCATATTTATCCACAGACGTTTACAAGCTTCTAACAACTCATCGTCATTGGTTTCTTTAGCTACATCAGCCATTCCAGAATATAAATATACCGCTCTTACAGCATGTCCTACAGCCACAGTTTGTTCTCTAATTGGCTTTCCTGCTTGATAATACTCATATTTAAAATAACTGTCATCCCACCAAAATTTATTTTCATACCTAATACCTTCTTCTTCAAAGTATAAAGGTAATTTGCCTCTTTCATCTATAAAATATTTTGCTAGTTTTAAATATTTCTCATCTTTTTTTATTGTATAAAGTTTAATTAATGCCATTTCAATCACTTCATGACCTGGATATCCATGTTTTTTATTTTCTTCACTCCCCAAAATAGTATCTACATAATCTACATATTTAATTACTGCATTTAAAAGTTTATCTTTACCTGTTGCTTGATAATATGCTACTGCCCCTTCTATCATATGCCCTAAACAATATAATTCATGATTATCTCTTAGGTTTGTCCATCTCTTATCTAATCCATTTATAATATAATAAGTATCTAAATATCCATCTGGTTGTTGTGCTGCACAAACAATATCAATTGCTTCATCAGCAGTATTTTCTAAATTCTCATCCTTATGCCACATGAGTGAAAATCCAACAGCTTCTATCCATTTTGCAAAATCACTGTCTTGAAATACAAATCCTTTAAATTCTCCTTCCATTATCCCCGCTGCAATTTTAAAATTTTGCATACAATAGCTAGGTTCTGCACCTTCAATCCTATCATTGAGTGCTTCCCATTGATACGGAATGACATGTATCCTTACAAGTTCCATCATCTTTCTCCAAAAATTATCAGCTATATTTATCGAATCAATAGGTAAAGGTTTACTAAATTTGCTTTTTTCCATTATTAATTCCTCCTAAAACTTATATAACGTCTAAATCATGATATTTTTAACTAGTTTATTTTTATTTTATATTATATCATAATATTTTATATAAATATAAACTATATCTATCATAATTTCATTTAAATTATTTATATTATGTGCTTTTACTAAATAAACTTAATATATTTAGTTTTACTTTATAAATACTTAAAACAATTGTTCACTTTTAACTTATTAAATAGTATAATAGTTTTAATATTATACGTTATCTTGTTCTAAAACCCAATTCTATGTTTATATAAATAAATTAACTATTTATATAACAATTTTTTCAAATAAATATTTAGTCTATATATTTATTTCTGCATATTAATTTATAAAGGAGATTATTATGATTCATATTACTAATTTAAAAGACAGTTTACCACTATTTAAAGCTTTGAGTTCTGACGTAAGAGTGAATATACTAGATATTTTATCTGAGTATAAGCAACTGAACATGAATGAATTGTCTGAAAAGCTTAATTTAACTAATGGCGCAGTTACCATGCATATAAAAAAATTAGAAGACTGCGGATTAATTAATACTACCAATTTGACTGGGAAGCATGGTTTACAAAAAATATGTTCTATTCATGAAGATAAATTTATAATTGATATAAGCGCACAAGATGTTGCAGATTCTTATGATATAGATTTAAATATAGGACATTATTCTAATTATGATATTGCTCCTACTTGCGGACTAGCAACTAAATATAAGATTATAGGAGAAGTAGATAATCCTAATTATTTTGCTGATCCAGAAAGAATTAATGCAGATATATTGTGGTTTACTAAAGGATTTATAGAGTATAGAATTCCAAATTATCTAAAACCTAATGAGACATTTTCAGAATTACAAGTATCTATGGAAATAAGTTCAGAAGCTCCTGGTTCATGTAACATCTGGCCATCTGATATACATTTTTTCATTAACAATGTAAATGTAGGTAGCTGGACTAGTCCTGGTGATTTTGGAGATAGCAAAGGAATTTTAACACCTTCTTGGTGGTTCCCTAACTGGAACCAATACGGATTATTAAAACTTTTAACCATAAATTCTTTTGGGACCTTTATTGATGGAATAAAAATTTCAGACATAACTCTAGCAGATTTAGGATTGAATTATAAAAGTGATATCCTACTTAAATTAGCTGTTCCAGAAGAAACAAAACACGTCGGTGTTTTGACTATATTTGGAAAGAACTTTGGTAATTATAGCCAAGGCATAAGTGTAAGACTTATTTATAATACCTTAACTAATTAATAGCTTAAAATGTATTTACCTTTAGTACGAGTTTTTATTCTCTTTATAAAGCAATACATAAAAGGCGACTGTTGTTTTAAATTTTACAACAGCCGCTTTTAGATTAAAAACTAACATCAAGACATTTCAATTAAATTTATTATAAATATATTAAACTTCAAAGATTCTTGTATATGCTGAAGGGTTAACTATTTCTTTTATTCATTCGTAAACTAACTAATATCTTTATGAATTATTTTTCACCATTTCTTTTCAACATTTGGGCAATAATTCTTATTAACAGCTGCTCTAAGCTCTACAAAACATCCACATATTTTACACATGCCATTAATAAGATTGTCACATTCCCTACAAATATCTAATCTTCTGTTATATTCATGTTTTTCTGTTTTTATTTGCGTATCTATAAACTTAATATATTCTTGCATGTTTCTATATTCATCTTTTTCGAATACCTCATCTAACAGGCATCTTCTGCAAAATATTTTTTCCATAAAATCATTCCACTATAAAGCTTAATACACTGCATGGAGGAATTGTAAAGTTTAATCCCTTATCAGTTATTGTAAATTTATTATATTCTTCAGGTTTCACAATTTCTGAATTATCAAATGTATTGTATGCTCCCATTTCGTTTGTTAAAATTGTGCCTTTTACAGATTTAACACATCTATCAACTATTATTCCTTCAATATCATAAGATTCACTAATAGATAAATTATTTAGTGTTATATTTATTCTGCCTTGTTGATCTACAGAAACTGATTCATGCAAGTTTGGCACTAGATTTTCTTCTTCAACACCAATCATTTTAGTATCTATATAGCTTTCAACTAAAGTAGCTTCTTGGTGATTCTTATACATGTTAAATACATGATATGTTGGCGTTAATACCATCTTTTCGCCTTCTGTTAATATAACTGATTGAAGTACATTTACAATTTGAGCTAAATTTGTCATCTTAACTCTATCAGAATGTTTATTAAATATATTTAAATTTACACCAGCAATAAGTGCATCTCTCATAGTATTTTGTTGATATAAAAATCCCGGATTAGTTCCTGGCTCTACATCATACCATCCACCCCATTCATCCACTATTAAATCCACTCTTTTTTCTGGGTCATATCTATTCATAATTTCAAGATGTTTATTAATTAGTTCTTCCATCTTTAAAGTTTTATTCATGCTCATATACCAAGTTTTCTCATCAAAATCAGTAGCTGGTCCTTTATTTTGCCATCCACCTGGATGTGTATAATAATGCAAAGTTAATGCATCCGTAAATTTACCCGCAACCTTCATTACTCCTTCAGTCCAGTCATAATCATCCACATTAGGCCCACAAGCAATTTTATAAAGTTTATTATCTCTATAATTCCTACAATATGTTTGATATCTTCTATACATATTTCCATAGAATTCAGGTGTCATGTTTCCTCCACAACCCCAATTTTCATTTCCAACACCAAAATATTTAACTTTCCAAGACTTTTCATGTCCATTTTGTTTTCTTAGTTCTGCCATTGGAGAAATCCCATCAAAAGTTAAGTATTCAACCCATTCTGACATTTCCTGTACTGTGCCACTCCCAACATTTCCATTTATATATGGTTCACATCCTAACTGTCTGCATAATTCCATAAATTCATGTGTACCAAAACTGTTATCTTCTACAACACCGCCCCAATGAGTATTAACCATTCTTTTACGATTTTCTTTTTGTCCAATACCATCTTTCCAATGATATTCATCTGCAAAACATCCACCAGGCCAACGAAGAACAGGTATATTTATTTCTTTTAAAGCTTCTACAACATCACTTCTCATACCATTTACATTAGGTATCTTTGAATTTTCACCTACATATATTCCTTCATAAATGCATCTACCTAAATGTTCTGAAAAATGTCCATAAATTTCCTTGTTTATTTTGCTCTTTTTATTGTACGCATTAATTACTAATCTGCTCATCTTCATCCTCCCATTTATAGGACATTAATTTAATTAAAGCTATTAGATTAAAGTATTTATTTAAACTTTAATCTTAATATACTATCTATTTCTTCCCTATTATTTCCCCAATCTAATTACATTCCATGATGCTTTGCTCAAACAAGTTGTAAGAATTCCTTCATTCATGTCACTTCTCTCAACTTTAATTGGTACAACTGCCTCTTTCTTAGGCGAATTTACTATTTTCATATTATTGTTTTCTAAAACAATATGCTCAATAATCTTAAAATCCTCAAAACTTCTTATATCACAATTCAATGCAATATCTTCTTCTAAGTTACGATTAACTGCAAATATAGTAACTTCATCATTTTCTTCATTATATACTGCAATAGATTCAATATCCGTTACATCTGTAAAATCTATAGTGTCATGTTTTGGAGAAGAAATCACTGATTCTAGGGCAATTCCTCTACCATATTTTGAAGCATGTAAATATGGATAATATATAGTTTGTTTCCATGCAGGTCCATTTTCTTCAGTCATAATTGGTGCAATAACATTAACTAACTGTGCTAAACATGCGATTTTGACTCTATCAGAATGTTTCATTAAAGTAATTAGCATCAAACCCACCAAAAGAGCATCTTCAAAGTTATAAACATCTTCTAAAAGAGCTGGAGCCTTTTTCCACGGATGATTTTTCATTATATCATCATCATTTTGATTCGAATGAAACCATACATTCCATTCATCAAAGCTTAAATTCATAGTTTTTTTACTACGCTTTTTTGCCTTAATATAATCACAAGTAGAAATAACAGTCTTTATGAAGTGTTCCATATCTACACTCTGAGCCAAAAAATTAGCTGTATCATTAGTTTTATTACCATAGTATTGATGAAGCGATATAAAATCAACCACCTCATAAGTATGATTTAATGTAGATGCTTCCCATTCCGGGAAAGTCGGCATTGCTGTATTTGAGCTTCCACATGAAACCAACTCAATATTAGGATCTATTAAACGCATAGCCTTTCCTGTTTCTGTTGCAAGTCTTCCATACTCTTCTGAAGTCTTGTGACCTATTTGCCATGGTCCATCCATTTCATTACCTAAGCACCATGTTTTAATTTTATGTGGTGATTTAATTCCATGCTTAATTCTTAAATCACTATATTTTGTTCCACTATCGTGGTTACAATATTCTAATAAGTTACACGCATCAACAATTCCTCTCGTACCAAGATTAACTGCCATCATCACATCAGAACCTACTTCATTTGCCCATTTAGAAAATTCATTTAATCCAATTTCATTAGTTTCAAGGCTTCTCCAAGCAAGTTCCAGTCTCTTTGGTCTTTCTTGAACAGGACCAACACTATCTTCCCAAAAGAAATTTGATACGAAATTTCCTCCTGGATATCTTATAATAGGAACGTTTAATTCCTTCACAAGTTCCATTACATCTGTTCTAAATCCATTTTCATCAGATGATATATGTCCCGGTTGATAAATTCCTCCATATACTGCTCTTCCTAAATGTTCAATGAACGAACCATAAATTCTTTTATCTATTTCAGATATTTTAAAATCTTTATCTATTACCATTTTTGCTTTTTTTTGCATTATAATTCATCTCCTTAACTATTTAGGTTAAATTTTTATTATTCATAAAAATATCTTAACCTTTTAATGCTCCAGCTGTCATACCATCAACAAAATACTTTTGGAAGCACATGAATAATATAAATATTGGTATGATTGAAAGGAAGGAACCAACAAATAACAAATTATAGTTATTTCCATAAGGTGTCATTAATGTGTTTAACCCTATTGGTAACGTGAATTTTGCAGGACTCTTTAATACTAACATTGGCCACAATAAGTTATTCCAGCTACCCATAGCATTTAAAATTGCCATTGCTGCAAAGGATGGTTTCATTATTGGTAAAATTAATCTAAAGAAAATACCATATTCTGATGATCCATCTATTCTTCCTGCCTCAACAAGATCTTTAGGAATTCCAGATAAATATTGTCTAAAGAAGAATATAGTTCCCGCCTTTGCTATATCCGGCAAAATAATACCAGCGTAACTATTTGTTAGGTGCATGTTGCTTATTTGACTATAAAGAGGTAACATTAAGATTTCAAAAGGTACCATCATAACGAATAATACACAAACGAACAAGAAATTTTTCCCCTTAAAATCATACATTGCAAATCCATATGCAACAAATGCACTAACAAATAATTGAAGAGCTACTTGACCTATTGTTAAAAACAAACTATTAAAAAACCATGCGAAGAAACTATTCTTTTCTGTAAATAATATTACATAGTTTTTAAGAGACATTTTAGCAATATCTATAGATACATCCATACCATTTGCAATTACTATTGCTCCATCTTTAAAAGTAGAGATAAAAAGTGTATAAAATGGAATTAGTAGTACTATTGCTATTAGAGCAAATAATATAAAAATTAATACTCTAGTAGGTATATTTTTTCCCTGACCTGTTATATTTTGAGTATTTTTTTATTGCTTATTTTATGATTTAAACTTATATTACTTTGCATACTAATCCCCTTTCTTAAATGTTCCATTTAACTTTAATTGTATTAAGTTAATAGCCATTCCAATAAGAAACAATACTAAGCCTACAGCTGATGCATAACCCATGGAATTCTTTTCAATACCTTGTCTATACAAATATCCTACGATTGTGAGACCTATATTGTTTGGAGAATTATTACCATTAAATACCATGTAGCTTTCTATAAACATTGCAAGACCTGCATATATAGATATTGTAAGCACATAGATGGTTGTTGGTTTAAGTTGAGGTATTGTTACATATCTAAATTTTTGCCATATACTTGCTCCATCAATGTCTGCTGATTCATATAATTCTGCTGGAATATTCTTTAACCCAGACAAGAAATATAACATGTTAACGCCAGTCCATCTCCAACAAGCTAAAATTAATAATACAATAAACCCTGTAGTTCCATCTTTTAGCCATTTGTATGGATCCATTCCAAACAATGCAACTAATTGATTCATTAATGAAGTAGCCTGTTCTCCGAAACTAAATCTAAAAACTATACCGGCTACGGCAACAGATGTTAAAGCAGGTAAATATAATGAAGCTTTAAAAAACTCTCTGCCAACCATCAACTTGCTATTTACTATACATGCAAGTACCATTGGAATTGGAATAAGTAATATTAATGTCCATATCATATACTTAAAACTATTCCATAATGCAACTAAAAAGACTTTATCGCCTAATAACTTTGTATAATTATCCAAACCAACAAATTTTCTTGAACCTGGTAATACAGTTTGAAAACTCATTATTATTGTGTTCATCATCGGAGAAACAAAAAATACTAAAAATACAAGAATAAATGGCAATATAAATACATATGGTGCTGCCTTTTTATTATAAATAAATCCCTTAAACATTGCTTAACTGCCTCCTATTACACTTATAGATAACACAGAGAAGCCATTTTTCTAGCTTCAAAACAGCTTCTCTGCATAATTATCTTATTACTTTAATTCATTTTCCACTTGTTGTTGTGCTTCATCTAATGCTTCTTTTATATCTTTTTTATCTTCAAATATGCTATTTAAAGTAACTGTACATAAAACGTTGTTGATGTTTGGACTAGCTTCTGTTGATTTAATTAATGCGATTTCATTTTTGATTTCATTTAATGTATCAAAAGGATTAGTCTTGAAGTATTTTACAAATTTGTTTTCTGGATTATTAGCAATTTCCTTGTTACTCCATAATTCTGTATTTAGTGGGTCAAATCCCAAATCTTCCCATATAGCTTTTTCTCCATCCTCAGAAAGTTTAGCATATGCTATGAATTCTTTAAGGTTTTGTTTATTTTTAGCATTCTTAGTTACAGCTGTGCCAGTACCACCAAGACCTACAGAACGTGGTTGACCTTTTTCAAATACTGGAACTGGAGCAATTGCCCATTTACCTGCTTGGTCAGGCATATATTCTAAAAATCTTGACATATACCACATAGCTTTAACTACAACTGCATAGTCTCCATTGTTTATTGCACCTTCAGCATCTGTTGTATCAGGTTGTCCACCCGGAATAGTAGCTATAGCATGAGCATCTTGCATATCTCTTAACGTAGTGAGTGCTTTAACCATTTCAGGGCTGTTTATTTGTGGCTTACCACTAGCATCAGTATAGTCAGATTTTTGTTGTGCTAACATAGCACTAGTTTGCCAAATAGCACTTGTATCAGCTGTACCGAAATTTTTACCAGTTGCAGCATAATATTTTTCTCCTGCTTTTTTGAAATCATCCCAAGTTACTATAGTTTTATAATCAATTCCTGCTTTTTCTAAAAGTTCAGTATTATAGTATGCAACAGTAGCACCAACGTGGTAATCAATTCCATATGAGTGTCCATCTTTACTATAGATGTCAAGACGAGATTTAACTACCTTATCCTTATAAGGTGCAATAACATCATCAAGTATCTCTAACTGAGGCTCTCCCTTTAAGAAGTTAGGGAACTTTCCTAGTTCTATGTCTACCATATCAGGAGCACCTTGTCCGGACAACAATGCTGATTGTAACTTATTATGCATATCATCATAAGGAAGTACTGAGAAATTAATATCAAGTTTCTTATCTGGATTCTTCTCATTCCAACTAACTAACATTTTTTCAAAGAATTTAGCATGCATATCAACGAATGTCCACATTTCAAGTTTATCACCTGAAGATGTCGCTGAATCCTTTCCGCTATCAGTTTTAGTAACAGTACTGCCACCACATCCCATGAACATTGTAGCTATAAGAGAAGTCGCTGCAACTATAGTCGCAATTTTTTTTAATACTTTTGCACTTTTCATATTTATTTACCTCCCATTATTTTTGTCAGTATATTAGAAATATTATATGAACATTTTTCTTCTCTAAGCTGAAATTTAAATAACTATGCTTTGAAAAAGAATAATGACCAATGCAATAAACATTCTATCACTTTAGTTTAAATATATATAAACTAAATTTATATATATTTAAATTTTAATATTTCCATACGTTAATATATAATACTTTTTTTGTATTAGTTTCTACAATTAAGTTGACTTAATAATTTAGTAACCCTTTTCATTAATTATGATATTATGTTTTGCTTTACTATTATACATTTATTATATTCTTATCTATATTAAAGTAAATACTTTCCAATTACATTTTGTTGAATTGTTTTAAATATTTCTAAATCATAATCAACTATATTAATAAACATTGCAGATTATTTTTCCAAATGATATACTATTTTTAAAATCAACTTCAAAAATCTTACATAGAATTTATAATAATTATTATATGATTTACTACAAAACTTTAGAAATACTTAAGGAGATTGATTTTTATGAGAATATTTTCACCTAACTTTGAACGCGAAGGTCCTGGGGTGCTAAAAGACGAACCTCCAAAAGAAGGTATATCGTTATTTTTCCAGCTATTTATTATGAGATTTTGGGATATTCTTAAACTGAATATTATTTTTATTTTATATTGTATTCCGATCGTAACAATTGTTCCTGCCCTTAGCGCTTTAACTTCTATTACAATGTCAATGGTTCAGAATAAGCATATTTATATTTTGTCTGATTTTCAAAAGGCCTTTAAAGATAATTGGAAGCAATCAGTAATGTGTAGCTTTATAATTTGTTTTATCTTTACATTATTAGGGATTTCACTAGTATTCTATTTTAGGCTTTCACAAGAAAAAACTATCTTTTATGCAATTTTCTTTTTATGTCTTTTTATTACTATTTTATTGGGACTTGCTTGGTTGTATATCATGACTTTAATCACCACCGTTTCTCTTTCTTTAAAGGATATTTTCAAAAATTCTCTATTGCTTAGTATAGTATGCCTAAAGAATACATTATTTGGCTCTTTAGCTTGCGCAATTATTTTAGGACTTAATATTTTCTTTTTCCCTTTAACTTTTCCATTTTTTTTAATTTTTACGTTTAGTATATTGTCTTTTACTACTAGCTTTGCCACATGGCCAGGAATAAAGAAATTTATCATAAAGTGATTAAAAATGCCATATTATCTTTATAAATTAATTACCGGTATACAATATGTTGTATACCGGTAATTAATTTATAGCTTTATTTATCTGATAGCTAACACCTGAATCAAGTTTCACTTCATATTATAATTCAATAACTAATTCAACAGGACAGTGATCTGATCCAATTACTTCCATGTGGATTTTAGCATCTCTTAATTTATCTTTTAAACTATCTGAAACTAAAAAGTAATCTATTCTCCATCCTGCATTATTTGCCCTTGCATTAAATCTATATGACCACCATGAATATGCTTCTTCTTTATCAGGATAAAAATATCTATATGTATCGATAAATCCAGCATCTAAAAGTTCAGTTATCTTACCTCTTTCCTCATCGCTAAATCCAGCATTTTTTCTATTACTCTTTGGATTTTTAAGATCTATTTCATTGTGCGCAACATTTAAATCTCCACACACTATCACAGGTTTATTTTCTTCAAGAGACTTTAAATAATCTCTAAAGACATCTTCCCACACCATTCTATATTCAATTCGCTCTAATCCTTGTTTTGAGTTTGGAGTATAAACATTTACTAAATAGAACTCATTAAATTCTAACGTAATTACTCGACCTTCATTATCATGTTCTTCAATTCCCATACCTATTTTCACGTTTATTGGCTCTTCCTTTGTGAACACTGCTGTCCCTGAATACCCCTTCTTTTCTGCATAATTCCAGTAAGCTTTATATCCTTCTAATTCTAAATCTATTTGGCCTTCTTGAAGTTTACTTTCTTGTATACAAAATATATCCGCATCTGTTTCTTTAAAATATTCCACAAAACCCTTTTTAACACAAGCTCTTATTCCATTAACATTCCACGAAATTAATTTTTTCATTTATATCCTCCTACTCTTTAGCCGCAACAACTTTTATATAATAATTATTATTATATAACACTCCAAAGTTTTTATCTATATTTTTTTAATCTAAAGTCATTTTATGTAGATTAAATAAAATAGCTAATTAATAACTCAAACTTAAAATAGAAGTAATAGTAGTGATCATTTTGCATAAAAATAACTAAACTAAGCATAAGGTTTAATATCTTATACTTAGTTTTTTTACTTTGTGAAAAGTTCTTGGCTCGCTTCGCGCTTTTTCACTTGTGAAAAGTTCTTGATTGCGCTTCGCGCTTTTTCACTTGTGTGTATTTTTTTTACTTAATTGGTTATACTCTTTAAAGCAATACTAAGGTATAAAAAAATTATTTTCTACTATATTAGTATGAACCAACTAAATTGAGAGGTGAAATAAAATTATGAGAATCCCAAAACATATAGGTATTATTCCTGATGGCAATAGACGTTGGGCTTTATCCAATGCATTAAGTAAAGACAAAGGATATGATCATGGAATAAATCCCGGACTACAAGTTTTTAAATTATGCGAAAAAGAAAATGTTCAGGAAGTAACATTTTATGGATTTACAATAGATAATACCAAACGTCCTAAGGAACAAAAAGAGGCATTTATAAAAGCTTGTATAGATTCAGTTATGCTTTTGACAAAAGAAAACTGTGAAATATTAGTCTTAGGAAATACAGAATCTAGTTGTTTCCCTAAAGAATTATTACCTTTTACCACTAGACAAAAATTTGGCATAGGTGGAATTAAAGCGAACTTTTTAATTAATTATGGTTGGGAATGGGATCTAAACTTATTAAAAAACAATGATTCTTCAAAAAAGCACATTCAGCCATACTTACATTCAAAGAATATTTCTAGAATCGATCTCATAATAAGATGGGGTGGTAGAAGACGATTAAGCGGTTTGTTGCCAGTTCAATCAGTTTATTCAGATTTTTATATTTTAGATAATTATTGGCCAGATTTTAAAGAAAAGGATTTTTATACCGCACTTTCTTGGTACAATGAACAAGATGTAACTCTTGGTGGCTAATAAACTATGGCATCTTTAAAACATCAATCTTTTTGTACTCCAATATAAATTATGTTATCATGTTAATAAATTATATTATTTATATATTGGAGTGAAAATCATGCTTAAAATTATTTCAACCTATTTATTTATCATTAATTTGCTTGGTTTCTTTATTATGCTTATAGATAAGCAAAGAGCTATTCATAAAGAATGGAGAGTACCGGAAAAGACTCTTATAGGAATTTCTGTTTTTGGAGGGGCTATTGGTATGCTACTCGGAATGTCTAGTTTTAGACATAAAACAAAGCATAAGAAGTTTACAATCGGAGTTCCGTTTATACTTCTTATGCAGATTTTCTTAACTATATTATATTTTAAAGCGTATTAAGATCATAAGGTGTATTTTGATATACACAATAATTCAGCCAATTTCCAAAAACTATACTTGCAGGACCTCTCCATATATATTGAGGGGTTTCATTTACGTCATCATTTTTGAAATAGTTTTTAGGTAGTGCTATATTATCGCCCTTTTCTTTATCTCTTATATACTCATCTTTTAATGCATTTCTATCATATTCCATATGACCTGTTATAAATACATTTCTTCTGTTCTTTGTTGCTACAATAAATACTCCAGCATCTTCTGATTCAGATAAAATTTCAAGTTCCGAATTTTTTTCTATATCTTCACGTCTAACTTCAGTATGCCTAGAATGAGGTGCATAAAACACATCATCTAAACCTCTTGTAAGATCAGCCTTTTCATCATTTACTCCATGTGAAAATATTCCAAACATCTTTTCTTTTAAATCATATTTGGGTATATTATAGTGATAATACAAGCCAGCTTGAGCTGCCCAGCAAATATGGACAGTTGAAAATACATTAGTTTTGCTCCAATCCATTATTTCAGTAAGCTCTTTCCAGTATGTAACATCTTCAAATTCCATTTTTTCAACTGGAGCTCCAGTTATTAGAAGTCCATCAAATTTTTCATGTTTTATATCATCAAAATAACTATAAAATTTGTTTAAATGCTCTGATGGTGTATTCTGAGAAATATAACTTTTAGTTTGAATCAATGTTATTTCTACTTGTAATGGTGTATTAGATAAATATCTAAGCAATTGATTCTCTGTTACTATTTTTTTAGGCATTAAATTAAGAATTGCTATTTTTAGCGGTCTTATATCTTGGTTATTAGCCCTCTCATCATTCATAATGAATATATTTTCATTAGATAAAACCTGAAATGCAGGCAATTCTATAGGAATTTTTATTGGCATTCCTAAAGTCCCCTTTCTATTTGAATATTTATTTAACAACACTAATTATTTAATTAGTTCAATTATGCATGTGAATAAAAACAATAGGTCAAAGATGCATTATAACTATTATATCAAAATTCTATACCTTATCAATATTCTAATTAATTTTATTCACCGAATTTGTATGAAGTTACCTGCTAAAAGTAACTAATATTAACATATGTTATGACTTTTGCTAAATTAAAATCATATAATTTATCATTTATAAAAATTTAACCCAATAAATTTATATTTTAATATTAATTACCATTGATAATTGCTAATTTTTTATTTTTTTATACTTTACAATGAAATAATAAAAATGAATATTTATCACGCTACAAGTATGAAAGTCTTATAATTATATTTATGATATACTTATAGGGTGAAACTTAGCTTCAGGGAGTTTTCCTGTGGCTAGGCATCAGATAATGTATAACTACAAAGGGGGCATACTAAATGGTATTGAAACAAAATATTATAGTTGGATTTATTGGAACTTATACCAAAGATAAAAGTAAAGGAATTTATAGAATTAATTTCGATATAACTTCTGGTGAAATTCAAAAAAGTAATTTAGCTTATGAAATAGAGAATCCAACATATTTATCCATTGATAAAGTACTACATATTATTTATTCTGCTTGTAAAATTGGTGAAAAGTCTGGGGTATCATCATTTAAATATTGGCAAGAAGATAATAAATTACATTTAATAAATTCTACTCTTTCAGAAGAAAAAACACCTTGTCATTTAAGTATAAGTAATAGCAAAGAAATATTAATTTCATCAAACTACCATGAAAATAAAATGCTTATCTATAATACTTTAAATGGCTTAATATTAAATTCTCCTATGCTCGGAAGTCATAGTGGTTGTAGCATAAATATTTCAAGACAAGAAAAACCGCACATTCATTGTTCTATGTTTACAGCTGATGAAAAATATATTGTTTCCATTGATTTAGGAATTGATAAAATGATAGTTTCAACCTTAGAGGATAATAAGCTTGTTCAAAGAGATGACCTTAGTCACACCTTTCCAGCTGGAACTGGTCCAAGACATATAACTTATTCAAAGTCAAAACCTTATTATTATGTCTTAAGTGAACTAACTTCTGAAATTTTTGCTTTTAAATATAACTCAAAATTGGCAATTCCTTTTAAAAACATTCAAACTATAAGCAGTTTACCTAACGATTATAAAGGTAAAAAAGGGGGAGCTGCTATACGTATTCATAAAAACAATAAATTTTTATACACTTCAGATAGAGGCAATAATTCACTAAGTTTATTTTTTATAAATCAAGATGATGGAAAATTAAAATATATAGATTCTTTTTATTGCAACGGAGATTCACCTCGAGATTTTCAATTAGACCCAACAGGTAACTTCTTACTTTGTGCTAACGAAAACTCCGATAATATATCTATATTTTCTATTAATCAAACAACGGGTGCATTAACATTTCTTAACTCAGAAACTATTCCAACACCTACGTGTATAGAATTTGTTTAATTATATGTCAATTTCAGTCATTTTTACAAAGTTTAAAAAGCCTTCTAATAGCAAAATTGCTATTAGAAGGCTTAAAAAGTGAATTCTTATTTACGTTTAGATTTATTTCTTGTATTAGATTTCCCTTTACCTATTGGAGTACTTTTACCTCTGCTAGTTTGTGTTTTATCTTCATGTCTGCTTTCATTCTTACCTTTGCATTTGCCTTCATTTTTATCTTTAAACTTCCCTTGTGCATATGAGTTTTTGTCATTTGATTTTGCAGTTTTATTTCTAATCTTTTCTTCAGTAGCTCCAATCCTTTTATGCGCATTATTCTTATTATTTTCTCCTTGAACTTGGTTTTCCCTATATCTATTAGTGCTACCATGATTCTTATCTCTTATAAGACACTTAGGATCATTACCAATCAAATCAGTCCTGCCCGCTTCAGTTAATGCTTCATATACTAATGTATAATACTTTGGGTTTTTAAATTGAAGAAGTGCTCTTTGCATAGCTTTTTCATGCTTAGTCTTTGGAACATAAACTTCTTTCATGGTCATAGGATCAAGCCCTGTATAATACATTGTTGTAGCAAACGTACCTGGTGTTGGATAAAAATCTTGTACTTGCTCTGGTCTATAATTTATATCTCTCAAATATTCTGCAAGCTCAATAGCGCAATCTAATGTACTTCCTGGATGTGATGACATTAAGTACGGAATTACATATTGTTTCTTACCAATCTTTTTTGTTATTTTTTCAAACTTGGCTACAAATTTATCATATGTTTCCCCTGCTGGCTTACCCATGTATTTTAGAACTTGCTCTGAGACATGTTCTGGCGCTACCTTTAACTTTCCACTTACATGATGTTCAACTAATTCTTTGAAAAACGTATCATCTTTATCAGCCATTATATAATCATATCTAAGTCCTGAACGTATAAATGCCTTTTTAACACCTGGAACTTCCCTTATGGCTCTAAGTAAATCTAAATATTCACTATGATCCACATCCATGTTTTTACAAACTCCTGGTGATAAACATTCTTTTGCCTTACAAGCACCAAATGCTAGTTGTTTACTACATGCAGGTTTTCTAAAGTTTGCTGTGGGTCCCCCAACATCATGTATGTACCCTTTGAAATCAGACATATGTGTAATTTCTTCAACTTCTTGTAATATTGATTCCTTACTTCTGCTTTGAACAACTCTACCTTGATGAAATGTTATAGCACAAAACTTACAGTCACCAAAACAGCCTCTTGAACTTACTGTACTAAACTTAACTTCTTCAATTGCAGCTATTCCACCTTGACTTTCATATATAGGATGATAATTTCTCATATATGGAAGTGCATAAACTTCATCCAATTCTTCTCTATTTAAAGGTGCTTCAGGCTTATTTTGAACTACATATTTATTTCCACATTTTTGTACAATAATATTTCCTCTTACTGAGTCTTGTTCCTGATACTCAACTTTACTAGCTTCTGCATATTTATATCTATCTGCACAAACTTCTTTATAAGAAGGAATTTCAATATAATCCTGCACGTCTTCTAAACTTTCTGTGGCATAACAAGTACCTCTTACATAAGTTATGTCCTTTGCAGCCACTCCATTTTTCAAGCTTTCTGCTATTGCTACAATTGGTTTTTCACCCATACCATAAATTAAAAGATCTGCTGTGCTATCAATAAGCATTGATTTTCTTACTTTGTCACTCCAATAGTCATAATGAGCGAATCTTCTAAGACTAGCTTCAATTCCCCCTATTACAATATTAATATCCTTATAAGCTTCTCTTATCTTATTACAATAAACAATAGTAGCTCTATCAGGTCTAAGTCCCATCTTTCCACCTGGAGAATAAAGATCTTTTTCTCTCAGCTTCTTACTTACAGTATAATGGTTAACCATAGAATCCATATTTCCTGCATTAACTAAAAATCCATACTTAGGTCTCCCAAGTTTTTGAAAATCATCATTAGTCTTCCACTCAGGTTGAGCTATTATTCCTACCTTGTATCCATGTTTTTCAAGAATCCTTGAAATAATTGAAGTTCCAAAACTATGATGATCTATATATGCATCAGCTGTAACAATTATAAAGTCTAATTCATGCCAGCCTCTTTCTTCCATGTCTTTTTTACTTATGGGTAAAAACTTTTTTTCATCTAACATTTTTCCACCTACTTAATTTTCTTGTGTTTTTAATTTTCTCTTTCGCTATTATAACATAAAGGAACTCAGTTCTGTATCCTTTAGGTATATGAAATAAAATAAAATACAAATAAGCACTGCATATTTTATGTTATTTTCTTGAATGTTCTTAATACTGTAACACTTTTTAATTATGTTGAATATATTATTAATATAACAAAATATCAAAAACAAAGGAGAAATGAACTATGAGTAGATGTTGTCATAGAAATTGCTGTAGATGTTGCTGCAATAGATGTTGTAATAATTGTTGTTGTGGATTTAATAATGGATTTAATAATGGATTTAATAATGGATTTTTTAATTTGTGGCCATTGTTATTTTTCTTTTAAATCTTAATAGCTACTAGTTTTTTGAACGAATTACTCTTATGCTAAAAACACTAATGATAAAAATTATATATCTTTGCAAGTTGTAATGTTCTCTTAAAGTATATATTATAATAAAAAATGCATGAAAAGCTCTTAAATAAAACTTTTCATGCATTTTTATTTTTTCATATATGTATTATTTTAAGTATTTTTATTAAAACTGCTTTATCTTTATAATAAAATTTATTTTTAATTAGTTTTTAAATGAGTGTATAGGTGCTGGAATTCTTCCACCTCTGCTCGCAAATAATTCTGATGATTTTCCGTTTACTTTCATTACAGGTGCTCTACCTAAAAGGCCACCAAATTCAACCATATCTCCAACGACACATCCTGGCGCTGGTATAATTCTAACTGCTGTAGTCTTATTGTTAATTACTCCGATTGCTGCTTCATCAGCAATCATGCCTGCAATTGTTGAAGTTGGTGTATCTCCTGGTATTGCAATCATATCAAGACCAACTGAACATACGCATGTCATAGCTTCTAATTTTTCTAAATTAATTGCTCCACTAGTAACTGCATCTATCATAGCTGAATCTTCTGATACTGGAATGAAAGCTCCACTTAAGCCCCCAACATGACTACATGCCATAACTCCACCTTTTTTAACTGCATCATTAAGCATTGCAAGTGCTGCTATAGTACCATGAGTTCCTACTTGTTCTAACCCTATTTCTTCTAAAATTTCACCAACAGAGTCTCCAATCGCTGGCGTTGGTGCAAGAGACAAATCAATTATACCAAAAGGTACATTTAGTCTTCTTGATGCTTCTTTTGCAACTAATTCACCCATTCTAGTAACTTTAAATGCAGTTTGCTTAATTGTTTCCGCAACTACGTCAAAAGATTCTCCTCTTACTTTTTCAAGAGCTCTTTTAACAACTCCTGGTCCACTTACTCCAACATTTATGATTCTTTCAGCTTCTCCAACTCCGTGGAATGATCCTGCCATAAATGGATTATCTTCAACTGCATTTGCAAATACAACTAATTTGGCACATCCAAATCCCTTTTGCTCCTTAGTAAGCTCTGCAGTTCGTTTTATAACTTCTGCCATGTCTCTCACAGCATTCATATTTATTCCAGACTTTGTACAACCTACATTAACAGATGCACAAACTTTTTTAGTTACTGCTAGCGCTTCTGGAATTGAATTGATTAAGATTTTATCTCCTTTAGTGCAACCTTTTTGAACTAATGCTGAGAATCCACCTAAAAAATCTATCCCTAAAGTATGAGCTGCTCTATCTAAAGTCCTAGCAAATTCAACATAATCAGTTTCATCTGTAGCTCCGCAAATTATTGACATTGGAGTTATTGAAACTCTCTTATTAACTATAGGAATACCAAACTCTGATTCTATTTGTCTACCAACTTCTACTAAATGTTCAGCAGATTTTGTAATCTTATCATATATCTTAATTCTAGCTTTATCTCCATCTGAATCTATACAATCAAGTAATGAAATACCCATTGTTATAGTTCTTACATCAAGTCTTTCTTCTTCAATCATTTTTATGGTTTCAAGTATATTATTAGTATTCATAAGCCCCTCCTAATTATAATGAATGCATTGACTTAAATATTTCTTCTCTTTGTATCTTTATTTCTACCCCAAGTCTTTCGCCTTCAGCTGTTAATCCAGTACGAACATCTTCAAAACTACCCTTCATATCTTTGCAGTCTAATACCATTATCATAGTAAAAAATCCTTGCATTATAGTTTGATTAACATCTAATATGTTGATACTGTATTCTAACATTTTTTGACTAACGCCTGCTATGATACCAACTTTATCTTGCCCAATTACTGTTAATATTGCTTTCATGCTTATCTACTCCATTCATAAGTTTATTTTTTAGATACCCTATAAAAATATTATCCAATTCGCATTGAATTGGATAATATCTGCAAAGCATCATCATTGCTATATTTATTCTATAATTTATATTATATTTTGTCAATTTTTACAGAATATTTTATGATAATTTCTTTGTTTTATTCGTGTTATTTCTTTTGATTTACAATTTGCGAAGTGATAATATAGAAATATTTCTTTAATTCAGTTTACATTTTACTATACTAATCCCTAATAAATTTAATATTAAGGTATAACTTCTAGTTTCTATGTTTTTATAAATACTATCTTAACCATATTAATAACTAAAGCAGCAAGTTCATTATACTTGCTGCTTTAAATTATATCTTAGATTAATATTATTTCTTTTCATTTAGCTTTGTAGTACTTAAATGTTCGCTAGATATTCTTTCCTTATTTTTAGATTTTGTATAATCATTTGAAAAATATATCCTTAAACTTTCATCGTTACTTTCAGCATTAACTTGATACATTATACTTTGTACATATCCATGGATGAAATCATCTTTACTAAAAAATAAATTTATTTCCGTTCCTACTTTTGTAATGATCTCAATTATATCTTTCAAATCTTTTGATTCTTTTGTAAATACAATATCACCACTATCTACAAGACAAAACTCAACTTTCATAGCTTTCACCCCTTCCTGTTATTAAAATTATATATTTATCAAAGTTTTTTTTCAACCTCCATAAACTAACATTTGGAGTTATATGTTACGATTAACACATAAAAATCATGTTTGCCTTTATTTATTCATAATATAATGAATATTCTTTCTCTTATTTAATAGTTAAATTTATTTTAGTAAGAAAATTTATCTGATATCTAAAAATTCTAATACGCCCCTGTATTTAAACATCTCCTAAGTTTATCCAATAGCTAGCTTCTGTAAGATTCCCACTTCTTTAAATTGGGATAACAGTTGCATGCTCCTGGATAAGTTCTTCTAATCTTCAGATGGATAATTATATTCCTATTAAGGAAATTCCATTTGAAGCTAAGAATTACTTTATGTAAGAGATTGAAGTATCCCATTTATTTAACCTTATGTTTTAGTTCCACTCAATTGTTAATATTTCCAATTCACCTTCCTTAAGTGACACTTTATAACCATCCGTTAGTAACCAAGTTGCCAAATCTGTAATCATGTTTTTTCTAATTTCATCTTTCTTACTTATAGCAAAAACAGCTGAAACCTTATTAACACCAGCTTTTTTACCTTGTTCTATGTTTCTCATTATTATATTCTTATTTTCATTTAACTTTTCCTCATATTCATTCACAATATTTCCTCCCCATAACTTTTCTTTAATAATTTAATTATTTTAGAAATACTTTTTCACCCAAGTAGAACATTAATGTTTATTTATACTTATATAATTTTATGACATGCATTTTTGAATTATTCTACATTTTAAACTTTAACTATAAAAAACCGCCTTGAATTCAACTAAGTATTTACTAATATTCAATTACATTAAAGTATATTGGAGATTCAGCTATGAATGATTAATTAATATTTTATCAATTATAAAAAGGGACTGTCGAAACAGCCCCTCTTTAGGTTAATTAGAACAATTAATAAAATCGTATTCATTATATTATATACAAATAACAAAATTATTATTCATAGTTTCAATTTTCAATCGAAATACTAAATTAACTTAAACAGTAATCATCACAAATATAAGTAATTGAAACGTTTTTAAGTTTGTCAAATTCTCTTTTGGGTTCACTGTTAAATAAATTCAAATAACGAACTTTATTATTTTTTATTTTCCATTCAAATTCAAATTTCTTCAAATAATAAAAAATGTTTTCATTACCGCTTTCAATATCATATCCTCTAACCATACTTGATAAACTGCATTTCATATTATACTTTTTAGGCAATTCTTTCTTCATATTAATTAATAATTGCAGTAAATCATACCCTCTAACCGTATATGTTTCACCATGTAAATAAATCGAAAGTGTATTGCTATAATAATTTTTATGCCTTTCAATACGCAATAAAAATTCCTCTATAAATTCTTTATTATCACAAAATAATATTAAAGGAATTTTAATGTCTACAACATATTCTATTAATTCATCATCCTTAACATAAAAAAGATGTCTGATTTCTTTATTATTATTAGAATAAAAATCAAAATTTAAGCTGTCACTCTTGAAAGTGCACCCTCTAACATTAAGCTGAATTTCTCCTTTTAAAAAATATACTGATGCTTGCTCACATCCTAAACTATCAGTATATAAAGCAGAATATCTTACTTTGACCATATAATATTTTATATCCCCCTTAATATAATATTTTTTTATACACAACAAGTTTTAAATTTTGAAAATCTATAATTTAAAACCGCTTGATTATAATACCATATTTTTCCACAAATATCAAAGGTCAATAAAATTACTTATTATTAAGTTATAAGATAAATGTTGTATTCTGAGGTTCGTAAAAAGATACTTCATATTTTTTAGCTAGTTCTTGTATTAAAACATTTATATACTCAACTTTACTAAATTCACAGGACATAATAATATGTCCCTCTGATTTATCAAAAGCAAAACTCCACGGACATAAATCTAAGTTATCAATCTCATTTTCACCCACATCATCAACTTCTGGATGCTTCGATGTTAATTCCTCATAAAACTCTTGTATTCTTTGTGTTGGTCCTATTAATGAAGTATCACCTTCACATAGTTTCTCATATAATTCTTCTGCATCTCTTTTATTTTTTACACTATTACTGTGCCATACTGCACAATTCCAGCCCATAATTTCATCTCCTACAGTCATATTTCATCTTCATCTAATTTCTAGACGAGGTTCCGCTCAGATTATACATTATCACCCTTAAGGTTACGAAGTATCCTTCCGTGTGTAATTTTTAGTACATGGATTTTTAATATAAATTTCCACCTACAATGTTCACTTTATATCATACCATATCTTCATATTCACTTTATAGCTCCTAAAAGGAAAATAGAACTCTTTATCTGTCACAAAATATTCATAGCATTTGACTTTTTATTTTCTTTGATATGCCTTATTAAATATAACCTATTTTTATATATAAATATAATTTTGAATTTATTTAATATATATTTTTAAAGTAAATATTATTATTTAATATAAATTATTAATAACTTATAGTCAAATTTTGAAATCAGTTGTATAATTATACTATATTGGATTATATGATTATATATTTATGGTGAAAGAAGGTAATAATAATGTATGAATTTAAAGAAGAGTACAAAACCGGAATAGACTTTATTGATGAACAACATAAAGTTCTTTTCGAAATAGCTGATAAAACTTATAATTTGTTGAAAAATGATTTTGCACTTGATAAATATGACAAGATAGTGGCGCTAATAGAGGAACTTCAAAACTATACTGTATTTCATTTTAATGCTGAAGAAGAATATATGAAGAGTATTCATTACAAAAGAATGTTCACTCAAAAGATTGAACATGATGCATTTGTTAAAAGAATTAAAGATGTAGATTTTAAAAAGATTGATCATAATCAAGATGATTATATAATTAGTATATTGCAACTTCTAAATGATTGGTTAACAGGACATATCTTTGAAAATGATAAACTTATAGGAAAATAATTGTAAATTTATAAAAATGAATACCTATTCCAAAATATTGGAATAGGTATTCATTTTTATTTTATATATAGACATGTGCCTTCGCATTTTGATAATTCCCCCGGTTTCAAAAGTCATCTATCACAAATAACATATTAGTCAATATAATAATTCTTAACCATTATGCCAGAATTATTTAAGTAATATAAATTTCCATTTTCTTCAAACCATCCTATTCTCATTTCACCAGAGTTATTTAAACAATACCAATGTCCCTTATCTTCAATCCATCCTGTTACCATTTTACCAGAATCAGAGTCAAGATAATACCATTTTCCTTCACTTTTAATCCATCCTGTTTTCATCATTCCATTTTCATCTAAGTAATACCAGTCCCCCTTATCTTCTGACCAACCAGTTTTTATAGAAGGACCACTATAATAGCGCCAACTGTTATTAACATTTATCCAACCATTTGATTCTGCATTTGCTTTTACCTCATTAATTCTCCCAAATTCAATTGTACATAAAATTATAATTCCAAATATTAATATACCATTTAAAATTTTATTTTTTTTCATCTTAGTGTCCTCTCTAATTTATAAAATATATTTATATATGATATTTATTAACATAATTTATAAAATAGAATTAAATTTTAATATTAGTAGTATATGATTCCGTGAATATAAATATCTTCTAAACAGAACTTTCTATGTAAAAAATATTAAAAGAGTCTTTTATATTATGTAGTTATTTTCATTATACAAAAACTAAAGAGGAATGCATTTTATATACATTCCTCTTTAGTTAACAAATTAATGATTAGTTCTTTATTAGACATTAGGCATATTAAGCAAATACTAAGTCAATATTCTAATCCATTCCATGTGTCTTATGGCCTGTATTTTCTATGCAGCTTTTAATTTCTTCTTGTGTTGCAGGTTCATTGTATATCACTTCAACGCTTCCACGCCCAAGATCTACACAAACATTACTTACACCATCAATTTTTTCAAGTGCATTTTTAACTTGTGTCTTCATATTTTCATTAACTAATCCATCAACAATATAGTGTTCTCTTTCCATACATACTATTCTCCTTTTATAGAATTTTACAAGTATAGTATGTTCAAAATCATTTTATTATATGAAATTTTAATTGTTTATTGTATGAATAATTATTGATTTTACTAGGAAAACTATAAAATCAATTCATCTAAAGTTCTTTTTGGTACATGATGAGTTTCATTTTCATCTCTCCAATATCTAACATCACCAGATTCATTAATAGTTTCAATAACTACCTTTTCTTTCGGATATCCTAATGCTAGTACCAATGTAATTTCATATTTTTCATCTAAGTTAAGTTCTTCCGCCAAACTTTTTTTATTTATATTTGCAATTATGCATCCTCCAAGATCTTTTTCAACTGCTCCTAGTAAAATGCTTTGTACTGCTATACCTTCATTTTGTGGCATACTTGACCCAATAGTAGTATCTCTAACTACTACCATATAAGCACTTGGTTTTTCTCCTTCTTTAGGTCCATTCCAGTCTTTATAATATCCTGCCCAAAATATATTTTTATTTATTTTATCATTTTGTTCTTTTGTGTTTGATAAAATATATCGTAATGATTGCATATTACCACCTGATGGTGATAACCTTGCTAAATTTACTAATTCTTTTAAAGTATTCATTTCAATAGGCTTGTCTTCATAAAATCTTCTATATGATCTATTTTTTAATATAAGTTCTTTAATCATAATTGCACCTCATTTTCTATCTATCTCAATTTTTCAACTTCTCTTTGTATATCTTGCATTCTCATATCTGTTGATGCTATAACATCTGCACATTCTTTTAGATCATTTGTAATATGTACCGGACTTTCTCCCAATGTTTTATAATATAGTTTATGTTCAAGGCTTGCCCAAAAATCCATGGCTATTGTTCTTATTTGTACTTCTACTCTAACGGGTTCTACATGGTCTGAAAAAAATATAGGAACTTCCACAACTAAATGAAGACTTCTATATCCATTTGACTTTGGATTCTTTATATAATCCTTCTCTTCAATTAATTTAATATCATCTTGTCTTTTAAGCATTTCCGCAATATCATATATATCTCCAACAAATGAACAAATTACTCGTATTCCTGCAATGTCATTTAAATTCTTTTTAGCAGAATCAATGCTCATATCAAAGCCTTTACGTTGCAATTTATCCATAATGCTACCTGGTGTTTTAACCCTAGACTTCATATACTCTATTGGATTTCTTTTTCTTCTTATTTTAAGTTCATCATCTAAAATATCTAATTTAGTTTTAACTTCTTTTATAGCTGAACGATAAATAAGTAAAGTCGCATTCATTTCTTCTATTTTTTCTTCAACTACTTCTGGTGATATATTCATATCTCCTCCACTTAAAAATATCTTTTCATTTGCTCTTAACTGACTCATAAGGTTATTGTCCCCCTTAATTCTAAAAAGACTATTATTCATAATATATTTTTATATTTTATTTACTAACATCATTTTAATTGAATATAAAGAAAACTTCAAGTTACTATTATCTAATTAACTTTAAAGACCTTGCTAATTCTAATTTAGAACTATCAAAGTCTTTATGTTTACTTATTATTTGAAGCAATAATGTTTATCATGGATGTATTAGCATCTAATTCTTGTGATAATATAATTGTCGGGTCAGTAAAATCATACTTTCTCTTTTCAATAACAGATGAATCTGCTACCCTATTACCATTTTCATCAAAATAGTACCAAAAGCCACCATTACTTACCCAACTATTAGATGCCACAATTCCATCTGACCATACATAATGCCAAATTCCATCCTTCAGCATCCATCCTTTTTGCATTATTCCGTTATTACCAAAGTTATACCATTTCCCATCAATTTGCTTCCAACCCTTAGCTACTACACCTTTTTCTACCCAACTGCGATTTTTATGTGAATCTTCTTTCCATTTAGCTGAAGCCGCTATTGGTATCATTCCAATTACTGATATTGCAACTAATGATGATATTATTAACTTTTTTATCATTTAAAAATCCCCCTTTTTATTGGCTTATAATTATTCTGTAACTATAATTATATTACATTTTTTTCTATTTATTTGCAAGATTTTTAGAAATATTTTCCAAGTAAACTTTTAAATACTATCACCTTAGTATCTATCACAAAAAAGATGGCAATTACTTTAACTGCCATCAAATTTGGTTGCCAATAAACCAGGGATTGCTTATATTATTTATTTAATGCTCTTGCATTACTTAAAGAAGAATATTTAATAATTCTTTAATATTACTTGCTATGTATTCTGCTCTAGCCTGTGTTAATTCTATTACATTTCCAAATCCATAGAGAACTCCTATTGATTTAATATTATTTTCCTTTGCTCCAATAATGTCATGTTCCCTATCTCCTATCATAATAACCTTTGATAAGTCAGAAATTTTAGCACCTTCTAATGCATACTTTATAACATCACCTTTTTTAACTCGTGTTTCTTCAAAATCAGATCCAGCTACAAAAGTAAAATACTTATCTATCTTAAAGTATTTTAGAATTTCTTTAGCATATATCTCTGGTTTTGATGTAGCTAGTATAATTTTCTTACCATTTTTCTTAAGTGTATCCAAAAGTTCTATTATTCCATCATATAAATTATTTTCATAAATGCCTTTATCCGCATAATATTCTCTGTATTTCACTAATGCAAGATTTGCTTTTTCTTCATCAAACTTATAATATTCTTTAAAAGAGTCTTTTAAAGGTGGTCCAATAAATTTACGTAAATCCTCTAGATTATCAGCTGAAATATCAAAAAATTTTAAAGCATATTGAACGGATTTAGTTATCCCCTCACCAGAATCAGTAATTGTTCCATCTAAGTCAAATAATATGTATTCAAAATTGTTATTCAAGTAAAAATTCCTCCTTGCTTCTGCATGCTGTATTCTATATATAAATTATAGCACATTTTTTTAATATACACATGTACAAACAGTGTAATAGCACAACTAATAACTTTAAAAGACCACAAAAATTCTAAGCATTTATCCGATAGCTAGCATCCGTAACACTCCCACTTCTTTAAGTGGGAGATAACGGCTGCACGCTCCTGGACTGGGTACCCCTTGAGGGTACATTGTGACCCTTGAGGTTATAAGTTCAACTAAGATTCAGATGGGGCTCAAACCCCACCTAAATCAAGTTTCACTTTATTCCTCTAAAAGGCTAGAAGCTGATGCACTTATTTCTTCACTATTTGCGGATACTTCTTCAGTAACAGAAGAAATATCATTTATTAAATTATTAACACTTTCCATCTTTCTTGATAAAACTTCTGACACTTCATGCATTTGTTCTATAAGTTTCACCATTAAAGCTTGGTCACTTTGTGTAGATGTAGCTACATCTTTTGATTCATAAGATAATTTTTTTACCTCATCTGCTACTACTGAAAAACCTTTACCTGATTCTCCTGCTCTTGCAGCCTCAATTGCTGCATTTAAAGCTAATAAGTTAGTTTGGCTTGCAATATTTACAATTTTCTCTGACGCACTAGAAAATTTATTTAATTTATCTTGCATTTCATTAACATTATCTTTAAGAACTTTTGTCGTTTCCAAAACATCCGCTATATCAATAGAAATTTTACTAATAGATATTGCACTTCCTTCATTTCCTTTTGAAACTTCTTCAATTGCACATATTATTTCCGAAACTCTTTTCTTTAAGATTTCAGCGTTCCTAATTTTTTCTTCAGACAATTCATTTAAATTTTCTAAAGTGTGCATTTGTTCATTTTTATAATTTAAAAGTTCTTGTTCATTACTAACTTCCTGTCTATTATAATCTATACAATTATGTAGCATATTTAATCCATTATGTATTGCTTTAGCCATATCCTTGCATGTATCATATCCACATGCAGAACAATTAATATTTTTATATTTATCAGTAAGTTTATTTAAACTTTTAAATATTTCATTATATTGTAACTCTGTAGGTTCCTTTATATCAGATATAACTTCATTTTTATTATACACTCTTGTAAAATCATCTAATTTAAACGTTTTATCAAACATTTTAAAAAGATTATCTTTCTTTTTTTTCATAAATAATTTATTATTTTTTTCAAGTTTAATCTTTTTTAAATTGTTAAATTTTTCGTCACAATCATCAATTGACAATTTATCTTTATTTATTATAGCAGTTCCAAAATTACACCCATTAGAACAATTTAAAATATCTACAACTAATGGAACTTCTTTCCCCTCACTAATACGTTGTTTATACTCATTTAAATAATTATATGAATGATGTTGACCTTCGATTTGACGTATCCATGCGTTTTTTACTCTAGCTTCAATATTTTCTCTTAAGCCACCAGGTCTACTAAATAAAAATCCCAAATCACATTTTACATCATCAAAATCATATTCTTCACAATTATCAATATTTATATTGTTTTTATTGAAATACTCAAGCAGTCTTTTTAACGTTACATTATAATTCACATATCCATGTGTATTTTTATCATGAATTTCATCTGATTTTCCTATACATGGAGATATAAAAGCAATGTTATCAGTAATATTTTTATATTTTTTCATATAAATAGCGGTGCATAACATTGGACTTTGAATAGGTGCCAAATGTTCTGTTAACATAGTATCGTACCTTTCTATGTAATTAACTATAGGAGCACACGGTTGCGCAATTATAGATGATAAATTTTTATCCTTAATAGATTTTAAATATGCCCAAACAGTTATATCCGCTCCAAAAGAAACGTCATATATTAAATTAATACCTATTGATTTAAAATATCCAAATACCTTCTTATAATTAGGAATATTAACTCTAATTGATGGTGCAACTATTAATGATATTTTTTTCCCTGAAGATAAATCTTTAAAAAAATCATCAGTATCATCATTAAAATCTCTTGCAGAATGATCACATACCTTGATACATTCCCCACAATGTATACACTTTTCCTCATTTATTCTAACTTTATCGTTTCCATCTACTAAGTACGCAATATTAGCACCTATAACTGGGCAATTTTTTATATATTTGTTACATCCAACACAATTTTCTTCTTTTAAATAAATCAATTTATTATATTCATACATCTCTAACATTCCCCTTTAATAATATTAACTTTAAGCATACTGATAGTAAATACCAAAACATTAATGCTATGCTTTATACAAATTACCTCATATTTTAATAAAATTACCACAATTTTAATATTTAGCCAATATATTTATTGTTTTTATGATTAATTATACTATATTCCGAAAATTAAGTAAATTTATGAATGGTTTTCTAATTAAACTTTACATATAAATTCTACTAAAAGGTAATACTATTTCTTAGGTTATATGATACCTAAACATATCTGAAAAATACAATAATAGTTGATGGAGGAATTTTAAATGAAGAAATTTATTTGTACTGTGTGTGGTTATATTCATGAAGGCTATGCCCCACCTGATATTTGTCCTATTTGTAAAGTTGGAGCTGATAAATTTAAAGAAATGAAAGATGATTTAAATTTTGCTGATGAACATAGGATTGGAGTTGTAGATGGCGTTAATGATGAAATATTGGAAGGTTTGAGAGCTAATTTCATGGGTGAATGTACTGAAGTTGGAATGTATTTAGCAATGTCTCGTCAAGCTGATCGTGAAGGTTACCCTGAAGTGGCTGAAGCTTACAAACGAATTGCTTTTGAAGAAGCAGAACATGCTTCTAAATTTGCTGAAATCTTAGGTGAAGTAGTAGTTGCTGATACTAAGTCTAACTTAAGTGCTAGGGTTGAAGCTGAATATGGTGCTTGTGAAGGTAAAAAGAAACTTGCAACATTAGCTAAACAAAACAATTTAGACGCTATCCATGATACTGTTCATGAAATGTGTAAAGATGAAGCTAGACATGGTAAAGCATTTAAAGGGTTACTTGATAGATACTTTACTAAATAATAGTATAGCTAAATTAAAATTTGATTAAAGGAGTGTTTTTTAATGCAAAGAATTAATTGTGATGTGACTAATTGCTCACATAATGAAACTGGTATTTGTTATTCAAACAGAGTTGATATTGGAGGTATCTCTGCAAGTAGTGAACGGGGAACTTGTTGTGGCTCATTTTTAAATAAATCTTTATATAGTGATTTAACTGATAATACAAATTCTAAGGGACAATGTGATTCTCTTACTTGCAACGTTAAAAGCTGCGCTCATAACTATAATAAACTTTGCGATTTGAACTCTATAAATGTTTCAGGATCCGGAGTTCAAATATACTCTGAGACACAATGTTCTAGCTTTGATTATAAATAATACCAATCAAAACTTTGGTGACCCCTTTTAGGTGGAGTATTATACTCCACCTAAATTATCTTGAAATTTATTTTCTCATCATAATCATACCTTCAAAGCTGATAAATTCATGTTTTTTACAAAAACCTTATGACTGTTTTATATTCTCAGCAATTCTATAATTAATATCTCCTTGAATAATTTATATTAATACTTTTAATATTGGCTTTCTATAAATTTAATTTTATCATACAGCTGCTGATTTACAGGTGTTGGAATACAATACTTTTTCCCCATTTTAATTACCGTACCTGAGAACAACTCAACCTCGCTATAACGCTTTGCTTCTAAATCTTGACCCATTGATGGCTTTCCAGTTGGACTTAAAGTGCTTAATACCTGTAACCAATAGTTTAAATCATCTTCATTTAAATTTATACCTTTAATCTCTGACAGTACCATAACCTCTCTCATGGCTGAAATCATTGTATCTCTTGCTTGTCCTTCTTTTTGAATCTCACCATAATTACTTTCATATACAGCTACTGTTTGATTTACACCAACATTTAGCATAAATTTACCCCATAGCCTCTTATTCATATCAGTAACAGCCTCGTATGGAAATTCCATATCTTCAAAAAACTCTGTCACCTTCTTTACTTTTGGAGATATAACTTCTGGTTGCCCTTCTCCAAAACATAGCATTCCCATATGTTCATAAGTTAGCTTGTTTCCTATCTTTACTGCATCCATTCCCTGTGCAACGCAATGTAAAATTTTATCCATGCCATAAGTCTCTCCAATAACAGCCTCACTAGTAATTCCATTTAAAGCAGATAAAATAATTGTCTGTTCTCCCACTTGATTTTTAACAGCTTGGATAGCATCGTTTAAACCATCATATTTAACTGCAAAAATGATTAAATCAGCAGGTTCAAATAATTCTTCTGGTGTCATATAATTAAATTCACAAGTTTGTCCATTACAATAAATATGATTGCTCTCATATTTCTTTATTCTATCTCTATCAGCAATTATTCTTAAATCTGCCTTTGGCATTCTTTTAGATAAGTGATTTCCAAATAAAATTCCTAATGCACCTAATCCAATAATTGATACGGTTCTTATTTTCATCATAATCCTACCTTTCTTCATCCTATTAATTTAATTTTATCATAAATAGAAATTATATTGAGCATATAATTCTTTTACACATCTTATTTAAAATTATCTTTTATTATTTCAATCATCTTTTCTTTATTTTCTTTTAATTGAATTAATCTATTTACATTGGCTCCAGATGGATGTGGAAATCCTTTTAGAATTTGATTTTCATTTATGATATTATTTTCACATAGCTTATATAAAACTTCTTCTACTGATCTTCCTAAAGGTATTATAAGAATATTGTCTTCATTATCCAAACTTTTTAATTCATTAACGAAGTTTTCATTAATATATTTCATTAGAAATTCACTTTTCATAAGCTTGGGAGTGTGGCCCGAATAGTTTTTGCCTTTTACAAAAACAGAATATGGTATTAGTGAAACAGTATGTAATAAATAATCCTTTTCTTTAAATAACTCACTACAGGTATTTATATTTAAATATTTATTAATTTCTATTTCATCTAGCATATTAATTAGATTATTTCTAAGACTACCACTAAAACGTGCTTCTTTCTTACATTGATATTGAATTTCTTCAATATCATTAGAATTTTCCAATTCTCTTCTTGCCGTAGAAATAGCAGTGCTCATTTGCTGAAAGCCAGGAGTTATTCCAACTATAAATACCCTTGCCTTTGAATTTATATACTCATTATGAGGTGAATAATATATTTCTATGTCTTTCTCTTTTTCTATTAGAAAATCATTTATTAAAATGTCATCTTTATTATATTTATCTTTTATGGGTAATCTCTTGATTTTATCCCTATAATCATACAATGTCTTTTTCATCTTTAACACCTAATTTCTATTTTTGTTTTTAGTATCTTTATTATAATCATAATTTAAAATATTATGATTATAATTTAAAATTTAATTGCTTCGTTATTATGGTGAGTCTTTCTTACAGTATATATACATTATAAATAAAGTAAATCTGCATAAACTAAATGATATAAAAAAGATGAGGAGCTGTAATAATATATGGATAAACATTTAACTGAAGTGAAAACAAATCTCTTTATAGAGCAATATGGTACTGAAAAGCTTGGCAAATTGAAAAGTGTTATGCTTCATACTCCTAAAGCGTCTCTTAATATAATAAACAAAAATAACTATAAGTATTATCTATTTAATAAAGCACCTAATTATAACAAGTTCATAAATGAACATATAAGATACTCACAATTTTTAAAATCTCTTGGAATAGAGGTTTTTGAGTTAAGTAGTCTTGTAAGTGAAAATATAGATTTAATGAATAAACACCCTAATCTAACATACCTACACGATGTTGGAGTTGTTAATACAAATGGAGCTATTTTATCTAAGATGTGCCATGGGGGAAGAGAACATGAAGATATTGTTCTGAAGGAGGCTCTAACAAATCTTGGAATCCCTATATTCCATGAATTTAATGCAAGTGATAATTTTGAAGGATGCTTAATGTTATCTCCAGACACTCTTTTAATAGCAAACACCGAAAGGCATACTGAAGCTTCTATTATGAAAGGTATTCCAAAGTTTTTAGAGATTTTTAAGAAAGTAATTTATGTAAAAATTCCTAAGCTCCGAAGGTATATGCATCCCGATATGATTTATAATCGTATTAGCGACACCTTAGCTCTAGCGTACCTTCCTGCTTTTCTAAAAACTTTTCTTATTACAAAAGATACCAAAATTCAGATAGATTTTAAAACTTACATGGCTAATAACGGTATAGAAATAATCAACATTACAAATCGTGAACAATTGTATTGGGGAACCTCCTTCGTTCCTCTTGAACCTAATGTAATTATTCATTATGACTTTTCATTAAGCACAAAAACTCAAAAAATGCTTTATGATCGCAATGTAAAAATTATAAAGTTTCATCCAGATGATGCCCTCCTTGCTGGTGGTGGAAGTCTTAGATGTCTTACGCTAAGACTTTATAGAGGGGACTGAATTAATTAACATTTAAGAGAAATGAAAAAAGTTATTACATCCTTCGTAAGCGTAATCGAATCTACGTATAGCGTTAATATAATTCAAGTGATAAAATTGTACCCAACAGAAAAACTTATATTCTCTGTTGGGTACAATTTCATAAAGTTGCTCACACCCTTGCATATGAACTAAAGTAACTTTTAGATATTTACTCAATGATATATGCACTAACAATTTCACCATAATAAGCAGTATGATAATCCCTGTTTGCAATTGGGAATGAACCATCAACATCCTGTGGATGGAATTCATCCTTGTTTTCCTGAGTCATTTCTTTTTCATCCTGTTTTTGCTTGTATATAACTCTGCACTCAAGCGTTAAAGGAAATTCCTTAATAGCAGGGGCAGAAACAATATTAGGCTTTTCCAGTGTCAACCCAAGTTCTTTGACTTTATCTATGTCACGACCGGATTTTGAACCACAAACTCCCAATATTTTTTTATCATACTCACCATATGGAATATTAATTGTAAATTCTCTGCTTTTCTCAATTTGCTCTTGTGTAAAACGATGTTCTCTAACGAAAACTGTAAAAATTGGTTTTGCCCATTCAATTCCGAGCATTCCCCAGCTAATTGTCATAGAATTTACTTTGTCATCTACCTTTGTAGTCAATAAGACACCTTTTTTTAGTGCCTTCATAATATCTCCTGCATAATCAAATAATTCGATTTCCTTTTTCATTCTAAATTATCCTCCTTAAATTTTGATTATCTCCATGATATTCTAATGTCAATCAAATAACAAGTATGCACTTTTTAGTGAGATACTATCTAAAAGGATAGTATTGTATGAATGACTGTAAAGAATAGAATATTTTCAATAAGTAAATTCAAGTTGTCACTAGCCATATTTTAATTTTTTTCTATGCCTTCTTTTCTAGCTTCATTCAACCTGCTCAGCTCATCCATAATTACTTTTTTTCTCATTTCTGCAAGCATTATAGATTCTTTATCTCCTCTAATTTTGTATAACACATCCATAGCTTCTCTAATTCCTCAATCTAACTACTAGAAAAGCTAACTAAATTGATTTAATAATTTAGCTTTGATATAATATTATAAAAAACTAGGAGGATACAAATGTTTGAAAAAGATAGCTATGAAGAAGATGTAAAGTTATTTGAAAAAGTGATTTCTACACAAGCAGACGAATTATTATCTAATAAAGACTTAGCTGTTGTTTATATTGGTCGTGCAACATGCCCATTCTGCCGTAAATTTGCTAAAAAATTAAGTGGCTTGACTAATAAAATTAATACAACTATTTACTATGTCGATAGTTCTAATTTTTCAGATAATTTAATTAACTCATTTAGAGAAAAATATAATATTGTAACTGTACCTGGATTTATTGTTAGCAAAAATAGAGAAATAGAGGTTCGTTGCGATTCTTCAATTACAGAGGACGAAATATTAGATCTGTTAAAATAAATAATCAACTAATTTAACTGTTATAAATATATTCCTATAAACAAATTTTTGTAGCAATATTAAAAAATATTATTCTTAAACTACACCCTAAAATGATTTTATATTTTTATAAAAATGAACTGCTAAAAAACTAAATTAATTAGTTCTGTAGCAGCTCATAATATTCATAGGTTATGCATCAACACTATTTATTGATAACTTTGACTTACTATTTTATTGTATTTATTAAATTAGCCATCTCAATAGCTGAAACTGCGCATTCATATCCTTTATTCCCAGCTTTAGTTCCTGCTCTTTCAATTGCTTGCTCTATGGTATTTGTTGTAAGTACACCAAATATTACTGGTTTTTCACTTTCAAGTGAAACATTTGCAATTCCCTTTGATACTTCTGAACAAACTAAATCATAATGTAAAGTAGAGCCTTTTATTACTGCACCTAAACATATTACTCCATCATACTTAGAGCTTTTCGCCATTTTTTTAGCTATTAATGGGATTTCAAATGCACCTGGCACCCATGCAATATCAATATCTTCTTCCTTGACACCATGTCTTTTTAATCCATCTAATGCACCATCTAAAAGCTTTCCACCTATAAATTCATTAAATCTTCCTATTACTATTCCAAATTTCAATCCTTCTGATATTAAATTTCCTTCAAATATATTCATTACTTTTTCCTCCATTATTTTAATTATTTTAATTAATAGATAAATAACTTCTAAGTTGTACTTACATTTTAAATTTTATTGGTAATTATAGATTACTAATTGTAAATGCTTAATGTTAAGAAATTGATAGTTGAGCATTGCTAATTAATACTTCAGTACCTAAATATAAGTAAATTTTCAGTTTTAGTTATCTATATTTAACAAATGATTCATTCTTTGTTTTTTAGTTTTTAAATAAAATTCATCACTTTTGTTTATTGGCATTTGTATTGGAACTCTTTCAACTACTTCAATATTATGTTTTTCAAGTCCCTCTATTTTTGCTGGATTATTTGTAATTAATCTTATATTATTTATTCCTAAAACTTTAAGAATATCTGCACTTACTTTATAATCTCTCATGTCTTCTTTAAATCCTAGTGCTAAATTTGCATCTACTGTATCCAATCCTGAGTCTTGAAGTTCATATGCTTTCAATTTATTTAAAAGACCTATTCCTCGTCCTTCTTGTCTCATATATAGTAGTATTCCACGACCTTCTTTTTCTATCATTTCCATTGCTGATGCATATTGTTCACCGCAATCACATTTTCTAGATCCTAAAGCATCTCCTGTTAAACATTCAGAATGAACTCTTATAAGCATAGGTTCATTGGTTGTGATATCTCCTTTAACTAAAGCTAAATGGCATTTTGATGTATTTTTCTCATTAAAAGCTAATACTTTAAAATCTCCATACTTAGTTGGTAATTTAGTTTCAGCTTCTTTAGTTACACTTAAATGCGTTTCTTTCCTATACTTGATTAATTCTTCAATAGTTAAAATCTTTAAATTATGCTCTTTAGCAAATTTTATTAGATCATCACGTCTTGCCATAGTTCCATCATCTTTTACTATTTCACATATAGCTGCTGCACCTTTAAAACCTGCAAGCTTTGCTAAATCTACTGCAGCTTCAGTATGACCAATTCTTTCTAAAACTCCATTTTTCTTAGCTATTAATGGGAATATATGCCCAGGTCTTCTGAAATCAGTTTTTTCAGTTGAAGTTGCAAGCTTATTTATTGTATAAGCTCTTTCAAATGCTGATATTCCTGTTGTTGTATCTTCATGGTCTACTGCTACTGTAAATGCTGTTCCATGATTATCTGTATTATTTTCAACCATTGGATTCAATCCTAGCTTTACCGCAATTTCCTCTTCTACTGGTGCACAAACGAGTCCTCTTGCATACTTAATCATGAAATTAATATTTTCTCCAGTAGCCATTTCTGCTGGAATTACTAAATCCCCTTCATTTTCTCTTCCCTCATCATCAACAACTATTATCATTTTACCTTCTTTAATATCCTTTAATCCATCTTCTATACTATTAAATTTCATCTTTTTATCCCCTTAATTTTTAATATTTATACTGTATTCAAAATTTCTTATACTATCAGTACCTATATAATCTAATTTATTACTATTAAAATGCCTCACTTAAAACCCATTATCTCTTAAGAACTCCATATTTATATGACTTTTTTCCACTTCTTCTTTTTCAGCTTTTGGCGCAAATAATTTTTCTATATACTTTCCAACTAGATCACACTCTAAATTAACCTTAGAATTAACTTTTTTATTTACAAGAATAGTATTCTCTAAAGTATGTGGTATAACTGAAACTTTAAATACTTCATCATTAACATCAGCAACAGTTAAACTTACTCCATCTATTCCAATGGAACCTTTATATATAATGTACTTTAAAACATCATTTGATGCAGAAATGGTAAACCAGGTTCCATCTTGTTCTCTTTGTATTGACACTATTGTACCAACTCCATCTATATGTCCACTTACAATATGTCCACCAAGTCTATCACTAAATCTTAATGCTCTTTCAAGATTTAATTTATTACCAGCTTTCAAGCTTCCTAAATTACTTTTAGCTAAAGTTTCTCCCATTACTTCTGCTTTAAATGAATATGAATCTTTCTCTTTAACTGTTAGACAAACTCCATTTGTAGCTATACTATCGCCTATTTTAGTGTCTTCTAAAACTTTACTACATTTGATTTTCATTACTCCAAAACTGTTACCTGTACTAAGTTCTTCCAATATTCCAACTTCTTCAATAATTCCAGTAAACATTTTTTCTCCTTCTTCAAAAAATTATTTTTTATATTTTAATCTATTGTTTTATCTAAAATCATTCTATATATCCTTCTACTACTAAATCATCACCTATTTTTCTATAACTAATATTCTTCAAGTTAACTGACTGATCTAATGTTGAAAATCCTCTTCCTGCTATACTACTTTTACTGTCTTCTCCACCTAATATTTTAGGAGCTATATAAAAAATCACTTTATCTACTATATTTTCTTCTAATGCAGAAAAGTTTAATGTTCCACCACCCTCAATAAGTATTGAATCTATACCCTCTTGACCAATCTTCTTTACAAGTTCCTTTAAATTTACTCTGTCATCTTTTTCAGAGACTTCTATAACTTTAATGCCTAAATCTCTTAAAGCTTTTTTCTTTTTTCCATCTGAGCTTAATGTAGTTGCAACAATAGTTTGTTTATCATTGTTTTTAACAACCTTTGAATCTAAAGGAATTCTAAGATTAGTATCTACAACAATTCTTATTAAATTTTTATCATTATTAATTCTGCATGTAAGCTCTGGGTCATCAGCAATAACTGTATTTACTCCTACCATAATTGAATTCAATCTATTTCTTAAATTTTGTGAGTCCTCTCTAGATTCTTTAGACGTAATCCATTTAGATTCTCCACTATAGGTTGCTATTTTCCCGTCAAGAGACATGCCACTTTTTAAAATTACAAATGGGATTTTTGATGTAATATATTTTATAAATATCTCATTCATCTTTTTACATTCTTCTTCTTTAACACCAATCACAACTTCAATCCCATGTTTTTTTAATTTCTCAATACTTTTTCCTGCAACTTTTTCATTGGGATCTAACATCCCTATTACAACTTTTTTGAATTTCTTTTCAATTATTAAATCTACGCATGGAGGTGTTTTCCCATAATGAGCACAAGGTTCTAAAGTAACATAAATTGTACTTCCTTCTACTGATTTAATTGCATTTTTTACTGCATTTCTCTCCGCATGTGCTTTTCCATAACATTCATGGTACCCTTCTCCTATTATTTCACCGTCCTTAACTATAACAGCTCCCACTAATGGATTAGGATTTACTTTTCCTATTCCCTTCTTAGCTAATTCTAAGGCTTTATCCATATATTTCTCATCCAAGAATTATCATCTCCCTATATATATATTTTGCCCATTATAAATTTCTAAATTCAAAAAGACTCTGAAGTTTGAAAATCTTCAGAGTCTTTTTTGTAACCGTAATCATTAATTTTATTTACAATTAAAATTTCAAAATAATTTGTTTTACTGTTTATTATCATATAAAAATAAATAAATTTTTGTTTGCTTTATATAATCTTTTAACTATATACTTTAATTTATTATTTTTTAAAATCAAAAAGCCCTGAATTTTTTTAAAATCCAGGGCACAAATACAAATTAATAGAATAATTTAAAATTTTAATTTTAAATATAATTTATATTAATTACTATCTTCTTTCATCCAGACTATACTGTCGGCTTCGGAATTTAACCGAATCTGCTATTTAAGCTTGCGGGCTTTACCGCCGATAGGGAATTTCACCCAACCCTGAAGACACTTTATTAAATTTAACATCATATTATCACATAATTATATTAGTGTAAAGTTTTATTTAAAATTTATTATATCAAAATCATTTTTCTTTTCTTTAATCCATTGAATGATTTTAGGATCATTCCAAACTTCAAATCCCAAGCTAAAATATTTTATAGCTTCTTCTTCACTACCAAGTTTGAACATATGTGGCAATGTACTTGGAACCCTCTTTTGCTTTAGTATATAAGGCACTACGAATGGATTTCTCTTATATGCTCTTCTTAATGCATTTTCTGCTTCTTTAATTTTATTAGTTTTATATAACAATGCAACTCTACTATAGTTTATAGCTGCTAAATTATCTTTTTCATACTTTTCTAACAAATCCTTTAATTGTTCATATTTTTCTTCAATTAAAAGCCAATTTACTAATAAATTTCTAATCATTAGATTATCATGCTCATTATATTTTAAAATCTCAAAAGCATTTTCTATTGCTACGTCTTTTTCTCCATTTTTCCACAAATGAATTGCTAAACAGTATTTAGCACCAAAAAGAGGTTTTGCTATTTTTAATTTAAATAGTTCTGGCTCTGCATTTTCTAAATTATCTATTCTTAATAGATTTTGTGCTGCCTTGACTGCCTTTTCTAAAAGAGCCTTCTTTTCAATATTATTTAAGCTTGAATCTCTTGATAAAATAATATACGCATCTGCACAATCTTCATATATTCCTAATGCTTCATTTGCATATTTTGCTTTATTCTTATAATTTTTTTGTTTCCATGCATAATCTATAATTCTTTGTGCTACTATAAAATTTTTATTAACTACAAATTTAAAAGGTTCTTTCTTTTCTTTTACCATATCTTCAACTGTTACTGCTGCTTCTTCTTTTTCGTCTAGCGTATGTTTCTTTGAAGATTCGTTATTTTTACCTTCACCTATTATCCATTGTTTGTTTTCTTTTGATAAATCCAATAAACTTTTTATTTCTTTTGATTTACTAGAGCCCGTACTACTACTAACACCAAACGCCTTATATAAATCAGTCGCTTTAATATATGGTTCTTCCTTTGAATCAAACAAATTATTTATAGTTCCTATAGCATGCACTATTCCTGCTGCCCATGAAAAGCTTTTTCCCTTTTTAAATTGTTCTTCATTATTTAAAAATAATGTCTCTGCAGCCATAACACAAATATTCTTATATTCTTCATTAAGATATTCACTCGAAAAATTCTTTATCTTTTCAATTATTTCTTCATATTTGCCAGCTATTACGTTAGATGATTCTTGCATTTCTTACATAGCTCCTTTATAAAAATCTTTAACAAATTTGATTTTATACATAATAATTACTATTCACAATTATATTAACCAAACTTATATTTTTTGCTCTAAATTAATCATATTTATGTATGAAAAATATTACATATTGTCTTTATGAATTCAGTCACGTTATATTATATCATATTATTTACAAATATATCTACTTATTAATTTTTATGATTCTTGTTTTTTTATTATCCTTAAATTCGACTAATATTATGTTTTTTATCATATATTTTATATTCTTGTTTTGATATATTTTTATAATGTTATTAATAAACATATATTAATGATTAATTTATAATAGGAAATATATATATGCTATCAAAAAGTTTATATAATTTATGTCTTCTCATATCTACTCCCTACGAAAACCTAAATTTATTTTCAAATGAAATTTGTGATTTGGATTATCCTATACTTGAAGAAATATATTTAAAGAAACTATTTAATTTTAAATGGAGAAAAAAACTGAATTCTTCATTTAAAAACTTTCAATTTGACTATATCTATGAGATATTAGATCAAAACTCTAATTTTATTAAACTAAAAATTAATTTAAAGATTTATTTTATAGTAGAAAATTCTCCAAATAACATATGTTCTACTAGCATCCAAGAATATATTGTAATTTTGGAATACTTACACAACAAATTTAAATTTCAGTATTTAATTGAAAATGAAGAAAATCCACTTTTATATAACTATGCATTAAAAACTGACTTATCTCATATAGACAATTTGATTTTTTCTAAAAAACAAAGTTTAAGCACGAATAAACTTTCTTCAATCGACTTATTTTATGAAGTTTTTATGACCTCTAGTTTCTTTTCCGCTAATAATAGTAGTCAACGTAAAGAGTCAAACTTTAATATCTCAGAGGCTTGTAATTATGCAGAAACTTTTGCATTAAACCCAAATCCTAATTATAAATCTTTTGAAGATATTGGCGGTGACTGTACAAATTTTATTTCTCAAATCCTTTATGCAGGTGGAGTTAAGCAAACTAAAGCTTGGAGCCCCTATACTAACTCTTGGATTAGAGTTGAAGATATTTATTTATACCTAACAACAAACAAATTAGCCACTAAACTCCCTAATGAAACTTCATTATCTAAAGGATGCTTAATTCAATTTTATACGCCTCAAATCGGAAGATTTTTTCATAATGGATTTATTACTTACGAACTTCCAAATAATGATTATCTTTATTGTTGTCATAGTTATAATAAATTAAATTATCCACTTAGTGAAATCTTCCCAAATAGGTACCCAACGCTTAGAGCATTAAAAATAAACTAATATGGCATGTCAAAATAAAGGGTACTCTCATGCAACACTTCGCAAAAGAGTACCCTTTATTTCTATTTTGTATGTATTTAACAGTATAATTGAAATTTTAAGTTTGAGTATCTATATTATTGAATCAAAATGTTATTCTTTTAGATATATTAGCAAACTCATTAAAATATTAAACAGTTATCTCACTCTTAATTTTTAATGCATCTTTATTATCATTTATAATTGGATCCACATATTCATCAATAAATTCTGTAACTTGGCTTGGTGATCTTCCAACAAACTTAGTAGGATCAATAATACCTAAGATTTCTTCCTTAGTAAGACCAAATGAACCATCATTTATGATTCTATCTATTAAGTCGTTATCTAAACCTTCACCCTTTACTCTTTGAGCTGCTGCCATTGAGTGAACTCTAATATTTTCATGTAACTCTTGTCTATCCTTACCTCTTTTTACAGCTTCCATCATTATATTTTCAGTAGCCATAAATGGTAACTCATTTAATACATGAGAAGCTATTACCTTCTCGTATACTACCATGTTTTCAGAAATATTTATGTACAGATTTAATACTCCATCTAATGCTAAGAATCCTTCAGCAACAGATAATCTCTTATTAGCTGAATCATCTAAAGTTCTTTCAAACCATTGAGTTCCTGCAGTTATTGCTGGATTTAATGAATCTACTATTACATATCTAGCTAATGCACTTATTCTTTCACTTCTCATAGGATTTCTCTTATATGCCATAGCTGATGATCCTATTTGATTCTTTTCAAATGGTTCTTCCATTTCCTTCATACTTTGAAGTAATCTTAAATCATTACTGAATTTGTAAGCACTTTGAGCAATTTCTGATAAAGTATTTAAAACTATTGAATCAAGCTTTCTTGGATAAGTTTGACCTGTAACTCCAAAGCTTTTATCAAATCCCATTTTCTCTGCTACCATTTTATCTAATATCTTAACTTTACTTTCATCACCATCAAAAAGTTCCATAAAACTTGCTTGTGTTCCAGTAGTTCCTTTAACACCTAGAAGCTTTAATTTTGATATTACAAAATCTATATTTTCAATATCCATTACTAAATCTTGCATCCATAATGTAGCTCTTTTACCTACTGTAGTTAATTGAGCTGGTTGAAAATGCGTAAAACCAAGTGTTGGCATATCTTTATATTCTAATGCAAAGTTTTTCAAATGATTTAAAACAGTAACAATTTTATTCTTTATCAAATTTAAAGCATCTCTCATTATTATAACATCAGTGTTATCTCCAACATAGCACGATGTAGCACCTAGATGAATAATTCCCTTAGCAGATGGACATTGAAGACCATATGCATATACATGACTCATTACATCATGTCTCACTTCTTTTTCTCGTTTTGCTGCTTCTTCATAGTTTATATCATTTATATGTTCTTTAAGTTCTTTTATTTGCTCATCTGTTATATTTAATCCTAATTCTTTTTCACCCTCTGCAAGAGCTACCCATAATTTTCTCCATGTTGTAAATTTCATGTCATCTGAAAAAATGAAACTCATTTCTTTAGATGCATACCTTGAATTTAAAGGTGTGCTGTATAAATTTCTCATTAAAAAACCTCCACACGAATATATTTTAAGCTTTTTGTTTCAATATTCGTATTATATCATATTTTTTTCATTTTTGCCTATTAAAATTTTATTTTATGATAATCTATATTTCATTTTTCTTTTAAAGTTACAGTATAAGAAATAATAGACCAATATATTTAGCTGTATGTTATGATATTTTATTTCATGTTCCCAAATTATTCACAAATTAAAGTTTAACTTTTTGTTATTATTGTCTCTTATATTCATATAAATATAATAAGACACATTTAAAAATATAGATTTTCATCTTTGGACTGTTATTTTCTTTCATATGCCTAATATTTATATAAAAGATTGGAGTGAAAAACTGTGTGTAAACTAAATATTTTCGATAAGCTTTCTTTTTTGCTAGTTTTTATAGGATCTATAAATTGGGGAACAATAGGATTATTCGACCTAAACTTATTAAACATAATTTCTTTAAATAGTCCATTAATAGAAAGAGTGATCTATATTCTTATATTCTTTGCTGCTATAAATTTAGTTATGTTATTATTCAGATGCAATTTAATTGTTGATGAAAATTAAATATTTACTAAGAATGTGCAGAAAATAGATATACTAATACTATTAAAATATTTTTATGATAAGTTCAGCTAAGATTCAGATAGGGATTAAACCCGATTCGAATAAAATTTTACTTGATTCAAAAGAAAAAGGTTCCATATTAAAAATATGGAACCTTACTTGTATATTAGTCTTCTAAAGTTTGAACTAATTTTACAATTTCTTCAACTGCTAAAGCTTCGTCATCTCCTGAAGCTACAACTTTAATTAAAGCATCTTTAGTTACTGCTAAAGATAATACTCCGATTAAGCTTTTAACATTTGCTTTCTTACCGTTATATTCTATACTAACGTCAGATTTAAATGATGAAGCCTTTTTAACTAATAATGTTGCTGGTCTAGCATGAAGACCAGATGAATTTTTTACGGAAACTTCTTTTGCTATCATATTATACACCTCTTTACAAAAAATTAAATAAATATAGCATTTAACTATTATAGTATAATCGTTTTTATAAATAATTTCAACTTAAATATCACTAGTTCTTCATTAATTTGAAAATAAATTTATTTATCTAGGTTGTACTATTAATTTTATAGCTGTTCTTTCTTCTCCATCTATTATTATATCTGTAAATGCCGGTACACAAACTATATCCTTTCCACTGGGAGCTATAAACCCTCTCGCTATAGCAATTGCCTTAACAGCTTGATTTATCGCACCTGCTCCCACTGCTTGCATTTCTGCAATGTTCTTTTCTTTTATTATTGCTGCGAGTGCACCTGCTACAGAATTAGGATTTGATTTTGTTGATACTTTTAATACGTCCATTTTTGTTATTCCTCCTAGAATTTATTATGCAAATCGTTTACATTAGATATATTCTATAACTTTTCTAAAAATCCTTCTTATAATTCGTAAAATTTGTAATTTTTTTCATTTAGTTGATTATTATTAACATTATAGATGTTACAAATTAAATTTACATATTATATTTCATTTACCCACGTGAAAAAATAATGGGTAAAATATATTCATATACTTGCTCATTATTTTTTTGAATGCACCTTATATAAAAAGAGAAGTATATTTTATTATATAAACAAAATATACTTCCTCTTTTACTTAGCAAAATCTACTGCTCTAGTTTCCCTTATCACATTAATTTTAATTTGTCCAGGATATTCAAGTTCTTCCTCGACACTCTTAGCTAAATTATGTGCTAATTCAATTGTCCCAGCATCATCAATCTTATCTGGTTTAACAATAATTCTAATCTCTCTACCAGCTTGAATGGCATATGACTTTTCTACACCTTCATGTGAATTTGCAATTTCCTCTAACTTTTCCAATCTCTTAATGTATGCTTCTAATGTCTCTCTTCTAGCCCCTGGTCTAGCTGCTGATATTGCATCTGCTGCTTGAACTAGTACGGCTTCTAAAGATTGCATTTCTACATCTGAATGATGCGCGGCTATTGCATTTATCACTAATGGTGATTCATGATACTTTTTAGCTAGATCTCCACCAATTAAAGCATGAGGCCCCTCTTGTTCTTGATCAACTGCTTTTCCAATATCATGTAGCAATCCTGCCCTTTTAGCTAGAGTAACATCTAAACCTAGCTCTGAAGCCATTAAACCAGCTAAGTATGAAACTTCTATGGAATGTTTTAAAACATTTTGACCATAACTTGTTCTATACTTTAATCTACCAAGAAGTCTTATAATTTCTGGGTGTAGTCCATGTACACTAGTTTCAAGGGCTGCTTGTTCCCCTTCTTCTTTTATACTATTCTCTACGTCCTTAGTTGCTCTTTCAACCATCTCTTCGATTCTTGCTGGATGTATTCTGCCATCCACTATTAACTTTTCTAGTGCCATTCTTGCAACTTCTCTTCTAATCGGATCGAAGCTAGAAAGAATAACTGCTTCTGGAGTATCATCTATAATTAAATCAACCCCCGTTAATGTTTCTAAGGTTCTAATGTTTCTTCCTTCTCTACCTATTATTCTACCCTTCATCTCATCATTCGGTAGTGCAACAACGTGTACAGTTGTTTCAGACACATGATCAGCAGCACATCTTTGGATCGCAGTTGTAATTATTTCCCTTGATCTCTTGTCTGCTTCTTCTTTTGCCTTACTTTCAATATCTTTTATCATTAAAGCAGCATCATGTGTAATTTCTTTTCTAATTTCATCTAAAAGAATTGCACGAGCTTCTTCACCAGAAAGGGCTGATACTCTTTCAAGTTCCGCTCTTCTATTCTCATAAAGTTTCTGTACCTTTGCTTCTACTTGTTCTACTTCAAGCATTCTTTCATTGATTGTTTCGTCTTTCTTTTCAAGAAGTTCACCTTTTTTATCAAGCGATTCTTCTCTTTGGATTACTCTTCTTTCAAGCCTTTGAATCTCACTTCTTCTTTCACGAGATTCCTTATCAAAATCATTTCTTAATTTATGAAGTTCTTCCTTTGCCTCAAGGATTGATTCTTTCTTAGCTGTTTCTGCATCCTTTTTAGCTCTAATTAAAACTTCTTCAGCTTCTTTTTCAAGCGATTCAACTTTAGTTTTTGACGCATTTTGAATCGTTTTATAAACCAATATTCCTAATACCAATAAAACTATTACATCTATTAATATCATTAACGCTATTCCCACATAAACACCTCCCAATTTATTATTTTCTCATTATATTCTAACAAGAAAGTATAGTAGGTGTCATACTCTTCGCACTGCATTTTGGAATATGATAAACCAGTATTCCCTTTTATTTTATATTAAAAATAAAATTATGTCAAGTTTGCTCATATAATGGTTGCATCCTCATTATACTGTATAATACTTAATTCTAAATATAGCTACATAGTGCTAATCAGCACAAATGTAGCTATATTATTCATTGCATTTACTAGTACATTAATGCAATAATATCATATTTATTTTTTGTCATTAAATTCTATTTTTTTATATCTTTAGCAACGTCTTTAACTGTATCATTTTTATTATCTTTAGTTTCATTAACTTTATCATCTTTAGTTTTGTCTGATATCTTTTCTTTCACTAGTTCTGCTAATGGAAGATTGTATTTTTCTCTTATTTTATTTTCTATTTCTAATGCTACTTCTGGATTTTCTTTTAAATATATTTTAGAATTTTCTCTTCCTTGACCTAATCTTATATCACCATAAGAAAACCAAGCTCCACTTTTTTGAACTATTTCTTCTTTTACTCCAACATCTACTATGTTACCATTTCTAGAAATTCCTTCATTGTACATAATATCAAACTCTGCTTGTTTAAATGGTGGAGCTACTTTATTTTTTGTTATCTTAATTCTTGTTCTATTACCAATCATTGCATCGCCTTGTTTTATAGAATCTATTCTTCTAATATCCATTCTTACTGATGCATAAAATTTTAATGCTCTTCCCCCAGTTGTTGTCTCTGGAGAACCAAACATAACTCCAATTTTTTCTCTTAATTGGTTAATGAATATAGCAACGCAATTAGTCTTATTTATTGATCCAGCAAGTTTTCTTAAGGCTTGTGACATAAGTCTTGCTTGAAGACCCATATGTGAATCTCCCATTTCTCCTTCAATTTCGGCTTTAGGCACGAGTGCCGCAACAGAATCTACTACTAAAACGTCAATTGCTCCTGAACGAACTAAAGCTTCTGCAATTTCAAGACCTTGTTCTCCTGTATCAGGTTGAGATATTATTAAACTATCTACATCAACGCCAAGCTTTTGAGCATAACTAGGATCTAAAGCATGTTCTGCATCTATATATCCTACAGCCCCACCTTTTTTTTGTGCTTCAGCAGCTATATGAAGGGCAATTGTAGTTTTTCCTGAACTTTCTGGTCCATAAATTTCAATAATTCTACCCTTAGGTACTCCGCCAATTCCAAGTGCTATATCTAAATCTAAACACCCAGTTGATATGGCCTCCATTTTTGCAATGTTGTGATCTCCAAGTATCATTACCGATCCTTTTCCAAATTGTTTTTCTATATGACCCATTGCACTTTCAATTGCTTTTAATTTCTCTGCATCTATATGTCCCATAATATTAAATTCCTCCCATCGAACTTACGTTCTGTCTTTATTATAAATTACTTGTAAAGTATAGTCAATAATTAATTCTAAGAAAAATTCCTTCTTTAAATTCATTAAAAGAAGGAATTATCTAATTTATATCCACTTTTTATATTCTTAAACATAATTTTTATTTATAATTTAAATTTTCCATTCATTTATTTTATTTATCAATAGACACAGCTTCCTTATTTTTTTTAAAATAATCATAACCTGAAATTAAAGTTATAATAACTGCAGCCATAAGCATAATAGTTGGAACTATTACAAAAAATTCCCTTAAATAATAATTATCAGCCACAAAATGTCTTAGATCTATTGAATCATGTATATTTACTTTCAATAGCAATAAAATTATAGCTATTATTTGTATTACAGTCTTAATTTTTCCCCACCAACTTGCAGCAATAACTCTACCTTGTGCTGCTGCTATTGATCTTAATCCAGAAACAGCAAATTCACGTGCAATTATAACAACTACTGCCCATGCTGGTACTACATGTAATTCAACTAATGAAATTAATGCTGTAGTAACTAATAATTTATCTGCTAAGGGATCCATGAATTTTCCAAAGTTAGTTATTTGATTTCTGCTTCTAGCAACATATCCATCTAACTTATCAGTTATTGACGCTAAGATAAATATGAAAGTAGCTATAAAACTTCCATATGGAATATCTTTCGTAGCTATAAATAACAAAAATACAGGAACTAAAAATATTCTAATTAAGGTTAACTTATTTGCAAGATTCATCAACAACAACTCCCACTAAATCGTAATCCATATTCTCAATTATTTTGACCTTTATAAATTCACCAACTTCTATCTTTTTCGATGATTCAAATAATACACTTGCATCTATATCAGGAGCCATTTCGTAGCTTCTTCCATAGTAACACTTACCATTATATCCCTCAACAAGAATATCATATAACTTTCCAATTTTCAATTTATTTATTTGTTCTGATATACCCTTTTGTACTAACATTAATTTTTCTTCTCTTTTTTTCTTGACTTCTTCTATTATCTGTCCTTCCATTATTGCCGCTGGAGTATCTTCTTCTTGAGAATATGTAAACACTCCTACTTTATCAAGCTTATATTCTTCGATAAAATCAATAATTTCATTAAAATCTTCTTCAGTTTCTTTCGGAAATCCAACTATAAAAGTTGTTCTTAATATAATTCCTGAAATTTTTTCTCTTAATTTGTTTATTTTATTTATTATATCTTGCTTACTTGTTTTTCTTCCCATAAGCTTTAAAATATTATTACTTATATGTTGAATTGGTAAATCTAAGTACTTTACAACTTTTTCATTACTTGCAATTTCATCTATAAGTTCATCATATATCTCTTCTGGATAGCAATAAAGCACTCTAATCCACTTAATTCCTTCAACCTTAGATAACTCTCTAAGTAATAGATGAAGACTTTTCTTTTCATAAATATCACTGCCATATAAAGTGGTATCTTGAGCTATAAGTATTATTTCTTTAACTCCACTTTCGCTTAAATCTTTAGCTTCATTTATAATATTTTCCATTTTTCTGCTTCTAAATTTCCCTCTTATTTTAGGAATTATACAATATGTGCAAAAATTATTACATCCCTCAGCTATTCTAATATACGCACTTTCTTTTTGAGTTGTAAGAATTCTTTTTCCTTCATTAATATTTTCATCAGAGTAATTTAAAAGTTCTGAAGCAATTCTATTTCCCTCTATAAAATCTGTTATAAATTCATTTATTTTATTATAATCATTAACTCCAAGCATTATATCTATTTCAGGTATTAAATTTCTTAATTCTTCCCCATACCTTTGAGTAAGACATCCTGTTGCTATAAGTAGTTTACATTTATAATTAATTTTATAATTTGCCATTTCGAGTATTGTATCAATAGATTCTTGCTTGGCACTTTCTATGAATCCACATGTGTTTACAATAATTATATCTGCATCTTTAGGATTGCTTGTTATTTCATATTCACTGCTCATCCTACCTAATATTATTTCTGAATCAACTCTGTTTTTATCACAGCCTAAACTAACCATTCCTACTTTATATTTATTTGATATAGTATTGTGTTTTTCTTTTACATTTATTATTTCTATTTTATTCTCACTCAAGTCTTTATATCCTCCTGTATTCTAATAGTTCTAATTATAACAAATTAAAACTATATTTTACAAGCTACTATTGCAATATATACTATTACATTACATAAAAATCATTTAATTATTGGACTTTAAGTACAAAAAAATAAAATTATAGTGAATATATACTCTATATATTTTATCTTAATCTAAAATGCCCCTTTGATATACATTATCCCTTAATGTACATTATGCCACTCTTTTTTTTATGTAATGTAGCAAGTTCCACTCATAGCAAGCTATAAGTGAACTTATCAAATTAATATATAAAATAGACAAGCTTCCAATTTGTTATTTTTTGAACATTTCGTAAACTTATTTTTTAAAATTAACATAAATTTTAATTTAATTTCAAATTTTATTTGAATTTATACATTTTTAAAAGCAATTTAAAAATACCTTAATTATTTTCATTATTATCATCTAAAAGTTGTTGCCTTGTAATAAGCACTTGTCTTGGTCTACTTCCATCCTTTTCAGATATAATTCCTCTTTCTTCTAATTGATCCATGATTCTAGAAGCTCTATTAAATCCTATTCTAAATTTTCTTTGAATAAATGAAGTTGATGCTTGACCATACTCTATTACCGCATTTATTACCTCATTAAGTAATTCATCTACATCATCATTATTTTGACCTGACTCTGATGATTTCGAATCTGTCGCACTATTAATGTGATCAATTATATCTTCTTCATAATTACTATCACCCTGTTCACTTTTAATAAATGAAACAACTTGTTCTACTTCTTCTTCAGATATAAAACAACCTTGAACTCTAAGAGGTTTGCTTTCTCCAACAGGATAATATAGCATATCTCCTTTTCCAAGAAGTTTTTCTGCACCTGATCCATCTAAAATGGTTCTTGAATCTATTTGAGATGAAACAGCAAAGGATATTCTAGATGGTATATTAGCTTTAATAACTCCTGTTATTACATCTACTGATGGTCTTTGAGTTGCTATAACCAAATGCATACCAGCAGCTCTTGCCATTTGAGCTAATCTTCCAATATAATCTTCCACATCATTTGGACATACCATCATTAGGTCAGCAAGCTCATCTACGATTATAACTATATAAGGAATCTTTTGTTCTATAATTCCTTTATTAAATAATTCGTTATAAGATTCCATGTTTCTAACTCCGCAATCTGCAAAAAGCTTGTATCTATTGGTCATTTCATTTACTGCCCAATTTAAAGCTGCCGCTGCCTTTTTAGGATCTGTTACAACAGGAATTAGAAGATGTGGTATTCCATTATAAACATTTAATTCAACAACTTTAGGATCAACCATAAGAAGTTTAACCTCATCAGGATTATATTTATACAGTAAACTTATTATAAGTGAATTTATACATACACTCTTGCCTGAACCAGTTGCCCCTGCAATTAATGTGTGTGGCATTTTGCTTAAATCTCCCACAACACATTTGCCAGAAATATCTTTTCCAAGTGCAAATGCTAACTTTTTCTTAGAATTAATGAATTCATCATTTTCTAATACTTCTCTTAAAAATACAGGAGTTTGTTTTCCATTTGGAACTTCTATACCAACTGCTGCTTTTCCTGGAATTGGAGCTTCTATTCTTATTCCTGAAGCCGCAAGTCCTAGTGCTATATCATCTGATAAGTTTACAATTTTACTAACTTTAACTCCTGGACTTGGTTGAAGTTCAAATCTTGTAACAGACGGACCTTTAGTTACTTGAGTCACCTTTGCATCAACGCCAAAATTCGATAATATCTCTTCAAGTTTATTTGCATTTTCTATCAACTCTTTTTTATCCGTACTATTAAGTTTTGTATTAGCATTTAATTTTAATAATTCTATAGCAGGATGTTTATACTCTTTTACCTCTTTATGCTCAGACATATGTTCTTGTATCTCTTTATTAACCACATCTTTAACTTCATTATCTAAATTCTCTTTTTTACGGGTATGATTTTGTCCTGTCTTTTCTAAGAAATTATCTATTTGAATATCTGATGAAATTTCAGCTTTTAACTGTGGCAGAGTTTCTTCTTCCTCATTCGAATCCTTCATAAAATCTAAAATTTTTATTTTTTTATTAACTCCAGATAAAAATGCTTCTTTTTCAATTTTGTTTTTTTCTTCACTTTCATCTTTTTCTACTATGTTTATGAAGTTTTCACGAGTTTTTTTCTCCGAGTTTTTTTCTCTTTCTTTCATCTTTTTATTTCTATTATTTCTTATTTTTTCTCCTTTGTTATATGCCTTTATACCTAAATCATATAAAGTAATATCAAAGATTAAAATAACAGCTATTATTGAAAAAGCAAGGAGAATTATATATGTTCCTAATACTCCTACCATTTTATAAAGTGGATAACATATAAGATATGATATTATTCCTCCATGGACAGTTATAGTATTATCACTAATTATCCATTTTATGTTTTCAAAAAAATTAATTGGATTATCTAAGCCTTGAATATTTATAATTCCAAATATTAACGTAATAACAACTACTAATATGCTTATTCCAAAAAATTTCTTATTCAACTTAATATTCCCTCTTGTCTTTATATATTCAAATCCAAAATATATTAAATAAATAGGCAATACATTTGCACCTATACCAATTACTGTATACGATATTCTTTGTGCTAAAGATGATAATATTCCAGCTAAAGATGTATATATTGCTATTCCAAGTATTATTCCTGTTGCAATATACACTATTCCTACTATATCCGGATTTATTGTATTGTCATCTTTTTTGCTTTTCACAGTGCTATTTTTGCCTTTAGTCCTAGCCAACTTAAATCACCTCATATTTTTTATTCTACATTAAATAATTATTATCCTCTATTTTTATTAAATATACTTACTTCAACGTATATTTAGTAAAATCAAACGTTTATTCTCCTTTAATAAGATAACACTAAAAACAAAAATCGGCTATAGATTTTTTCTATAACCGATTTTCTTATTTTTCTATAAGTTCATTAAGTTTATCTAAAGCATCATGTATTCCCCCAACTTTGTCAATCAGTCCACAGTCTACTGCCTGCTTCCCAATTAGCATTGTACCCACATCATTAAGTAAATCATCTGTTTGTAACATAAGCTTTTCTAAAGTTTCTTGCTTTATATTTGATGTTCTTACTATAAATTCATTTACTCTCTCTTGCATCTTTTTAAAATATTCAAATGTTTGAGATACTCCAATTACAAATCCATTCATTCTCACCGGATGAACTATCATAGTTGCAGATGGAGTAATAAATGAAAAATCTGAAGATGTTGCAAGGGGCACACCGATAGAATGTCCCCCACCAATCACTATAGAGACTGTGGCTTTAGACATACTACGAATCATTTCCGATATAGCAAGACCAGCCTCTACATCGCCTCCAACAGTATTTAATACTATGAGTAACCCCTTAACTTCATCATTTTGTTCAATATCTATTAACTGAGGTATAATGTGTTCATATTTGGTGGCTTTTGTTTGTGGTGGAAGAACTGAATGTCCTTCAATTTGACCAATTATAGATAAAACTTGAATTTTTTTATTTGGATTTGTTAAATCTGTATTTCCAAGTTCCTTAACATTTTCTATTTTATCTTGTACTTCCGATTTATTTTTTTCTCTTTCTGAATCTTCGCTCTTAAAAATATTTTTATCCATAAAATAATTCCTCCTCTATATACTTTTATTTTGTACAGTAGGAATTATTTTATTCATGGTTTTAATTTATGGCTATGTTTTAAATCAATGAAATACATTCATATAGCAAAACAAAAGATTTTTCAAATATAAAATTAATATATCGCATAAGATATTTGGTGAATTATGATATAATTGCATAATATGAAACATAATCTAATAACCAATAATAGATAACTACGTAGCGGTAATTTATTACGACACATTAAATTATATAATGGCAAATTTCTATATTTTATTATAAAATTAATTTAATATATATAGTTGGAGGAATGAAATTTATGAAGAATTTTTTAATTAAAGAATGTAGTTTAGAAGATATAGAAAAACTTAAATACATAAGTGAAAAAACATTTTATGAAACATTTTCTAATGAGAATACAAAAGAAGATATGGAAAATTATCTAAAAGAAAACTTTTCTTATGGGCAGTTAGAGAGTGAAATTAAAAATAATGGTTCAAGATTTTACATAGTTGAAAATAACAAAGACGTAGTTGCATATATGAAACTTAATTTTGACAAAGCGCAAACAGAGACAGAGCATCATAACACATTAGAAGTTCAAAGAATTTATATATTACAAGAATTTAAAGGTAAGCATATTGGCAAAAGATTAATACAAAAAGCTATAGAAATCGGAAAAAATAGTAGTATAACTTACATTTGGTTAGGCGTATGGGAAAACAACATTAATGCGATAAAATTTTATGAAAAGCAAGGATTTGAAAAATTTGATACACATATTTTCAAATTGGGTGAAGATGAGCAGACAGATAATTTAATGAAATTAATGTTACAAACTTATTTATAATAAATAAGTTTCCAGCGAAATTTTCTTAATCCGCTGGAACATTGTGACCCTTGTGGTTATAAACATGTATTCAATTTCTATGGATTAACACCTACATATGATTTCCACTATGGGTATCTATATTAAAGCTTAAAAGTTTTATGTAAAACATTTATTGCCTCTTTTTCATTCTTAGAGTGAACTAAACACCAAATTGTCATATGCGAATCTGCAGTTTGCAGCACTTCGATATTACTGTCACTTAAGGCCTTTATTATCTTCGCCATAACACCTGGTATGCCCTTCATTCTTGATCCAATAACAGCCACTTTGCTACATTCTTCTATCAAATTATATTTCAATTTAGCATTATTTAAAATTTCTATTAAAGTATTTTTATCTTTTTCAGTTATAGTAAAAATTTGTTCACTTGGAAATATATTTATTAAATCTAAACTGATTTTATTTGCTGCAGCTAAATCTAAAACATTTTTATATTTAACATTTTCTTTGTTTTCATAGGCTTTAATAGAAACTTGAACCCTATTCTTTTGGCTGGTAATTCCAGTCATAATTCTATCCTTGCCTTTATCACCAAAATTATTTATTAAGGTTCCTTTGCAATCACTCATAGTATTCTTTATTAATATAGGAATATTGCCTTCCATTGCAATTTCTACAGCCTTTGGATGAATTACAGTAGCACCTTTATCAGCTAGTTGAAATACTTCATTATAACTTATTACATCAATTAAATTAGCATTTTCAACTATTCTTGGATCAGCTGTCATAATTCCATCTACATCAGTATATATTTCAATAGCTGAAGCTTTAAGTGCAACTCCTAAAATAGAAGCTGTAGTATCGCTTCCACCTCTACCTAATGTAGTTAAATATCCATTTTCTGTAATCCCTTGAAATCCTGTTATTACAGGAACTCTTCCTTGTGACACTAATTCTAAAATCTTATCCGGTTTTACTTCAATACAAGTGGCATCTGTAAAATTGTTATCAGTTAATATTCCTGCTTGCCCACCAGTAAGTGGCATAGCATCGATTCCAGCACTATATAAATCGCTACTCATAACAACCGAACTTATAGTTTCTCCACAACACATAAGTAAATCTTGAGCTAATTTATTTGTATTTTTAAATTTATCATCTATTAATGATAATAATGTATCTGTAGCATATGGTTCACCTTTTCTTCCCATTGCAGATACTACTAAAACAGGACTATATCCATCCTTAATTGCATTTTTAACCTTTTCTATGACTTGTTTTCTACTTTCATCAGTTGATACTGAAGTTCCTCCAAATTTTTGTACAATTATTTTCACTGTTTTTTCCTCCTAATTATAGCTTAACCTTTTTTATCACTTCATCATCTGCATCTAATATAATAGTTTTAGCCCCAATCTTTTTCACACACTCCCATGGAATTTCCAAAAAATCTTTACTACTAAAAAAATTAAACTTTCCTCCACTTAAATTAACTATTAAATATTTGAAATTTCCTTCATCATCTATTATTAAATCATTATTTAATAGATAATCATACTTTTCTCCATCATTAATATTTATAAGTTCATATCTTTCTATATCACTCAAATACTTGATTTTATTTTCTTCACTCATAATAAAAACCTCCTTTAGCACTCATAAAATAATATGAATAAAGGAGGTGTATTATTACATTATTTTTTATAGCTTAAACTTCTTATTATTTTTAGAGTTATCATAAGCCTTGGCGTTTTTTAAAATTATAGAATCTAATTTATCATATTCTACGTCTTGCCCAACATAAGCAGTATTTAAAACTCCCTTTTTGAAGCATCTATCTAAAACATACTGAATATTATCTTTACTTATATCATCTATCTTTTTTATAACTTCTTCTTGGCTCTTTATCTTATTTCTAAAAAGATATGTTTTTGCATTGGAAAACATTCTTGAACTAGTACTTTCTAGTCCTAAAATATAATTAGCTTTAATTTTTTCCTTATTTATCTCGAGTTGTCTATCAGTTATTCCATTTTTACTAAATAAAGAAATTTCTTTATCTATAACTTCTAAAGCTTTCTCTCCATAATTTCTATTTAAACCTGCATATATATTTAATGTACCAACACCTTGAAATGGTTGTAAATATGATGTTATAGAATAACATAACCCTAATTCTTCTCTTACCTTTTGAAAAAGAATTGATGATGCTCCACTTCCAAATATATTATTAAGAAGTACTAGTGCATAATTATTTTCATCGCCATAAGGTAATCCCTCTAAACCTAAAGAAATATGAAGTTGCTCAATTTCTTTTTTAGCATATGCAGAATCAATATGTATTATTGCTTCATTATATTCTGGTTTATATTGATTTTTATTTTCCCAAGAACCAAAGTATTTATTGATTAAATCTTCTAATTCTTTTTCATCAAATTTACCACAAACTGATATTACAGAATTATAAGGAGTATACTTTTCACTGATAAAATTCAGTATTTTCTCTCTAGTAAAAGATTTTACCAAAGGTATAGTCCCAAGAATTGGATATCCAAGTGAGCCTTCTCCAAATGAAGCTTTAGAATGTACATCATCTAATACATCTTCTGGTGAATCATCGCTCATATTAATCTCTTCAATTACTACACCTTTTTCTTTTTCTATTTCTTCTGAATCAAATTTTGCATTTAACATTATATCTGAAAGTACATCTAATGATAAATCCAAATGAGTATCTAATGCCTTAATATAATAACAAGTAGCTTCTTTACTTGTAAAAGCATTAATTTGTCCACCTACATTTTCTATTTCTTCCATAATACCTTTAGAAGTTCTTTTATCAGTTCCTTTGAATAGCATATGCTCAATGAAATGCGATATTCCATTAACCTCTAAACTTTCATTTCTTGAACCATTTTGAACCATAACTCCAACACTAATAGAATTTAAATATTCTATTTTTTCAGTGACTACTCTCAATCCATTTTTAAGGGTATATGTATTATACATGTTTTATTTGCCCTCCTTCTTAGTAAAAAAAAAGGCAATTAATTGCCTTTATTTCTCATCTTTATTTTCTTGTTCTTCTAGAGCATCTTTTCTTGAAAGATTTATTCTGCCTTGGCCATCAACTTCTGTAACCTTAACTAAAATTTCATCTCCAATAGATACTACATCTTCTACTTTATTTACTCTTTCCTTAGCTAACTTAGAAATATGAACTAAGCCTTCTTTTCCAGGTAAAATTTCAACAAATGCTCCAAAAGTAGTTATTTTAGTAACTTTTCCCAAATAAACTTCTCCAGCCTTAAACTCTTTAGTTAAAGCTTCTATTATCTTAAGTGCTTTTGTAACACCTTCGTGATCAGTTGAACTTACAAATACAGTTCCATCTTCTTTTATATCAATTTTAACACCTGTATCTTGTATTATCTTATTAATAACCTTACCACCAGCGCCAATTACATCTCTTATCTTATCTGGATTTATGTTCATTGTTTGAGTCTTTGGTGCATATAATGAAACATCTTCTCTAGGTGCATTCATACATTCATTTATTTTATCAATTATAGTAAGTCTTGCTTTTCTAGCATCGCGAATTGCATTTTCTACTACATTAAAACTGAAGCCATGAAGCTTAGTATCAACTTGAATTGATGTTATACCTTCTGTTGTTCCTGCTACCTTAAAGTCCATATCTCCAAAGAAATCTTCTATTCCTTGAATATCAGTTATTACTGCTTCTTCTGATAAGTCATCTGATGTGATTAATCCCATTGCGATACCTGCAACTGGTCTTTTAAGAGGTACACCTGCATCTAATAATGCTAGTGTTGAACCACAAACTGATGCTTGAGAAGTTGATCCATTTGAACTTAAAACTTCTGATACTAGTCTAATTGTATATGGGAATTCTTCTTCTGATGGAAGTAAAGGTAAAAGAGCTCTTTCTGCTAATGCTCCATGACCAATTTCACGTCTACCAGGTCCTCTTAAAGGTTTTACTTCTCCAACACTATATCCTGGGAAATTATAGTGATGCATATATCTTTTAGATTTCGTTTCATCTATTCCATCTAATATTTGAATTTCGCTAATTGATCCAAGTGTTGCAACAGTCATTACTTGAGTTAATCCTCTTGTAAATAATCCTGTACCATGTGTTCTAGGTAAAATACCTACTTCACAACCTAAAGGTCTAACTTGATCAAATGCTCTTCCATCAGGTCTTCTCTTCTCCTTTAAAAGCATGTTTCTTACAACTTTCTTTTGCATTGTGTAAAGAACTTCTTTTATATCCCCTGATTTGTCAGCATATTTTTCGCCAAATTCTTCATTAACTTTTTCATTTACTGCATCTATAGCTGCATTTCTTGGATCTTTCTCCATGATATACATTGCTTCTTTAACCATATCTTGAGCAAAATCTTTAATATCTTTTTCAAGTTCTGGATCTACAGTATATAATACTGGTACATCCTTTTTCTTTCCAAATTTAGCTACAGCTTCTTCTTGAAACGCAATGATTTTTTGACATTCATCGAATCCATATTTAATAGCATCTATCATGATATCTTCTGGTATTTCATCTCCACCAGCTTCAACCATCATTACTCTTTCTTTTGTAGCACATACTGTTAGAAAAAGAGTACTCTTTTCACGTCCTTCAGTATCCGGATTCGTAACAAATTTACCATCTATAATTCCTACTTGAACTGCAGCAGCTGGAATTGTATATGGAATACTTGAAAGGCATAGTGCAAGTGATGCTGCATTAATAGCTAATATTTCTGGCAAGTTGTCGTTTTCAACAGATACTATTGTATTAACTACTTGAACATCATTTCTGTATCCCTTAGGAAATAGAGGTCTTAGAGTTCTATCAACAGCTCTACCATTCAATATAGCTCTTTCTGATGGTCTTGCTTCTCTCTTAATAAATCCACCAGGAATTTTACCTACTGCATATAATCTCTCTTCGTATTCAACACTTAGAGGAAAGAAATCTATTCCTTGTCTTGGCTGTTCTGATGCATTGACATTAGTTAAAATTACTGTGTCACCATAGCTAGTAAATGTTGCTGCATTTGATAACATACCTACTTTTCCGAATTCAACTTTCAATACTCTTCCAGCGATTTCAGTCGTTAGAACGTTATTCATAATTTGTGACCTCCCTTTAGGTTCATCTCATTTTTATACTTATATTTTATAGGCGAAAAGTTATTGATTTCGCTTAATAAGTTCCTGGTTGTGCTGCGCACTCTTTTTATATGTGAAATATTCTTAATTGCGCTTACGCGCTTTTTTATATGTGAAAAGTTCCTAGTTGTGCTGCGCACTCTTTTTATATGTGTATATTTTTAAAATAATAGAGCGGAAAACTCCGCTCTAAAAATTATCTTCTTAAACCTAATTCTTTGATTAAAGTTCTGTATCTTTCGATATCTTGATCGCTTAAATAGTTTAAAAGACCTCTTCTTTGACCAACCATCATTAATAGTCCTCTTCTTGAATGGTGATCTTTTTTGTGAATCTTTAAATGTTCAGTTAAAGATTTGATTCTTTCAGTAAGTAATGCTACTTGAACTTCTGGTGAACCAGTGTCCCCTTCACTTCTTCCAAATTGTTTGATTAATTCTAATTTTCTTGCCTTATCCATTATAAGTGCACCTCCGTGTATTATATTAATTATCCCCTAGTTCCAAGTAAAAAGATGGCACCTTAAAACTTAGAATTAGGTTCTATGTGTTATTATATCAAAAGTAACTATTATTGTAAACTATATTATTAAACTCGACATGTAATTCTCGTCTTGTGCAAAAGATTTATCCTTTTGAAGTTGATCTTTTAGCTCTTCTAAGCTATTGAATTTTTTTTCATCTCGAATTTTTTTTATAAAACTTATATCTATTTTTTCTCCATATATATCTTTATCGAATTCTAATATATATGTTTCTATTGTTAAAGCTTTGCCATCTACTGTAGGATTATTCCCTACAGATGTAATTGACTTATATATATTATTATTTACCTTTATATTGGTATAATATACACCAATTTTAGGCAATATAAAGTTTTGATTATATTTTAAATTTGCTGTTGGAAAACCTATGGTTCTTCCAAGTTGCTTTCCATGAATAACTTCTCCACTTAATGTATACGGTAAATCAAGCATTTTACTTGCATCTAAAACTTCTCCATCTTCTAAAGCTTTCCTTATTCTAGTGCTACTTATAACCTGAGTCTTATATGTACATGGCTCCATAACATATAATTCATATCCATATTCATTTTGTAGTTTTCTTAAAAGCTCTACATCACCTAGGTTTTTATATCCGAATTTATAATTAAATCCCACAACAAATCCCTTTACATTGTACTGAAACACCAAAAACTCTATGAATTCTTTAGGTGTCATTTTCATAAATTTAAAATTAAATTCTTGAAAACAAACTATATCTACTTTATGGATTTTTAGAATTTCAGCTTTTCTATTATTATCCATCAAAAGTTTTGGCGCCTCTTCTTTATTTATAAAAGTTCTAGGATGATTTTTAAATGTAAAAACCATACTTTTCCCATTATTTTTTTTTGCAACTTCTACTACTTTATATATTAAAGAAAGATGCCCAATATGGAGTCCGTCAAAACTTCCAAGAGCTATATAATTATTAGAATTTTGAATATCTTTTAAATCTTTATCTATAATAATCATGTCTTTACTCCTAAATCAAAGCATATCAGGCATGTAAAATAACAAGTAAAATATGCCTAAAGCAACAATTTTTCAATTTTAAAGCCTTCATCATATTGTTTTCCAATACCTATGAAAATTTCTTCACTATCATATACCCTATACAAAACATTTTTTTCTCTCTTCTCATTTGTTAATCGCATGTCAAACACTTTAACTCCATTTACTAGTAATTTGGTAAATGAACTGTTTACCGTGATTTTAGGATAAAATGAAAGAGCTTCTTCAATCGTTATTATATAATCTTGTATATTTTCTTTAGTTAAATCTTCTATATTAACACTATCTTCTTGTTTAAAAATTGATGTTTCAGATCTATTTAATGCTGCCATAGTTCCGCCTACATTTAGTTTCTCACCAATATCATAACATAAACTTCTTATGTACGTTCCTTTTGAACAAGTTACTGTCATATCTACATATGGCAAATCAATTTTCAAGTCAGATATATTAAATATATTAATTCTTCTAGCTTCTCTTTCTATTTCAATACCTTGCCTAGCTAAATCATAAAGCCTTACTCCATTTTTCTTAAGTGCAGAATACATTGGTGGAACTTGATCGTATTCTCCAATAAAAGATAATACAACTTTTGAAACCTCATCTTCTGTAAGAAGTTCTGTTTCTCTTGTTTCTACTACTTCACCTTCTAAATCATACGTAGTTGTTTTAGTTCCAAGTAATAATTTAACATTATATACTTTTCTGCTATTCATAATATAATCTATAGTTTTAGTAGCTTTTCCAAGGCAAACTGGAAGAACTCCAGTTGCTTCAGGATCCAAGGTACCAGTATGTCCAACTTTTTTTTCATTAGCTAAAAATTTTATCTTTCTAACTACATCAAAAGAAGACATTCCTTTATTTTTGAAGACATTTAACACTCCATTTATATGTGAAGTTTTTATTTCCTTCTTCATAATTGAAGTTTCTACTCCTTGTTTCATAAGTGCATCTCTTCTTTAAGTGTCTTTATTAAATTTTCTTTTGCTTCCATAATATGAACGCCCTTTTGCATAATTCCAGCAGCCTTTATGTGGCCACCACCACCATATACTTCAGCAACTTTTCGTACATCTACATTATTTTTAGATCTTAAACTTCCTTTAACACCATCATCAACTTCTTTTAAAAGCACAGAAACTTCCACACCTTTAATTTCAAGACCAACTGAAATTATATCTGAAGTATCAGTATTTGGTAAATTAAAATCTTCTAGCATTCCTTTTGGTATCTGAAGGACTGCTACCTTGTTGTCTAAAACAAGTTCTATATTAGATAAAACACTTCCCATTAATTTCACTTTGTTAAAAGGCTTATTATCAAAAAGATTGCTATGAATCTTACTGTTATTCACTCCAATTTCTATAAGTTCTGATACTATACTATGAGTTCTGCTTGTGACATTTGAATGTCTAAAAGAACCTGTATCTGTTAAAATACCTGTATAAACTGCATTTCCTATAGCTATATCAGTAGCAGTTTTTTCATTAAAATTAATACCTAATTCTTTTATTAGCAAATATGCTATTTCACATGTAGCTGATGCTTTTACATCAACATAATTAATAAATCCATAATTTTCATTAGAAATATGATGATCTATATTAATTATTTTACCATCATAATTACTTAAATTTGCAGATATTCTTTCAAAATTACCACAATCTAATACTATTACTAAATCAGTATTTATTTTAGGCTCTATAGCATTATTATTTACTTCATTGAATAGAGAAAGGAAAGAGAAGTTATCAGAAATAACATCTCTTGATATAATATAACAATCCTTTCCTAAATATCGGAGTGCATTAAGCAATGCTAATGCGCTACCTATAGCATCTCCATCTGGAGATGTATGAAATGACAAACCAATTCTTCTTGACTTTAAAATTTCTTCTTTTATCGCCCTAAAATTCATTATTCTTTACTTATCTTGTGAATTAATTCATCCATATGCATACCATAGTTTATAGAATCATCTAATTCAAAAATTATTTCTGGGGTGTGTCTTAAATTTATTTTTTGGCCTACTGATTTTCTTACGAATCCACTTGAACGCTTTAATGCCTCAAGATTAATTTTCTTTTCTTCATCATCTTTAGAGAATATACTTACATAAACCTTAGCATATCTTAAGTCTTTAGTAACTTTAACATCAGTAACTGAAATCATAGCTGTAAGCCTTGGATCTTTAATTTCATTTTGAATTAAATTACTGATTTCTCTTTTCATTTCTTCGTTAATTCTTCCACCTCTATAATTAGCCATGTTTATTTCACCTCTTTTAAAGTTCTTTTCTCTTAATTGCTTCCATCATAAAGCATTCAATGATGTCGCCCTCTTTAATGTTATTGAACTTATCAACAGTTAAACCACATTCATATCCAGCATTAACTTCTTTTGCATCATCTTTAAATCTCTTAAGTGATGATAATGTTGATTCAAAAATTACTATTCCATCTCTTATAACTCTTGTTTCTGCATTTCTTTGAAGCTTACCATTTAATACGTAACATCCTGCTATTGTTCCAATATTTGAAATTTTATATATTGATCTTATTTCTGCAGAACCTAATATAACTTCTTTGTATATTGGATCAAGCATTCCTATCATTGCTGCTTTAACATCATCAATTGCGTCATAGATAATTCTATAAGTCTTAATATCTACTCCGTCTCTATCAGCTAGCAATGCTGCATTATTATCAGGTCTTACATTAAAACCTATAACTATTGCATTAGATGCAGTTGCAAGTGTTATATCTGTTTCAGTTATAGCTCCAACACCACCATGAATAACTCTTACTTTTACATCATCAGTAGAAAGTTTATCTAAAGATCCCTTAATAGCTTCAATAGAACCTTGAACGTCTGCTTTTACTATTATAGCAAGCTCTTTAACGCTACCTTCTTTAATTTGATTATATAATTCTTCCAATGAAACTCTATGATTCGCAAGTAGTGTTTCTGCTTTTAAGTTATCTTTTCTAGTCTCAGCCATATTTCTAGCAGTTTTTTCATCTTTTACTTGATTGAATCTATCTCCTGCTACTGGAACATCTGAAAGTCCTAGAACTTCTACTGGAATTGATGGCCCAGCAGATTTAATTTTTTTACCAGTATCATCAAACATTGCTCTTATTCTACCATATGTAGAACCAACTAAAATTGAATCTCCAACTCTTAAAGTTCCATTTTGAACTAATAAACTAGCAACTGCACCTCTGCCCTTATCAAGTTTAGCTTCAATTACAGTTCCTCTTGCTCTTCTGTTTTCATTAGCTTTAAGTTCAAGCATTTCTGCTGAAAGAAGAACCATTTCAAGTAACTTATCAATATTTAAATTTTGTTTTGCAGATACTTCTACGCATATAGTATCTCCACCCCAATCTTCTGTAAGTAAGCCCTTATCTGCCAATTCTTGTTTAACTCTATCGATATTTGCACCTGGCTTATCAATTTTGTTTATTGCAACTACTATTGGAACTCCTGCTGCTTTACAGTGATCAATAGCTTCTTTAGTTTGTGGCATAATTCCATCATCTGCTGCAACTACTAATATAACAATATCCGTAATTTGTGCTCCTCTAGCTCTCATTGCTGTGAAGGCTTCATGTCCTGGAGTATCTAAGAATGTTATTTCTTCTCCATTTAATGTAATAGTATAAGCTCCTATATGTTGAGTTATACCACCTGCTTCTGTATCAGTAACCTTTGCTTTTCTTATACAATCAAGTAGTGATGTCTTACCATGGTCAACGTGGCCCATAACAGTTACAATTGGTGGTCTCTTTTGAAGATCTTCTTCATTATCTTCTTCGATTTCCAAAACTTCTAACTCTTGGCTTTCTTCTTTCTTTTCAGCAATAACTTGATATTCAGCACATACTTTTTTTGCTGTTTCGAAATCTACTTCTTGATTTACCCCTGCCATAACGCCTGAGAAAATTAATGTTCTTATTACATCATTTGTAGGTTTATCTAACTTTTCAGCTAATTCTTTAACTGTTATGCTTTCACCTATTTCTATTATTGGAGCATCTTCCATGCTTTTTTCAGCCTCAATCTTTAAGGCCTCTTCTTCTTCTTCTCTTCTAGTTTTTTTCTTTTTTCTGCTTACGTTGTTAAGTTGTTCTGCTAATTCATCTTCATATACATCAACAATGCTCTTTGAAACTTGAATTCCTGCTAAATTTTCTTCTGCTCTTCCTGCTAATAATTCTTTTATTAATATCGCATCCTCATCTTCAATTGTACTCATATGATTTTTTGCTTCTATATTAAATTCTTCCATTAATATAGTTATTAAATCCTTTGACTCTATGTTTAGTTCTTTTGCTAATTCGTGCACTCTTATTTTTGACATGCAGTCACCCCCATATTATTATATACTCATATATTTTTTTCCTCCTCGTATAACGACAGCATTGTTTTTGCTATACCGTCATCTAGTATTCCAAGTAGCATAACTTCTTTTCGCCCAATCGGAGTTCCTAGTTGTTCTTTCGAGAAATCTTGAATATATGGTATATTTTTTTCTATACAATGTTTTTTAAATTTATTCTTAGACTTATCTGATAAATCATTAGATATTATAAACATATAGATTTTAGTTTTATTTCTATAATCATCACATTTACTATATCCTTCAAGTAAATTCCTTGATTTTTTTGCAATACTTAGAAAGTTAAAAAACTTATTCATTATTCACTTCATCCTTTAGTTTATCATAAATTTCTTCACTTATAGTAATTTCTAAGTTTCTACTAAGTCTCTTTGTTTTAAATGCTTTTTCTAAGCATTCTATATTTCTGCAAATGTATGCGCCTCTTCCTGATTTTTTACCAGTTAAATCAACACAGACATCTTCATCTGGAGTTTTTACTATTCTAATTAATTCTTTCTTTGGTTTCATTTCCATGCAACCAGTGCACATTCTTAAAGGGATTTTCTTAACCTTCATGAAAAGCACCCCACTATTCTTCTATTTTTTCAATTGAAGCTTCCATGTCTTTTGAATCATTAACTTCAATATCTTCTGAAATTTCTAATTCACTTAAATCAGTAATATTTTCATTTTCTATTTCTACTTCAGTGTTTAGAATTCTTTCTTCTTCTGCATCTTGTGCATCTTTTTGAGATTTACTCTTAATATCTATCTTCCAATTTGTAAGTTTAGCTGCAAGTCTTACATTTTGACCTTCTTTTCCAATTGCTAGTGAAAGTTGATTATCATCTACAATAACTTGGCAAGATTTGTTCACTTCATTAACTACTACGTCCAAAACTTTTGCTGGACTCAATGAATTAGCTATAAATTCTTCTGGTTCTTTACTCCATTTTATTATATCTATCTTTTCATTTTTTAGTTCATTAACTATGCTTTGTACTCTTGTTCCTTTAGGCCCTACACAAGCTCCCATTGGATCTACTTCTTCATTATTAGAGTATACAGCTATTTTACTTCTTGAACCTGCTTCTCTTGAAATATTTTTAATTTCAACTACGCCTTCAAAAATTTCTGGCACTTCAAGTTCAAATAATCTTTTAACTAATCCTGGATGTGTTCTTGAAACATGTATTTGAGGACCCTTAGTTCCATTCTTAACTTCAACTATATATAGTTTTAACCTTTCGTTGAATTTATATTCCTCATTTGGAATTTGTTCATTAGGACCTATTATGCCTTCTAACTTTCCTAAATTAACAAAAACAATACCTTTATCTTTTCTTAGTATGATTCCTGTAATTATATCAAATTCCTTTTCTTTATATTCATCATATATTATGTTTCTTTCAGCTTCCTTGATTCTTTGAGTGACAACTTGCTTTGCAAGTTGAGCTGCAACTCTTCCGAAATTCTTAGGAGTTACTTCTATGTTTATTATATCATCAACTTCATTTTTAGGACTTAATTGTTTTGCATCTTCTACTGAAATTTCTGTAACATCATCATATACCTCATCTACTACTGTTTTTTGAGCATATACATGTATTTCTCCCGTTTCTCTGTCCATATTTACTTTTACATTTTGTGCATTGCTATTAGCATTAGCATAATTTTTCTTATATGCTGCAACCATTGCATCTTGAATTGTTGTAAAAAGTAACTCTTCTGAAATTCCCTTTTCTTTAATCAATTCTTTAAGAGCACCTACAAACTCTTCATTCATTTTTATACCCTCCTTGCTATATTTCCCCTTCTAAATTTGCAAATTTTATTTTATCTTTTAGAATTTCAACTTCTGTTTCTGCTTCAACTACTATGTAGTCTTCCAAAACATCTTTTAATATTCCTTTTACACTTTTAGTTCCATTAATAGCACTAGTAAGTTTTACCAATACTTCTTTTCCGATGACTTGTTTGAAATGTTCTTCTTTATATAATCCTCTATTAAGGCCTGGTGAAGAAACTTCTAAGTAATATGCATCTTCAATTGGATCTTCAGTATCTAAAATTTCACTAACTCGTCTTGAAACTGCTACACAATCATCTAATGATATTCTATCATCTTTTTTCTCTATATATATTCTTAAATAAAATTCTCCATTTTCCTTTATATACTCTACATAATATAATTCATACAATAATTCTGAAATAATAGGTTTAACTAGTTCTTCAATTTTTTCAATCAATATATCCTTTTTCAATTTTCTAACCCTCACTTTCATCTTTTAAAAACACCTAGCTTATAACTATCTTATGCATTTTTAAAATTTGTAATCAAAAACGCAACTATCTTAAATTAGTTGCGTTACAAACAGAAAGAGCGGGTAATTTTCCCACTCCTTTTTTTCTAGCTATTAGAAATAAATCTACTTACATGATATCACAAATATCTTTACAATACAAGGGTTATTTCAGTTAACAATTAACAAAGAACAATTAACAATTAATGATGAAATCCTTCCAGGATTTCAAAAAAATCTTTTTTAAGAAATTCCGTAGGAATTTCATCCTCCATTGTTAATTGTTAATTATTAATTGATTAAAACAGTGATAATTGATTGGTCTCAGACATTCCATCTAAACATCCATGAATATTCAATCCTTCTATAGCGGTTTTTGAAATTCCTGCTCTTATTCTTAAATCTTCTTTCGAAATAAATTCTCCATTTTTTCTAGCTTCAACTATGCCTTTTCCAGCATTATCTGCAAGTCCTGGGATAGCATTTAAAGGTGGACGAAGTGCGCCGTTTTCAATTATAAATTTTGTAGCTTCAGATTTATATAAGTCAACTCTCAAAATTTTTACCCCTCTCTTATAAGCTTCAAAGCATAGCTCAAGTACTGTAATAAGTCCCTTATCTTTTACACTTGCATTATTTCCAAGTTCATATAATTCTTGAAGTTTAGCATGAATTGCACTTTCTCCAAGACATATTAAATTAGCATCAAAATCATCTGCTCTAACAGTAAAATAAGTTGCATAATAAGCTTCAGGATTATATACCTTATGATATGCTACTCTAACTGCCATCATAACATATGCAACAGCATGCCCTTTAGGGAACATGTATTTTATCTTTTTACAAGAATCTATATACCAATCAGGAACTTCATGTTCTCTCATTAATTTCTCATCATCTTCTGAAAGTCCTTTACCTTTTCTGACTTTTTCCATTATAGTAAATGCACTTTTAGGTGGTAGGTCTTTATACATAAGATAAACCATTATATCATCTCTTGTCGCAATACAATCTTTTAATGTAGTAAATCCTTCTTTTATATAATATTGTGCATTATTAAGCCAAACGTCCGTACCATGAGAAAGACCCGATATTCTAACTAAATCCGAAAAACTTTTAGGTTGAGTATCTACAAGCATTCCTCTAACAAATTTTGTTCCGAACTCAGGGAGTCCATAACTTCCAACTTCACACCCAAGTTCTTCTCTTGTAACTCCAAGTGCCTCTGGCGATGTGAAAAGACTTATAACTTTTTCATCATTTAAAGGTATTGACTTAGGATCAACTCCGGTTAAATCCTGTAGCATTCTAAGTACTGTAGGATCATCATGGCCTAGTATATCTAGTTTTAAAAGTCTTCCACTTATTGAGTGATAATCAAAATGAGTAGTTATTACGTCTGTATCATTATCATCTGCTGGATGTTGAATTGGACAAAAATTATAAATTTCATTATCTGCAGGCACAACCATAATTCCTCCTGGATGTTGCCCTGTAGTTCTTTTTATTCCTGTACAGCCTAAAGTAAGTCTATCTATTTCCGCTTGAGATACCCTAAGGTTTCTTTCTTCTAAATATTTTCTTACATATCCATATGCTGTCTTTTCAGCAACAGTACCAATTGTACCAGCTTTAAAGGTGTGCCCTTTACCAAATAGAACTTCTGTATATCTATGAACAACACCTTGATATTCGCCAGAAAAGTTAAGATCTATATCAGGCTCCTTATCACCTTCAAATCCCAAGAAAGTTTCAAATGGTATATCATGACCATCTTTTTTATAAGGAATACCACAATCGGGGCAATCTTTATCTTCTAAATCAGCTCCTGAACTAACTGATCCATCTAAGAAAAACTCTGATTTTCTGCATTTTGTACAAACATAGTGAGGTGGAAGTCCATTAACCTCTGTAATGTCTGACATAGTAGCTACAAAGGAAGATCCAACCGAGCCTCTTGAACCAACTAAATATCCGTCTTCAGTAGATTTTGCAACAAGTTTTTGTGCAATAAGATACAGTACGGCATATCCATTATTTATTATGGAATTTAATTCTTTATCTAATCTCTTTTGAACAACTTCTGGAAGTACATCTCCATATATAGAGTGAACTTTATTTAAGGTCATATTTTTAATATCTTCTTCAGCCCCCTCTATTTTAGGAGCATAAGTTTCATCTGGAATAGGTTTCAAAACATCTATTGCATCTGATATTTTTTTAGGATTATCAATAACAACTTCCTTTGCTATATCGCGTCCTAAATATTCAAATTCTTTTAACATCTCTTCAGTTGTTCTAAAATAAAGTGGAGGCTGATTATCTGCATCTTTAAATCCTTGCCCTGCCATTAGTATTCTTCTAAACATTTCATCTTTAGGATCCATAAAATGAACATCGCAAGTAGCAACTGTCATCTTATTATATTTCTTACCTAAATCATATATCCTTTTGTTTATTGCCTTAAGTTCATCTTCATCTTGAACCATTCCCTTTTGAATTAAAAAGTTATTATTCGCAATTGGTTGAATTTCTAAATAATCATAAAAATCTATTATCGGTTTTAGTTCATCATCACTTTTACCATCCAAAATCGCTCTATAAACCTCACCAGCTTCACATGCAGAACCTATTATAAGACCATCTCTCACTTCTGAAAGCAAACTTTTAGGAGTCCTAGGTCTTTTCGAGAAATTATTCAAATGAGCTTCTGAAATTAATTTATATAAATTTTTTAATCCAGCTTGAGTCTTAGCCAATATAATTATATGATATGTTGGTTGCTTCTTAATATCGAACTTTGATAAAAACAATTCATTTAATGATTTTAAATCTTCTACTTCATACTCTTCTTTTAATTTTTCAAAACATTTTAAGAGTATTTCTCCAGTTGCTTTTGCATCATCCACTGCCCTATGATGATTTTCAAGAGAAATTCCTAAATGCTTTGCAACTATATTTAATTTAACTTTTTTTAGTTCAGGATATAAAAATCTAGCAAGTGGAACTGTATCCATTATTGATAAATCAAAATCTATTTCTAAATCTCTACAGTTTTTCTTTATAAACCCCGTATCAAAACTTGCATTATGAGCCACAATAACGCTATCACTGCAAAACTCCATGAACTTTGGCAAAATGGTATCTATAGTCTCTGAATCTCTTACCATATCGTCATTAATGCTTGTAAGTTCAGTTATCTTATATGGGATACTTCTTTTGGGATTAACAAAATGACTAAAATTATCTATAACTTCTCCATTTTTAATTTTCACTGCTCCAATTTCTATAATCTTATCATTTACAGGTGAGAATCCTGTAGTTTCTAAATCAAAGACTACAAAAGTATCATTTAAGGTATCTCCTTTTTCATTTAATACAACTGGAATTCCATTATCAACTAAATAACCCTCTACTCCGTAAAGAATCTTTATACCAAATTTCTTAGCACAGCTCTGAGCTTCTGGATAAGCTTGAACTCCACCATGATCTGTTATTGCAATTGCTTCATGTCCCCAAGATGCAGCCCTTTCAATAAGTTTTCCTGCTGATGTCATTCCATCCATTGTACTCATAGTCGTATGAAGATGAAGTTCTATCCTCTTTTCAGTTGCACCATCCATCTTTTGAATCTTTTTCATCCTAGATATATCTCTGCCCATGATTACAACTTCTCTTGCATAAGTATCATAGGTAGCTTCTCCTCTGACCTTGCAATAAAATCCTTTTTTAACTTCATCTATGACTGCATCCTTCTCTTGAGGTTTTAAGAATAACTTAACAGAAATTGAACTAGTATAATCAGTAATAAAAAATGTTAAAATAGTCTTTCCTGTTTTTGTTTCAATCATTTCAGTTTTAAATACTTCTCCAATTATCGCAACATAACCACTTGTTTCATCTATATCTTTTATCTCTGTAGTATCCATTCTTATAGAGCGACCATATACAGTATTTTCATCTTTAGGTTCTCTCTTATAAGATTGATAATCAGTTTTCTTTTCTACTTTAGGCCCATTGTAATTTTCGTTGCTAGAATTACTATTTGAAGTTTGACTTCCAGTTACTACTCGATTATCCATAGTTTCTTTTATTATTTTAATATTTTCTTCTTTTTTCTTAGCTTCGTATTTTTCTTGAAGCACTAAATCTTCATTAAAATTAAATTGCACTTTCACTTTTATATTAAATATATCATTAATTGAGCTTTCAATTAATGAAGTTATCTTTTTATTAACAGCATGATTAATTAATGTTTCATTACCTGAATATATATTAATAGTTTTTCCATCAATTTGCTTGTTAGTTGAATATAAAATAGGTCTACATAAAGGAACTTTTCTTGCTATTTCTTCTACAACATTGCTCCATTCTCTTCCTATAATATCTTCTAACCCTATATTATTTACGTCTTTATAACATAGAATTTCTATATTTACATCGAACCCCAAACTTTTTATAACTATTTTTTTTAAGGCCTCTTCATCTTGTTGGTTCAATGTTTCTACTGCTTTTAATATAATTTTAAGAGTTTGACTTTTTTTATAAAATTGAAATCTTAAAATTTGAATTTCTTTATCTTCTAAATCTTCATTGTTATTAATTTCTTTTTTAAGAATTTTTATAAACTCTTGACCCAAAGGATAATCCCCACCTTTATTCAGTTAACAGTTTTATAGTTAAATATTTATATAGTTATATTCTTAAATACTTACCTTGTTACATAGTTAAATATTTATATAGTTACATATTTAAATATTTACCTTGTTACATAGTTAAATATTTATACAGTTATATTCTTAAATACTTACCTTGTTACATAGTTATATAGTTTATATCACTTTTGCTTTTTTAATCTGCGAAATGATCTTGGTTGCGCTTAATAAGTTCCTGATTATGCTTCGCACTCTTTTCAGAAGTGCGTGCTTTTTTAATCTGTGTATAGTTTTTCTATTTCTTCCATAAGAGCATCAACTAATTCTTCTTCCTTAACTTTCTTTATAACCTTACCTTTTTTAAAGATAATTCCTTCACCTATGCCACCAGCAATTCCAATATCAGCTTCTCTAGCTTCTCCTGGTCCATTTACTACGCATCCCATAACTGCAACTTTAATATCTTTTTTACGCGTGCCCTTTAGGGTATAATTTTCTAATCTTTTTTCAACTTCTTCTGCAATCTTTATTAAACTTATTTGAGTTCTTCCGCAAGTGGGACAAGATACGAATTCAACACCTTTTTTTCTTAATCCTAAGTTTTTTAAAATTTCAATACCAACTTTTATTTCATGAATAGGATCAGTAGTTAATGATACTCTTATAGTATCTCCTATACCTTCTGCAAGAAGAGTCCCAATTCCTATACTTGATTTAATTGTTCCTCTTTGAATAGTTCCCGCTTCTGTCACTCCCAAATGAAGAGGATAATCACATTTTTTTGCTATTAATCTATAACACTCTATCATCATAGTTACATTTGACGACTTTATTGATATAACAATATCATGAAAATCTAAATCTTCTAAAATCTTAACATGTCTTAATGCACTTTCAACTAATCCTTCTGCTGTTGGCATACCATACTTTTCTAATATATCTTTTTCCAAAGATCCAGAATTAACACCAATCCTTATAGGTATTTGTTTTTCAGTGCAAGCTACTTTAAGAATCTTAATTTTATCTATATTTCCTATATTCCCAGGATTTATTCTGAGAGCTGAAACTCCATTTTCAATTGCCTTTAGAGCTAACTTATAATCAAAATGTATATCTGCAACTACTGGAATAGGCGATTTCTTTGTTATTTCCCTTAAACTTTCCGCATCATCCATATCCAGCACTGCACATCTTATAATATCGCATCCTGCATCGTATAACTTTTCTATTTGGTTTAAGGTATCTTCTACATTTTTAGTACGAGTTGTAGTCATTGATTGTACTGTAATAGGAGCATCTCCTCCAACATATATATTTCCTACTTTGACTTTTCTCGATTTTCTTCTTTCCATATGTATCTCTCCTAACTCTTCCCTAAAAAAAATTGTAGCTTTTTATTAACATATATCTATTTATTTATGTAAATAGCTTACTCATATAGATCAAGTTTCACTTTATCTGAGTAAGCTTTAGGCATATTTAAAAATATACCTTATATTATCACCTAAAATTTTACTGGAAATATTATATCTTTTATAGTTACTAATATCATAAGCCCTATAAGTGCTGCAAAACCTATATAATTTAATACTCCAACTATCTTGTCTGGGACTTTTCTTCTAGTTATTAATTCAATTAATAATATTACGCACCAACCACCGTCTAATGCTGGAAATGGCAATAAATTAAATACTGCTAAATTTACACTTAAAAATCCAACGAAATAAACTAAATTCCAAATCCCTGCTTGTGCAGTCGCTGCTGACATTTTAATTATTGTAATAGGTCCACCAACATCAGTTTTAAGGTTTGCTTTCCCTGTAAATATCATTTCTAGCCCTTTAAATGTTTGAGTGACTAGAGATGCTGTTTGATTAAAACTTTGTTTAAAACTCTCACCCATTCCTGGATTTTGTACTTTTGAGAAATTAATACCAATTAATAATTGACCATTTTCATTTTTTCTTGGCGTTACAGTTATATCTCTTTTCTCTCCATCTCTATCAATAGAAACATTTATGGGATTCCCATAAGACAAAGCTACTCCTGCAGCAATATTATCATATGAAAAAGCTCTTAACCCATTTACTTTTAGAATTTTATCTCCCGCTAAAATCCCCGCTTCGTATGCAGGTGATGACGGAACAATTTCTGTTGATGTTGTACTTGTATATCCAAAGTTATGTATTATAGCTGTAAAAATTATTATTGCCAATACATAATTCATTATTACTCCTGCAATTATTATGCTTATTCTTCTTAAAGGAGATTTTGCTGAAAAGCTTCTTTCATCCTCAACTGCTTCTTCTTCTCCCATCATTTTTACATATCCACCTATAGGGAAAAGTCTCCAAGAATATTTTGTTTCTTTTCCCTGTTTTGAGAAAATCTTTGGTCCCATTCCAATAGAAAATTCTTCAACCCTTACTCCATTTAATTTTGCTAAGGTAAAATGTCCTAGTTCATGAACAATTATTAAAACTCCAAAGGCTAATATAGCCATAATTATATACATATTTTTAAATTCCCTCCTTAAATTACTGCGTTATCTACCACATATTTTTTAACTTTTTGATCTAATTCAATAATATTTTCTAATGTTAATTCTTTCTGAGCTTCCTCTCTAAATACTTCCATACATTTTTCTATTATATCCGAAATTTCTAAAAACTTTATTTTCTCATTTAAAAATAATTCTACAGCGGCTTCATTAGCTCCATTTAAAATAGTTGGCATAAGCCCACCTATTTTTCCAGCTTTAAATGATAAATTTAAAGCCTTAAACGTATCTAGATCTGGTTTTTCAAAAGTTAATTTTGATATTTCATAAAAATTTATTGTATCAGCAATTAGATTTTCTCTTTTTTCATAATTGAGAGCATATTGTATTGGCAATCTCATATCTTGCGCACCAAGCTGTGATATTATACTTCCGTCAGTATATTCCACCATAGAATGTATAATACTTTGTGGATGTACTACAACTTGTATATTATCATAATCACAATTGAAAAGCCAATGTGCTTCTATCACTTCAAGTCCTTTATTCATTAGTGTTGCGGAATCTATTGAAATTTTTCTTCCCATATTCCACTTAGGGTGTTTTAGTGCATCTTCTACTTTTATTTCTTGTAATTCTTCTATTATTTTCCCCCTAAACGGACCTCCTGATGCAGTTAAAATCACTTTTCTTAATGTATTCATATCATTCCCTCTTAAAGACTGAAAAATAGCACTATGTTCTGAATCTACTGGAAGTATCTTTACATTATTTTCTTTAGCAGCCTTCATGACGATTTCTCCTGCAACGACTAAAGTTTCTTTATTGGCAAGAGCAATATCTTTTTTAGCTTCTATAGCTTTCATTGTAGGTTCTAGCCCTATCATACCAACTACAGATGTCACTACTATGTCAATTTCATCTAAGGAAGCTATTTTATTAAGACCCTCTATTCCCTCTAAAACTTTAATTGATTTATTTTGTTCTTTGCAATAGTTATTTATTGCATAAGCACTTTTCGAATCCATCATAGCTACATAAGAAGGTTCAAATTCCTCTATTATTTCAATAACTTTTTCTACAGAAGTATTTGCAGTTACTCCAATTAATCTTAATTCTCCATTTGATTTTCTAATTACATCTAAGGTTTGAGTCCCTATAGAACCTGTAACCCCTAGTATAGAAAGTTTTCTCATTCTTTTTCCTCCTAAAATTCAAGCACAACAATCACCATAATTAATTTAAAAATATCTACAATTATATGAAGATTAGAATAAACTTTTATGAACTCTGAAGGAAAAGTGATGCTCCAAATCTTGTATTTGATCAGAAGTATAAGTTCCGTATTGTTGCATAGCCACTCTTTTTAGAGGTGCAGAACTTTCTCTGTGAGCTTTTATCCTTCATTGTTAACTGTTAATTGTATATTGTTAATTGAATTAATCTGTGCTATAAATTATTTCTTTTGCTAAAATACTGTACATTGGTCCAACTAATATCCCTAGAATTCCAAAGATCTTCACTCCAACATATATAGATAATAATATAACAAGAGGGTGAATATCTAATTTGTCACCTAAAAATTTAGCCTCTAATATTTCCCTAACAATTTGCACGAATACATATAAACACATAAGTCCAAATGCAGTAAGAAAATTCTTCATTATAATATTGTATATTATAATCGGAATAAATACAATTATAGTGCCAACGTATGGCAAAATATCTAAAATGCCACATATGATTCCAATGGTAAAGAAATTGGGAACCTTAAGTATAAGAAATCCAATTATAATTTCTAAAGTGGAAATTAGCACTAGTATTCCTTCTATTCCAATCATTTCAGTAAAATTTTCCTTTTGATTTTTAAATTTTAATATTATCTCTTTTGGAAACAACATTGAAATCAATTCTAGTATTTTTTGTTTATCTATTAGTACAAAAAAAGTGCATATATTGCCTATAAAATAAGCTAGAATGCTTTCCCCAGTACTTACTGCACCTCTTCTTATGTTTTGGTCATAAATTATAGAAATCACACTTTTTCCAGTTTTAAAATTTTTAAAATCTACATTTAGCGCAATAGAAATATCCTGAATAAACTTATTTATCCATTCTAAATTTGTTAAATAAACCTTTTTAAATACATCAATAATTTCGCTTCCTAAATATATACCTATAAGAATTATAATAATATTAACAATAATAATACTCAAAGCACCAGCAATTTTATTTGGCATTTTAGCTTTAATCATAATTTTATATATAGGTGTGCAAATTATAAACATTACAACCATAGATACAAAAGGTTTAAAATAATATTTTATCAAAAGTGTTCCTATTACTACTAAAATAAGAGATAACAAAAGCGAGAAAAGCTTTTTATATGTTTTAAAAATATTCTTCACCTCACTAAGGCACCTTAAATAAAATAACATACTCTTATGTTATTTTTTTGAGTGTACCTGAAATTCAGTTGGAGTATAAAACTCCAGATAAAATTTTTCACTTTATAGTATATGCTTATTATGTTTGCTTAAAAACTTCATAATTCAATTTACAAAAAAAAATCGCAAATCTATAAATTTGCGATTTTATACTAAAGTCCTATTATAAAAGTTACGTAATAAAAAACAACAGTTGCTGAAAATATTATACTGTCAAATCTGTCTAATATTCCTCCATGTCCTGGAATTAAATTACTATAGTCTTTAATTTCTACATGTCTTTTAATTGAAGAAGCAACTAAATCTCCTAATTGTCCAAATATCCCGCACAAAGCACCTATTATAAAATAATTATATATTGGCATAATATTTATGTATTTTTGTACTACAATTCCAAAAATTCCACAGAAAACTGTTGCCCCTATAAGTCCACCTATTGACCCTTCTATGGTCTTTTTAGGCGATACTCTTGGTGAAAGTTTATGTTTCCCAAATAATTTGCCACTATAAAAAGCTGCTGTGTCTGAAAGCCATGAACCAATAAATATGATCCAAATCAAAAATTCACCATATGGTTTTGCATTAACTAAATATAGAAAACTAAATAAAATTCCACAGTATATAAATCCTAGTAATGTTAATGAAACATCAATAAAAGTATATTTCAAATTTAAGACTGGAAGTATTAATAATATAAATGCTGCAACAACAATAACATACATCATATACTCAAAATTGTTGTTAAAAAGATAATATATTATTAAAAGAATATAACCCGCACTTTTTACAGGTTTAAAATTTTTCTCTTTTAATGCATTATAAAATTCCCAAAGTGATAGTATAGATAATGCAAATACAAAGCCTTTAAGATACATTCCTCCAAGAAAAACAAATATTATAAATGGAGCAATCATCGCAGCACCTAAATATCTATTATTAGACTTCAAAATCTAACCACTCCTCTATTTAACTTTTCCAAAGCGTCTATCTCTATTTTGATAATCCGCTATGGCTCTTTTTAAATCTATTTCTTTAAAATCTGGCCAATTTATATCAGAATACCAAAATTCAGAATAAGCACATTGCCATAGTAAAAAATTACTAAGTCTTTGTTCTCCAGATGGTCTAATAATTAAATCTGGATCTGGTATGCCTTTAGTATATAAATATTTTTCTACCAATTCTTCATTTATTTCTTCTTCTTTTATTTTATTATTTTTTATATCTGAACTAATAAGCTTAATAGCTCTAATTATTTCATTTCTGCCTCCATAGTTTAAAGCAAAATTCAAGTTTATCTTTGTATTATTCTTAGTAGCTTCTATAGACTCTCTCAAAGCTTTTTGACATTCTTCAGGTAGCTTTGTAACATCTCCCAAAACATTCATTCTAACGCCATTGTCATTACATTCTTTTAATTCTTTTTTTAAATAATTAACTAAAAGTTTCATTAATGTTCCAACTTCATCTTTAGGTCTTGACCAATTTTCAGTTGAAAAAGCATATAAAGTCAAATTTTTTACGCCTAGTCTACTAGCTTCCTTTAGAATTATTCTAATAGTTTCAACGCCTGCTTTATGTCCCATGCTTCTTGGCAAGTTTTGTTTTTTAGCCCATCGTCCATTACCATCCATTATTATAGCTATATGATTTGGTATGTTATTCATATCCAAGTCAAAATTTTTTTCATATTCTTTTTTTGATTTAAATATATTGAACATGTCTTCTCCCCCTAGTTCATTGCCAGTTAACAATTAACAGTTAACAATTAACAGTTAAGGTTGAAAGCCTATGGCTTTCTTTAAATATCGCTCTGTGAATCTGCTTGCTCAAAGAGTAAGCGATCCACTCCAAATCTTTCCCTTAGGAGGCTAACACCCTTCGGTTGTTAACTAAGTTTGAGAAACCAAATATAAAATTTGGACTCTCACTTATCTGCTTAAGGAAAAAACCTGCTTTCGCAGCAGGTTTTCATTGAATTTTAAACTGATAAAACTGATTTTTCTTTTGCTAAAATAATATTATCTATTTGCTTTACAACTGCATCAGTCTTCTTTTGAACCTCATCTTCAGCTTTTTTTATTTGATCTTCTGAAAAATCAGAATCCTTTTTTAAATCTTTAATCTTATCATTAGCAGTTTTTCTAATTGATCTTATAGCTACCTTAGCGTCTTCTCCTGTTTTCTTTACTTTCTTAACAAGAATCTTTCTAGTTTCTTCTGTTAATTCTGGAACTACTAATCTAATAATTGAACCATCATTTGAAGGATTTAACCCTAAGTCTGATTTTAAAATAGCTTTTTCTATTTCTCTTAATAGAGGTTTTTCCCATGGTGTTATCATAAGTACTCTTGGTTCTGGAGCTGAAACATTTGCCACTTGGCTAAGTGGACACATACTTCCATAATAATCAACTTGAATCCTATCGAGCATTGTTGGGTTTGCTCTACCTGCCTTCATTGTTGATAGATCTGACTCTAACACAGATATTGTTTTTTTCATTTTTTCCTCTGCATTTTTAATGATTTCCTTAATCATGATTATCCTCCTATTTCTTTTTTACTAATGTACCTATACTTTCTCCATACATTGCTCTTTTAATATTTCCTGGCTCATCTAATCCAAATACAAGAATTGGAATTTCATTATCCATACATAATGAAGTTGCTGTAGAATCCATAACTTGTAATCCTTGTTCTAATACTTCTATATATGATAGTGTATCATATTTTTTAGCATCTGAATACTTATGAGGATCTTTATCATAAACCCCATCAACTTTTTTAGCTAAAAGAATTACATCTGCTTCAATTTCAGCGGCTCTAAGTGCTGCAGTAGTATCTGTTGAAAAATATGGGTTTCCTGTACCAGCAGCAAAAATAACAACTCTGCCTTTTTCTAAATGTCTCATTGCTCTTCTTCTTATGAATGGTTCTGCAATTTCTTTCATTTCTATAGCAGTTTGTACTCTTGTTTTAACACCCACTTGTTCTAACGAATCCTGAAGCGCTAATGCATTTATACAAGTTGCCATCATTCCCATGTAATCTGCAGTGGTTCTGTCCATGCCTTCACCACTTCTGCCTCTCCAAATGTTTCCGCCACCAACTACAGTTCCTACTTCAACACCCATGTCGACTAATTCTTTAATTTCAAGTGCTATTCTTTTAGCCACATTAAAATCAAGTCCAAACCCACTAACTCCAGCTAATGCTTCTCCTGAAATCTTTAAAATTACCCTCTTGTATTTACAATCTGCCATTTATAATTACCTCCTGAATTTTTTAGAGATTAGATTTACTTTATTCTTTAAAAAAAGAGAACACAAAGTGTTCTCTTTAGGTTTAAACTATTTACCGATTTGTCTTGCAACTTCTTCAGCAAAGTCTACCTTTTCAACTTCGATTCCTTCTCCTCTTTCGTATCTTACGAATCTAGTTACTGTAATTGGAGAACCAACCTCTTTAGATTTCTCTTCTAAGAATTTAGCAATTGACTTATCGCCATCTTTAACCCATGGTTGTTCTAAAAGACAAACTTCTTTAAAGTACTTATTAATTCTTCCAATAACCATTTTATCAACGATTTTTTCTGGCTTTCCTTCATTTAAAGCTTGAACTCTATATATTTCTTTTTCTTTTTCCATAGATTCTGTATCAACATCATCTTTACTTAAGAATAATGGATTTGATGCAGCAATTTGCATACAAACTTCTTTCCCAACTTCTTCAAGAACTTCTGAATCTTTGTCACAAGCAACTTCTACTAGAACTCCAATTCTTCCGCCACCATGAATATAGCTCTTAACCACTCCATTTTCAATAGAGAATTTAGTGAATCTTCTAACTGACATGTTTTCACCAAGTTTTGCTATTAAAGCTTTTAAGCTTTCTGAAACTTTAACTTCGCCTTCAATTTTTTGGTCAAGAATTTCTTCTACTGTAGTAATTGAATTTTCAACTACTATTTTAGCTAACTTATCAGCAAATCCAACAAATTCTTCATTTAAAGCAACGAAATCTGTTTCACAGTTAAATTCAAGAACTGCTCCAATTTTCTTATCATCTGCAATATATGTTTTAACTACACCTTCTGCAGCAACTCTACTAGATTTTTTAGCTGCATCGGAAAGTCCTTTTTCTCTTAAAAATTCAACAGCTTTTTCGATATCTCCATCTGTTTCTACTAAAGCCTTTTTACAATCCATCATTTTAGAACCAGTCATTTCTCTTAGTTCTTTAACTAATTGTGCACTTATATTTGCCATAATCTAAATTCCTCCTAAATAATAAAGTAATCCTTTAACTTCTAATAAAAGGGCAGTAAAGTGAACCTCACTTACCCTTTATATTTGAATTATTCAGCTAATTGTTCGCCTTGTCTTCCTTCCATAATAGCATCAGCCATTTTAGCAGTTATTAATTTAACAGCTCTAATAGCATCATCGTTACCTGGAATTACATAATCAACTTCTTCTGGATCACAGTTAGTATCTACAATTGCAACTACTGGTATTCCTAAAATCCTAGCTTCTAATATAGCATTCTTTTCTTTTCTTGGATCAACGATAAACATTGCTCCAACATTTTCAACGTCTAAATTTCTGATACCGCCAAGATTAGTTGTAAGCTTTTCCATTTGTCCCTTAAGCTTTATAACTTCTTTCTTAGGAAGAACATCAAAAGTTCCATCTTCTTGCATTTTTTCTATTTGTTCTAATTTTCTTATTCTACCTTTAATAGTAGAGAAGTTTGTTAACATTCCACCTAACCATCTGTTATTTACGAAATGCATGTTACTTCTTATAGCTTCGTCTTGAATTGCTTCTTGAGCTTGCTTTTTAGTTCCAACGAAAAGTATATCTTTTCCTTCTTCAGATACTTGTTTAATAAAGTTATAAGCTTCTTCAGCCTTCTTAACTGTTTTTTGAAGATCTATAATATAGATTCCGTTTCTTTCTGTGAAGATATAAGGAGCCATTTTAGGGTTCCATCTTCTTGTTTGGTGACCGAAATGTACACCTGCTTCTAATAATTGTTTCATTGATATAACTGACATTTTGTTACCTCCTTGGTTTTTACCGCCACTATCTTTAGCTTATAGATTTCCCTTAAATTAAGGGCACCTAATCTATAAATTGGATAATGTGTGTATTTCTTATCTTAAGTAGTATATCATAAGGTATTTAACGTATCAACAAAAATTTTTTATTTTTGACATTTTTAAAAAATCTACTTATTAAATATGTGCTATTTCATTTTCATTTATAACACTTTAAACGTCAAAAATAGCTATAGAATTTTTTACCTATAGCTACTTAATTTATTTAATCTTTTTTAATTCTTCTGTTAATTTTTCATTTAATATTTTAATATAAGTTCCTTTCATGCCAAGCGATCTAGATTCAATAACACCAGCACTTTCAAATTTCCTTAATGCATTCACTATAACACTTCTAGTTATTCCTACTTTATCTGCAATCTTTGAAGCTACCAATAAGCCTTCGCTTCCATTTAATTCTTCAAATATATGTTCAACCGCTTCTAGTTCAGAATAAGAAAGAGTTCCTATAGCTAATTGGACAACTGCTTTTTTTCTTGTTTCATCTGCAATTTCATCTTGCATAGCTCTAAGCATTTCCATGCCTACAATAGTTGCACTATATTCTACTAATACTAAATCTTCATCAGTAAATGCATTACCAAATCTAGCTAATATTAGTGTTCCTATTCTTTCTCTACTTCCTATAATCGGAACTATTGTTGATAGCTTATCTACTTTTTTGCAATTACCAATTTCTTGAAATACGCATCTGCCTTCGTTAGGAAGATTTGCCAATGTTTCGTTAACTTGTAAAAGCGACTTATTATAATCTTCCGGAAATTTTTTATCTTCTATCACCTTTTTTTTCATAGCTTCACATTCAAAATCATTGCCAAAAGTATATCCAAGTACTTTGCCTTTTCTACTTATTATATATGCATTGCATTCAAGAACTTCACTTAACAGTGTACATATATCTTGGAATGCTACAGGTTCTGTGCCAGTCTTCTGTAAGATCTTGTTTAACATTCTAGTTTTACTTAATAGTGATGACATATCATTATCCTCCTTGGCAACTGTATAACAATATTATTTAAGCATGAAAAATAAATGTCTAAAGATACCTTAAATAAAAAGAATAAAATTGTTAGAAAATTCTTAATTAATCGAATTTTTTTACAAGTTGCTATTAACACTAGTTTATCATATAAAATTCTGATTTTCAACACTCTTTTTTTTGCAATTCGACAAAATAATATTTATTCTTCGTCACATCTTTTTTTATATTTATTTTTCTTCTTCTGTTATATCTTTTTTTAAATCTTCTTTATAATTACATTCACTGTTTGAACATTGTATATACTTTCCTTTTGATTTTGAATACTTCAATACCATATAAGAATTACATTCAGGGCATTTATCTTTTACTGGTTCATACCAACTTACAAATTTACATTCTGGATATCCCATACATCCAAAGAATTTTTTCCCCTTTTTGCTTTTTTTAACCACTATAGTTTTCCCGCATTCTGGACATGGTACATCCAATTCTTCAACTATAGGCTTAGCATTTTTACATTCTGGATATCCTGGACATGCTAAAAATTCACCATATCTGCCTCTTTTAATAACCATCATACGTCCACATTTTTCACATTTCACATCACTGACCTTGTCTTCAATTACAACCTTTGATATTTCTTTTTCAGCCTTTTCAATAGCAATTTTAAGTGGATCAAAAAATTCTCCAACTATTTTTGTCCAATTTTCATTTCCATCTTCTACATTATCAAGTTTTCTCTCCATATCCGCTGTAAAATCTACATCTACTATTTGTTCGAAATATTCACTCATAATATTATTTACTATATCTCCAAGTTCTGTTGGTACTAAGTTTTTCTTTTCACGAATAACGTAGTTCCTTCCAAGTATAGTTGAAATAGTTGGTACATAAGTACTTGGTCTGCCTATACCTTTTTCCTCTAATAATTTAACAAATGATGCTTCTGTGTATCTAGGTAACGGTTGAGTAAAATGTTGAGTCCCTTTAAGTGAATCTGTTTTAAGTTCTTCATTCTCCTCTAATTCTGGTAATAATACTGAATTTTCGTCATCTTCATTTGAATATTCATATATCTTCATAAAACCATCAAAAGAAATTACTGAACCTGATGCTTTAAATTTATAATCGCCATTTAATATATCTATTGAATTTGTATTTAGTTCACATGATTCCATTTGGCTTGCTACAAATCTGTTCCATATTAATGAATATAATTTAAATTGTTCTGAATTCAAGTTTTCTTTTGCAATTTGTGGTGTGATTTCCGTATAAGTTGGTCTTATTGCTTCATGGGCATCCTGAATATTTTTTTTACCTTTATATATTCTTGGAGAACTTGGCACATATTTCTCACCATAAGTATTTTCAATAAATTCTTTAGTTTTTGCTTGTGCCTCGTCTGAAATTCTCATTGAGTCAGTTCTCATATATGTTATTAATCCTACTGTTCCGTAACCTTTTATTTCTACACCTTCATAAAGCCCTTGTGCTATAGACATAGTTCTTTTAGTCATAAAATTTAATTTTTTATTTGCTTCTTGTTGAAGTGTACTTGTTGTAAAAGGTGGAAGTGGATTTCTAGTTTTCTTACCCTTCTTTATGTTTTTCACAATAAAGTTTCCAGCTTCAAGTTCATTTACAATTCTATTCGATATTTCTTCATTTTCAATTTCAATCTTTTTTCCTTTATATGTTGAAAGTCTCACAGGAAACTTCTTTCTTTCTTTTTTAAGTATACAATCTATAGACCAGTACTCTTTAGGAATAAATTCATTTATTTCCTTTTCTCTATCACATATTAATTTTAAAGCTACTGATTGTACTCTCCCTGCACTAAGTCCCCATTTCACATTTTTCCATAAAATTGGACTTATTTCATAACCAACAAGCCTATCTAATATTCTTCTTGCTTGTTGTGCATCTACTAAATCTAAATCTATTTTCCTTGCTTCTTTTATAGATGCTTTGACTGCTGATTTTGTAACTTCGTTAAATACAATTCTACATGTGTCATCTTCTGAAATTTTTAAAATATTAGCTAAATGCCATGAAATAGCTTCTCCTTCACGATCTGGATCGGTAGCTAGATAAACTTTATCTGCTTTTTTAGCAGCTTTTCTCAATTTATCAACTAATTCGCCCTTTCCTCTAATAGTTATATATTTAGGAGTATAGTTATTTTCTATATCAACAGCTAATCTACTTTTAGGTAAGTCTCTTACATGCCCCATAGATGCTTCTACAATATAATTTTTTCCTAAATATTTGCCGATTGTTTTTGCTTTTGCCGGCGATTCAACAATTACTAGTTTTTGTCCCATATTACAACTTCATAAAATTTATGAAGTATTCACCCCCTATACATTTTAAATCGTTCTTACATAGTAATTTCCAGGTAAACAAATAATTTCACTTTTTATCTGCATTTCAAATAACAATGCATATAACGCCCCTCTATCAACAGACGTATTTTTAAAAATATCATCTATGTGAACTGGTGAATCTGTTATCATCTCTAATATTTCATTTTTTTCAGGAGTAAACTTCATAGGTTTAATGCGAACATGTTCCAAGCTAAGTATAACTCTTAAATCTTCCACATCGGTACAAATGGTAGCACCATCTCTAATCAATTTATTAGAACCCTTTGCTCCACTATAAAATATTGAACCAGGTACAGCAATAACAGTTTTATGTTGTTCTAGCGCTAACCTAGCTGTTATTAATGATCCACTTTTCTCTGAAGCTTCTATTACTATTATACTTTTACTAAGTCCACTAATTATTCTATTCCTCCTAGGAAAATTTTCTCCTATTGGTGGTGTACCAAGTAAAAACTCAGAAATTACTACGCCATTTTCTGCTATCTTTGAAAACAAAGCTTTGTTTTCAGGTGGATAAGTTATGTCTAATCCACACCCTAATACAGATATGTTACATCCATTATTCTCTAAAGCAGTTTTATGTGCAATTGAATCTATTCCTCTTGCACCTCCGCTTATAAGCGTTATATTATTAGTAATAAGCTCCTTTGTCAAGAGTTTTGTTACAGCCATTCCATAACTAGAGCATTTTCTAGCTCCTACAACTCCTATAGATTTCTTGTTTATAATATCTATATTTCCCATATAAAACAAAAAATATGGAGAATCCAAAATTCCACTCAATTTCTCTCTATATAAAGGATTAGCGTATGTAATATAACCTATACTTTTTCTAGATAATGTCTCTTTGAGATTTGAAACTTCATAGTACAAATCTTCCTTTTGAAAATCTTTTAATTTTTTTGAGATTATTTTATTTTCTTTCAATATATCTTCAAAATTATTATATACATTTTTTGCAGTTTTATATTTATCTATTAGCTTTCTTTTTCGATAATTTGATAGATTAACAAGTATTAACCATAAATCATAATCCATTCATCTGTATCCCCTTCTAAATAATTTCTCCATTAATATTTTTTCTATAACTAAAAGCTTCTAATATATGTCCTTCTAATATGTCATTTTCATTATCTATATCTGCTATTGTTCTTGATAATTTTATAACCTTTCCATATCCTCTTAAAGACACACTTGATGTATTATAATAGTGTTTTAGAATTTCCGTACATTTTTTATTAACTCTACATATTTCAAAAATATCTTTTCCTTTTATATCAGAATTATATTTATATGAAGTGTTTTTTAATCTATCTTTTTGAGTTTCCCTAGCTCTAAGAACATTTTCTCTTATAATTTTTGAATCATATGGATCTCTTTCATTTTTTATTTCATCATAATTCAATCTAGGTACATAATTTACAATATCAATTCTATCTAATAAAGCACTCGAGAATTTTTTAGAATACTTCTTAATCCTAGTATTAAAATAGTACTTATCATCATTACAATCTTTATCTTCATTATTTTCAACAGGATTAAATGCGCCAATTAATAGAAAATCAGCTGGCATTTGATAACTGCCACTAAGTCTATTTATATTTACATATTTTTCTTCAAGAGGTTCTCTTAACGACTCTAAAACTTCTTTTTTAAATTCTAAAATTTCATCCAAAAACAATATTCCGTTATGTGCAAGTGTTATTTCTCCAGGCTTTATTTCTTTTCCACCACCAATTAATGCTGCCCTTGTAGTTGTGTGATGTGGAGCTCTAAAAGGTCTTTTAATATGTGAAATTTTCTTTATAAGGCCACATGCACTATAAATTTTCGCAATTTCTATTAATTCTTCTTGAGATAACGATGGCAAAATTGATATTAATGCTTTTGCAAGCATTGTTTTACCACATCCAGGTTCTCCATAAAGAATAATATTATGATTTCCAGCTGCAGCTATTTCTAGAGCCCTTTTTGATGAATATTGACCTATAATACTGCCATAATCCAATGAATCATAAATTTCTTCACTTTTAAGTTCATCGTTTGCTTCATAAGGTAGTACATCTTCATAGATAATATACGAAATTACTTCTTTCAAGGTTTTTAAAGGATAATACTCTCCTCCTTCAAAATAATAACTTTCTTCTAAATTTTCATAAGGAAAAATAAATTTATTGATTTTCTCCTTAGTACCTTCAATTATTATTGGTATTGTTCCTTTTACTCCCTTCAATTCTCCAAATAAAGATAATTCTCCAAATACTATGCAATCATCCATACTTTTTCTGCATATTTGATTAGACTCCATAAGAATTCCAAGTGCAATAGGTAAATCCAAAAGAGATCCTATTTTCCTTACATCTGCCGGTGCTAAATTAATCGTAATTCTACCTAGTGGAAATTCAAAGCCACAATTTATAATTGCAGCTCTCACTCTCTCCTTAGCTTCTTTTACTGAGGCGTCAGGAAGTCCGACTATATTAAATACCGGTAATCCCTTAGATATATCTACCTCAACATTTATTAAAAAACCTTCCAATCCATTGTGCGTTGCACTAATTATTTTTACTGCCATATAAATCACCCACTAGAGATTATAGACACACTTATAATGATTAATTCTTTAAAAATAAATTTGTTTAACTTATTTTTAAATTGTTAATAATCCTAAATATATAAAAGAAAAACGCAGGCAATAGTACTATATATTTTATGAAACTAATAATTAGTTATGTTTTTCTAATTATGAACTCTTACTGTAAAATACCAACATACTAAGCTATAAAGCATGATTATATATTAAATATTTAAATTACCAATAATTAAGCTTTAAGAAATCACGAAAGTATTTCAACATAAATTGACAATTGATAATTGCAACATATATACGTTAATAACAACTTAAAATTGGAGTGATTTAGTGAAAAAATTAAATAAGGAAATAGGTAATTATTGCGAAAATTTAGTTAAAGATTATTTACAAAAAAATAAATATCATATATTAGATTGTAATTTTAGAAATTTTTTAGGCGAGATAGATATTATATGCATTCAAGATAATTTGTTAATAATCGTTGAAGTTAAAGGTAGATATAGTTATGATTATGGTTTACCTAAAGAATCAATCACTTTTTCAAAACAAAAATCAATAATAAAAGTTGCTAACTCTTATATTTATTATAAAAAACTATTTGATATTAATATAAGATTTGATGTTATAGAAGTTTATTTAAATCCCCAAACTACATTTTTCAAAATAAATCATATAAAGGATGCCTTTAGATTATAAGCAAAAATCAAAAAAGTAAGAGCCCAAATCTTGTATTTGGACTCTTACTTTTTGAGCATGATTTATAATAATTTTGTTAAGAAACTACTTCTATGTATGCTGCATTTTCCATAGGTTTTCAAAGCTTCTATATGTTTTGAAGTGCCATATCCAACATTATTTTCGAAATCATAATTTGGATATTTTTTAGCATATTCTTTCATAAGATTATCTCTATATACCTTTGCAACAATTGATGCTGCAGCAATACAGGCACTTTTTGTGTCTCCTTTGATAACTGACTTATTTTCTATCCTAATATTCTTAACTAAATATCCATCAGATAATACTAAGTCAGGCTTTATACTAAGTGAATTACAACTCTCTAAAAACACTTTATTATTAGAAAAAGATATACCTTTTTCATCTATTTCCTCATTTGAAGAAGCTGATATATAGTAACTCAGTGCTTTTTCTTTTATAATTTCCGAAAGTTCTTCCCTCTTAGATTCTTTTACTTTTTTAGAATCATTTAAATATAAAATCAACTCTTCATCTAGAACATTTAAGTCCAATATAACACTACAAGCAACTATAGGCCCTGCAAGAGGGCCTCTTCCAACTTCATCTACTCCTGCCACATATCTATAGTCTCCAAAAGATTTATCAAAATCATACATTGCTTTAACTCTTTGAACTTCATCTAAATATAAATCTAATTGTCTTTGAATTTTATTTTTAATCGATAATACGTTCTTTCTTTTGTCATTTTCTAACCAATCTATAATTTTTGTGCTATGGCCACTTTTATATAAATCTATTATTGAAATCTTATTTATTTCTTCTTTAATTTCGCTAAACGACAAAGATTTTATATCTTTATTGATTATCATCAGTTTTTTCTTCCACTGGGCGTTCTAAAGAAATGTTACCCATTTTTCCGCCTCTAAACTCGTCAAGTAATATAACAGCTATTCTATTATAGTCAATTTGTCCTCCTGAAATTAGAGTTCCTCGCTTTTTACCTATAGCATCTAGCGTATCTATTGGATTTTCAAAAACTTCTGCTATTTTATATCTTTCTTTTAATTTAGCTGCATAACTTATTTGCAGTCTTTCTACAAGCCTTAAGGCTAATTCTTCTATATCCATTATTTCATCTTTTATAGCGCCTGTAAAAGCTAAATTTAAAGCTGTTATATTATCTTCAAATCTAGGCCACAATACTCCTGGTGTGTCTAAAAGTTCAATTCCTATGTCTGTCTTTATCCATTGTTTACTCTTAGTAACACCCGGTCTATCTCCTGTTTTAGCTATATTATTTTTTCCCAATCTATTTATAAACGTAGATTTTCCTACATTAGGTATTCCAACAACCATAACTCTTGTCGTTATATTATCCATACCTCTTGTTCTTAATCTATCATGCTTTTCTTTTAGAAGAGTTAGTAGCATAGGTTTTATATTTTTAAGTCCATCACCTTTTAAGCAGTTGACTTCTAATACTCTAACATCTTCTTTAGTTAAATGTTTAATCCATTCTTTAGTGACTGCACCATCAGTTAAATCACTTTTGTTTAAAAGTATAATTCTAGGTTTTCCTTCTAATAACTTTTCAATATCAGGATTAGCTGAGCTTCTAGGAATTCTAGCATCTCTTATTTCAATAACAGCATCAACTAATGCTAAATTTTCTTTAATTTCTCTTTGAGTTTTTTTCATATGTCCCGGGAACCAATTAATTACCATGTAGATTCCTCCTTATATTTATTTGTAAGTATAAAAAAAAGGACTGAAACAGTCCCTTTTAATACTATCTAGTTAATAATTCTTTAACTTTAGCAGATTTACCAACTCTATCTCTTAAGTAGTAAAGTTTAGCTCTTCTTACTTTACCTCTTCTTGAGATTTCGATTTTCTCGATGATTGGTGCATTCATTGGGAAAGTTCTTTCAACTCCAGTTCCTAAAGCAACTCTTCTTACAGTGAAAGTTTCTCTTAACCCACCATTTTGTTTTTTCATTACAGTACCTTCGAACATTTGTACTCTTTCTCTTGTACCTTCTTTAACCTTAACATAAACTTTTATGTTGTCTCCAACTTTAAAGTTTGGTAGGTCAGTTCTAATTTGTTCAGCTTCAATAGCTCTTATTATTTCGTTCATTGTGTATTCCCTCCTTAAAGATAATTTGACGTTCTTAACATAAAATATACTGACAGAGGAACGCCCGTACTAACACGTTTTTAATCATATCACATATTTTTTTATTTTTCAACAAAAATTATGTATTATATTTTATTTATCTGTACTATTCTTCAAAATCTTAATATCCTCTTTAGTCAAAGTTATATCTTTATATAAATCCGGTCTATTTTTTTTAGTTATATTCAGAGACTTAACCCGTCTCCATTTCCTTATATTTTCATGATGTCCAGATAATAATACTTCTGGTACCTTATGCCCCTCAAAATCTTCCGGTCTAGTATATTGAGGATATTCTAATAATCCATTATAAAACGATTCTTCCATAAAGCTTTCTTCTTTTCCAAGAATGCCTGGAATAAGTCTTAAAATGGAATCTATAACTGGAATTGCCGCCATTTCTCCTCCAGTTAAAACAAAATCACCAAGTGAAATTTCCATATCTATGTGTTTATAGACTCTCTCATCTATCCCTTCATAATGCCCACATAGAAATATGAGATTTTCTTCTTTACAAAGGTCTTTTGCAAGTTCTTGATTAAAAGTCTTTCCTCTAGGCCCTAGAAATATAACCTTGCCTTTGTTATTTTCCTTGGCTTTCCTTATGGTATCCACTATAGGTTGAGGTGCCATAACCATACCTGGTCCACCACCGTAAGGATAATCATCAACTTTTTTATGTTTATTCAAAGTATAATCTCGTATATTTAATAAACTGAAGTCAACTAAATTATTTTCTCTTGCTCTTCCTATAATACTATGTTCAAAAATAGAAAACATCTCAGGGAATAATGTCAATATGCTAATCTTCATCTTGCCATTCACCAACTGGTTTAATAACTATCTTCTTAGAATTAATGTCAACGCTAAGTACTATATCTCTAAGAACTGGTATTAATAATTCTTTAGGTTTTTGAATCCAATATACATCATTATTAGGAGTGTTTATTATATCAAATATTTTTCCAAGTTCTTTTCCATTCGTATCATATACTGTACATTCTTTCAAATCTGAAACATAATAAGTATCTGGTGGAAGTTCAGGTTCATTATCACTTGGCACTTCAATATACTTTTCTTTATATGTTTCGGCATCATTCATAGAATCTATTCCTTCTATTTTCAATATAACCCTATCCTTTTGAAATTTAACTCCTAAGATATTCTTTTCTACTCCACCTACTAAAACAGTTTTTAGACGTTTAAATTTATTAACATCTTCTGTTAAAGGATAAACCTTAACTTCACCTTTAATTCCATGAGTATTTATGATTTGACCAATTTTAAATAATTTATCCATTGTTTTCACCTCTATTTTTATATATTTAAGATAATTAACGTATATACTATAGAATATACATCAATTTAGTTTTTAATTATTTTATATACCTAAAAAGAGTTAGGTTAACCCTAACTCTTAATTTTTAGATGATTTCTACTATAACTCGTTTATTTTGTTTAACTGCTACAGCTTTTATAACTGTTCTTATAGCCTTCGCAATTCTTCCTTGCTTACCTATAATTTTACCCATATCTTCAGGTGCTACTGTTAATTTTAGTATTATGGATTGTTCTCCATTTACTTCATTAACAGTAACTGCATCCGGGTTGTCAACAAGGGATTTAGCCATAAATTCAACTAATTCCTTCATAAACGTCCACAATTAGTATGTACCAATTGTAGAATTCACCTCCAAAAATTACTTAGTAACGCCTGCATTAGTGAAAAGTCTTTTTATTACATCTGTTGGTTGTGCTCCCTTAGCAATCCATTCAGTAGCTTTTTCTTCATTGACTTTAAAGTCAACTGGTTCAGTTAATGGATTGTAGTATCCAATTTCTTCGATGAATTTACCATCTCTTGGTGCTCTTGAATCTGCAACAACTATTCTATAGAAAGGTGCTTTTTTAGAACCCATTCTTCTTAATCTAATTTTTACTGCCATTTTTAATTTCACCTCCTTTAAATATAATTATATATTTTAGGTATCGCATCAAGTGAAACTTGATTCAGGTGGGGTTTGATCCCCATCTGAATCTTAGTTAAACTTATAACCTCAAGGGTCACCTCGTCCAGGAGCGTGCAGCCGTTATCTGCCACTTGAAGAAGTGGGCGTGTTACGGATGCTAGCTATCGGATAAAAATACTTAACCAAATATGTCTTTTTTTCTAGAATGGTAGCTTACCAAATAAGCCGCCGCCCTTCTTTGATTGCTTTGTCAATGACTTCATTTGTTTCATTTGCTTTTTCATCATTTCAAAGCCCTTCATAAGCTTATTAACTTCTTGAACACTTGTACCTGATCCTTTAGCTATTCTATTCTTTCTTGATGGCGATTTTACTATAAGATTCGGATTTTTTCTTTCTTTAGCTGTCATCGATTGAATAACTGCCTTAGTTTTATCAAGTGCTTCTGTTCCTTTATCAAAATCAACCCCTTGAAGTTCTTTCGAATTCATACCAGGTATCATTTCCATAATTTTATTTAACGGTCCAAGCTTCTTCATTTGTTCCATTGCCATTAGGTAATCTTCAAAATTAAATTCTTGATTTAACATTCTCTTGCCTAAGTCAGCAGCGTCCTTTTCATTGATAGCTTCTTGAGCCTTTTCAATAAGTGATAATACATCACCCATTCCAAGTATTCTTGATGCCATTCTGTCAGGATGGAACACTTCAAAATCATTCATTTTTTCGCCAATACCAGCGAATTTGATTGGTTTATCAATTATGCTTTTGATTGAAAGTGCAGCTCCACCTCTAGTATCACCATCTAACTTTGTTAATATAACTCCACTTAAGTCTAAATCATTATTAAAACTTTCTGCTACATTAACAGCATCTTGACCTGTCATTGAATCAACAACTAATAATATTTCTGATGGTTTTACATTTTCTTTTATATTTTTTAGTTCCTGCATTAATTCTTCATCAATGTGAAGTCTACCTGCAGTATCTATAATAACTACATTATTTCCATTATCTTTTGCATGAGTTATTGCCTTTTTTGCAATTTCAACTGGATTCACTTTATCCCCCATAGAGAATACAGGAATCTCAATTTGTTTTCCTACAACCTCTAATTGTTTTATAGCTGCAGGTCTATAAATATCACATGCTACAAGTAATGGTTTCTTATTATCTTTTCTAAGGTTTAACGCAAGCTTACCACACATAGTAGTTTTACCCGCTCCTTGTAGTCCAACTAACATTATAACTGTAAGTCCTGAACTACTGTAGTTAAGTTTACTTTCACTTCCACCCATAAGATTAGTAAGTTCTTCATTAACTATTTTTATTACATGTTGTCCTGGTGTTAAGCTTTCAAGTACTTCATTCCCAACACATTTAGAACTAACAGAAGAAATAAATTGTTTAACAACTTTATAGTTAACATCTGCTTCTAATAAGGCAAGCTTTACTTCTCTCATAGCTTCTTTTATATCTTTTTCATTCAACTTTCCTTTGCCTTTTAATTTTCTGAAAGTCTCCTGTAATTTTTCACCTAATCCTTCGAAAGCCATGTTATCTCCTCCTTATAAATTTTCTAGTTTTTCTTTATACTTTATAATATCCTCATTATTTATGGAATACTTATCTTTTAAACACTCTAAAAAATTTATAATTTCCTTTTCTCTGTTCATACTCTTTTGAAGTAAGTTAAGCTTACTTTCATAGGATAGAAGTTGTTTATAACATCTCTTGATTAAATCGTGTGTAGCCTGACGACTCGTTTTATTGAGTTCTGCTATTTCAGATAAAGATAAATCATCATTATAATACCACTGCATAATTTCATTTTGCTTTTGTGTTAATAATGGACCATAAAAATCCACAAGCAACGAAATTTCAACTCTATCTTCCATTTAATCACCTTACCCACAAAAAAGATTTTAACAGGATTTTTTATATGTGTCAAGTACTTTTACTTAACACATTTAAATAATTGACAATTCTCCATGTACAATTGACAATTTAGGATGAAACTCCTGCCAGAGTTGCGTTTAATTATTAATATTTTTCTCATGTTTGAAACGATCTTAGTTGTGCTTAATAAGTTTCTAATTGTGCTTTGCACTCTTTTCAGCAATTGTTAACTGTTAATTGTCAATTGTTAATTGATTTAAATTAGTGCTTCAGCAAATCCTTCTGCATCAAATTTTTGGAGATCATCAATGCCTTCTCCTACGCCTATATATCTAACTGGGATATTTAAACTTTGCTTTATGGATAAAACTACCCCGCCTTTTGCAGTTCCATCTAATTTTGTTAATATTATACCATCAATAGGGCATGCCTCCATAAAGTGTTTAGCTTGGATTACAGCATTTTGTCCTGTAGTTGCATCTAAAACAAGCAATGTTTCTTTTTTATAACCTTCTAATTCTCTGTCTATTATTCTATTTATTTTTTCAAGTTCGTTCATTAAATTCTTTTTATTATGAAGTCTTCCTGCTGTATCACAGATTAATAAATCAACATTTCTAGCTTTTGCTGCTTGTATGGCATCAAAAACTACTGCCGCTGGATCTGAACCTTCTTGATGTTTTATTATATCTACCTCTGATCTAGTGCTCCAAACTTCAAGTTGATCTATAGCTGCTGCTCTAAATGTATCTGCTGCAGCTAATAATACTTTTTTTCCATCTTGTCTGTTTTTAGCAGCAAGCTTTCCAATAGATGTAGTTTTACCAACACCATTCACGCCAATTACAAGCATTACTTTTTTTGCTGTTTCGTCATCTTCATAAGAACCTTCAAGTAATATATCTTTAATTACTTCCTTTAGCGCAGGCTTAACCTCTTTAGGATCATTTATTTTTTCTTTACGTATCTTCACTCTTAATCTTTCAATAATATCTACAGTAGTGTCCATGCCTACATCTGATATAATTAATATTTCTTCTAGTTCATCATATAAATCCTCATCTATAGTTATTGCTAAATTTAAAACTTCATTTATTTTATCAGTTAATCCATCCCTAGTCTTTGTTAATCCTTCTTTTAGTTTATTAAATAAATTTCCAAACAAATTCATTTCCTCCTAATTAAAATTTTCTGATAAGTCTACTGATACTACTTTTGATATTCCTTTTTCTTCCATAGTTACACCATATATAATGTCACTAACTTCCATGGTACCTTTTCTATGAGTTATAATTATAAATTGAGTATTTTTAGAAAATACTTTTAAGAATTCTGCATACCTATAAACATTAGCATCATCTAGTGCTGCTTCTATTTCATCTAATATACAAAATGGAGTTGGCTTCATTTTTAAAATTCCGAAAAGTAATGCTATTGCCGATAAAACTTTCTCTCCGCCTGACATTAAATTTATATTTTGAAGTTTTTTACCTGGCGGCTCTACATTTATATCAATATTAGCTGTAAGCTCATCACCTTGCCCTAAAATAAGTTCTGCACTGCCACCTTTAAATAACTCTTTAAAAGTCTCATTAAAGTTGTAATTTAGAATTTTAAAGTTTTCTCTAAATAAAATTTTCATTTCATTAGTCATATCTTTAATCACAGAATTTAATTCTTCTTTAGCTTTCTCTAAATCTTCAGCTTGTGCTGCCATAAATTCATACTTATCTTTTATTTCTTCATATTCTTCAATAGCTGCTAGATTTACGGTTCCAAGTTTTGTTATTTTACTCTTTATAGCAAAAATATCTTGTTTTAAAATTTCTTCATCACTTACCGGTTCACATATATCTAGTGCTTCTGCATATGTTAGGTCCAATTCCTCATTAAGTTTTTTATAAGTATGTTCCTTATCAGTTTCCTTTTTAGCCTTAATTATTTCTCTTTTATTAACTTCCATCTCTTTCAAGCTAATTTCATCTAAAATATTACTTATCATATTATCTTTTTCTTTAAATTGTTGTTTTAGTTTTTCTTTTATTATTTCTTCATTTTTAAACTTTAATTCCAATTTAGTAATGTCACTAATATTTTCTTCTATATTTTTATTTTTAACTTTTATATTTAAATTTAAACTTTCAATGCTATTTTTATTTTCCAAATTTTCTTTATTTAAAATTTCATTTTTAATAGATACATTATGAATTTCTTTTTCCAGACGCGTAAATTCATTTTTTTTATTTTCAATAGCTTCGTCCAAGGTTGCCTTATTTATTTTCATCTCTGTAAGCTTAGTATCATTGTCATTTACTTCTTGTACTCTTACTCTTATTAATTCTTCTAAGTGTATGCTCTTACTTTTATTGAATGTACTTTCATTTTCAATTGACTTAATTTCAACTTCTTTAATTTTAAGCTTTCCAAGGATAATTTCTTTTTCATTGACTATTCTTTCAAGTTCTTCTTTAGATATTTCTAAATTTCTTTTCAATTTATCAGTATCATTTTGTAAGCCTTGAATTTCACTTTCTTTTTTAGTTAATTCAATATTTTTTTCATGAACTGCATCTCTTTTATTTAATATGCCTTCATCTGAGTTTTTTATTTCTTCTTTAATATCTACCACTAATTTCGTTAATTTTTCATAATTATCTTTCTTATCATTTATTTCTTTTGTTAATTCTTCAATTTCTCTTTTTCTACCTAATACGTTAGAATTTTTTCCTTTTATGCTACCGCCAGTTAAAGATCCTCCTGGATTTAAGACTTCACCTTCTAAGGTAACAATCTTATAATTATATCTTCCAATCTGTGCAATTTTGAGCGCACAATCCATATTAGTACAAATTATTGTTCTTCCAAGTACATAATTCATTACATTATCATACTCTTTATCATAAGAAATTATGTCACTTCCAATTCCAATATAACCATTAGCTGTAGTAATGTTTTTATCTAACTCTAGTTTTCTACCTCTTATTATGTTTATCGGCAAAAATGTTGCTCGTCCTAAATTGTTTTTTTTCAAATATCCAATAAGAACTTTAGCTATTTCTTCATTTTTTGTTATTACATTAGATATTGCAGCTCCTAATGCTATTTCTATAGCCGTTTCATAATTCTTTTCAACAGTAAAAACTTCACCTAAAACTTTAGTATCACGAGCTGAGGTAATTTTCTCATTGTGAATTGACTCCATTAACGATTTTACAGACCTATTATACCCTTCATAGTGCTTCTCTAAGTTTTCTAACATTGACTTATTTGCATCAAGTTTAGTTAATATTCTATTTAATTCTCTAAGCTCATTTTCCTTTTTAATTAAATTAGTGGATAGTAAACTTATTTTTTTCTTATCTTCTACTATTTCTAGATTTAACGCATTTATCTTATCTTTCTTACTTTCAATATCATTACTTAATCCCTTATAAGTTCCTAAATTAATCACTATGTTATGTTCTAAAGATGATATAGATGAATTTAAAATTGTTTTCTTTTCTTCTCTAAGTGAAATATCTTTATTTAATATAGTAATCTCATTTTTTATATCTGAATTATTTCTTAAAAATTCAAATTCTCCTTGTTTTAATACTTTAAGCTCTTCTTCAATACTTTTAAGTTCTGTAGAACTTTTTATATTGTGCTCTTCTAGCTTTTCAATATCTTGATTTTTAAACTTTTGTTCTTCTAGCCTTTTAGATAATTCTTCTTCCAATATTATTTTATTTTCATTTATTTGATTTATTTTAGTTGCTATATCACTTAATTCATAGTTATTTCTATTATTTTTTTCTTCAAAACTCTTGATTCTTTCTCTATAAAGTTCAATGTTTTTTTGATTTTCACCAACTAATTCTTTTAAATTATAATATTGTTCTTTATCTTCTAAATTTTTTCTTTCTATTTCCTCTATCTTATTCTCCAAAGACTTGAGTTTTTCTTTATCAGTAGCTATCTCTTTTCGTTTATCTTCAATACCCTTAATTTTCAATTCTAAATCTTCATTGAAACCTTTTAATTCATCTTCCATATTCTTTATGGTATGAACTATAAGTGATACTTCCTTTTTCTTTAAGTCCTTAGAGAATTCATTAAACTCTAATGCTTTTTCTCTTTCAATTCTTAAAGGTTCTATTCTCTCTTCATAAGTTGATAAAATATCATTTATTCTAACCAAATTATCATCAGTATTACTTAACCTTTTTTCTGCTTCTTCTTTTCTATTCTTAAATTTTACAATGCCTGCAGCTTCTTCTAGAAGAGATCTTCTGTCTTCTGGCTTACCACTTAAAATGGCTTCGATTTTGCCTTGTCCAATTAATGAATATCCTTCTTTTCCTATTCCTGTATCCATAAAAAGATTTGTTACGTCTTTAAGTCTGCATTTTGAATTATTTATTAAATATTCAGATTCTCCTGACCTAAATATTCTTCTAGATACTGTCACTTCATTATATTCTGTAGCTAATTGTTCATCACTATTATCAAGTGTTAGTGAAACTTGCGCCAGTCCAACAGCCTTTCTAAACTGAGTTCCAGAGAATATTACATCCTCCATCTTTCCGCCTCGCAGTACCTTCACACTTTGTTCTCCAAGTACCCATCTTACAGCATCAGAAATATTACTTTTTCCACTTCCATTAGGTCCTACAACTGCTGTTACACCTTTTCTAAATTTTAATTCTGTTTTATCAGCAAAGGATTTAAATCCTCTTATTTCCAGAGATTTTAAAAACATGTGCCCACTCCTTACAAATAAAGTATAGTAGGTAATAATCCTATAATAAAAATTACTATAATGAAAATAGCCATTGCAATTTTCATTTTTTCTCTAGTCTTTTTCTTCATATCAAACACTCCCCATTGTAATTTAGTTTATAGTAAAGATTAACAAATATCAATACAACACTTAATTATAATATTAAAAGCGAGAGGAAACCTCTCGCTAATATATTATATCTAATTTTTCATCTTTTAGACAGAGCTTTATATGCCCTCTTTCAATTTTATCATTTTGTTCTACTACAACACGCTTATTATTTTCTTTAATTTTATTAAAATATACTTTTTTATTAGCATAAAGCTTACTTAAGTCTTTAGGATTAATAAGAATTAATGCTTCTTTTTCGTCATGCATATTTTCTAAAATTATATCAACTAATAAGCTTCCTTCAACTAATTCCCTAAAAGAGGGATGAAATGGTCCAGCTATAATATCTCCGCCTTCATTTATACTTTCTGTTGGTTGAAGTCCTATTCTTATTACATTAACATTATTTTTTCTATACATCTCATACATAACTTTACTTATATCCACTGCTTCTTCTAAAGAATATGGAACATACTCATTACATTTATACATTTTTTCCATAGGTGTATCTCTTATAACTAAAGATGGGTATATTCTGCAAATATCTGGTTTCATCTCCAGTGATGCTTTAGTTGTATTTATATCCTTCTCAAATGTATCTCCTGGAAGTCCTGGCATTATTTGATGTCCTAAAACAAATTCATATTCTTTAATTAGTCTAGATGAATTTATAACATCTTGCGCACTATGTCCTCTTCCAGCTTTTTTTAGTACATCTTCATCAAGCGATTGAACTCCAAGTTCTATTATATCAACTCCATACTCTTTAAGATAAGTTAATATATAATCATTAATATAATCTGGTCTTGTTGAAAGCCTTATTTTATCTATATGCTTTTTATCTTTGAACTCTTTAGCTACTTCTAAGAGTTCTTTTTGTTTTTCTTCTCTTATACCTGTAAATGTTCCACCAAAGAATGAAACCTCAATAGTTGCACTCTTATTTTGTATTGTTTCTAAATAATAATTTATTGTACTCCTTACAGTTTGTGATGTAACATCGTCTGCAGCACCAGTTATTCTGTCTTGATTACAAAACACACAGTTATGAGGACATCCTTCATGTGGCACAAATATAGGTATTATATAATAATTTTTACTCATTTGTCTTATCCAATATTTCTAAAGCTTGCTTAGCTGCATTTTGTTCTGATTCTTTTTTACTGTAGCCTGAGCCTTCACCCATAAGCTTTTTATCTATAATCACATTTGTAAAAAATTCTCTTCTATGAGGTGGTCCTTCATATCTTGTTAATTCATATTGAATTACTATCTCTCCATCTTTTTGAAGGAGTTCTTGAAGCTTTGTCTTAAAATCTAATATTATTTCATTATTTATAGCCTTATTTATCACTTCTTCAAAATGAAGTAATATAAAATCTCTTACAAAACCAATACCCTTATCTAAATAAACAGCTGCAAGCACTGCTTCAACAGCATCCGCTTGTATTGAAATTCTTTCTCTTCCACCTGTAAGCTCTTCACCTTTACTCATTCTAATATAAGATCCCAGATTTATTTTTTTTGCAATTTCATAAAGAGAATTTTCACAAACTATCAAACTTCTTATTTTCGTTAATTCGCCTTCACTCTTATGCTTAAAATTATTAAAAAGATATTCCGTAATACAAAGTTGTAACACTGAATCTCCTAAAAATTCAAGTCTTTCATTATATTCAGCATCTTTAAATTGATTCCCAAAAGAACTGTGTGTAAGTGCTGTTTTTAGCAAAGTAGGATTATTGAAACAAACTCCCAAGTTTTCTTCTATTTCTTTAAGTGTATATCTATTCATTTATTCCACTCCTTGAAGTTTATTCTTCAACTTGCTACGACATTTTATTTCAGATATATAATATAACAAATTCAAGAATAAACTAATTAATATGATTTTTAGCTATTCTAGGGCTCCCTTTTTTCAGAGGAGCTTTAAGAACCACCTAGTCTAACCTAATACCCCTTATAAGGCATCTTGGCTCTTTGGATTGTTCGTTTCTTCTTTCTAGGTACATTGTAACCCCTTGGTTACGTGGTGCCCTTGAGAGTACACTAGTTGATCTTTGTGGTTATGCATCTTCCCACAAGAGTATAATGTCAACTAAATTTAGATGAAATATAAAACTTCATCTGAAAAGTTTCATTTTGCAAGAAAATATAAAATCCCGCAATCATGCGGGATTATTTTATTCTTCGTGATGAGCTTTTACGTAATTGACAACATCTCCAACTGTTTTAAAGTTTTCAACGTCTTCGTCAGGTATTTCCATATCAAGTTCATCTTCTAGAGCCATTATAAGTTCAACTATATCTAATGAGTCCGCATTTAAATCTTCAATAAATGATGCTTCCATAACAACGCTTCCTACATCGACGCTTAACTTATCCGCAATAATTGCTTGGATTTTTTCAAACATTATTTTCACCTCCCAAGTTCTACATTTAGATAATAGTATATATTTTTTAAATCGTCAATATTAGTTTTAATAATATTTAAATTAATTTTCGTTTAAAAACTCATTTTTTATATCTTTTAACACATCATTCTCGTAAAAAATCTTAGTTTGCTTAATAGAATTTTTGAATGCTTTTGCATCTGAACTGCCATGAGCTTTTATGCATATTCCATCAACACCTAAAAATGGTGCTCCTCCATATTCTTTGTAATCAAACTTTTTCATAATATTTTTTAATACTGGTTTTAATAGTACTATTCCTAATTTAGATATAATTGATGATTTAAGTACTTCATCCTTTATTATCCCTAAGATACTTGAAGCAGAGCCTTCATACATTTTTAAAGCTGTATTTCCTACAAAACCATCACTTACTAAGATGTTAATGTCCCCTGTAGGTATTTCTCTTGGTTCTACATTGCCTTTAAAATTAAGAGAATTTTCTTCTTTCAAAAGTTTAAATGTTGCTTTTGCAAGTTCATTTCCTTTTTCTTCTTCTTCGCCAATATTTATAAGTCCTATACTTGGATTTTTTACATTAAAAATCTTTTGATAATAGATTTTCCCCATTTTTGCAAATTGAACTAAAAATGCTGGTTTACAATCAACATTAGCTCCAACATCTACTATCATAAAATTTCCACGTCTACCTGGCATTATAGGTGCAAGAGCAGGTCTTTCTACGCCCTTAATTCTACCTACTATTAGCGTACATCCGGCTAAAAATGCGCCTGTACTCCCGGCAGATATTATTCCATCACAAGTTCCCTCTTTAACTAAATTCAACGCCTTAACTATACTAGCATCTTTTTTTCTTCGGAGTGCCATTACAGGGTGTTCACTTGGTAAAATTACTTCTTTAGCATCAATAACAGTAACTTTATCTTTAGGATAAGTATATTTAGCTAATTCTGAGCTTATAATTTCTTTTGGTCCTGTAATATATAATTCAATATTATCATATTCTTTTAGCGCTTGAATTGCACCATCTATTACAGCTACAGGTGCATTATCTCCACCCATACCATCTATAGCTATTTTCATATAATAATCCCTCCTTCATTTAGGCATATTTTTAAAATTATTTATTTAAAGTTGGTTTTTGTTGAATATTGGCAATTATTGTTTATATTATTATGTATATAAGAAAAGAAAGTCATAAAGACTTTCTTTTAGTTTTCAGAAGCTACAACTTCCTTACCTTTGTAAAAACCACAGTTTTTACATACTCTATGAGCAAGTTTCATTTCGTGGCATTGTGGACATTCAACTATGCCAGGTAAACTAGCTTTAAAAGTTTGAGCTCTTCTTTTCTTAGTTCTTGCGCTACAACATTTTCTTGCTGGATTTCCCATACTTACACCTCCTTATTGTCAAACAAACCTTTTAGGGCTTCAAAACGTATATCTACGTTTTCTTTATTACAAGAACATTTATTGTAATTTAAATTACATCCACATTCTTGACAAAGTCCCTTACAGTCGTCTTTGCAGACTCTTTGAATCGGGAAAGTTGAAATTATACTAGTTTCAACAATCTCGGTGATGTCTAAAACATCATCCATTACAACAATAGCTTCATCATCTTGTGATTTACTATTAGTTGTAAACCTTTCTTCTATATCAATATCTATTGGATAGATAAAGGTATCTAAGCATCTTGAACATGTCATTTCTAAATCAGCTTTAATTTTAGCATTTACTATCAACATATCACTATCTGATGAAATCACTCCAACAACTTCACAAGAGCCTATAGGTTTAATTATATCTCCTTCAAAGCTGAATTGTGGCATCTCAAATGTGTAATCAATCTTTTTGCTTCTATCTTTACCTGAAATAATATCTAAAATTTGTACTTTCATAAAATTATAGAGTATATTATATAACAAACTTATTGTAAACTATATAACAATCTCCCCTTTTCACTCCTTAGCACATATATTTATAAAACAAACACAACTAATTATATAAATTGAGTACCAAAAAGTCAAGGTATTTATTATAAATTACTTTTCATACATATAAAATAAAATAACAAGTCAAATATTTGATGTATATTTTACATCAAACATGTGGGTATGTTTGGCTTATAGCAATCTATTAGCCAAACATACCCACATAGTATAACACAAACTAGACTAGCATACTGACTTGTTATTTTTTAACTAATTCTAAGGTTTCTCTAGCAATCATTACTTCTTCATTAGTTGGAATTACAAATACTTTTACTTTTGAATTTGGTTTTGAAATTTCCATTCCATCTCCAATATTTTGATTATCATTTTTCTCTACATCTATTTCTATCCCTAAGAACTCCATATCATTTAAAACTCTTATTCTAATTTCTGGAGCATGTTCTCCAAGTCCTGCAGTAAATACAATTCCGTCCACTCCGCCCATTGCTGCTGCATAAGCACCAATTTGCTTTTTGATTTGGTATCCATAAATGTCCATAACAAGTACTGCTTTAGGATCATTTCTTTCTTCAACAGCACTTCTTATATCTCTAAAGTCTGTTCCAAGATTAGCTATTCCTAAGCATCCTGATTCTTTATTTAAAATCTTATCTACTTCTGTTGCAGAATATCCTTTTTCTGTCATCAAATAAGTAACTATTGATGGATCTATGCTTCCACATCTTGACCCCATCATTATACCATCTAACGGAGTGAATCCCATTGTTGTATCAACTGACTTACCCCCTTGAACAGCAGTAACACTTACTCCATTACCTATATGACAAGTGATAATCTTTAAATCTTTAATATCCTTGTTCATACATTCAGCAACTTTACCAGCTACATACTTATGTGATGTTCCATGGAATCCATATCTTCTTATATGATCTTCTTCATATAATTTATATGGTACTGGATACATAAATGCTTTTTGAGACATTGTTTGATGAAATGCTGTATCAAATACTGCAACCATTGGCGTATTTGCCATAATCATTTGACAAGCCTTTATTCCAGTTATGTTTGCTGGATTGTGAAGTGGTGCAAGTTTTGAAAGATCTTGAAGATTTTTAAGAACTTCTTCATCAATTATTACTGAAGCTGCATATTTTTCTCCACCATGAACAACTCTATGTCCAACTGACGATATTTCATCCATTGATTTAATTACACCATGTGTTTCATCAACTAAGCTTTTTAATACAAGTTCAATTGCAACTTGATGATCTTTCATAGGTGTTTCAATAATATATTTATTTTTGCCTTCAACCTTTTGTGTTAAGATTGACCCATCCATTCCAATTCTTTCTACAAGGCCTTGTGCTAAAGCTTCCTCATTAGACATATCAATAAGTTGATACTTTAATGAAGAGCTTCCACAATTTATAACTAATACTTTCATGATTTTTCCTCCCTTATTATTCTTCAATCTAATTATTTCATTTAAATTTATGAGAACATATTATCTTATAGCTAACATCGGTTACACTATCACTTCTTGTAAGCTTCAGATGAAGAAGAAATTATATTCATATTAATAAAACTCCATCTGAAACTAATATTCACTTTATAATTCAGATACTACTTATTAGTTTGTGCTTGAACTGCTGTTAATGCAACAACATTTACGATATCATCTGAACTACATCCTCTTGATAAGTCATTTATTGGTTTTGCAAAACCTTGACAAACTGGTCCAATAGCATCTGCATTAGCAAATCTTTGAACTAGTTTATATCCTATATTACCTGCTTGTAAATCTGGGAATACCAAAACATTAGCTCTTCCTGCAACCTTGCTATTTGGTGCTTTTTGATCTGCAACCTTTTTAACTATAGCTGCATCTAACTGTAATTCTCCGTCTATATCTAAATCAGGTCTTAGTTCTTTTGCTTTTTGTGTTGCGTTTCTAACTTTATCTACTAATTCATTATCAGCACTTCCCATAGTAGAGAACGATAACATTGCTACTTTAGGCTCCATTTTACACAAAGTTTTAGCTGTTTCTGCTGTTGCAATTGCAATTGCAGCTAGTTGATCCTCATTAGGGTTTGGGTTAACTGCACAGTCTCCAAATAGCAATAGTCCCTCTTCTCCATAATTTGATCCTGGAACTTGCATTATAAAAAAGCTTGAAACAACAGATACGCCTGGTGCTGTCTTTATTATTTGTAATCCTGGTCTTAATAAGTCTCCAGTAGTATGAACAGCTCCTGATACCATTCCATCCGCATCGTCTAACTTAACCATCATTGTTCCAAAATATAGAGGATCCCTCACTATTTTGTCTGCCTTCTCCATTGTCATACCTTTTTTCTTTCTAAGATCGTAAAAGGCTGTAATATATTTATTTAAGTTATCCGCTTCATTTGGATCTATTATTTCAACTCCTGATAAATCTACATCCAAATCTTTCGACTTATTCATTATTTCTTCTTTATTACCAACTAAAATTGGATACGCTAATCCTAATTTGTGTATTTTTTCTGCTGCTGCAATAGTTCTTTCTTCATTACCTTCTGGAAGAACAATTTTCTTTTTATTTGCTTGTGCATCAGTCCATATTTTTTTCATAAGATCCATATATGTTTTCTCCCCTCTGTATTCTATCTCTAATACTACTATACTCCTAAATCAGTGATTTTTTCAACATAAATTAACTATAAAATAGAAGTCTTTAGATTGGCAATAATCTAAATTGTCTGATAACTGGATTGTAAAATAACAATATAGTAAAAGTATTTTTTTTAACAATTGTATTTTGTATGAAATTACTTTTTAATTCATTAGTAAATATCACTATATGTTCTATCTTTTAAGTAATGTATATATATCAAAAATTTTAATATACTCTAACATATTTTTAACTCTGAACAATTTAAAAGCACATAATCTTAATATAAATACAATATATGCTAATTTCTTTCCAAAAACTCCATTCATATAAAACTTATTGTTTTCATAATATTTCGAATATTCCTGAAATTCCTCCTTAATATAGCAATACCATTAAAGTATATTTTTTAACAATTATTTTGTAAGCATTTTAATTACTTCTCTTTGCAAATATATTATATATGCTATACTAACTTTAGGTGCCAAGTTACTTGAAAATAATGTAACTTATAAATTATAATTTATAAGTTGGATTTTTTATTTTTATTAAAAAGGAGATGATTATAATAATTACAGGAATAATTACAGAATACAATCCTTTTCACAAAGGGCATGAATATCATCTTCAAAATGCAAAATACCATACAAATGCAGAGGGTATAGTTTGTATCATGAGTGGAAATTTTATGCAAAGAGGAATACCTGCAATTGTAGATAAGTGGAAAAGAGCAGAAATGGCTATTAAAAATGGAGTTGATTTGGTTTTAGAATTACCCCTAGTTTATTCAATATCTTCTGCAGAACATTTTGCTTTTGGAAGTGTATCTCTTCTTAATTCTTTAGGTATAGTGGACCATCTATACTTCGGAAGTGAAGAAGGAAATATAGATACATTAGATGATATAGCGAAAGTTCTAGTTTCTGAGCCTTATGAATATAAAAGTCGTTTGAAAAATAATTTGAATTTAGGCTTACCTTTCCACTTAAGCCGTGCAAATGCTCTTAATGATTATTTAAATTGTAATGATGTTTTTAATGTATTATCTAATTCCAATAATATTTTAGGCATTGAATACATAAAAGCTTTAAGAACGTTAAATAGTTTAATAATACCTAAAACATTAAAAAGAGAAGGTTCATCTTACAACAATAGTAATTTAGATTCACTTTTTTCTTCTGCTACTTCCATAAGAAAACACCTTAGGGAAAATTCACTAAGTGAATTAATTAATGTTCTCCCACAAGTTAGTTACGATATTTTATATGATTTATCTTGTTCAGGTTATCCATTTACTTTTGAAGAGGATATGTTTAAATATATTAAATATAAATTCCTCACAAACGAAAAATCTCTTTTAAAATTGCCTGATATTTCAGAGGGCTTAGAAAACAGAATATTAAAAGAAATTTTAAATTCAAATTCTTTAAATGAATTAATCCTAAATTCTAAGAGTAAAAGATATACTTATACTAGAATTAACAGAATACTTGCTCAAAGTTTTTTGAATCTTGAAGACTTTGATTTATTTAACTTATCTAAAATGCCTGCGCCTTATGCAAGGGTTCTTGGTTTTAATTCTACGGGACGTAATATGCTAAAGAATATAAAATCTAAAGATAATATTAATGTGATAACTAAAGTTCCAAAAAATAATTTATGTGACCATATGAAAATTGATATTTTAGGTACTAAGGCATATTCTCTTTTAAATTCAAAAATACATCCTATGGAAGATTATTTAAAAGGTCCTATTATAATATAGTAATATTTTACATAACCATAAGAATATACATAATCATGAATACGAAATAAAGATTGGAGTGATTTTATGCTATATGTTGTTATCTTATGGTTTTTAATTATAAGCTTAATTGTTATTTTAATTAAGCAACTTAATATAAAAAAAAATATTATTATTTGCATATTTATTTCCATATTAATAATTCTTTTTATATTAAATATAAAACAATGTATTTCTGCTGCCATTGATGGATGTGAATTATGGTATAAATCCATATTACCAACAACATTTCCCTTTATAGTTATTTGTAATTTATTAATATATTATGATGGAATAACCCTTTATTCCAAATTTCTTGGCCCTTTAATTTGCAAACCTTTAGGACTTTCTAAGAATTGTTCTTTTCCTATTGTAGCCAGCATTTTATGTGGATATCCTTTAGGTGCAAAGTACTGTGTTGATTTATATTCTATGGAATATATTGAAAAAAGTGAGTATGAGAGGCTTTTAAATATAGCTTCTAATGTCGGTCCATTATTTTTAATCGGTTCTGTTGCTGGGACTTTACTCGGGAATCTAGCTTTAGGTTATATTTTGCTTATTGGAAATTACTCATCACTCATATTCATAGGATTTATAACAAAAAAAAAGAGAACCCCAATCAAAGTAAGTTCTCTGTCTCGTCCTAAATATGAAATTATAAATTTTGGTTCCGCAATAAAAAATGCAGTTCAAAATGGAATAAACACCGCCTTATCTATTGGTGGTTTTATTGTAATCTTTTCTGTTTTAATAACTCTAATTAAAAATAATGTTTATTTTTATATTATGTTTGAACAATTGGAGAATTTTTTTAGCTTACCTGTTGGGACTTTATACTTTTTATTTTTAGGAAGTATAGAAATGACAAATGGATGTAGTCTAATATCTACGCTTTCTCTTCCACTTCCACTTAAATTAAGTATGATAAGCTTCTTATGTTCATTTTCAGGTCTAGCTGTAATTGCACAAGTCAGCTCCTTTGTCAGCGATACTAAAATTCATTATAGTAAATATATTTTTTTAAAGCTAATCCAAGGAATATTTAGTTTTATTATAACTTATATATTGTTACAAATTTTACCTACAAGTATATACACATCTAATCTTGGAATAAATTCTTCTATGAGTGAATATACACATTTTTATCCAATGTTGGTACTATTTTTATTAACATTTTTATTATATATACTTAATAAGGCTTCTAAATTATTTTTTCATGCTACGTAATTCTTTAACATTATCTTTTATAACATCACATGCACCAGTTAAACTTGTATCTATGTTCTTTGCAACTGATTCAAAACTAGTTTGGAGGCTTTTTATTAATTTTATTTTTTGATCTTCTATTTCTTTATCTAATTGAGTTAATATTTCATCAGAATAATCTCTAGAGCCTAGTCTTATAGCCTTAGCATCTCGTTGTGCTGAGTTTATAATTTCTTCAGCTCTTATTTTTGCTTCCTTTACAATATCATGTTTTTCAACATTTTGCTTCATCATTGTCATAGTATCTTTTCTAACAGAATCATATTCTTTTTTAGCTTCATTTAATATTCGTTCTCTCTCATTCATAACCCATTCAGCTTTTTTAAATTGATCTGGCATATAATTAATTATTTGATCAATAACTTCAATAATTTCTTTTTTATCAATCATAACCTTACCACTCATTGGCACCTTTGATGAATTTTCCACCAAGTCTTGTAAATATTCTAATAATTCTATAATATTTACATCCATCTTTTCCATAAAAACACTCCTTAGATATTTATTCTAGATATTATATCCGATACAACTTCATTCGGAACAAGCCTCTCAATATTCCCTCCAAATTTAGCTACTTGCTTAACATTTGACGAACTTATATGTAGATTTTCAGAAGATGACATCATACATATAGTTTCAATATTGCGATCTAATTCATTATTCATAAATGCCATTTGTAACTCATATTCAAAATCAAAAGTCGTTCTTAATCCCTTTAAAATTATATTAGTATTACATTCTTTCAGAAAGTTTACTAAAAGCCCATTAAAACTTCTAACTTCGACATTTTCTATATCTCTTGTCACTTTCTTTATTAATTCAACTCTTTCATCAACTTCAAAAAGACACTTTTTATCCACATTAACTAATACTGCTACTATAATTTTATCAAAAGCCTTTGCCCCTCGTTTTATAATATCAAGATGTCCATTAGTTATAGGATCAAAGCTTCCTGGATATACTGCAATTTTCATTGTTTATTTCTCCTCATACTTATAATAACATACAGTTGTATTTCCATACCTTTTGCTCTTAATTAACTTTATGTCCTCATATCCTTCATAAATTGTTTCAATACTATCTATTTTAGTAACTATTATTCCATCGTTCTTTAACAATTGGTATTCCTTAACTATTTTCATAGCTTCTGGAATCATTTCTTTACAATAAGGTGGATCTATAAATATTATATCAAATCTTTTCCCCTTACTTGCTAATTGTTTAAGGCCTGCATATGCATCAGTATTTATTGGAAAACAAAAATCTTGAAATTTAAGATTTTCAACATTTTGCTTTAATAATGGAAATGTTTCTGAACTCTTATCAAATAAGTAAACCTCGCTTGCTCCTCTGCTTGCAGATTCCAATCCCAAACTTCCTGTTCCTGAAAAAACATCTACAACCACCGCCTCTGGTATATATGGCTGAATTGTGCTAAACATAGCTTCCTTAACTCTATCTAATGTAGGTCTAGTTTCCATTGTCGCTGGAGGTATTAATTTATGTCCTCTTGCTTTTCCTGCTATTATCCTCAAAATTTTATTCCTCCTTAAAGTATATAATAGAAAATAACGAGTCAAAGATGCCATGTATATTTTGCGTTAGACAAGAAGTAATGTTTGTCTTATAGTGGGCCTATTAGGCAAACATGGCAACATAGTTTGACACGAAATATACTAGCATACTGACTTGTTATTCTTTTCTAATGTGCTAATGATATATTAACACAACTATGCATAATATTTCAATTTAATTGAAGCAAATATATTTACTGCTTTTTTCTAAGTTTTTGGTGATTTCATTTATTATTTCTCTATTTAAATCACATTCATTTTGCAACATATTATTTGCCTCTAGTTTAGCACATCTTAATATTTTTATATCATCATAAAGATTTGCAAGTATAAATCCTTCATCTCCACTTTGTTTTCTGCCAAACATTTCTCCTGCACCTCTAAGTTCCAAATCTTTTTCTGATATTAAAAAACCATCACTACATTCTGTCATTATTTGCATCCTCTTTTTAGTTGTATTGCTTTTAGCTTTTGCTATTAATATGCAATAAGATGAATATGCTCCACGTCCAACTCGCCCTCTTAATTGATGAAGCTGAGAAAGACCAAATCTTTCTGCATTTTCAACGATCATAACTGAAGCATTAGGAACATTGACACCAACTTCAATTACAGTAGTTGAAATTAAAACATTAAAATCATTATTTTTAAATCTCTTTATTATTTCATCTTTTTCAGAGCCTTTCATTTTTCCATGAAGAATTTCAACTTTTAAATCTTTAAAAATTCCAGTTGTAAGTCTATTATATACAGTTTCAACTGAACTTAATTCTTCCTTTTCATCTTCTTCGATAAGCGGACAAACAATATATACTTGTCTTCCATTTTTTATTTCATTATACGCCAAATCATAACCTATATCTCTTTGAGCTTCTACATAAAATCTAGTATCTATTTTCTTTCTACCTGGAGGTAATTCATCAATTATAGATACATCCAAATCTGAATAAAGGTATAAAGCTAAAGTTCTAGGAATCGGCGTAGCTGTCATAACTAAACAATCTGCTCTTTTCCCTTTATTTATAAGCCTGCTTCTTTGCTCCACACCAAATCTATGTTGTTCATCAGTTACTATTAGTCCTAATTTTCTAAATTCTACATCATCTTGGAAAAGTGCATGAGTTCCTATTACCAAAATAGGTTCTAACGTTTTAATTCTCTCTTTGATTCTTTGCTTTTCCTTTAAAGTAGTTGATCCTGTTAATAATTCTATTTCTATATTAAAATCTTCAAAAATCTTTTTAGATTCTTCAAAATGTTGACTTGCAAGAATTTCTGTTGGAGCCATAAAAGCACATTGGTATCCATTCTTAATAACATTAAAAATAGCTATTAGAGCAACTATGGTTTTTCCACTTCCAACATCACCTTGAATTAATCTATTCATAGAAAAATTTGATTTTTGGTCTCTTAAAATTTCACGTACAACTCTAGTTTGCGCGTTTGTGAGTGGGAATGGTAATTTTTCTTTAAAATCACTAAATTCATCTACCCATTCAAAAAATATTCCGTTTGTATTTTTTTTAAGCTTATACTTTAGAAGCAATAATTTTAATGAATATGTAAATAATTCTTGAAACTTTAGTCTTATTTTTGCTTTTTCTAGTATCTCCTTATTGTCTGGGAAATGTATGCTTCTTATAGCATCATTTAAAGATAGTAAAGAATATTTATCTACTATTTCCTTAGATAAATTTTCTTTAACTTCCATATTCGATAAGATCTCATTAGTTAGCTTTTCAAATAATTTATTACTTATGTCTCCCTTTAAAGGATACTTAGGTAAGATTTCGCTGCAAAGTGCTTCTTCACAAGTAATAACAGGATTAACTACTTCTAACGTATTACCTATTCTTTTAAACTTACCCATTAAATTATATATTCTACCTAACCTAAAAGAATTTCTTATATATCTTTGATTAAACCACTTAGCAGATACCGTATGTCCATCATAATTAAATTCTATTGTTGTGATCACTTTACCAGTTTTTGTTTTAATGTCACTTCTAAATCTAACAACTTCACATTTTAATATTTGCTTATCTTCTCCAGTAATACTTTCAAACTGTGCATTCCCATCTACAAATTCATAATCTCTTGGGAAATATAATAAAATATCCAATATATTAAAAATTCCACATCTATTTAATTTTTCAGTAGCTTTTGGACCTACTCCTTTTAAAGCAGAAATATTACTATATATATCCAACGTTCTGCCTCCTTCCAACTAATAAACATTTATCTCAATAGTCTAATTCATTCTATATTTAAGTGCCACTAACACACTTTCCTCTTTAGACCCATATTAAAACTAAAAACTTTAATGCACAATGTACAGCTTACAATGCACAATTAAAGATTTCTAAAAATACTATCTTTATAAAATAGTATTTAATTCATTAATTGTGAATTGTTCATTGTGCATTGTGCATTAATTTAAATTTTATAAATAAACAATTTCAAAATATTTAGTTCAAGCTATTTATTTTGAAACAGTTTATTATTGTCTTATTCTACTGACATTAAAAAATAGTAAAGGGGTTGATTTCCCTTATAGAATTGAACATCTAGCTTTTCATATTTGCCTTGTAACTCGAGTTCAAATTCATTAGCTTCCTCATCTGTTACTTCTTCACCATAATACACAGTAATGAGTTCACTCTCATCATCTATCATGTCCTCTAGGACTTTCATTGCAACAATTTTCTTATCTTCGCCAACTTCTTTTATCTTACCTTCTACGAGCCCTAGCATATTTCCTTCTTTAATGTCAATTCCATCAATTTCAGTATCGCGAACTGCATAAGTTACCGAACCAGTTTTCAAGTCTTCAATGGTAACTTTTAAATTATTAAAATTATCCTCAACCTCAGAATCAATATTAAACATAGTCGCACATGCTATTCCTTGAGGAATAGTTGTTGTAGGTACAACAAGTATATCTTTTGCTGATATTTCTGCTGCTTGATTAGCTGACATAATTATATTTTTATTATTCGGCATAATAAAAATATGATCAGCATTTATCTTGTTAACAGCATCCAAAATATCTTGAGTAGATGGATTCATTGTTTGACCACCTTCAATAACATAATCTATACCTAAGTCTTTAAATATGTTTGAAATTCCATCTCCCATGGCTACTGTTATAATTCCATATTTTTTCTTTTCATCTTCTATATCCTCATCTTGGGTTTTAGAACTATTTTCTTCTATATTATAACCATTTAATGCTTTATCCTTAGCATTAATTATAAGTTCTCTGTGTTCTTCTCTCATATTATCAATTTTAATTTTTGATAGTTCTCCAATAGCTACTGCCTTTGATAATACTAATCCAGGATTATTCGTATGTATATGAACCTTAATAACATCATCATATCCAACAACAATCATAGAATCTCCCAGAGGTTCTATTTCATTTTGGAAGCTTTTTGCATATTTTGCATCTCCAAGAATTATAAATTCGGTGCAATAACCAAACTTAATATCTATTTCTTCAATAGAGCTAACTACAGTATTCCCTGGTGTACCTATTGTTATATCCTTTATTTCCGCTTTAATTCCGTCCTTCAAAGCTTCAAACATGCCTTTAATTATAATATAAAGTCCCATACCACCTGAATCAACTACCTTAGCCTTTTTTAGTGCTGGTAACAATTCTGGAGTTCTGTCTAACATATCTTTTGCTTTAATTGTTACTTCTTCCATAAAACTCACTATATCTTTTGCATCAGAGGCTATTGCCGCCTCTGATGCTGCTCTAATTACAGAAAGTATAGTTCCTTCCGTTGGTCTCATAACTGCCTTATATGCTGACTTTGACCCTTCGAAAAAACCAATTGCAAACTCAGTAACATCTACTTCTTTTTTTCCTTCTAATCCTTTAGAAATCCCTCTAAGTATTTGAGATAATATAACTCCTGAGTTACCTCTAGCACCCATCAATGCACCTTTGGCTAACTTTTTAGATATCTCTCCTATAGAATCAGTATTTATATTTTCTATTTCTTTAATTGCTGCTTTAAATGTCATCGACATATTAGTTCCAGTATCTCCGTCAGGAACTGGGAATACATTTAGTGCATTAACAAAATCACTTTGTTCTAATAATCTATTACTAGCATTAACAACCATGTTATAAAAATCATGGCCATTGATTTTTGTATATTCCATTCAGTTTAACCTCCTAAACTCTAACCGCTTGCACATTCACTGTTATAGATGAAACCTTAAGACCTGTATAATTTTCAACACTATAACGTACCTTTTGAATTATATTATTAGATATAACAGATATTTTTGTTCCGTATTCAACCATTACAAACAATTCTATTTGTAATTTATTTTCATTTATCAATTGTAATTTTACACCTTTGCTTAAATTTTCTATACCCATAAGCTCCCAAAGTCCTTCGCTAGCATTTTTTGAAACCATACCAACTACTCCATAGCATTCCATTGTAGATAATCCAACAATCTTAGCTAAAACTTCTTCTGAATAATTTATACTACCATTTTCATTTGAAAATCCAATCATTCATATTCCTCCTAAATCTTATATCCTATATATATTTTATATTAGAACAATATTTTATTCAAGTATTCAACAATATATATTATAAACTAAGGCTACAAAATAAAATATAATATTTTATCTTGCCTATTATATTTTCCTATGGTATAATTTAGTCTGTCCTATTGAAGATGATTATCTTTGCAATATAAGGAGGTGTTTTCTAATGGCAAGAAGATGCGAAATTTGTGATAAGGGTGTTGTAGCAGGTGTACAATACAGCCATTCACATCGTCAATCAAAGAGAACTTGGGCTCCTAACATAAAGAAAGTAAAAGCTTTAGTTAACGGAACACCAAGAACTGTTCATGTATGTACAAGATGCCTTAGATCTGGAAAGGTTCAAAGAGCAATATAGTTCATAATAAAAAATGCAATTGTTATCTCAATTGCATTTTTTGTTTTTTAGAGTTATTTAGGCACCTTAAAAAATAATAAAATACGCCTTTATGTATACTCTAGTTTTTTTTTCTAAAAAATCTTATTATATTTGATAGAAACTTTGGTAATTTGAAAGCTATTATTTTCATAACTATCCCCCTCTAAATATTAATAATGTAAAACACCTATCTTAGAATTAATTTCATCTTGTTATATTAATATTCATCTACTCCTAAAAATGTTCCAACTTTCGTTCCTGTAAAAAAAATAACTTTTAATGATAACCTATATACTAGTATATAAAAAAATAACAAGGAAGCATATTTCCTTTATAAATGAAACATACTTCCTTGTCTGATATGACGTTAAAAGGCACCTTACCACTCTCTAGGGCAGAATGTATCACCCAAGTGGTATATAATATCCTCGACTTATTATTTTCTTTAATATGCCTTAATCGATGGAGTGAAGAATTAATAATTCTCCTTCTTCAAAGCTAATTTCTATTGGCGTATCAACAAATTCATTACATATAGCTCTTGGATCTAGCAAACTTATATCGCAAGTCTCTAAATTGTATTTAGCACCTATAATTTTAAAGCTCTTAACTTTATCACATAGTGCATGAAAAGATATGTTTTCACCATATTTTCCAAACAGCTTCATTTTCTTTTCTCCTAGATAAAGTCTATTATTATCATCAATTATTTCTAAAGTTGCTCCTCTTTTTTTAGTAGTTAAAAGAAGCCCTATATTTCCTAACGTATGATCCATTCTAGATCCAGTTGCTCCAAATAAATATATTTTTTTTGCTCCTCTTTTAATAGCTTCTATTATTGCAATTTCAGTATCTGTATAGTCCTTTTCTGGTGGAAACTCTAAAACTTCTTTTATTTCTAATTTTACAGTATCTAAAATTTCTTTTTTAACAGAATCAAAATCTCCAAGGAGCAAATCTGGAATAATACCATAATTATAGAGACATTCACTTCCCCTATCAGCAGCTATTATAAAATCTACTTTATTAAGATAACCCATTAACAATTTTTCCGAAGGTGCTGTGCCCCCACTTACAATCGCCACATTCAAAGTATTACCCCCTCAAAGCTTTTATGTTATCACTGATTTCTCCCCCATTGAATACAGCAGAACCTGCAACAATTACATTAGCACCAGCTTCTATTACTTCTTTAACATTAGTTTTATCTACTCCTCCATCAACTTCTATTAATAGTGATGGGTTAACTTTATTGCTAATCTCTTTTATTTCTCTAATTTTATCTAGACAATATGGTATAAATTTTTGTCCTCCATAGCCTGGATTTACAGACATTATTAAAACCATATCTAAATTTACTATTAAATCCTTTAATACGCTTGTTGGAGTTCCTGGATTCAATGAAATTGCGGCTTTTTTACCTTTTGACTTAATATAATTAATTGTTCTATCTATATGTTTATCTGCTTCATAATGAACCGTAATTATATCAGCTCCAACTTCTATAAAATCATCTATGTAATTTGATGGATTGTTTATCATTAAATGTACATCAAATACCTTATCTGTTCTATTTCGTATTGATTTTATCACTGGTAATCCAAAAGATATATTAGGTACAAAAGATCCATCCATTACATCTATATGTATAAAATCTGCCCCCCCCTTATCTATTCTTTCTATGTCCTCTCCTAATTTTGAAAAATCTGCTGATAATATTGATGGTGCAATCTTTACCATTTGTTTTTTTCCTCCTTTATTATTTCTTCTAATGTTTTTATATAAAAATTATATCTATACTTATTAACTTCTTCATTATCCATTGCCTCTTTTACAGCACAACTTGGTTCTTTATAATGTAAACATCCTCTATATTTACATTTATCATTATACTCAGTAAATTCAGGAAAACAATATTTAAGAGAATCTTTATCCATTAAATCTTTTATTTCCAGTGTAGAAAATCCTGGTGTATCAACAATATATCCACCCGAAACTTCTATAAGTTCGCTATGTCTTGTGGTATGCTTACCTCTTCCAATCTTTTCACTAACAACTCCAGTCTCCATATGTGCCTTATTAGAGAGCTTATTAATTAGTGTAGATTTCCCTGCTCCAGATGGACCGCAGAAAACTGTGATATTTCCTTTAATTTTTTCTTCTAATCTCTCTATTCCAAGTCCTTCTTTTGCATTTATATAAAGAACTTCATATCCTATATCATTTATTTTCTTTTTTATTTCATCTCTTTCTTCCTCTGAAACTAAATCTATTTTATTTAAGCAAACTATAACTTCAATATTATTATACTCACATAAAATTAAAAATTTGTTTAATAAATCAAAATTTATATCCGGATTCTTAACTGCAAAAACAATAAATGCTAGTGAAACATTTGCAACAGTCGGTCTACTTAATTTGGATTTTCGCTCATGTATTTCTTCAATAACACCTTTTCCATTTTCTATTTTTATAGTAACATTATCGCCCACCATAGGTGTTATATCCTTGTGTCTAAATATACCTCTAGCTTTGCATTCTATTAAACCTTCTTCTGTCTTAATATAATAGAAGCCTCCAATGCCTTTTATTATCTTACCATTCATATTTCCCCTCCATTATTTCACAATTTAACTTTACATATTTTATTTAACAACAACTTGAATATATTATCTACTAATATTTACAATTATTAATTGTTTTACACTTTATTATATTTAATCTTTTCTGATTCTATACAGCTACAAAAATAAGGAGAGGGTTTTCACCAACCTCTCCTCATATTTTTCTTATTAATAGTTCTTCAAAAAGTGATAACTCTAGCTAAGTTTTACTTTATTTTGTGAAGTACTTCTTTAATTATTAGTTCTTAGTTGTAGTATCCCAAGGACCTGTAGATGTACTTGGCGTTGTTCCTGGACCCGGAGTTGTACCTGTGCTTGGAGTTGTTCCTGTACTCGGAGTTGTTCCTGTACTTGGCGTTTTCCCTGTGTTTGGGGTTGTTCCTGTACCTGGAGTTGTTCCTGTGCCTGGAGTTGTTCCTGGATTTTCGCCAGTATTTCCAGGATTAGTTGTTTGATGTTCCTCTTGTTTTGCAACATATTTTCCTACTACTATTTTAACGGTAGTTTGTTGTTCTACTTTTTTACCATCTTCAATAGATTGGCTTATAACTTTAGCATTTTCGCTCTCATTTTGAGTTTCTTTTTCCTCAATAGACACCTTTAATCTAGCATCATTTAATTTACTCTTAGCTGCTTCTGCATCTAAGCTTATTACGTTAGGCACTGTTGTAAGTCTAACTTCTGGTCCTTTACTTACCACAACTGTTATTTTATCACCTGAGGATACTTCTGTATCCTTTTTAGGATTTTGACTTATTATTTGGCCATTTGGTACATTATCATCAAATTGTTCATTGGTACTAGTGATTTCAAGACCTAACGACTTTAAAATAGTTTTTGCATTATCTATATCATAATCCTCTAAATCAGGCATTTTAAGTTTTGTTTTCCCTTCACTTACAATAACCCTGATTTGGCTCTTTTCTTTAACCATACTTCCCGCGTCTGTATTCATTTTAATAATTGTTCCTTCTGGCTCGTCACTAGATTCTGTTCCGCCTTCTACTAAAACTAAATTTAAGCCTTCAAGTTGTTTTTTTGCATCATCTACATTTTTCCCAACTATATTAGGTACTTCAACTTCTTTATTACTAGTAGTAATAGAATTAGTTAACTTAAATGCTCCAACACCTAAAACTAATAATAATACTACTAAAGCTACACCTACTGCAATTTTCACTATTTTGCTTTTATTTATTCCACCTATTGCTTCGTCCTCATCATCATCATAATAATCATCATCGTCTTCATAATCTTCATTATTTTTTTTATTTTTTTGCTCTTCTTGCTTTATTATTTGTTCAGTTACAGCTGACATTATTATGGTATGATCATTATCTTCTTCACTTTTATCTATACGTGCATTAGGATTATCCTTAATCTTTTGAAGATCTGTAATCATTTCTTTAGCACTTTGATATCTTTTTATTGGTTCTTTTTCCATTGCTTTTAGAATTAATTGATTTAAGCTATCTGGAACCTTTGAATTAAGATTTTTTGGTGGTACAACCTCTTCTTGGAGATGTTTTAATACTATAGTCACAGCAGTATCAGCTTGAAATGGAAGATTTCCTGTAACCATTTCATACAACACAACTCCTAATGAATATAAATCTGTTCTACAATCAATAAAACTTCCCTTAGCTTGTTCTGGTGAAAGATAATGAGCTGACCCCATTATTGTGCTGGTATTTGTGATAGTCTCTGAAGTTGTTGATTTTGCTATTCCGAAATCAGTTACTTTCATAATTCCATCTTCTGTTACTAAAATGTTTTGTGGTTTGATATCTCTATGAATTATATTATTTCTATGCGCACAATCTAAAGCCCTAGCTATTTGAATAGCAACAGAAATAGCTGTTTCATAGTTCATCTTTCCTACTTGTTTTATAATGTCCTTTAGAGTTTTACCCTTAACATATTCCATTACAATATAATTTATATCATCTTGAGAGCCTACATCAAGTATATTTACTATATTGTTGTCAGATAAAGTTGCAATGGCAGTTGCTTCTACTTTGAATTTCTTAACAATGTCAGTATTATCACTAAATTGTTTTTTAAGAATTTTAACGGCAACAAACCTATTTAGTTTATTACATCTTGCTTTAAATACTTCCGACATTCCACCTTCGCCAATTTTCTCAAGCAACTCATATCTATTTCCAAGTACAATTCCTTCCATATTATATCTCTCCTCCAAACAACAATACTGTTATATTATCCCTGCCACCATTATCTTTTGCCAAGTGTACCAACTTGTTTGCCATAATTATATAATCTTCTTCTTCAGTGACAACTTTTAGAATCTCATCTTTTGTTAATTCATTTGTAAGTCCATCTGAGCACAATATATATAAGTCATATTCATCTTTTTCTAATTGGAATATATCTACATTCACAGTACTGTTAGTTCCTAAAGCTCTTGTAATAATATTCTTCTTCGGATGATTTTCCGCTTCTTTTTCACTTATATTTCCACTATCAACAAGTTCTTGTACTAAAGAATGATCTTTAGTAATCTTTATAATTTCATTGTTTTTTATTGCAAAACAGCAGCTATCACCTACATTTGCAACATGTATAAACTTTTTAGTCATAAAACAAGCTGTGACAGTAGTTCCCATTCCACTTAAATTTTCATTAGTATTAGAAAAATTAAATATATCTCTATTCACTTTATTAATAGCTTCATTAATTAAATTTTCTACTTTACAAAAAGAAAATTTTTCATTTACATAACTAACAATTTGCTCTGCAGCCATTTTGCTTGCAACTTCACCTGCATTATGTCCACCCATTCCATCTGCTACTACATATATTTTAAATTCTTCTTTTTCTAAATAAGAAGCAAAATCTTCATTTAACGTCCGCTTTAATCCTACATCACTAACTAAGCCTACCATTTCATTCTCCCCTCTATATTTCTTGGGTTTCTATGTAACTTCTTCTAAGTTGTCCACATGCTGCATTAATGTCACTTCCCATTTCTCTTCTTGTAGTAACTTCTATCCCATAAGTTTTCAATATTTCAGAAAAATCGTCTATCGCTTTTTTTGAAGATCTTTTATAAGTGTTTTCTTTTATTTCATTTATAGGGATTAAATTTACATGGCAAAGCATTCCTTTTAATAATTTCCCTAACGCTTTCGCATCTTCTTTGCCATCATTTATTTCTTTTACTAATGCATATTCAAATGTAATTCTTCTGTTAGTTTTATTAATATAATACTTGCATGCTTCTAATATTTCATCAATACTATATTTATTTGCTATGGGCATAATCTCTTTTCTTTTTTCATCACTAAATGCATGTAATGAAATTGCAAGAGTTATGCTAAATTCTTTATCTGCTAATTCATATATCTTTGGTACAATCCCACAAGTAGATAAGGTTATATGTCTTTGCCCAATATTTAATCCATATTCTGCTGAAACAACTTCTAAAAATTTCACAACATTATCATAATTATCTAATGGCTCTCCACTTCCCATAAGTACTATATTGGATATTCTTTCATTAATGTAGTTTTGAACTGCAAGAACTTGTGACAAAATTTCTCCAGTCGTTAAATTTCTAACGCGCCCTTCAATAGTAGATGCACAGAATTTACAGCCCATTCTACAACCAATTTGAGTTGATATACATATAGAATTACCATGTTTATATCTCATAAGTACAGATTCTATTAAATTTCCATCTTCAAATCCAAATAAAAATTTTTCTGTCCCATCAATATCAGATTTATAAACCTCTATTACCTTAGGTAATTTAATTGTAAAGTTTTCTTTTAATTTAGCTATTAATGATTTAGGTATATTCTTCATATCATCAAATTCATTAATATTCTTATAAATCCATGATAATATTTGCTTACCTCTAAATGTACTTTCACCATTTTCATTCATCCATACTTTAAGTTCATCTAAAGTATAATCTAGTAAATTGTTCATTTATTCACCTACTATTATCTTTTTTCTAATTTTGCCACAAAAAATCCATCCATACTTTCATTTGGCATAATAGTTAAAGAACCATTTCTATTGTAAACCAAGTTATCTTGCTTACCAATAAAGATTTTTTTAATTGTACAATCTTTATGCTTGCTAATAAACCAGTCAATATTTTCTTCATTTTCTTCTTTATTTAATGTACAAGTTGAATATATCATTATTCCACCATTTTTTAAATATTTCCATGCATTTTCCATTATATCTCTTTGAACAGGTATTACATTTTTTAAGTCATTTCTAGTCTTATTCCATTTTATCTCTGGTTTTTTTCTTATTATACCAATTCCTGAACATGGAACGTCTAATAAAATTCTATCGCTACATTCAATTAACTCACTGTTTAATTTAGTTGCGTCATTTGTATTAACTTCAACATTAGTTAACCCTAATCTTTCGCAGTTTTCTTTTATTAATCCAAGCTTAGACTCATGAAGATCAAAAGCTAATACTTTTCCAGTATTCTGAAGTATTTCTGCTATATGAGTAGTTTTTCCACCTGGTGCACTGCATAAATCTATAACTGTCATTCCTTCTTCTAATTCTAATAAAGGTGCTATAATCATTGCACTTTCATCTTGAACTGTAATCTTTCCTTCATTAAAGAGAGGATTATTTTCTATAGATTTACCACCTTTAATTGAAATTGCTTCTGGGCAAACAGAACCTTCTTCAACTTCATATTCAAGTTTTTCTAATTCTTCAAAAGCTTCATCATAATCTGCTTTAATTTCATTTACTCTAACGCTAACTTGTGGAATTACATTTAAGCCTGACATTATTTTCTTGGATATTGGTTCTCCATATTGCTTTATTAAAAGTCTTATCATCCAAGGTTCAAATGAAAATTTATATGCATATTCATCAATTTTATTTCCTGGAACCTCAATATCATCTGGATTCTTAGTAAAATTTCTAAGTATTCCATTTACTAATTTTGAATCACCTTCAGATATTGCTTTTGCTTCTTCTACCGCTTCATTACAAGCAGCATAGCTTGGTATTTTATCTAGGAAATTCATTTGATATATTGCTACTCTTAAAATATTCAAAGTATCTTTATTCATTAACTTTATATCTTTTACAAAGTTAGAAATTATAATATCTAATGTTTTTCTTCTTCTTAAAACTCCATATACAATTTCAGTTAATAATGATTTATCTTTATCGCTTAATTCACATTCATCTAGTTCTTTTGATAGTATTATATTAGAATATGCTCCTTCATTTAAAACTCTATCTAATACTTTTACTGCTAATTCTCTACAATTCATATTCTACCTCTTCTTCAATCGTCTCTATTGCTAATTGCAATGAGTCTTATTAATTGTGATATTGCCATTAATGTTGCTGCTACGTACGTCATTGCTGCCGCATCTAAAACCTTTTGTGCGTTCTTTGTTTCATCTCCATATAAAATTCCTCTTGATTTTAATATATTTAAAGCTCTAGTGGAAGCATCAAATTCAACTGGTAATGTTATTAATTGAAACACTACTACTGCTGAAAACAAAATAACCCCGAGCATTGTAAGGCCTTTAAAACCTAGTAATATTCCTATAAAGAATAGTACCCAAGATATATTCGAACTAATATTTACAACAGGTACTATGGAATTTCTTATGGTTAACGGTTTATATTTTTCTTTATGCTGAAGTGCATGACCGACTTCATGAGCTGCTATTCCTGCTGAAGATATAGTTCCACCAGCATAAACATCTGGAGATAGTCTAAGTATTCTACTTGAAGGATCATAATGATCACCAAGCTTAGTATTTACGACTTCTATTCTAACATCAAAAAGTCCTGCTTCATCTAACATCATTCTTGCAACTTGCTGTCCAGTATATCCATTTATAGTTCTAACTTTACTGTATTTTCTATAAGTACTATCAACTTTATTTTGTGCCCAAAATGAAATTATTATTGCTGGAATTAATATTATCATTGTAGGATCAAAAAATGAATAAAAAGGCATTTTACATCCCTCCGTTATCCTAAAATTATGTTCTTATCTATTCCATGTCCATTTATATATTGTTCTATGGTTAATGGCTTACCATTTGGGAATTGTACTTTTTTTATAATAAGTACACCTTCTTTACATGCAACCTTTATCCCATTTTTGCTTACATCTATAATTGTTCCAGGTTCCTTTGAATTCTTTTCGTCTAAAGATTCTGTTTCATATATCTTCATTCTTTCGCCCTTATAATTAGTATAAGCAATAGGCCAAGGATTTAAACCTCTTACTAAATTATGAATTTCCATCGAGCTCTTATTCCAATTTATATTTGCAAGATCTTTGTCTAACATTTTCGCGTAAAAAGTTTCTCCTTCTTGTTTTTGTAAAACTAAACTTTCATTTGCAATTCCTTCTATACTTTTAACTAAAAGATCTGCTCCTCGTACCATTAATATATCATGTAATTCTCCAGTTGTCATATAATTAGTAATTTCAACTTCATCTTTTAGAATCATATCTCCTGTATCTAACCCTACATCCATAAGCATTGTAGTATTTCCAGATACCTTTTCACCATTTATTATTACCCAATTTAACGGTGCAGCACCTCTATACATAGGTAGTAATGATGCATGAAGATTTATACATCCATACTTAGGTATATCTAGTATTTCTTTAGTCAGAATTTGTCCAAAAGCCACTACTATTATGAAATCAGGTTTCAATTCTTTTAATTTTTCAATTAAATTTATATCTTCTTTAATTTTTATAGGTTGATATATTGGAATTCCATATTTTAATGCTTCTTCTTTAACAGCCGAATATGCCATCTTTTTGCCTCTACCCTTTGGTTTATCTGGTTGAGTTAATACGGCAGTAACATCATACTCTTCAATTAATCTTTTTAAAGAAGGAACTGCAAAATCAGGAGTACCCATAAATATTATGTTCATTCTGTTTTTCTCCTGTCATTATTTATTTTTTTACTCTGTCAATAAATAAAGTTCCATTTAAATGATCGTATTCATGCAAAATAGCTCTAGCAAGAAGTTCTTCTGCTTCAATTTCAAATTTTTCACCTTTTTCGTTTAGAGCCCTTGCTTTAACGTAATTAGGTCTCATAACTTCTTCTGTTTCCCCTGGCAGGCTTAGGCACCCTTCTTCATCTGTTTGTGAGCCACTTGTTTCTAGTATTTCAGGGTTTATAAATACTAGTGGACCTTCTCCAATATCTATAACAAACAATCTCTTTAATATCCCAACCTGAGGTGCTGCAAGACCAACGCCGTCTGCTTCATACATTGTTTCCTTCATATCTTCAATTAAAGTTAATAGTCTTTCATCTATCTCATTAACTTCTCTACATTTTTTTCTTAAAACATCGTCTCCAAATTTTCTTATATTTCTTAAAGCCATCCTTCATCTTCCCCCTACATCATATTGTTAGGATTAATATCTATACTAATCCTTATTTCATTATATACACTCTTGTTTAATAGATAAAGTGTATCTTTCACTTTTTCACAAAACTCATCATCAAAATTTCCTTTTATTATTATTTGCCATCTATAATTTTCCTTCAACTTAGTAATAATACAAGGGACTGGTCCAAGTATAGTTAAGTCTTCTATTACTAATTTTTTCAAATTTCCTTCCAAAGTATACATGAATTTTTTTAATTTTTCTTCAAATTTTGAAGAACCATTAATTAATAATATTTTACCAAAAGGAGGATTCCCCATCAATCTTCTGATGCTTATTTCTTCTTTAAATAGAGCTTCATAATCTTCTTCCTTAGCGTATTTTAAGCTATAGTGATTTGGTGTGTAACTTTGAACAATCACTCTGCCTTCTTCTTCACCACGACCTGCTCTGCCTGCAACTTGAGTTATTATTTGATATGTTCTTTCTGAAGCCCTATAGTCTGGTAAATTCAAAGACATATCTGCAGCCAGCACCCCTACCAAAGTAACATTTTTAAAATCTAATCCTTTTGACACCATTTGAGTTCCTATTAAAATATCTGCTTCTCCATTTTTAAATGAATTATAAATGGACTCATGAGAATTTTTATGCCTTGTTGTATCTACATCCATTCTTAATACTTTTGCACTCGGAAAATACTTTTTTACTTCTAATTCAACTCTCTCTGTTCCTGCTCCAAAAAATTTCACATATTTACTATTGCATTTTGGACACACCTTGCTAACTTTTTCTGCTCTTCCACAATAGTGACATATTAAATATCCATTCTTATGATATGTCATAGAAACATCACATTCTGGACACTTAAATACATATCCACAGCTTCTACATGATATAAAGGTAGAATAACCTCTTCTATTTAAAAATAAAATCACTTGTTTTTTATTTTTTAAAGTTATATCAATTTCCTCAAAAAGTCTTTTGCTGAATAAAGAAAGATTTCTATTTTTCAACTCTTCGCGCATATCTATTATTTGCATTTCAGGCATTTTATTTCCATTAACTCGATTTTTCATTTCTATTAATTTATATTCACCTTTAAGTGCTTTATAATAACTTTCAATGTTTGGAGTCGCTGAGCCTAAAACTAATTTACAGTTTTTAAGTTCACATATAAATTCACTTACTTCTCTAGTATGATATTTAGGATTATGTTCTGATTTATAAGTATTTTCGTGTTCTTCATCAATTATTATAAGTCCAAGATTTTGTAGTGGTAAAAATAATGCACTCCTTGCCCCTATAACTAATTTGGCTTTTCCAGTCTTTACTCTATACCATTCATCAAATCTTTCTCCATCACTTAGTCTACTATGAAATAATGCTACATCTTCTCCAAATCTCCCTTTAAATCTCTCTATCATTTGAGGCGTTAATGAAATTTCTGGTACCAAGACAATTGCACTCTTATCTTGATTTAACACATCTTGAACGAGTCTCATATATACTTCTGTTTTTCCAGAACCCGTAACACCCTTTATGAGAAACTTTAATTTTGGTTCATTCAAAATAGTATTTAAACAATTCTCTTGTTCTTCATTTAATAACTTATTATTATCATTTTCATATTTACGAGTATTATATCTAAAAACCACTTGTTCTTCCACTTTTAAGATATCTTTTTCTATAAGCTTATTTAATGAATATAGAGAAAATCCTTCATTATTTGTAATTTCTGCTTTAGTATACATTGCATTATTATTAACTATGAAGTTATATAGTTTTATGTAATTTTCTTTTTTTAGTTCATCTACATTTATTTCTTTATTAATAGATATTACCTTTTTCTTTTTATTCTTTGAACCTTTCATAATACCAACTGGAATCATAAGACGAACAGCATCAATAAATTTACAAAGATACTTCTTTCTTAGAAACTCAATCATTGTAATATCGTCTTTCGTTAATATAGCCTCATCATCACATAAATTTAAAATTTCTTTTACCTTATAATTAAAATTTATACAATCATCTTGCAATAATGAATATACAAATCCTTCTATTGGTTTACTTCGTTGCCCAAAAGGAACCTTAACTCTAAATCCTATATCTATATTTTCCATAAGTTCATAAGGCACTTTATATGTAAATGGCCTATCTATCTCTACGGCATCACTGTTTATAATTATTTCAGCATACATAATATTTGCATCTACCACCTTACGACCAAATTTTTCAATGTTCAATATTCAAATAATTATATCATAATACTAAAATAATTAATTATTTATAACATAATGCTAAACTTCCATAGAAATTATTTTTTTAATTTGCATTTAAATATTAATACTTTGATATTATTCCCACACTTTACACTGTCTATATCACAAAAATTTCATTAAGGCACTAGAAAGAAAATAGACTAACATACTGACTTGTTATTTCTTTGATAGTGCCTAATACTAATAAAGAAGCGCAAATTTCTAGCGCTTCTCAAAAATGATATCAAATAAATTACTTGCAATTTTTTCTTTACTCATCTTATCTAGCTGTGTTTCTTTTCCTTCTTTCGATAAGATTATTACTTTATTATCTTCTGAGGCAAAACCAGTATCACTTGCAGTTATATCATTTGCTACAATGTAATCTAAATTCTTTCTTTTTAGTTTAGACATAGCATTTTCCTTCAAATTTTGACTTTCAGCTGCAAACCCAACCAAAATTTGTTTTTCTTTTTTATTTCCAAGTTCCATTAAAATATCATTATCGCGAGTGAATTCTATACCTAAATCTCCTTCACCTTTTTTTATCTTTTGGGTACTATAATTTTTAGGTTTATAATCAGCAACAGCTGCTGACTTAATTACTATATCTGCATCTTCAAATCGCTTTATAACTTCATTTTTCATTTCTTCGTTGGTTGAAACTTTAACAACATTAATGTTCTTAGGAACCTCTAGAGATGTAGGTCCAGAGATTAAAGTTACATTAGCACCTCGGTTTCTTGCTTCTTTAGCTATAGCATAACCCATTTTCCCAGTTGATCTATTTGTAATAAATCTAACAGGGTCTATAGGTGCTATAGTTGGTCCTGCTGTTACTATAACATTCTTATTTAATAAATCTTTTTTCTCATTTAGTTCCATTAAAACACGATCTACTATAACATCTGGACTTTCAAGTTTTCCTTTTCCACTTGTTCCACAAGCAAGTCGCCCTTCTGCTGGATCTACAAATTCATATCCAAAAGATTTAAGCTTTTTAATATTGTCTTGCACTATAGGATTTTCATACATATTTGTATTCATTGCAGGTGCAAAAATAACTTTAGCCTTTGTCGCCATTATTGTAGTTGAAAGCATATCATCAGCTATTCCATTTGCAACTTTTCCTATTATATTAGCAGTAGCAGGTGCTACTAAAAACACATCTGCTTTTTCTGCTAAACTTATATGTTGGATTTCCCATGCTTTTGGTTCCATAAACATATCACATGTAACCATGTTTTGACTTAAAGATTGAAAAGAAAGCGGTGTTACAAATTTAGTAGCTGACTCTGTCATAATAACATTAACATTAACACCTTTTTTTATAAGTAAACTTACAATTTCCAAGGCTTTATATGCTGCAATTCCTCCACTTACTCCTATAACTACATTTCTATTCATTTTATTTAGTACCTTCTTCTATAACTTCAAATTCAAATGCATCTTTATCTATTTCATTAATTGCAATTGTTAAAGGTTTTTTGGATTCCACTGAAACTTTAGCATCAGAACCCTCAATTATTTGTCTAGCTCTCTTTGATGTTAACATTACCAAAGAATATCTGTCATGTATTTTTTCTAATAAGTCTACCACTGATGGTTCAATCATAGAGTTGTTCATTTATCATGCCCTCCTTCGAATTTAATATACTGTCTTTTATTCTATCTACTCTGCATTTTTCAGCAGATATTATAGCTTCTAATTTTTCAACTGCGATCTCAACTTTATCATTTACTACTGCATAATTATATTTAGAAATATAATTTATCTCTTTATATGCAGAATTAAATCTTTTCATTAAGGACTCTTGAGTTTCGCTTCCTCTATTTATAATTCTTTGTTTTAATTCTTGCATAGATGGCGGAAGTACAAATATAAAAACTCCCTCCTCTGTATTTTCTTTTACTTTTAATGCACCTTGTATATCTATTTCTAGAATAACATCTCTTCCACTTTCTAATATATCTTCAACATTAGACTTTGGTGTGCCATAATAGTTATCATATACTTCAGCATATTCGAGAAAATCATTAGATTTTATCTTTTCTTTAAATTTTTCTTTAGACATAAAATAGTAATTAATGCCTTCTAATTCCCCTTTTCGTGGAGCTCGTGTAGTTGCAGATACAGATAAAGCCACATTTTTATTTCTATCCATAAAGCTTTTACATATAGTACCTTTTCCTGCTCCTGATGGTCCTGATATAACTATTAATAAACCTCTTCCGTCAACCGTCATTATTCATCAACCTCATCAACTACTATATCATCTTTCGTTGCTAATCTATGAGCCACCGTTTCAGGTTGAACTGCTGATAATATAATATGATCACTGTCTGTTATTATTACTGCCCTAGTTCGTCTTCCATAAGTAGCATCTATTAACATACCTCTATCTCGTGCTTCTTGAATAATTCTTTTTATAGGCGCTGATTCTGGGCTCACAATTGCAACTAATCTATTTGCAGAGACTATATTGCCAAAACCTATGTTTATTAACTTTATTCCCATTTTTTCCTCCTAATTATTCAATATTTTGAACTTGTTCTCTTATTTTTTCAATTGCATTTTTCACTTCTATAACTTTATTAGTCATATCTATATCTGTTGATTTAGATGCTATAGTATTGGCTTCTCTGTTCATTTCTTGAATTATGAAATCTAATTTTCTTCCAATTGGCTCATTTAAGTCCAAAGTACTCTTCATTTGACTTATATGGCTTTTAAGTCTAGTTATTTCTTCATCTACAGCTGCCTTATCAGAAAGAATTGCAACTTCAAGGGCTATTCGATTTTCATCTATGTCTACTCCAGATAATAATTCACCTAATCTTTCTTCAAGCTTTTTTTTGTAGTTTTTAGGGATACTATCTGCTACCTTTTCAATTTCTCTAACATATGTATCTATTATTTGAAGTTTTGATAAAATATCTTCCTTTAATTTTCCGCCTTCTTTACTTCTCATTTCTTCCATGAGATTAAGAGCTGACTCAACTAACGGAGAAATTTCATTGAAAATATTATCCAAATTTTCTTCGTGTTCTTCTATGTTAATCACATCTGGAAATCTAGCTATTTTTGTTGCAGATATATCATCTATAACATCTAATTCCTTTTGTATTTGTTTTAAACACTCATAATAATTCTTAACTAATTCCATATTTAAAGTTGCTTTTCCAATGTCATTCCTATAATTCTTGTAATTAATAAAAACATCAACTTTACCTCTATTTAATTTTTTACTAATTATATTTCTTATTTTTTCTTCTAATGCAAGCATCATTCTAGGCATTCTAATATTTATATCTAAATATCTATGATTTACACTTTTCATTTCTATTGAAAAGCAAGAATCCTTACCTTCTTCACTTTGAGCTCTACCAAAGCTAGTCATACTTTTTATCACCTTTGCACCTCCTTCTATATAGTTTTACTAATTCAGTATACTAATCATAAGTTAAGTTGTTACTTACTGTCAATGTTTTGTTTACATATTGTTAACATTTTTACGCATCTGCCTTTTCGAACCCATGTGAGAAAAATCTAGCAGGCGAATATATTCATTTTTTTATTCTTTAGATTCTAGACAAATCTACTTGAATAGTATGTTATATAAGTTATCCACAGATTTAATTTAATTATAAATTCCTAAATAATAAAAAAATTGCTTAACAACTATTCTCAAAATCATTGTTAAGCAATCTCAATTAGTACGAATTATTTTTTGGTATGTCAACGTATTCTGATCTCCGTTTACTAAAACTAGCCCATGAGACGCCTTTTCTTACCTTAAAAAATATTTTTTTATGAATATATTATAATATATTTTCTTTCAATTCAGTTTCTTCAATTCTAATTAATCTTCCTCTATAAATTCTCGAATTCATTTTTGATAACATTATAGGATATATTGTTGCTACATATATATATTGTTCATCTAAATCAATTTCCAACCCTAAAAGTAAAATAATATTATCAACTTTCTTTACTAATTCAAGAGAACTTTTATCTCCCTGTTTATAATTTAATCCAACATACTCAGGTTCTTCTATTACTTTTTCTATAATATCCATTATATTTTCTCTCATTCTTTTTGTGAGTTGCCTACCATGTCTTTTCTTTATATGGTTTATAACACTTGGAGAGGCATAGACATTTTTAGGTAGATCAAACTCTAAGAGCTTACTTATAGATCCTTTTATTTTACCAACTTTCTTATAAGCTTTATACTCTCTTTTCATAATACCCCTCTTTTATATCCTTTCTTTTATTATATACGAATACTATGTATTTTGACTTATTAAATAAAAAAATTATAGGACGTATGAAACTAAATTCAGCCGAAGTATAAAGCTCCAGCTGAAAAGTTTCACTTTATGTCAGATAAGGACGTATGTTTACTCTCTGGCGGATTATTAAATGAATATTCCAACGTGATTAGATAAGTGTGAGTTCAAAGGTGATTGTCTAAAATTTTACATTTACCTTTTAAAGGATTATGCAAATCAATCCACCATTGCCTTCATTAATAATTTTTTGTAGAGTCTTTTGAATCTTAACTTGAACATCTTCTGGCATCTTATATAGTTTGTTTTGTAACCCTTCCTTTACTAACACTTCTAAGGATTTTCCAAACATGTTACTTTGCCAAAGCAGTGCTGGATCTGTTGCAAATTGATCAAGTAATCCTTTTACAAGTTCTTCTGATTCCTTTTCAGATCCCATTATAGGACTTATTTCAGTTTTTATATCACATTTTATAAAATGTAAGCTTGGAGCACTCGCTTTTAATTTCACTCCATATTTATTCCCTTGTTTAACTATTTCAGGCTCTTCAAACTTCATTTCTGCAAGTTGTGGCGCAACTAATCCATATCCTGTTTCTTTTACATCTTCCAATGCATCTTTTATTTTATCGTATTCACATTTAGCATGAGTTAAATCTTTAATTATCCCAAGCAAATCACTTTCTGAATTCACTTCTAAATCACATATTTCGCTAAGAACTTTATAGAAAATCCCATCTTTTGGTTTCATAAGTACTTTTGCCATTCCATTTCCCAAATCGACTTCTTTTATTGTAGCTGTTCCCATGAAATCTTCTGCTTCAAAATTATTTAAACAATACTTAATATCCCTTACTCTTGAAACATCTTGACTCATGTTCATAATTATGTTAAAGAAGTCTTTTTTTAGCCAATGGTTACATTCTAATTTTTCTAACCATTCAGGCATATCAATATTAATTTCTTTTATAGGGAATTCTTTAAGTACATGTTTAAATACATCTTCTATATCTTGTTCTTCCATATTATAAACATCCATAACTTGTACAGTTACATTATATTTATCTTCTAATTCTTTCTTTAATACTTTAGTTTCTTGAGAATTAGGTTTACTTGTATTTAGAACGACAATAAAAGGTTTATTTAAAGACTGCAATTCATATATTACTCGTTCTTCTGCATCTACATAATCATTCCTATCTATTCCTGTTATACTACCATCAGTTGTTATTACAAGTCCTATTGTAGAATGATCTTTTATCACCTTTCTTGTTCCTATTTCAGCAGCATCTTCAAATGGTATCTCATAATCAAACCATGGTGTATGAACCATTTTACTTTCCTCTCCATCTAAATAACCTAAAGCACCTTTTACAATATACCCTACACAATCAACCATTCTTACTTTAAATTTAATTTCATCTCCTAAATTTATTTCAACTGCCTCATTAGGTACAAACTTAGGTTCTGTTGTATGAATATTTTTCCCTGATCCGCTTTGTGGCAATTCATCTTTTGCTCTTTCTTTTTTATAAGTATTATCAATTTTTGGTATTACCATAAGATCCATGAATTTTTTTATGAATGTAGATTTTCCAGTTCTAACTGGTCCTACAACTCCCACATATATGTCCCCTTGGGTTCTATCTGCTATATCTTTGTATATGTTAAAATTATCCACTCAGTTCCCTCCTATATTCTTTTTACCAATATATATATATTCATTCTAATTTCAAAATATACACACATATAAAAAAAGTGCGCAGCACAACCAAAATCATTTCATTTTTCAAAAGCAGCTATGCTGTAATCAAGAATTTTTTTGACAAACTCCCCAAAACAGCTATTCTTCAATCTAAAATCTTTTTGCATACAAAAATATGCCCCTATAAAAAAGGTGCGAAGCACAACCAAGATCATTTCACCCTATAAAAAAGGTGCGAAGCACAACCAAGATCATTTCACCCTATAAAAAAGGTGCGTCAGCACAACCAAAATCATTTCACCTTTCAAAAGAGTGCGAAATACAACCAAGAACTTTTTACTTATATTAAATAAAAAAAATTCTAAAATAATTACAACCATTTAAGTATATGGTCATAGTTATCTTAGAATTCTATATAAATTAAATTTATCCGATAGCTAGCATCCGTAACACTCCCACTTCTTTAAGTGGGAGATAACGGCTGCACGCTCCTGGACATTGTGCCCCTTGTGGGTATAAGTTCAACTAAGATTCAGATGGGGATCAAACCCCACCCGAATCAAGTTTCACTTGATTCTTTTTGGTATATATGATTAGCTTTAAAACGTCTCACTTTTCTTGTCTCTATTCATAAGTTCATCGATAATTAATTTAGGATTCTCTCCTTCAAATAAACCTCTATAAAGACCGTCTGTTATAGGCATTGATATGCCAATTTTTTCTTTCAGCTCATAAAAAGCCCTACATGCTTTTACACCTTCAACAACCATTCCAACTTCTTTCAAAGCTTCTTCAATAGACATTCCCTTGCCAATTAAAAAACCAGCTCTTCTGTTTCTAGAATGCATTGATGTGCAAGTAACTATCAAATCTCCCATACCAGTTAACCCATAAAAAGTTTCTATTCTTCCGCCAAGTGCTATTCCAACTCTAGTAATTTCTTTCATACCTCTTGTAAGAAGTGCAGCTTTTGTATTGTCTCCATATCCAAGACCATCTATAACTCCTGCAGCTATTGCTATTATATTTTTAACAGCACCACCAATTTCAACTCCTATTATATCATCATTAGTATAAATTCTAAAATATGAACTCATAAATAAATCTTGAACATCAGTTGCATATTTCATATTTTCAGATGTACTTACAATAGTAGTTGGAAGCTTCATTGCAACTTCTTCTGCATGACTCGGTCCCGATAAAATAACTACTGGATTATCTAACTCTTCTTCAATTACAACTGATAATCTTTTATCACTATTTTCTTCAATTCCTTTAGCAATTGAGATTATTGGTATATCCTTAGATATTTTTCCTTTTATCATCTTGCACATACTTCTAATAACATGAGAAGGTACTGATAATACTATATAATCAGCACCTTCAACTGCTTCTTCAATATTATTGAATGCAGTTACACCTTTTGGAAATATTAATTCATTCATATACTTTTCATTTTTTCTTTTAATATTTATTTCATTAACAACATTTTCATCTCTGTTGTATATACTAACAATATTATCTTTTTCTGCAAGTAGGACCGCTAAGGCACTTCCAAAGCTTCCCCCGCCTAGAAAAGTAATTTTACTCATAATTATTCCTTTCTTGATCTGTATTCTATTTGTATACCAGTTCCTTTAAAATCAAAACTATTTCTTAGTTGATTTTCTAAATATCTCTCATATGAGAAATGTCTAGCACTTTCATCATTTACAAAGAATACAAACTTTGGTGGTTTAGTTGCAACTTGAGTTGCATAATAAATCTTCATTCTCTTACATGAAACTGTAGGTGGTTCTTTCATAAGAACTGCCTTACTTACAACATCATTTAATATTCCTGTTGAAATTCTCTTATTGTAATTATCATAACAATATTTTGCCATTTTAAGTACCTTATTAGTTCTTTGACCTGTTAATGCAGAAATAAATAGATATTCGGCATAACTTAAGAACTTTAAGTTTCCTTGTAATTCCTTTTTAAATTTATCTAAAGTTTTACCATCTTTTTCAACTAAATCCCATTTGTTAACAATAACCATAATAGCTTTTCTAAGTTCGTGGGCATATCCTATTATCTTTTCATCTTGTTCCGTAACGCCATCTGTTGCATCTATCATAAGTATACAAACATCTGCTCTTTCAATTGCAGTATAAGTTCTTATAACACTATATCTTTCAATTTCTTCCTTTACCTTGCTCTTTCTTCTAATTCCTGCAGTATCAACCAAGATAAATTTACCTTCTTCAGTTTCTAAATAACTATCTATTGCATCTCTTGTAGTTCCTGGAATATCAGAAACTATTACTCTTTCTTCACCAAGCAATTTATTGATTAAAGAAGATTTTCCTACATTAGGTTTACCAATCATAGCTATTCTAACATATTCATCCTCATCCGTATCGTAAATTGATTTATCAAAATTCTTAACTACTTCATCAAGCATATCTCCAAGTCCTAGTCCTTGGCCTGCTGATATTGTTATAGGCTCACCTATTCCTAAATTATAAAACTCATATGCATTATTTTCATCTTTTAAATTGTCGACTTTATTAACTACTAAAACCACAGGTTTTTTGCTCTTTCTAAGCATAGTTGCAACTTCATTATCAGCTGCTGTTAATCCTTCTTTTCCGTCAACTATAAATATTATTACATCTGCAGTTTCAATTGCAATGTTCGCTTGTCTTCTCATTTGTTTTACTATAATATCCTGGTTTTCTGGTTCAATACCACCTGTATCTATCATAGTAAAGTTATAATTTAGCCATTCAGCCTCTGCATACACCCTATCTCTTGTAACTCCTGGTGTATCTTGTACTATTGAAATTCTTTTTCCTGCCAATTTATTAAATAACGTTGATTTTCCAACATTTGGTCTTCCAACTATTGCAACTATCGGTTTAGCCATTTTTATTATTCCTCCTACTTGTATTCATTTAGTTTTTGAATTAAATCTTCTCCTGTGTAATCTACCACTATAACCTTAACATTCAAAGCTGATTCAATATCTTTTATTTTCATATTATCTAGCATAATTTGTTCGGTAGAATCTGTTAGTTCATATCCTTTTCTAAACATATTATTAGACATAATTAAATATTTACTATTTATTATACCCTTCATTTGAACTATTATATCAGTTCCTGTTAAAAGTCCAGCTATAGTAATTGAATCTCCAAAGTAGTTGTTTACTATTCCATAAACATCTAGCTTTATATTGGGATTCTTCTTTTTTATTTTATTACTGGCTTCTAAAAGCTCATTATAAGCTAAAGTTCCTGTAACAATAGTGAAACTTTCATTAATACTCATGTCTAAATTTTCTAAAGTATCATCTATTGCATCTCTGAAGCATCTAACCATACCTATTCCATCTTCTATTTGATGATAATCATCATAAAATTCTTGACTCGGAATTTCTTTTTCTGCTACAAGATAAAATTCATCTGATAATCTAACAAATGGTTTTCCTACTTCCTTCATATATGTATCCTGAAGTTTTTTGACTCTTTCAATTTCTTCTATGGACTCTTCTTTTGTATATGTATTAATATGTTTAAGTCCTTGTCTAAATTTAGTTACGCCTATTGGTACTACTGCAACATCTGAAACCTCTGGATATAATGTATATAAATCTTTAATTGTTCTGTTAAGTTCATCTCCATTATTTATTCCCGGAACTGAAACTATTTGTGCATTCATTGTAATTCCTGCATCTGCTAACTTTTTCATTCTTTCAAATACTTTACCCGCAAATCTATTATTGAGCATTTGAACTCTAAGATCTGGATTTGTTGTATGAACAGATACATTTATAGGACTTATGTGATATTGTATTATTCTATCAATATCTTCATCTTTCATATTAGTTAATGTAACAAAATTACCTTGTAAAAAAGATAATCTTGAATCATCATCTTTAAAATATAATGATTCCCTCATACCATCTGGAAGCTGATCTATAAAACAAAATATGCATTTATTACTGCATGTTTTTGCTTTATCCATTATACCTCCACCAAATTCTATGCCTAAATCTTCGCCATATTCTTTTTCAATCTCAATTTCCCATACTTCTCCATCGGCCTTTTCTACTTCCAGAATGATTTCTTCATCTGCCGACAAAAATTTATAATCTATAATATCATTTATTTTATTATCATTAATAGATAGTAAAACATCATTTACTTCAATCCCAACTTCTTCTGCAATTCCATTTGACATTACTTTTGTTATAATATTTTTCATCTTTTCACTCCCAATTATAACATACTTATCCTTATTATATTACATTAATCCCTTAGTTAAGTCAATAAGGCATATTTACAACTACATATGAACAATATTTTTTAATATATATATAATTCTATATTAAATTAAAGCAAAATATTAATGCACAATTCACAATACTCAATTAAGGCTTCTAAAAATAAAATTTTTATTACAAATCACATAACGAAAAGTTAGAATCGAAATTTGGAGTTAAAATTCAAAAATCATGCTCAAAAATAAGAGTATAAATTTGAACTGTCATAGGAAGTGGGTACAAGTCTCTTCCTATATATTTCGCTCTTTAAATTTTCATTTTGAGATTATTCCTTAATTATGAATTGTAAATTGTGCATTCATTTTAAGTATATAAGTTACGGTTTTAATTCTTCAGCAAATTAAGATACTGTTACCTAATTCATGTAGATTATTTTTTGCAACATATATATATCTATAAACATTAAAAAAATAATTAATTCAAATTACTTATTTTCAAAAAACCTTTGCATTTACTTTCTATTCATTTAGATCTACATATGCCCCACTTTTAGAATAAATAGTCCATTCACAAATATTTGTTACATGATCTCCTATTCTTTCTAAATATTTTATTACAAACAAAAGTCTAATTCCTTTTTCAACCAAACTTTCATCCACTTTTATTTCACTAATGAATTCAGCAAATAATGATTGATAAAATGAATCTATTTCATCATCCTTCTCGCAAATCTTATATGCCAGTTCATCATCGTCATCAATATGAGCATTTATAGCTAGCCCTATCATTTCTCTTACTTTTTTTTCCATTTCCCACAATGTTTCTGAACTTTGTCCAAATGAATTTATATTTCCACCCATTTTTTTAGTTATTTTGCATATATCTACAGCATGATCTGCCATTCTCTCTAAATCGGTTGCTATTTTTGAGGCTGTCATTACCTTTCTTAAATCCGTTGCTAAAGGTTGTTCTGCTGCAATAAACTTAATACATTGCTCATCTATTATTTTTTGCAATTCATCAATTTTATCATCCTCATTAATAATATTATCTGCTAATTCTTTATCATGATTTTTTAGGCTTATCATACTTCCGCATATTTGTTGTTCTACCAAGTTAGCCATAGTTAATAATTGTGTGTTTATATTGTTTACCCTAATATTTTGTGATCCTCTTGTCATTGTACTATACACCTCTTTAACCAACTCTGTTATTTACAGATTCTTCTACTCTCATAATTATATTATTTTACATTAATCTATTAATTAAGTCAATAAGAGCATGACTATCAGTTTTCGTTATATTATTGTATATAATGAAAATAAAAAGTGTTCCCCAAAAATAATAATCATGTAAAAAAATCCCGCTCAAGACTAGGGATCACTTTATTCATTTAAATCTACATAAACCCCGGTCTTAGAGAAAATAGTCCATTCACATATATTAGTTACATGGTCTCCTATTCTTTCTAAGCATTTTATTACAAATAACAATCGAGTTCCCTCATGAATTAAACTCTCATCTACTTTGATTGCATTAATTAAAGTAGAAAACAAAGACTTATAAAGTGCATCTACTTCATCATCTCTCTCACAAATCCTATATGCCATTTCATCATCTTCATTAATATATGAATCTATAGATGATTTAATCATAGCTCTTACTTTTTTATCCATTTCCCACAGCTCATCTGAATTTTTTTGAAATGATTGTACATTTCCAACTAATCGCTTTGTTATCTTACATATATCTACTGCATAATCTGCCATTCTTTCTAAGTCTGTTACTATCTTTGAGGCAGTAAATACTCTTCTTAAATCTGTTGCAAGTGGTTGTTCTGTTGCAATGAATTTAATACATTCCTCTTCTATTGTTTTTTGCATATCATCTACTTTATCATCATTTTTAATGACTTGTTCAGCTTTTTGCACATCATAATTTTTTAAACTAACCATGCTTTCATATATTTGTTTTTCTACTAAACTTGCCATATTTAACAATTCTCTATTTATAATTTTTACCCTTACTTCTTGAGACCCTCTCGTCATACTAATCAATACTCCTTTCTAACCAAATCTACCTGTAATATAATCTTCTGTTCTTTTATCTCTTGGATTATAAAATATATCTTCAGTTTTTCCATATTCAATAACTTCACCACTTAAGAAGAAAGCTGTTTTATCCGCTATTCTTCCTGCTTGTTGCATATTATGAGTTACAATTATTACTGTGTACTTTTTTTTCAATTCATCCATAAGTTCTTCCATTTTTCCAGTAGATATAGGATCTAATGCTGATGTTGGTTCATCCATTAAAATTACTTCTGGTGAAACCGCTAGTGTTCTAGCAATACAAAGTCTTTGTTGTTGTCCACCTGACATTCCAAGAGCACTTGACTTTAATCTATCCTTAGTTTCATCCCAAAGTGCTGCTCCTTTTAAACTTTTTTCTACAATTTCATCTAGAATCTTTTTATTTTTTATCCCATGTATTCTAGGTCCATATGCAATATTATCATAAATAGACATTGGAAATGGATTTGGTCTTTGAAACACCATTCCTATTCTTTTTCTTAAAGATATTTCATCATAATCTTTATATATATCTTTTTCTTCAAAAAAAACTTGCCCTTCGATTCTTACAATTTCAATCAAATCATTCATTCTATTTAAAGTTCTTAAAAAAGTTGATTTCCCACAACCTGAAGGTCCAATAAGTGCTGTAACCTCATTTTTATTTATAGATATATTTATATTTTTAAGAGCCTTATTTTCTGCATAATATAAACATAAGTCTTTAGTTTCTATAATATTCATAATTCTACCTACTTCCCACTATAAGATTTCATTAATCTATTTCCAAGTAACCTTGCACCTATATTGAATAATAGAACTGCAATTATAAGTACTGCTGCTGTTCCATTTGCTATTTGTGCTGCATCAGGTACTATTCCCTCTGAGTTTAACTTCCATATATGAACCGCTAAGGTTTCTGATGGTCTAAAAAGTGAAAATGCGGAAGCTTTTCCAGTTAAACTTATTGAATTAAAGTTTAAATTTTTTGAACTTAATCCTGCAGTATACAAGAATGCTGCTGCTTCACCAAATATTCTTCCAGCCGCTAGTATTATACCTGTTAGTATTTCAGCCATAGCTGTTGGTACTGTAAGCTTCTCTAAAGTTTGCCATCTAGTTGCTCCAAGGCCAAGCGAAGCTTCTTTTACTCTTTTACTTGCTGCTATTATAGCATTTTCAGAAATTCTAGTCATAGATGGTATATTTAATATACTTACTGATAATGCTCCTGCAAGTATTGAATATCCCCATCCTGCCATATTAACAAAAACTAGTAATCCAAACATACCTATAACAATAGATGGCAGAGAAGACATTGTTTCAAGAGACATTCTTATAAATCTAAGAACAGGCCCTTCCTTTGCATACTCTGCTAAATAAATACCAGCTCCAATTCCAATTGGAACTGTGATTATCAAAGAAATAACTAACATATAAAATGAATTAAACAATTGTGGCCCAATTCCGCCGCCAGCACCTGTTAATTTAGGTTTACCAAATATAAATGAAGGCTTTAGCATACTTCCGCCTTTGTATAAAATGTATGCGATAAATGCACCTAGTAATAATACTACGAATATACTTATTATATAAAATATAATCGTTGCAATCTTATCAACCTTTTTTGCATCCATTATGCTTCACTCCTTTTTTCAATCATTCTGACAATAAGTATAAAGACAAAGGAAATTATAAGCAAAATTAATGCCAAAGTCCATAGTGCATCATTCCATGCTGTTTCACTGACTGTATTAGCCATGTCCATTGTTATAATACTTGTAAGTGTCGACATTGAAGAAAAAATTCCATCTGGTATTTTCACAGTATTTCCAATAACCATTTGTACTGCCAATGCCTCTCCAAAAGCTCTTGCTATACCAAGAACAACACCTGTAAGTATTCCTGTCTTTGCTCCAGGGACAATAACTCTAGAAATTGTTTGCCATCTTGTAGCTCCAAGTCCATAAGATGCTTCTATATGATCTTGAGGTATAATTTTTATAGCATCAATAGCTAAAGTTGCTATAGTCGGCAATATCATTAATGAAAGAACTAAAATTCCTGCAATCAAAGAAAATCCCATTCCTGTAAAGTTACTTTTAATAAATGGTACTAGTACCGAAATACCAACCCACCCATAAACAACAGAAGGTATTCCAACTAAGATTTCTAAAGATGGCTTAATTATCTTCTTTCCAAATTTGCTAGATATAACATTTACAAATATTGCTAAGGCAACAGCGATTGGTGCACTTAAAATTACTGCACCAACTGATACAAATGTTGAACCTAAAATAAAAGCTAGTGCTCCAAAAGAAGGCTCTCCACCTTTATTAGGCTTCCAGTTATTCGTGAACAAAAATTCTGAGAGGCTGTATCCATCCTTTGTAAATATCCTCAATCCTTTTGATGCTATGAAAACTATTATTGATATTGTTATTATTATTATTAATATTCCACATAATACTGCAAAACCTTGACCTAAATATTCATTTTTAAGCCGTTCTTTAAAACTTCTTTTTTCCATATTTATTCATCCTTTAATCGAATTATTTTACCTTCATTTCAGTTCCTAAAATAAACCCTAGATTTTCTGCACTAGATCTATTATCTTCACTCGCTACAAATTCAATAAATTTCTTAGAAAGTCCGGTAGCTTCACCCTTAGTATACATATGACCCCATGACCAAAACTTATAAGAACCATCAATTATGTTTGCTTTATCAGAAGCTACTCCATCAATTTTTAATAATGTTAAAAGATCTTGAGCTTCCTTTGAATTCATATATGAAAGACCTAAATAACTAATTGCACCCTCATTTTCTTTCATAACACTTAAAACTGCGCCGTTTGAATCTTGAGTTATTCCCAGCGAATCATTTTCAAGTGACTTATTTCCATCAAGTATTGTATTTTCAAAAGTTGCTCTTGTTCCAGATCCTGCTGTTCTATGTACTAACAAAATTTCCTTATCAGCTCCTCCAACATCCTTCCAATTAGTAGCCTTTCCAGAGAATATGTCTTTAAGTTGCTCTGAAGTTAAATTATCTATCCCTAAAGATTTGTTTACTACAACACAAAATCCTTGTGCTACAACTTTATGATCGACTAATTTTTCAGCATTTTCCTTACCTAATTTAGCTTCTGCAAGCACATCTGAATTTCCAACATCAATTGTTCCATTTAACACTTGAGCAAGACCTGTGCCAGATCCTCCAGCTTGAGCGCCAATCTCTTCATTTGGATTCTTTTTATTAAATTTTTCAATGGATTGTTCCATAAGTGGTAATAATGCTGATGAACCACCTATTGTTATAGATTCAGCATCCCGTGCTGAATTGTTACCACACCCTACCAAAACACTTCCTATCATTACTATAACTAAAAAATTTACCATTAATTTCAACGTTCTTTTTTTCATTATAATTTACCTCCGCTAATAAATTATACTCTTCTTACTATATATCTAATATTATATCCTTTTAGTTAATCTATTATTATATTTATGTTAAGTTATATTAAAGGAATGTTAAAAAAATTTAACATTCCTCTTAAAATATATATATTATTTTTTCATTTTTCTTGTTATTTCACTCATATTCTTTCTAAATATATGGTATTTTTACTTCAAAAGTCGTTCCTTGTCCGATTTCACTTTTAACATTAATTTCTCCGTTAAATATTTTAACAATATGTTTTACAATAGCTAATCCAAGACCTGTTCCACCTTTTTTCCTTGACTTATCTACTCTATAAAATCTTTCAAATATTCTTGATATATCTTCTTTAGGTATTCCTATTCCATTATCTGTTATCCTCAAGCAATAATATTCATTTTTACTATAACTCAACACTTTTACTTGCCCAGAAGTGTCTTTTGAATATTTTATTGCATTTTCAATCAAGTTTAAACCTAATTGATAGAATTTATCTCTATCTCCTAGAATGCGTTCACTATTATTATTTTGAAATTCTAATCTAATATTTTTATTAATTGCACTCTTTCTCATAATATTTAAGACTTCTTCAATTACTAATCCTGGTTCAAACTCATCAATATCAGCAATTAAATTACTTTCAATATTTGATAATACTAATATATCATTTATGAGCCTTGATAATCGTTCAGCTTCCTTGTCTATGATATCCAAAAACTTTTCTCTTATCTCTTCATCTTTAACAAATTTCAATGTTTCAGCAAACCCTTTTATAGATGTTAAAGGAGTTTTTAATTCATGAGATACATTAGCAACAAACTGACTTCTCATAAGTTCGACTCTATTTATATCTGTAATGTCTTGGAACGTTATAACTTTACCTACATTTTCCACACCATCAAACATTTCTGATTTTTTGATTTTAAAATCTCTTTCTATTGGATGAAGTATCTTTATTTCTTTATCATTTTCTTCTTCTTGTTGTAAAAATTTATTTATATCATAATCATTCACATAATCTAACAAACATTGGCCAACAATATTTCTCTTTATTCCAAGTAATGATTCCGCACATGGATTAATTGAAATCACATTATTATGATTATCTACTGCCACAACGCCACTTTCCATACTTTTTAATATTGATTCAATTTTTGTTTGCTTTTCTATAACTTCACGAATCTTTATTTGTAGTTGTTCAGCCATATTGTTAAAACTATTTCCTAGTGTACCCAGTTCATCATTACTTCTAACGTCAGCTCTTATTTTATAATCTCCATGAGTCATTTTTAAAGTTACGCTTTCTAACTCTTTTACTGGCTCAACTATTTTTTTAACCAATCTCAAAGATAATACTATAGAAAGTGTAATAACTAAAATTAATATTATTATGCAATAATTAATATTTTCTTCTTGTAATATAGTTATTGTATATACAGGTACAGAACTTCTAATTATATACTTATCATCCAATTTAGTTGCATAATAAATTAAGTTAGCTTTAATTGTATTGCTATATCTTCTTGAATATCCTTCACCTTTTTCTAACGCGTCTTTAACTTCTATTCTATAATTATGATTATCAGTGCTTTTTTGCTCATTATCATATAATACAACACCATTATTGTCTATAAGTGTAAATCTTACATTTATGTCCTTTATTTTAATGTTATTTAATACTTTTAAATCATTATAATCATTCTTACTAATATCCGTAACATTATTAAGTTCAGAAATTAAAAAATTAATATTTTTAAGTTCTTCTTTTGCATTCTTGATTTCTTCTACATTGATTAATATCATAAAAGAAGATGTTACAATTATTATTGCAAATAATACTGTTATAATAACAGAAGTCAATATCTTATTTTTCATTCTTATTCTGCGGGGTTAAATCTATAACCCACGCCTCTTATAGTTTCAATAAATCGTGGATTTTTATCATCTTCCTCTATCTTCTTTCTAAGATATCTTATATGAACATCTACAGTTCTTGTTTCGCCTATATACTCATAACCCCAAATTTTATCCAATAAAATTTCTCTTTTTAGAATTTTACCTCTATTTTTTATTAATATTTGTAAAAGTTCAAATTCCTTTAATGTTAAGTCTATCTTTTTGCCATTAACACATACTTCGTGACGTTCAAAATCTACTTTAAGATTTTGTGAATCATAAACATCATCTTCTGTTTCATTAACTGAGCTTGTTCTTCTTAGAACTGCCTTCACCCTTGCGAGTAATTCTCTAACTGAAAATGGTTTTGTTATATAGTCATCAGCTCCAAGTTCTAACCCAAGTATTTTATCTAACTCTTCGCCTTTTGCTGTTAGCATTATTATAGATGTCTTTTTCATTTCATTATCTCTTTTTATTTCCTTGCAAACATCAAATCCATCTATGCCAGGTAACATTAAATCGAGTAACATTAAATTTGGTTTCTCTGCTTTTGCTATCTTTACTGCCTCTATACCATCATTAGCTGTATAAACATCATATCCAGCATTTAGTAAATTGAATTTCAACAATTCAACTATATGCTCCTCATCATCAACTATTAATATTTTTTCTTTAGCCATATTCTTTCCTCCCTAAAGTAACATTATAGAAGAAAACATTCTACCATAAGATCCCTGTGATTTCCTATATGAATGCAATTTAATATCATTACTACAATATGTGCATAAATTCAAGCTATTTATATTATAATCTTTTACTCCAGCTTTTTTTAAATCAGATATTATACATGCTTCTAAATCAAGATTATTCTTATTAAATAATTCTTCTTCACTCATTGTTGTTTTTTTCTCTATGAACTTCAATTTTAGTTCTTCTGAAACTTCATAACAACATTTCTTAATATGTGGCCCTATATATGCTTTAATATTAACTTCATTAATATTGAATTCAGATTTCATTTTTTCAATAGTTTTTAGTGTAATTGATTCAAAAGTTCCTTTCCACCCACTATGAATTGCAGCTATAACTTCTTTTTCTTCATCTATCAATATAACAGGGACACAGTCTGCAGTAAAAACTCCAATAATAACATTTTTTTCATTTGTTATTATTGCATCTCCTTCTTCATCCTTAATACTTTTTCCATTACATGTGTATTTTAATATTTTATCACTATGAATTTGCTTAAGATATATAATATCTTTCCCATTAAATTCTTTTTTTAATGAATTAAGTTCTTTTATTCCCTCTTCTGTATTTCTATTAAAACTTCTTTCCTTCTCCGCATTTGTAAATACAATTTGAGATTTCTCATTATCTATTATAATAAAATCATCTTTTTTCTTTAATAATTTTAAATCTAATTTATTCAATCTAATCCTCCATAAAATTCATATTACAAATTTTTTTATCCGATAGATACATCCGTAACACTCCTAATTCCTAAATATATCTTATAATCTAATATTAACATTCTATTTACTATTTATCATCTTTATTAACTAAAGTTTAACTTATATATAACATAAGTAGAGAACCCAAATCTATGATTTGGTGTGAATCACTTACTCAGCGAACGAATGTGAGTCGAGTTTCCTTTATAAGAAAAAGGATGTTGAAATTATATTTTTCAACATCCCTACATAATTATGTTATAAGGTTTTTTATTTCTTCTAGAAAAGTATTTATGTCCTTAAATTGTCTATAAACCGATGCGAATCTTACATATGATATTTCATCCAAATCTTTCAGTCTTGCCATAACCATTTCTCCTATATCCTTTGATGGAATTTCTGTAAGCATACTATTAGAAATTGTCTTCTCTATATCATATGCCATATCTTCAATTTGCTTTCTAGATATAGGTCTTTTTTGACATGCTATAATTAAACCATTAATTATTTTTTCTTTGTTGAAATTTTCTCTAGTCAAGTCCTTTTTTATTACTAAAATAGGAAAATCCTCTATTTTTTCATATGTAGTATATCTTTTAGAACATTTTAAGCATTCTCTTCTTCTTCTAATGGTTGTGTTATCATCTGTTGATCTAGAATCAACAACCTTACTTTCTTCAAATCCGCAAAATGGACATTTCATACCTTCACCCACCTCTTTGCTTTCGTGTATTCAAATCTCATAATTATTATACATATATTTTTGAAATATGGCTATATATTGTTAACATTTCCTTCATCTTTTGTTTTTACCAATATAACATCAGTTCCTATTTTAATTATATCTTTCCATAAGATTTCTTTTTCATCATCTTTTCCAAACCATGACTTTATTTCTCCAGGCAATATTAATGAAATTATTTTATTATCATCACAGTTTATTTTAAAGTCTTTTATAAATCCTATTTTACTTCCTGTTAATATATCTATTACTTCCATATTTCTCATAGCATTTAGTGAATGTAGTTCTAGATCCATAATTATCCCCCATAATTATAATATTATTAATATCTTATTTCTATACATGTTTTCTCATATGCTTTAAGGCTGTTTTTTCTAATCTTGAAACTTGTGCTTGTGAAATTCCAATTTCATCTGCAACTTCCATTTGAGTTCTTCCATTAAAAAATCTTAAATTTAATATTAATTTTTCTCTATCATTGAGCTTCTTCATTGCTTCTTTAATTGAAATGTTTTCGAGCCAATGTTCATCTGTATTTTTAGAGTCACTTATTTGGTCCATTACATATATAGCGTCTCCTCCATCATGATAAATCGGTTCAAATAACGATACTGGATCTTGTATTGCATCTAATGCAAATACCACTTCTTCTCTCGGCAATTCAAGTTCCTTTGCAATTTGCGAGATAGTAGGTTCTTTATTATTATCTTTTATAAACTTCTCTCTCATAATCAAAGCTTTATATGCAATATCTCTTAGCGATCTGCTAACTCTAATAGAATTATTATCTCTTAAATATCTTCTAATTTCTCCAATTATCATGGGTACTGCATAAGTTGAAAATTTGACATTTTGAGATAAATCAAAATTATCTATTGACTTCATAAGTCCTATACAACCAACTTGAAATAAATCATCAATGTTTTCTCCTCTATTATTAAACCTTTTAATAACACTAAGTACTAATCTTAAATTTCCCTTTATGAAAGTTTCTCTTGCACTTTTGTCTCCTGCCTCCATTTGTAGAAAAAGTTGCTTTTTTTCTTTTTCTTTAAGTATAGGGAGTTTTGAAGTATTGACGCCACATATTTCTACTTTGTTAATTATCACAAGTATCAACCCCTTCGAAAGTAATAATCCATTGCATTAAACAGTATCTCCGATAGGTCATACTTTTATACTTGAAGACAAGCTAAATCATTCTACTTATTTCTTTTTTCAATCTTTTAATTATTTTCTTTTCTAATCTAGATATATACGATTGAGATATACCAAGCATATCAGCCACTTCTTTTTGTGTCTTTTCTCTTGTTCCATTTAATCCAAATCTAAGACGTACTATTTCTTTTTCTCTTTCATTTAAACTTTTTAATGCTACAACCAATAACTGTTTATCAACTTCATCTTCTATCAAATTGTATACTGTGTCATTTTCAGTACCTAATATATCCGATAGTAAAAGTTCATTTCCATCCCAATCAATATTTAATGGTTCATAAAATGAAATTTCAGCTTTTACTTTACTATTTCTTCTTAAATACATTAATATCTCATTTTCTATGCACCTTGATGCATAAGTTGCAAGCTTTATCTTTTTTTCTGGATTAAATGTATTTACAGCTTTAATAAGACCAATAGTTCCAACAGATATTAAATCTTCTACATATACACCTGTGTTTTCAAATTTTCTAGCTATATAAACAACTAATCTCAAGTTTCTTTCAATTAATGTACCTCTAGTTTTTTCATCCCCATTATCTAATTTGTTTACTAATTCTTCTTCTTCATCCTTAGATAATGGTGGTGGTAGAGAATCACTTCCTCCAACGTAATATAATTTTCTTCTAAACAATTTTAATTTACATATTAACTTATTAAATAACAGACTTAGTTTTTCCATATATATCTCCCCCCTTATATGCTATTCCTCTTGATAATAGAGCATTGAACTCATGTTCACTACTTAAATTTTCTTTACATGGACATATTATTGCATCAACATTTTCATATACACAATCCCTTTTTTTTATTTTTATATTATTAACTCTTATACCTTTAAGCTTGCCTCCATACCCAATTGAACTATAAAGTATATAATATATGTTCTTACCCTCAAAGTTTATATGGCTTATTAAATTTTCTTCAATTAAAATACATGGAAGATTAGTAACTGGCTCTCTTAGTTCATTTCCAGTATCTAAAAAACTTTTAAAATTATATTGTTTATCATCTACTTCAAATTCAATATTAAATGTAAAATTATTCGTAAATAATTTGTCTTTAATATACTCTATAAATCTACTGTAAATTATATATATAATCATTATCCCTAGCATAATATATTTAATTGAATACTTTTCTATTTTAAATGTGTTTCCTAGTAACCATAAATTTTGTTTTAATGAAAATAAGAGACATACTCCACTTAAAGTAAATGTTATCATTAAGAATACAACTAGTAATTTAATCATGTTGAAAATATTTGTCTTTCCATATACTAATCTAAGCATTATGTAGGCTACTGCTAATTCACACGGTAAGCTAGATAAAATATTCAACTTAGGAATTAGTAAAACCACAGTATAAATTCCGCCTATGAAACTAGATCCCGTTAGCACAATCATCTTACACTTATGCTTTATACACTTCATGGTTAAAGTTAATAAAAAGAAATTTACTATACAATTCTCTAAAATTACAACGTCAGCATAAATTTCCATATTTTAACTCCTCCAGTCTGTATGAATTTTATTATATACTTATTTATCTTAAAAATTTGTCACAATAACATTAAATTAATTTGTTTTTTTAATTTAACTTTTTACATATATTTACACCATATTTTTTAGTTTACTTTTTTATATTTAAAACTAACTTAATATGTAGAAATAAATTCTTTTATCTTATATAAATTTGATATAAAAAGTATAATGAAGTGTGACTTCTTAAATTTTCTTTTTTAATTTACTACATATATTCCCAAAAATAATTTACATCAATTAGATAACAGTTTCTTAATTTATTGAAGAATTAAAATTATAACTTATATATAAATAATTTCAAAAAAAAAAAAAAATAACAGTCAATATATAATCTATATTGACTGTTATTTTTACTTATATGTTATATTTTAATGTCTCTTTTGTCTTCTTAAAAAAACAGGAATATCCAAATCATCTGCTTCATAATTATTAGAGCTTGTTGTTTCTGGTTCTTTTTTATCTACAGCAACTTCTAGCACTGGCTTCACCGTTTCTTGTACTTGAGGTCTCTTTAGTTCTTCTACTAATGGACTTGATGATATTCTATTATTTTCGCTTTCAAATCCAGTTGCTATAACAGTAATTCTTATTTCTTCACTAAGACTTTCATCTATTACAGCTCCTACAATTATATTTGCATCTGGATCAACAGATTCACGCACAACATCTGCTGCATCATATACTTCTAGTGCTCCCATGTCTGCTCCACCAGTAAAGTTTATAATAACATCTGTAGCTCCCTCTATTGATGTCTCTAATAGTGGAGATGATATGGCTTGCTTAACAGCATCTTGCGCTCTAGTATCGCCTTTACCAAATCCAACTCCCATATGTGCTAAACCTTTATCAAGCATTACTGCTTTTATATCTGCAAAGTCAGCATTAATTACACCTGTTATTGTAATTAAATCTGAAATCGCTTGTACACCTTGTCTTAGCACTTCATCAGCTAATTTAAATGAATCTAATAGTGTTGTTTTCTTATCGGCCATGCTAAGTAATCTTTCATTTGGAATTATAACTAAAGTATCAACTTTTTCTTTTAGATTTGCAATTCCAATTTCAGCATGTCTCATTCTTCGTTTTCCTTCGAAAGGGAATGGCTTTGTAACTACACCTACAGTTAATATCTCCATAGATTTAGCTATTTCTGCAACTATAGGAGCAGCACCAGTTCCTGTTCCGCCACCCATTCCAGCTGTAATAAATACCATATTAGCTCCTTTTACCGAAGCTGTAATTTCTTCTCTACTTTCTTCTGCCGCTTTTCTTCCTATTTCAGGATTTGCACCAGCACCTAACCCTTTAGTTAATTTCTCTCCAATTTGAATTTTTTGGTTTGCATTAGAAAGCAATAATGCTTGCTTATCTGTATTTATTGCAATAAATTCAACATTTTTCAATCCCTCAACTATCATTCTATTAACAGCGTTGCTTCCACCGCCACCACAACCAATTACTTTTATGTTGGTTAATTCTTGCATATCTGCCTCAAAATCTAACAAAACAATTCCTCCCCTTAAAAAAGCTTATCAAAAAAAACTTTAATTTTCTTCAAAATATTATTTTCATCTTCATTATTGTATAAATTTTCTTCGTCTACTGTTTGCTTGTCTTCATTACCTTTATCATTTAAAACCATATTCTTATCTTCTAATAAATTTAACCTATCATATATTTCTTTAGCTATTGCCATTGAAGTTATATTTTCCGAATTCTTTATTCCTAAATCTTCTCTCTTTATGACCTTGGTTCTCCCTTTAAAGATATTGTGAACAGTTTCATTTATATCTTCAAAATAGGCAACACCATCCCCATATAGAATTATACTACAAATTCTATCATAATGACCAGTATTTTTTAATTTTATATTAATATGGCTTAATACCTCTTCAATCCTAGCATTTGTAACCTCATAGAATAATTTTTTGGATACTTTTATAGTTCCTACCTCTACTTTATCTGAAATAGAATTGTCATTATATAGATCCTTGTAATTACTAGAATAAATTTTTTTCATATTATCTGCTTCTAGAAAAGAAAATTCTCCACAAATAGCTAAATCATTAGTGATATTGTTTCCACCTATTGGTACACAATCGATGTTTTTAGGAATACCATTATCAAACAAAACTATATCAACAATACCTGCTCCAATATCAGCTAAAGCTATATAATCCATAGAATTTTTTTCATTTAAAAATATTTGTTTTCCGGACAATACATTAAGCTTTATAAATTCAATATTATATTTAGTCTCTTTAAAAACCTCATAATACTTTTCAATTTCTTTTGTTTTTGCTATTACCACTGTAAGATTTAGTTCAAGTTTTTTTCCTTTCCAATTTATTATATCTTTATGTATTACTTTACCATCCAATATATAAAAATTTATTAGCATATCTACTATAGACTCATCACTACTTACAGTAATGGTTTCTCTGGCCTTTTTTAGTGCTTTTTTTATATATTCACTTTTAACCTTTTCTTCCTTTAAATCCATTGAAATTGTTGTTTCTGTGATTCTAACTTTATTTGAAGAAATACCAATAGCTAATGATTTAATATCTCTTTTTGTCTTTTCTTCTAATTCCTTTAATAAGTTAATCACAGCATCCTTGCACTTACTAATATCCGTTAACAATCCTTTTTCTATACCTATCGATTTACAAGATTTAACACATAATATTTCTAATTCTTCTTTTCCTTTAACTGCTATAGTTGCAGATAACTTTCTGCTTCCAAAATCTATGGATGTAATTATCTCTTGTTGCATAAAATTAAGCCTTTCCTTTCTTTAAAGAAAAAAATCCACTTGCACTATAATTCAACACATCTATTAAAATTCCTCTTTTGTTTATATAATTAATAAAATTTATTTATTATCTCTTATCCAAGTTTCATATTCTTCTCTTAATATAATATGGTTATTTACTATTACTAATCTTATTAAATCCCTTTAACAATTTGGTTCTTCATTGTGAATTATTAAGTTATATATTATCTCTGCATTCTAGCCCCTAGAAATTCTGTAATTTACTCACAAAAATAAGAGTACTATATTAAAAATAGCACCCTTATTCCAAGTATGTCAATATTTCTTTATATTAATCTAATATATTTATTTTTCTAGTTCTTAGTAAATAGCTCTTTCTTTAATTTTTTCAACGCTTTCTTTTCTATTCTTGACACATACGAACGTGAAATTCCTAAATTTACTGCTATTTCTCTTTGTGTTTTGCACTTTCCATCTATTAATCCATATCTCATTATTAGAATAGAACTTTCTCTTTTAGTTAGCGACTCAACTAACTTTTTATATAAAGCTCTAATTTGTAAATTACTTTCAACTTTATCTAAAACGCAGTCTTTTTCACTACTTAATATGTCCATAAGGCAAAATTCGTTTCCTTCTTTATCAACTCCAATTGGATCTTGAAGATAAATTTCACTTTTTTGTTTTTTATTATTTCTAAACAACATTAAAATTTCATTTTCAATACACCTTGAAGCGTAAGTAGCAAGTCTAGTTCCTTTACTAGAATCAAAGGAATCAATAGCTTTTATTAATCCAACAGTACCAATGGAAATTAGTTCATCCACATCTTTATTGGGAAATGAATACTTTTTCACTATATGAGCCACTAATCTTAAGTTTCTTTCAATCAAAATGTTTTTTGCAGTTTTATCTCCATCTTTAAACTTCTTCAAATACAGTTGTTCTTCCGCCTCATCTAATGGTAGTGGAAAAGTGTTACTGTTTGTTACATATCCTGTTAAAAAAAACGAATTAAATATTAAGTCTATGATGCTATTTAATATAAACACCTTTTTCCTCCATAGCAGTGCTTAATATTATACTATGTTTGACTACAAAAAAAGTTGCGTGTACATTTTTATTTTTTATATTAGTTCTATTCTAATATTATATAGATACCTAATTTCTACTTTATACTTATACTTTACATAATTTAGTCAATCTTTAATGGTCAATGCTCAATTTTCAATGTTCAATATTTGATAGTCAATTGTCATTGAGCATTGATATTTTACTCTCTCATATTCAAAGTTTTAACTATATCTTTAAATATCGGTGCTGCTGTATCTCCTCCGCCTAGTTCTTCATTATTAAAGCCTTTCATTGCCTCTATCTCTGGTGTAAATACTACCATGGTATAATTCTTCTCTCCTATACTGAAATATCCAGCAAACCATCCATGTGTCTGCCCCTCATTGCCTGTTGAAGAACCAGTTTTACCACCTATATCTAAATCTCCTATATAAGCCTTTATTCCTGTACCTTTTATAACAACCTGCCTCATAGAGTTCTTAATCAGTTTAGCCGTTGTTTCACTATATACTCTTTTTTTATCAGTTTTGAAGTCTTCTACTACATTATCGTCTTTATCTAAAATGCTCTCAACGATATATGGCTTTTCATAAACCCCATTATTTACTATGGTATTTATAGCACCTAACATTTGAACTGGAGTTACATTCATACATTGTCCTATGGATATATTGTTTATTCCTGATTCCTTACTTGGTTTTATTCCTTTTGCCTCATTTCTATTTCCACTTTCTAAATTTAATACTCTATCATATAATCCTTGTGCTTCTGAGTATTCCATTAATTTTTCATATCCCACCTTGGAACCTATTTGTGCAAATATATCATTACAAGATTTTTCAAACGCTTGTTCAACTGATAATTGGCCATGAGGCTCTTTGCATATCTTGCCACTACACATAAATGTATTATTTATATTTATTAATCCCATATCTAAAGCTGCACCAAGTGTTATTACTTTATAAATCGAACCTGGCTCATACCCTATTTGTTGAATCCCTAGATTTATATTAGCTGCACTTTCATCTTTTTGTACCATAACTCTTATTTTCCCAGTATCTGCTTCCATTATGCTTATACCCACATTTTTCAAGTATGAGTATTCCTGTTTATCTAAAACTGCTCTGACCTTATCTTCTATCTCTCTATCTATTGTTAATTTTAAGTTTTTATTGCTTTCACTTATGCTTACTGATTGTTTCGCATAAACTGCCCTATCGTCTAAATAAAATTCACTCTTAGGCTTTTCATTCGCTTTTACATAATTATAAATTTCACCCTCAAGAGATCCTTCTTGATGCTCTTCATCTAATATCTTTGATAACATATTACTTATGCTCCATGCTTTTTTAGTATCTATTTCATCTGTAATATACGTATATATTCCTTTTATATTTTTAAGACTATTTATTTTATTATATGTATCCTCTGAAATGTTATAATATATTTTCCCACTTTTTTGCATTATTTCTGTATAATTAAACTCAGGATTTTCAGACTTCATTATGAAATTTAAAGCCATTAAGTCTTCCAGTGTTTCTTCATAATTATTTAAACTGAATGGTTTTGTATCTATTACAAGTACATGTTTTTTATCATACTTCATTAAATCTTTTCCATTAGTATCTAAAATCATATAATTTGTATCGCTAATATTTTCTTCCTGATGATTTTGATAAGAACTCTGAACCTTTTCAGATGGGTATATTTGTAGAATAGATAAACGTATTGTTAAAATAGTAATTGCAGTTATAAATACAGCTGAAATTTCTATTAGTCTTCTGTTTCCATTAAATTTTTCAGTAAAAATATAAAACACCTCCCTTTAGCTTAAATTCTAGCCTTAAGGAAGGTGTTTTATTCAATAAATAAATTATATTTATTCCTTATTTTTAATTAATAAATCTTTTGGCATCAGAGGCATATCCACTTTCACTTTATACGTCATTTGTGCTCTGGCTGCTTTTTCAATTGGAGTGCCATTTTCTTCAGTCATATCATGAAGTACAATTTCAAAGTTGTCGCCTTCTGGTCTTAAAACTTCTACTGTATCACCATTTAAAACTTTATTTTTATGCTCAATAGTGGCTATTTGTGTTTCTTCATCATATTCTCTTACAATTCCAACTATATCAGCATTTCTTATATATCCAGAATCTTCATATACTTGCTCATTATTTGGTCCATAATAAAAACCAGTATGAAATTGTCTATGACTTACATTATTTAAATTTTCCATCCATTTTGGATCAAACTTATAATTCTCAGGATCCTTCATATATGCATCTACAGCTTGTTTATATGATTTAACCACAGCTGCTACATAATATAAACTTTTCATTCTTCCTTCTATCTTAAGTGAGTATACTCCTGCATTAATAACATCGTCAATATGTTCAATCATACATAAATCTTTAGAATTCATTATATATGTTCCATTTTCATCTTCAACTATAGGATAATATTCTCCTGGTCTTTTTTCTTCAACCAAACTGTAATTATATCTGCATGGTTGCGCACAAGCACCTCTATTGGCATCTCTTCCTACCATATAATTAGAAAGTAGACATCTTCCTGAATAACTTATACACATTGAACCATGAACAAAAGCTTCAATTTCACAATCTTCTGGCAAGTTATCTCTCATTTGCTTAATTTCAGTTAAACTTAGCTCTCTTGCCATAACTATTCTTCTAACACCTTGATCATACCAGAACTTAGCTGCTCTCCAATTAACATTATTAGCTTGCGTACTCAAATGAATTTCTAATTCTGGTACAACTTCTCTGGCAGCAGATATTATTGCTGGATCTGATGCTATAATAGCATCTATTCCTGTTTCATATAATTCTTTTAAATAATCCTCAACTCCACCTAAATCTTCATTATGAGGAAATACATTCATTGTAACATAAACTTTTCTGTTTCTTTCATGTGCATATTCTACGCCTTCTTTTAATTTTTCATTTGTAAAATTATCAGCAAAGGCTCTTAAATTAAGTTTGCTTCCTCCAAGGTATACTGCATCAGCCCCAAAATCTATTGCTATTTTAAGTTTGTCTAAATTTCCTGCTGGTGCTAAAATTTCTGGTCTTATCATTTTAATTTACCTCCTCTTAGTGACTGCAATTCCATCTCCCATAGGTATGACAGATGTTATTAAGTCTTTATCCTGAGTAACTAATTCCAAATAAGTCCTCATTCTTTTTACTATTGTTATTTTTCTTCTTTTAACTAATTCTTGTGATGCAACCATACCTCTAAATAAAACATTATCGGCTACTATTATACCATCTTCCTTAAGTAATCTTAAGCAGTGAGGCAAAAAGTGATTGTAATGACCTTTTCCTGCATCCATAAATATTAAATCAAAAGGCTCATTTAATTTTTCTAAAATTTCTAAGCAATCGCCTTCTTCAATTTTTATTTTATGGCTTAAATTAAATTTTTCCAAATTCAAAGTAGCAAGTTCTATCATTTTTTCATCACGTTCAATTGTTATAATTTCCGGTTCATTCCCAGAAGCTTGATACATTAATATTGATGAAAAACCTATTGCTGTTCCAAGTTCTAATATTCTTTTAGGCTTTTTCATACTAGTCATAAATTCAAGAAACACTCCTGTTTCCTTTTGAACAATAGGTACACCATTCTCTCTTGCAAAATCTTCTATTTCTTTTAAAGTACCATCTCTATCAGGAATTAAACCTCTAATATATTCTTCCATATAGTCATATGTAATCTCACTCATGAATTCCCTCCACTAATATCCTAGTTCTTTTTTCTTATTTAAAAAATCATCATAATTACTAGTAAAATAATGCGAACCATCTTTTTTCAAAATATAATATAAATAATCTGTCTTTTCCGGAAGTATTGCAGCTTTAATACAATCAATACCAGGATTCGCTATAGGGCCTACTGGTAACCCTGTATACTTATAAACATTATATGGTGAATCTACTTCCAAATGCTTATTTAGTACTACATCTACATGATATCCTAAACCATAAATTACTGCAGCATCTATTTGAAGTTTCATCCCGTCTTCTAATCTATTGTAAACAACGGATGAAATTAATGGTCTATCACTTTGAACCCTAGCTTCTCTTTCTATCATAGAAGCTATAGTAATTATCTTTTCCACATCTTTATCTTTTATATCAACTTTAGTTTCATCTTTTACTTGCTTTAATATCTCTTCGAATCTATTTAATATGGTTTTAATTATTAAGTTTGCATCTGAACCTTTTTCTATTAAATATGTATCTGGATATAAAAACCCTTCTAAATTATATCTTTTTTTATCATTAGCTTTAACATATTCCGGTAATTCATAATTCTTAACTGACTTTAAAAATTCTTCCTTAGAGCAAAGTCCTTTTTCTTCTACTATATTTGCAATATCTTCTATTGAATATCCCTCTGGAATTGTTAATTTGACTAAACCTTTATCATCAGTTGCATTTTCAAGAGAATTTATCAAGTTTTCTAATGTGGTGTTAGTATCTATTTCGTATATTCCCTCTCTTAAGTTAACATTGGTTTTGTCTATTGCCAATTTTACTTTAAGCAAAATTTTATTAGATAATTTATTTTCTTTATCTAACTTATTTAATATATCATAAAAACCTTCACCTGGTTTTACCTCAATAATAATTGTATCCTCATTAGATTTCAATGGTTTTTCTATGAATCTTTTATAAGAAATTACAAACGTAAATCCTATAGCAAATAAAAAAAATATTATTAATATTATTAATTTTCTAAAGGGTTTGTATTTATTCATAAACTTTCTCCTAGATATAATTAAAAGTAAATAGTCTAACAAAGACCATTTACTTTTATTATATTTATTTTATTTATGTCACATGAAAGAAATTTAACGGCCTAGTATGATTGAAAATATACAATCATACTAGTCTGTTATTTTTTAAATGCGCCTTATGCTTAAAGTATTTTTAGCAAAATTATTTTTTGCTTCTGCTACTTGTTCTTCTTCTTTCAGCACTATCTAATATTCTTTTTCTCATTCTTATAGTTTTTGGTGTAACTTCAACTAATTCATCATTATTTATGAACTCTAAACATTGTTCAAGAGACATTTCAAGTGGTGGAGTTAATTTTAATGCATCATCCGCACCTGATGATCTTGTATTAGTAAGTTTCTTCATTTTACATACGTTAATTTCAAGATCGTCTGCTCTTGCAGAAACACCAACAACCATACCACCATAAACTGGAACACCAGCTCCTATGAATAATTGACCTCTTTCTTGAGCACTAAATAATCCATATGCTATTGAATCTCCAGTTTCAAATGAAATTATTGATCCTCTGCTTCTTCCTGGAATTTCACCTTTGTATTTTTCATATGAATGGAATACGTGATTCATAATTCCATTACCCTTTGTATCAGTCATTAATTCACTTCTAAATCCAATAAGACCTCTAGCTGGAACTGTGAATTCTAATCTTGTATATCCATTTACTGCTGATGTCATATTAACCATTTCGGCTTTTCTAGGTCCTAATTTTTCCATAACTGGTCCCATGAATTCTTCTGGAACATCAATTGTTAAGTACTCCATTGGTTCTTCCTTATGGCCATTTTCTTCTCTAAATATAACATTTGCCTTTGAAACTTGGAATTCATATCCTTCTCTTCTCATTGTTTCAATAAGAACTGAAAGATGAAGTTCTCCTCTTCCTGCAACTTCAAAACAATCTGGAGTAAGTTCTTTTACTCTTAAACTTACATTTGTTTCAAGTTCCTTCATTAATCTATCTCTTAAATGTCTTGATGTTACAAAATCACCTTCTTGACCTGCAAATGGTGAATCATTAACCATGAAGTTCATGTTTAATGTTGGTTCATCTATTTCTAAGAATGGAAGTGCTTCTGGCATTGCAGAATCTGCTATAGTATCACCTATATTAGCATCAAGAACACCACTTACTGCAACTATATCTCCCATTGAAGCTTCTTCTGCTTCTTCTCTCTTTAATCCCTTATACGTAAATATACTAGTTATTTTGAAATTACCAGTTGATCCATCACTCTTTATTAAAGTAACTGTTTGATTTCTCTTAACTGTACCTCTATGTATTTTACCAATTGCAATTTTCCCAACAAATGCATTTGTATCTAATGTACTAACAAGCATTTGAAGTGGTTCATCTATATATCCTTCTGGTGGCGCAACATATTTTAATATTGTGTCAAATATAGGAGTCATATCATTATTTTCGTCATCTACATTATATTTTGCAAAACCTTCTCTAGCTGATGCATAAATAATTTGGAAATCTAATTGTTTATCATTAGCTCCAAGTTCTACAAATAGGTCAAATACTTCATCAATAACGTCTGTTGGTCTAGCATTTGGCTTATCTATTTTATTAATTATAACTATTGGCTTTAAGCCTAGTTCTAATGATTTCTTTAAAACGAATTTAGTTTGTGGCATTGGTCCTTCATAAGAATCAACAACAAGTAGAACTGAATCAACCATCTTAAGTACACGTTCAACTTCTCCACCAAAATCAGCATGTCCTGGTGTATCTACTATGTTTATTTTTATATCATTATAAATTACTGCAGTATTTTTTGAAAGAATTGTAATTCCTCTTTCTTTTTCTAAGTCATTAGAATCCATTACTCTTTCTTCTACTTTTTCGTTAACTCTAAATGTATGACTTTGTCTAAGCAAAGCATCTACTAAAGTTGTCTTACCATGGTCAACGTGGGCTATGATAGCAATATTTCGTATGTCTTCTCTTTTAGTTAATTCCATTTTTATTCCTCCATACAGCATTTAGCTGCGAAATTTTTATTAGTTTGTCTATAGTTATGTATATACATGCGTTGAAATTTAAGTATATATTGCAAATAATTTCTTATTTGATATTTTAAAAATTGTATTTTTTATAAATAAACTTAACTAAAACCACTTATATATATTCTATGTAAACCTATAACTGTTTTTTTCCAAAAGAAAATTGGACACTTTACGTATCCAATTTCCTACACAACTGTCTTAAATTTTACTCTCTCTAACAAAAAAAGTCAACCCTATTCGAAATTAATTATCAAATTTACTAATATACTAATTAAAAAATAATAATTAGTTGTTATATTAGTACAATCCGACTATTGATTTCAGATATTCTAAAATTCCATAATTATTGGTAATATCATAGGTTTTCTCTTGGTCTTTTCATAAAGGAATTCTCTAAGTTCATCCCTCATTTTAGACTTTAATGTTGCCCAGTCAGTGATTTGTCTTTCTTCACAATTTCTGAGTACTGACTTTACAATTTCTCTAGCTTCATCCATAAGTCCTTCTGATTCTCTTACATATACGAATCCCCTTGAAATTATATCTGGTCCAGATACAATTTTACCTGTTTGTTTTTCCATTGTAACGACAATTGTTAAGATACCATCTTGCGAAAGATGTTTTCTATCTCTTAAAACTATATTTCCAACATCTCCAACTCCAAGTCCATCAACAAAGACTTGCCCTGAAAGAACAGCACCATTCTTTTTAATATAATTCCTTGCAACTTCAATTACATCGCCATTTTCAGGTATCAATAAATTTTTCTCTGATAATCCAAGTTCCACTGCTAGTTCTCCATGTTTTTTTAAATGTCTATATTCTCCATGGACTGGAATGAAGAATCTTGGCTTAACTAATGAGTGCATTAATTTCAATTCTTCTTGACAAGCGTGACCTGACACATGAATCTTTTCTTGAGAATCATATATTACCTCAGCGCCCTTTTTAAATAATTGATTTACAACCTTTGAAACCAATTTTTCATTTCCTGGTATTGGTGTTGCTGAAATAATAACCGTATCACCAGGCACCACATTAATCTTTCTATGTTCTGAAGCTGCCATTCTTGACAGTGCAGACATCGGCTCTCCTTGGCTACCAGTTGTTATTATCACAACTTTATCATTAGGATATTTTGAAATTTCATCTACAGGGATAAGTACATCTGTTCCAATTGTAAGATATCCGAGTTCTATTGCTACTTGAACAATATTCTCCATACTTCTTCCCGATACAGCTACTTTTTTTTCATAAGCTTCAGCTGCTGTAATGATTTGTTGAATTCTATGAACATTAGATGCAAATGTGGCAACTATTATTCTACCTTTTGCTTTATTAAATAATCGCAAGAAGGTTTCCCCCACAACTCTTTCTGTCATAGTATACCCTGGCCTTTCAACATTTGTTGAATCCGCCATCATTACCAAAACACCTTTTCTACCTAATTCAGCTAATCTCCCAAAATCCATCATTTCTCCATCAATTGGTGTGTAGTCAATCTTAAAATCTCCCGTATGAAGTACTACGCCAAGTGGTGTATGAATCGCAATTGCAACTGAATCTGCAATTGAATGATTCGTCTTTATGAATTCTACTGAAACGCTGTCTAATTTAATTATATCCTTTGGCTTAACTCTTACTAATTCTGTTGAAGCTAATAGACCGTGTTCTTTTAGTTTTGTCTCAACAATACCAAGAGTAAGCTTAGTGCCATAAACCGGAACATTTAATTGTTTTAATATATATGGTAATGCTCCTATATGGTCTTCATGTCCATGAGTTAAAAATATTCCTTTAATCTTTTCAGAATTTTTAATTAGATATGAAATATCTGGTATTACAATATCTATTCCAAACATATCGTCATCTGGGAATTTTAATCCACAATCTATTACTATAATATCTTCCTTATATTCAATAGCTGTTATGTTTTTCCCAATTTCGTTTATGCCACCAAGAGGAATTATTTTTATCTTCGCTCTTTCATTCTTCATATTTCCCCTCCTTTTCTTATATTATTTATAAACAAAGGTTCTTTCTTTATTTAAAAGTCCTTTTATTCATCACCAAGTTTTTTTTGACAGTCGTCACATATTCCATAAAACTTCACACTATGATCTAAAATCTTAAATTTATATTGTTTCTCAATATCTGCTTCAAGCTCTTCTAATAAATCATCTTGTACTTCTGAAACTTTATGACAAATATTACAAATAAGATGATGGTGTCTATGTGTTTCATCTGAATGTACAATTTCATATCTACTACATCCATCATTTAAATCTAATCTAGATATAACGCCTAGTTCTTCTAACAAAAGAATAGTTCTATATACTGTCGCTAAACCAATTTCCGGACAACTCACTTTAACTTTATCATATATTTCCTCTGCTGTTAAATGCTTGCCTTCATTATCTATAATTGTATCAACAATAGATCTTCTTTGGGGCGTTAATTTATAACCCTTCTTTTTTAAATCTTCTTTCAAGGCATTCATATCAATTAAATTTGATACCTCCATACATAACACCTCACTTTATATTTTAATAATCACTGCTCTAATATACTACTCTTCAACTAAACCGTCTTCATTCATAAGGGTATCATAAGTTTCTAATACCATTTCAAATTCTTCATCTTCGTCTTCTAGTGCTATAAACACTTCACTACCATCTTCATCTTTGAAAATTTTAAAAGCATATGCTTCATCACTTTCTTCAAATGCTGGTGACGCAATTATATATTGGCCTTTTAATTTTTCTATTTCAAAGTATATAATAACCTCAAATTTAACGTCATTTCCGTCTTGATCAGGTATATATACATATTTCGCATCTTTATCCATAAATGTATCCTTTCTACTTTTTATTTTTTTAAAAATTATTAATAAAAGTATATTTAATTTTTAATTTTTCTATAAATATACTTATTTAAATTTCAATTTTAAGCTCCAAACAATTACACATTTTATCTTGAAATCATATCTAAATATCCTTGAAGTATGTACGTTGATGCTACTTTATCTACTATTTTTTTTCTTTTACTTCTTGATAAATCAGCTTCAATCATTGCTTTATGTGCTGCAACAGTAGTTAAACGTTCATCCCAAAATCTTATTTCAACTTTAAGTTCTTCTTCGATAAGCTTACCAAAAGCCATTGTGATTTCTCCAGATGGTCCTATTGTTCCATTCATATTCTTTGGAAGTCCAATTACTATAACTTTTACATCATATTCATCACAAAACTTCTTTATTTCTTGTATATCTTGTTCTTTTTTAGTTCTTCTTATTGTAGTCAACCCTTGAGCTGTGAACCCTAATGGATCACTTACTGCAACTCCTATAGTCTTTGAACCTACATCTAATCCTAGTATCCGAATCATCAAATTTCCGCACCTCTTAAAAAATAAGAGTGCCCGTTATAAACGGGCACTCTCTACTTTATCTCTAAATAAGACTTTATAACCTCTTCTAGTATGTCATCTCTTTCGAGTTTTCGTACTAAAGCTCTTGCTCCGTTGTAATTAGTGATGTAAGTAGGGTCTCCTGAAATCAAATATCCAACTAACTGATTTATAGGATTATATCCTTTTTGTTGTAATGAATTATAAACCTCTGTTAATATTGTTTTTGTAAGGGCTTCTTTATTCTTACTTAAATCAAATTGCATTGTATGTTCAATATTATTACTCATAGTATCGTTGCCTAAAGCAACACACCCCCCTAATCAGTATATAAGGAAACTATATCCATAGTATTATTAGCTTAATCTTAAAAATTTATTCACTAATCAATACTTAGATTATAACCTATATTTTTTAAAAAGTATACTACTTTGCTAAAATTTCCACTATTTTATAAGACTCATTTATTGCTTCTTGTATTTTTTCTGGTAATTTTCCACCAGCTTGAGCCATGTCTGGTCTTCCACCACCACCGCCGCCAAGGATAGTTGATACCTCTTTAATTAGCTTTCCACAATGAGCACCTTTAGCTATTGCATCTTTAGTTGCCATAGCACATATAATAACTTTTCCAGCATTTTCGCTCATAAGTAATACTATGCTATTTTCAACCTTATCTCTTACTTTTTCACAAACATCCCTTAAAGCATCAGAATCAACATCTTTTAATTCATATGCTATTACATTAATATCTTTAACGCTTTTTGCACATGCTACTATATCATCTAATCCCATTGATGCAAATTTAGATTTTAAAGCTACTATTTCTTTATCTTTTTCTTTCAATTCTTTAATTTGTTGTTCCAGTTTATTTAAAAGTTCCTTTTCTGAACATTTAAATTTACTTGAGATTTCTTTTAACAAATCTTTCTTTTCATTTACTAATTTATAAGCTTCTTTTCCAATTACAGCTTCTATTCTTCTAGTTCCTGCTGCAATACCACTTTCAGATATTATTTTAAATAATCCTATCTTTCCAGTATTATCTATATGAGTTCCACCACATAATTCTTTAGAATATTCTCCAGCTTTTACAACTCTAACTTTGTCAGAATATTTATCATCAAATATACCTATAGCACCACTATTTTTTGCATCTTGAAGATCCATAACATCTGTAACAACTGGTGTTACGCTAGTTATTGCTTCATTAACTAAATCTTCAACCTTTGTTATTTCTTCTTCTGTTAAGCCTTCAAAATGAGAGAAGTCAAATCTAAGTCTATCATCACTTACATATGATCCAGCTTGATGAACATGTGATCCAAGAACTTCAACTAATGCTCTATCTAAAAGATGAGTTGCAGTATGATTTTTCTTAATACTTTCACGTCTAGTTTTATCCACTTCTAAAGTAACCTTATCCCCCACCTTAAGTTCTCCAGATAAAACTTCTACAAAGTGAATTATCTTTCCACCAATATTCTTTTTAGTGTCAACAACATTACCCTTAAAGCTATCATTGAATATAGTACCTGTATCTCCTATTTGTCCTCCCATTTCTGCATATAAAGGAGTAACATCTGTAACCACAATAGCTTTATTTCCTTCAGTTATAGTATCTGTAAAATCGTCTCCTTCAATTAATACCTTAACTTCTGCATTTAAAGTATCATTGTCATAACCGTCAAAAGCAGTTTCAATATCTGAAGCTATTGCATCTGAAATCTTAACATCTGCACCCATATAGTTAGATGTCTTTCTTGCACTTCTAGCTCTATCTCTTTGAATCTTCATTTCTTCATGGAAAGCATCTTCATTTAAAGACAGACCTTCATCTTCTAATATTTCTTTTGTTAATTCCATAGGAAAACCGAAAGTATCATATAATTTAAATCCATCTGCACCTTTAAGAACTTTTTCATTATTTTCTTTTAATTCAGCTACGAATCCATTTAATATTTCAATTCCTGAATCCAAAGTCTCTCTGAATTTATCTTCTTCTATCTTAATTACTTTCTTAATATAATCTTTTTTCGCTTCTATTTCTGGGTATGCATCCTTTGAATCTCTAATAACAATATCACATAAATTGCAAAGGAATGCATCTTTAATTCCTAAAGTCTTTCCATGTCTTGCAGCTCTTCTAAGAAGTCTTCGAAGTACATATCCTCTTCCTTCATTAGATGGCATTACATCATCAGAAATCATAAAAGTTATAGATCTAATATGGTCAGTTATTAATCTTAAAGAAATATCTGTTTTATGATCATCTCCGTATTTAACATTTGCAAGATTTGCAACTTCATTTAATATATTTTCTAATGTATCAATTTCAAATATACTATTTTTTTCTTGCATTATAGTTGCAAGTCTTTCAAGCCCCATTCCTGTATCAATGTTAGTACTTGCAAGTTTTTCGTAATTACCTTTTCCATCTCCATCAAATTGAGTAAACACAAGATTCCAGAATTCTATAATCTTATCTTCATCTGCTGCGTTTAAAAATTCTTCTGCTGTTGTAACAATTTCGTCAGTTTTATTAAAATGAATTTCTGTACAAGGACCACAAGGACCTGCACCATGTTCCCAAAAATTCTCTTCTTTATCTAATCTAAAAATATGAGTTTTATCTACATCTGTAAGAGTAGTCCAATATTCATATGCTTCATCATCTTCTAAATATATTGTTACATATAATTTATCTTTTGGAAGTTCTAAAACGTCTGTTATAAATTCCCACGCCCATGGGATTATTTCCTTTTTAAAATAATCTCCAAAAGAAAAATTTCCAAGCATTTCAAAGAATGTACCATGTCTGCTTGTAATTCCTACATTCTCAATATCACCAGTTCTTATGCACTTTTGACAAGTTGTAATTCTTTTTTTAGGTGGTTGTTGTAACCCTGTAAAATAAGGCTTTAATGGAGCCATACCAGCATTTATTAATAATAAACTCTTATCATTCTTTGGAACTAAAGAAAAACTCTCTAGTCTCAAATGTTCTTTTCCTTCAAAAAACTTTAAATATGCTTCTCTTAAGTCATTTGTTTTTGTAAATTTCATAAATTATTCCTCCACTTTTTTCAGTTAACAATTAACAATTAACAGTTAACAATGACAGTACAATTTCCTTTGGAAATTAAATTATTATATAGAAGTGTTTTTAATTTCTTATTTAATTAATTCAAATCCATCTAATTGATTTGTTCCGTCATCATTAATAGCCACTTGCCCATTGTTAATCAGTATATTTGTATAATTTCCCAAATAAAAAGCCCTCATCCCTAAAAAACAAAGGGACGAAAGCTGAGATTCCGTGGTACCACCCTAATTATGTATATAAATCATATACATCACTTAGTAATTATAGCTCCTAGGTAGCTTCAAAATATATAGATAAGAAGTTTTCACCAAATCCACTTCTTCTCTGAATACCTATAATAAATTTACTCATCCTATTCATCGCTTAATATTTTATTATTTAATCAAAATTATATTTCATATAGATAATTATGTCAATATACAACTTTATTTAGTGGAAAATTGAAAATGGAGAGTCAAGATTTTAACCTATATCAATTTTCCTTTCAACTCTCAACTAAAATAAGTAGTAATTTATGTCATCATATAAAACTTTTATTATAACAGCTATAGGAACTGCCAATATCATTCCTATAAACCCGCCAAAATTGTCTCCTGTAATCAATAAAATTATTATTACAAATGGATGCATATCTGTACTATCTCCTGTCATTTTAGGAGCTAAAATATCGCCTTCTACTTGTTGAATTACAAACATTCCAACAATCACCCAAAGTGCTTTTATAGGCGAATCCAAAAGTGCAACTATAACTGCTGGCACTGCACCAAAGATTGGTCCAAAATAAGGTATTATGTTTAATATTGCATTTAAAATAGAAATCCACAGAGGAAATTTGACTTTTAATGCCAATAGCAAAACAAAAGTCAAGGCTCCTATAACTCCTGATAGCATCAGTTGACTCGTTATGTATCTTGTTAGTACCCTATCTATATCTTTTAAAATTTGTTTAATTATTCCCCTCTTTTCTGTAGGCAATAATAACAAGCTTTTATTGTATATCTTATTTCCATCACAGAGAAAATAGTAAATCATAATTGGTATAATTGCAAATGAAATAATATTATCACTAAACTTAATTAAATTATCCACAGCACTTTCTGAAAAGTTTAGTAAAACGGTATTTCCTTTTTCTAAAATCTCATTATATATTACATTAATTGCTGGAATGTCATTTAAATTATATTTTAAAGCTACTTCTTCTAAAAAAATATTTATTTTATCAAATATATTACCAATATTAGCTATCTCATTGAATAAAGCAGGGACTATAACTATTATACATGTGCCAACAATTCCTACGATTATAGATATAACTATTATAGAAGCCATTTTCTTGCTAATCTTAAATTTTAGTTCTAATGTATCTCTAATGGGATTTAAAGTATACGCTAAAATAAAGGACATAACAATGATATTTACTATTGTGTTTATTGAATGATTAAAAAAGTAAGATAATATTAAAGCTGCAACACATAATAAAATTAATATGGATAATATTAACTTTTTATGCTTTCTTAATTGCATTATATTGCTCCATATTATGCGGCATTGATTTAAATGAAATGCCTTCATTTCCTGTATATAATATATACCTTTCTCCAAGTATACACCTATTTAAAAGAATAATTTGCTTACCTTTTATCATTTTATCTATTAATCCCGAACTTATCACAATAGCTTTTATTGAATAATCTTGTATATCTATTATTATATCTTCCAAAACTCCTTTTATATTGCTTAGAGTATCAATTATTTCCATATATTTAATTTCTTTAAATGTTAACCCTTCTCCTTTTCTTATAGAGTTTATTATTATATCTTCACCTATCTCTATAATATCTTCCATATCAACATAATTTTTTTTAGAAAACAAAGTACTATTAGATACTTTAAAGCCCACAACTTTTCCCAGATAAAAATCTATATATAAATCTTCTATAATTCCAATTTTTTTACCTTTAATATTATAAACTTTTTTGAAGTAAAAATCCCTAGTCTTAAACATTTTCTCCCTCCAGTGCATCAATATAGGTAATTTTGTTATCCATATCTTACCCACCAAAAAAGAAAATTATGCGTGTATCTCGCCGAAATAAAGGAAGTCCGTGGCAGAGGATTGCTAATGCAATTGAATTTTCCGAGACAAAAAAATTTAGACTAGTCACTTAATTTTGTAACTAGTCCTTAAACCTTATATAATCTTTATTCTATTCTCTTTAATTTATTGTATATCTAAAAATACTTTTTTAAATCCTCAATAGATTCCATATCAAATATTTCTACACCTATACTTTCTATAGTTTCTAGTGGTAAAAGTTTTATTTTCTTTTTGTATTCCTCTGGGAGTATTTTAAATTTCTTTGATAGCTGCTTAATCAAAAGTTCTGATTTTCCTTGTTCTATTCCTTCTTTTATCCCTTCTTTTTTAGCACCATTCAATCTATTTTGTTCATCCATAATAGCTAGTTCTCTTAAGTCAATTAATCTTCTTAATTCTTCATCTGAACTTATATCATACAATGTGTCCATTGCTTCTTTTATTTCACCATCAGTTTTCGCCATATCTTGAATCTCCTCTCCACTTGGATTTGCTAAAAAAGTTAACCATTTATGAAGTTTATCATTATAGTCTTTATGTGTTATATTAAATTTAGGTAATTCAATAAAGATAATTTCGCATAAATCAGATAACATTTTTTTCGTTTTTTTATTGTGATAAAGATAATTATTTATAAAATTATCTTCCTCTAAATAATTGAAATTTAAAATGTTTATGGTAATCGTTCTACTCAAAGCAGAATAATCTTCACCTTTTTTCAACTGGCTTAATATCATTTTTGATAAGTAAAATATAGTTCTCTTTATCATATTATACTGATTTATAAGCTGAATTTCCACATTAATATTTATTTGTGTTTCAGTGACTACATGTAGATCTAATATGCTTAATTTCTCACTAGTTAAAAGCGTCACATCAAGTTGTTTTTCCTCAAAAGATACATCTTTTATTTTATCTAATCCATCGAGTTCAAGTACTGCATTTAAAAAATTAATTAAGATACTTTTGTTCTTTTTCATCCCAAATAATTTTTGAAATACCAAGTCATTTTTAGGATCTAATAATTTAATCATTTAGCACCTCATTATAATTTGTAGTTTTCATTTTAATTAACATTTACTATATTATAATGATTGCCAAAACTAATTGTTTTATACGCACATTTGTTCTAGATATATTACTTATACAATAGGTGAGTTTAAATAGTTCTAATCCCTGCCTATGAATTAAAATATGGGTTAATGCTGCAGATACAAAAGCAAATTCAAACTAATAAAATATGTTAGGGAAAAACTTGGGTGTTAAGAAATTAAATAAGGTTTTGATCAATAATGGTTGATGAAATTACTCCGTAATTTCTTTAACTTTTTATTTTTTATACTTTCCTCGTATTTGAAAATACGAAACCAGTTATACAATAAAAAGGACTATATAAAAATAAATTTCAAATTTATTTTTATATAGTCCTTAATTGTCAATTATAAGTACTCAATTCTCACTTATTAATAATTAAACATTGAACATTGATTATTAAATTACTGTTTCAATTATTCCGCCACCAACTACTACTTCATTATCATAAAATACAACTGATTGGCCTTTAGTCATTGCTCTTTGTTTTTCTTTAAAAGAAACTTTAACTCTACCATTTGGTAGTGGTGTCAAAGTTGCTTCTGCTGGTTTTGCAGAATATCTTATTTTAGCTTGCACTTCTATTTCTTTTTCTAACTTATCAAACGAAATGAAATTAAGTTCTGTTGCAATTAGATCTGTTTTAAATATATCATCTTCAGAACCTAAGACAACTTCATTAGTTTTAGCATTTATACTTGTTACGAAAACTGGCCTTCCAAGAGAAAGTCCAAGTCCTTTTCTTTGTCCTATGGTATAATATACAATTCCTTTATGTTTTCCAAGTACGTTACCACTTTTATCAACAAAGTTACCAGTCTTAACCCTACCTGGTTTTGCTTCTGAAATAAATCTTCCATGATTATTATCTGGAATAAAGCAAATTTCTTCACTATCCTTTTTGTTATGAACAGCTAAGCCAATTTCTTTTGCTATTTCTCTTATTTTTGTTTTTTCATAGTCTCCACAAGGCATTAATGTATGTTCCAATTGATCTTGGGTAAAATTATATAGTGCATATGTTTGATCCTTACTATCATCATCAGATCGGATTAAAAGATATCTTCCATCACGTTCTTCAATTTTAGCATAATGACCTGTAGCTACATAATCTGCTCCTATTCCTCTTGCACGTCTCAAAAGTTCATCAAATTTCAAATGTTTATTACATTCAATACAAGGATTAGGTGTTTTTCCATCTATGTATTCTTGAACGAAAGGCTCTATGACCTTTTCCTTAAAATAATCTCTAAAATTTAAAACATAAAAAGGTATATCAAGTTTGTCACATACGCGTCTTGCATCCTCAACAGCAGAAAGGGAGCAGCAGCCCCCTTCTTTTTCTTCAAATTCATCATCATGTTGCCAAATTTGCATTGTAGCACCAATGACTTCATATCCCTGCTGTTTCAATAAATATGCAGCAACAGAACTATCTACACCACCACTCATACCTATTAAAACTTTTTTCTTCATAAATTCACCTATTACTCTTCCCCATGAACAGCAGCATGTAACTCTTCATCACTATGCTCTTCCATTGGTATTACTTCTAATCCATTGTTTGATCTATAATCGTTTATAGCCTTATGAATTGCTTCTTCTGCAAGTACTGAGCAATGCATTTTTACTGGTGGAAGTCCATCTAATGCTTCTGCAACAGCTTTATTAGTTAAATCCCAAGCTTCATCTAAAGTTTTTCCTTTAATTAATTCAGTTGCCATTGATGAGGATGCAATAGCTGATCCACATCCAAAAGTTTTAAATTTAACATCTTTTATAATATTATCTTCAACCTTAAGGTAGATTTTCATTATATCTCCACACTTAGCGTTTCCAACTTCACCTACACCATTTGCATCCTCTATTTCTCCAACATTTCTTGGATTTTGGAAATGTTCCATTACCTTTTCACTATATATCATATTATTTTTCCCCTTTCTTTAAAAAGTCATCCCATAATGGTGACATATTTCTTAATCTTTCAATAATCGGTGGTACAACTTCAAGAACATAATCTACATCTTCTTCTGTTGATCCATCTCCCATTGTAAGTCTTAATGATCCATGAGCTATTTCATGAGGAAGCCCAATTGCTAGTAATACATGTGATGGGTCTAATGATCCTGATGTACAAGCACTACCGCTTGAAGCACAAACCCCTTTGAAATCTAGTGATAAAAGAATTGATTCCCCTTCTATAAATCTGAAACATATATTAACATTTCCAGGTAATCTTTTATCTCCCTTTGGTCCATTTAATCTAGTATATGGAATTTCTAAAAGTCCATCCATTAATTTGTCTCTAAGTATAATCATTTCCTTCATGTGTTCTTCTAAATTATTAGTTGCAAGCTCTAGTGCTTTACCAATTCCTACAATAGCTGCAATATTTTCTGTACCAGCTCTTCTATTTTTTTCTTGAGCTCCACCATGAATTAAGTTATCAATCTTAATTCCCTTCTTAATATATAGAACACCTATACCTTTTGGACCATAAACCTTATGACCTGCAAGTGATAACATATCTATATTCATTTCTTTAACATCTACTGGAATATTTCCAACTGCTTGAACTGCATCTGTATGGAAGAAAACTTTCTTTTCTCTACAAATTTCTCCAATTTCTTTTATTGGTTGGATTGTTCCTATTTCATTGTTAGCAAACATAATACTTACTAAAATTGTTTTATCAGTAATAGCGTTCTTTAAATCCTCTAATCTAATAAAACCTTCTTCATCAACATCTAAATATGTAACATCAAAGCCATTTTTTTCTAAGTATGCACAAGTATGAAGAACTGCATGATGTTCTACTTTAGTAGTTATTATATGATTCCCTTTGTTTTTATGAGCTGATGCAATACCTTTTATTGCCCAGTTGTCAGCTTCTGATCCACCACCTGTAAAATATACTTCATCAGGTAAGCAGTTTAATGATTTTGCTACTTGCTCTCTAGCCTTATCTATAGCCATTTTTGTTATTCTTGATATTCCGTAAAATGAAGATGGGTTACCAAACTTTTCAGTAAAGTAAGGAAGCATTTCTTCTAGAACTTCTGGCTTAACATAAGTTGTAGCTGAATAGTCCATATATACATTTTTCATAATTATTCACTCCTGTCTGCAATGTTTATACCATTTTTTTTATTCTTCATGATTTCATGATCATCTATTATATTTTGTAAGGTAATTGAATTCATAACACTATCTATACTATTTTTTATTTTTTCCCATACAACTTTAGTTGCACAGCAATCTGAACTATCACATTCAACTCCATCAATACAATCTGCTATCTCAATAGGGCCTTCTAAAATAGTCATTATATCTCCAACAGTTATTTCATTTGGAGGTTTGCATAAAACATATCCACCTTGGGCTCCTCTTATACTTCTTATAATATTAGCCCGTCTAAGGGGACTAAATAATTGTTCTAAATAATATTCCGAAAGATTTTCTCTTTTAGATATACTTTTAATTGAAACTGGGGCACCGCCATAACTAGCTGCTAAATCAACCATGGCTCTAACTCCATATCTTCCTTTTGTTGAAAGTTTCATTTTTTCACCCCTTTTAATGTTGAATCTTATTTTCGTTTATATCTTATCAAAATACTCGGCTTTTGTCAAATAATAATTATTGTTTTTTAATTTTTTCCCAATAATTCTTTAAACTATCTTCATATTTATTATTTTGTTCATTATAATATATTTTCCCATCTAATTCTTTTGGTAAATAATCTTGCTCTACATAATGATTATTGTAATTATGTGGATATTTATATCCTCCAACACCAAGACTTGCAGACCCCGAATAATGTGCATCTTTTAAATGCATAGGAACATCACCAAAATTAATATTTTCCAAATCATTCATTGCAGACTCAATAGCCAAACAAGCGCTATTAGATTTAGGAAGCGTTGCTAAATAAATTACTATTTCCGAAAGAATTATTCTTGCTTCTGGCAATCCCACCTTTAAAACAAGTTCTATACCAGAATTAACAACTGATAATGCATTTGGAAATGCAAGACCTATATCCTCAGCTGCAATAACAGATATTCTCCTAACTATAGCAGTTAAGTTTCCGCCTTTAATTAATCTAGCTAAATAATGAATCGCAGCATTTGGGTCACTTCCCCTAATACTCTTTTGAAGTGCACTTAATAAATTATAAAATTCATCCCCATTATTATCAGCTCTCATACTAGACTGACCTAAACTCTCTATATACTCACTAGAAATCACTCTAACATTCTTAACTTGAGAATTTATAGCTAATTCCAAAATATTATATGCTTTTCTATAATCTCCTTGAGAAATTTCTCCAATATAGTTCAGTGCATCTTTAGAATACTTAACTTCTACCCCTTCAGATATCAGTCTTTTTAATGACTTTTCTAGTCCAACTATAATATCAGATGTACTTAACGGCTTAAAAGAAAATATATTGCATCTACTTATTATAGCTTTATGTATAACAAAGTACGGATTTTCAGTAGTACTTGCAATTAAAGTTATTCTTCCGTCTTCTATAAATTCCAATAATGATTGTTGTTGCTTCTTATTAAAATGCTGAAGTTCATCTATATATAGAACTACCCCATTATAATTCAATAAATTATCCATATTATTAGTTATATCTTGAATATCTTTTACAGATGCTATTGTCGCATTCAACTTATAAAATTTCTTATCTACGTAATTAGCCATTATGTTAGCTAAAGTAGTCTTTCCAGTTCCAGGTGGACCATAAAATATACAATTACATATATTTTTGCTTTTTATCAAATTATATAATGGCTTTCCTTCACTTAATATCTGTTGTTGCCCTGCAAAATCTTCTAAATCACTAGGTCTCATTAAATCTGCTAATGGTCTCATTTTTTTCCACCCCTTTATGCCATTATATATTGTTTCAATTTATAATATAAACTTTGTACTACATTTCATAAAAAATAATGTGTAAATTTAATTTCCATAATGCAAAAATTAAGTTTACGCCACGTAATATTATATCAGATATAATAAAATAAAAAAGTAGCAAGAATGTAAAATATTCTTGCTACTTTGCATAAATCATTTAATTAACTAAATTATTCATTTAGTTGAGTGCTTGTACTTATTAAATAAATATTATTCTAAGAATTAGTTAATTACTTAGTAACTTTCACTTTAAAATATTCAGTTCCACAGTATATTGTATAAGTTCCTGTAGTAGTATCTCCTAAGCTAACTAAACCAGCTATATTTTCATCTACTGTTGAATTTATATCATATATAGTTATAGTTTTTAAGTCTGTTCCAGTTCTTTGTATTTTTGTTACAGTTTCCGATAACTTACCATATGAAACACTAACTTCTGGATTAGTTCCATTACACTTTGCGATAATTCTATCTTTTAAAGCTTTTCTAAAGTTATCATATGTTAATGTACCATCACTTATTTTTTCAGCTATTACAGATGTTTTTAAACTTCCATCAGCCTTGAAATAAGTAGACTCTACACCATTAGCAAGATATTCTTTAAATGAACCCCCATTTACATCTAACATTTCAGAATTTGTATTCATAATTTCTTCTGCTTTAGCTAATCTCGCCTCTATTAAAACTGAATCTTGACCTTTAGCAGTATTAAATATTTTTTCTAGCGATTCTAATCTTGAATCCAAAAGTGTTACAACTATAGGATTTCCAGTAGTATTTACACTAATCTCTTTAGCTAATGTAGGATGATTTTCCAAAATACTAGCTATTTTCTTAGAAAAGATACTTGAAACAAGAGGTGTTATGTCGTTTGCATCACTACCGTTATTATGTGATCCACCACCGCCACCAGATGAACTTCCACCTGTGCTTGGTGTTGGTGTTGGTGTTGCTGGCTTGCTTGGTGTTGCTGCAGTTCCACCAGATGTAAATGCTACAGTAGGAGTTGGTATTTTATCTCCTATAGCTTCTCCACTTGCTGCAAAAGTATAAGTTACTCCGCCAATAGTAACAGCTCCTGTTGCCATTGCTCCACTTGGTGCAAGATAGTATACTTTTCCATCAACTTCAACTACACCTGTTTGCATTGCACCTGATGCTGCTGTGAAGTACCATGTACCTCCATCATTTACCCAGCCTGTTTGCATTGCTCCCGATGCTGCTGCATAGTACCATGTACCTTTATCATTTATCCAACCTGTTTTCATTGCGCCTGATGGTTGCATAAAGTACCATGTTCCATTATCATTAGCCCATCCTGTTTTCATATATCCGTTTGAACCAAAATAATACCAACTACCATCTATAGATTCCCAGCCAGTAGACCATGAATTTCCTTTTGTATTCCACCATCCATTAGAATCTTGTTTCCATGCAGCTGATGCGCCAATTGGAGAAATAGTTGCTATTGTCATAGCTACTAATGCTACTGCAATTAATTTTTTTAATTTAAAATTTTTCATTATTATATTACCCTCCTAAAATTCTTTTGATATTTAAAATATTATATTATTTATAAAAATTAAATTTTAAAAAATAATTTTATAAATAATTAATGTTTATCATTTTTAATATGCCTTACTTATTTGATTTTTTAATTGTAGGCATGAACATAAATAATCCTATAATAAATGTTACAATTCCATAGGTTGATAAAATTATTAAAAAATGCTTCATTGTATAAGAAATCACATCTTTCAAATAAACTATATTTATATTAAGTTTCTCATAAACCTTTAACGCATAAGCACCAAAGAATATTGCAAATAAAATTAATCCTGCTAATAAAAACGCATTTCTTACATATCTTATTCCAGAAATCATATCTTTGCTGTTTATCTTTATTAATATTGCTATAAGTACAATAGGTAATATCATAAACATCCAAAACATTTTATAAATGATTGATGTAACTTGTGTTAATTGTTTGAATTTACCTGATTCTAATATATTATTTACGTTTATTTTTTCAATTTCCTTTTCAATATTGCTTCCAGCTTCATCTAGCAATTTATTCAATACGCTATCTAATTGACTTTTAACACTTTTATCCGCCTGCTTCTCATTTATAGTGTTTTCTGTTTGACCATTTGATGATGCTTCACCGCTAAAATTTTTAGTAGTGTTATCACTACCTTGTTTAGTAGAAACACCACTATTATCAGAGCTTTCTGATGTAGATTGGTTTCCTTCTGCATCTGAATTCTCATCAATCGTTATACCATAACCAGCCAAAATCCTTAAAGCTTGTTCTTCTGTTATTCCCTTTTCAGTTGCCTTTTTAATTGCTTGTTCTTCTGTTAATCCTTTTTGCTTCAATAGATCTCTTACTTTAGCTTCTGCCTCACTTTGAGTCATTATTTTTTCTACTTTCGCAGAGGATTGTCCAATTTTTGATTGTTCTTTATAAGCTATCATATTATTATATTTCAACTCATTTTCCTTACATACTGTATTTTCAATTTGTAAGTTACCATTAAAAGATAAATCATTTTTAGTTGGTTTTATAACATTCCTCATAATATCTTTAACTCTTTGCTTATATAGTTCTACATCTATAGGTTTAATATTATTTTCCCCAGTTTCCAAATATTGAATGAAGCCAGAAATCACATTATCAGCTTCTCTTTTTATATCATCTTCTGTTATTATTAATTCCTTAATGTCATAATTAATATTTTTATCACTCAATAATGCATCTATTTTATTATATACCGATTCTTTAACTTGATTATAAATATTATTTTCATTAAGTATGTTTATATAGGTATTTTCATTTAAAACAACTACTTTAAAAAATATAGATAATACTGAGAGCATAATACTAAACATTAATAATATTTCAACAATAAGACTAATGCTCTTTTTTGTTTTATTCATGCTGATATATTAATTCCTCCTTGTGTTTGTGAAAATTCTTATAACTATTAATTCAAACTAATAAGCCTGCTTGGTTTTCACCTTTGTTATATTGGTTTGCAATTTCCCCCATTGATAATAATTTTTTTATTTTTATTTTATCCCCTTTCAATTTATACAGATATAGTATTTGTTAAAAATCATATATTAAAATATATAATCCCTTCTATTATAAATTTATACTCAACATACTTATTTTATAGTATTTTACATACAATTACAATTTTTTTTACATTTTATTCTTTAATTTGCATACCCTCATAATATTAAAAAATATATATTTAATAATTCCACCTCAAAATCTATTAATATTTTAAATTTATTGAATATAGTTACTTCTATTTATTGTTAAGTATTCCATTTTCCATAGTTATTTTTATAATTACTTTGAAATTTACCCACTATAATGGTAAATTATATATAGTAGTCCAAATTTTATGTAAATAAAATTTAAAAACTAATAATAATGACATTAAAAATAATAACAGTTTATTCTAATATTTAATGATACATATAATATGCATCTTTTAACTGCTATTTTCTTTAATGTACTTAAATACAATATTATGAGGAGTGTAAAAATGAAAAATTTTAAACTTAAAAAATTGTTAGCTTTAATGACAGTAACACTTATGACTGCAGTAGCTATACTTCCAGTTAAAGCTTCAGCAGCTTGGAAACAATCAGATATCGGCAATTGGAGCTATACTGAAGGAAATACATCTGTTTCAGGTTGGAAATCAATTGATGGAAAGTGGTATTTCTTTGATTCTAATGCAACAATGAAAACAGGTTGGTTCTTAGATGGAGGTTCTTGGTATTACACTACTACATCAGGAGAGATGAAAACTGGTTGGATTAATGATGGAGGTAAATGGTACTATACAGCTTCATCAGGAGCTATGCAAACTGGTTGGCTATCTAACAACGGTGCTTGGTATTACTTAAATACATCAGGTGATATGAAAACTGGATTAGTTGAAATAAATAATAAAACTTATTATTTAAGTGAATCTGGAGCAATGAAAACTGGGAATGTAACAGTTAACGGTGTAAATTATTCATTTGCTGCAAATGGCGAAAAAGTAAATCAAATTGAATCAAAACCAGCAACTACTACAGCTTCAAAACCAGTTGCAACTGATCCAACTACATCAGGAGGTTCAGGTGGTTCAGGTGGTTCAGGTGGCGGTTCTGGTCCAAGTGTTCCTGACACTAATACATCTAGCCCTTTATATAAAAGTTTATATGGAACTTGGAAAATCGGAAGTCATATTCCTTCAAATGTAGAAACAATATTCGATTCTTTTATTGGAGAAAAAGTGACTATTAAAAGTAAAAGCATTAGTTTATCTTTAGGCACTAATACTAAGACTATTTCTAATCCTACTATTAAAGAAGGAACTATGACTTCTTTAGAGTTTTCTAACACATACAGCGTAGATGTCTCTGGTGATACAGTTAAATATGTTCGTATAATCCAAACTGAGAAACCTGACAATTATGTAACTATTTTTACTACAAATGATGGAACTGTATATACTTTAGTAGTAGGAGAACTTTTTAAATTAGAAAAACAATAATAACTTAATTTAATATGTTGTGCTAGTAAAAAAACATAAAACCAGAAATAAGGGACATGCATTTGTTGAGATTGCATGTCCCTTATTTCTGTATTTCATATATTTAGTTATTCCCGTCTTAAAAATTCTACAGGATCTAATTTATCAGCTTTATTTGCTGGTAATAATCCAGATAATATGTATTTATAACAATACTTAATGCATGAAATTTTTCATTACCACTTAATTTATAGGACTTATTAATCTTTTTTATTTTAATAAATACATTTAGACGTTCTTCTTGTGCCCTATCTTATAATAAGCTATGTAAAAAAATATTAATCCTATTAAAGCTCCTCCAAAATCCACTAAAACGTCACTAACTAAAGAAGTTCTTCCTGGTACAAAAGATTGATGAAACTCATCAGTTAAAGCATAAAACAAACAAATAAATAGTATATAAATTATTGCATCCGCTCCTCTTTTATTAAAAATAAATAATATACTACCTACTAAAAATGCTAATACCATATACATAAATGCATGAGCATTTTTTCTAATTATATAATCTAATTTATTTGCTTTCACTTGCTGTTCATTAACACTCTTTTTATTTGAAGTAGAATTTTCAGTTATTGTTTTATTTTGAATAAAGTTAACTACTTTAGTACTTTCTTCATGTGAAATTTGCCCGTTATTACTTGACATATAAAATATAAATCCCATCCAAAATAAACATAAAAGTATAATAAATTTCTTCAATTTATCGCCCCCTATACAATATTGTATTACTTCAATCAAACAAAGTATCTATTAATAGTCTTTTAATAAGTTAGAGAATGTTATGCTTCAAAGGTGCTGCTTAGAAGTTTATAGCTGAACTGCTATGATTATTATAATAATAGTTATTCTTATTGTTTTCTACTCTATATAATACAGTTCCACTTATAATTCCATTAACCTTATTTAGTAGATTCTTAGTTTCTAGTACAGATTTAACATTTGTTATTCCTGCATGTACTACAATTAATGTACCATCTACTTTTGCTGAAAGAATTTGAGCATCAACAACTGCTTGTATAGGTGCACTATCCAATATAATCACATCATATTTTTTCTTCAAAGCTATTAATATATCATCCATTGCTTGTGATGATAACATACTAGCTGGCTTCTTTGTAAAATTTCCTGAAGATAATATATGTAGATTTTTATTATACTTTTGAATTGCACTTTCTAAAGACTCTTTTTTTATAATTACATCTGACAAACCACAAGTATTAGGTATATTGAACTTTTTGTGCAAGGAAGGTTTTCTAAAATCACAATCTACTATTATTACTGTTTTTTGATTTTCAGCAAAGGATAAAGCTAAATTTACAGCAACTGTTGATTTTCCTTCTTGCAATTTTGAGCTTGTAATTAATATGGTTTGAATTTGTTTTTCTGATGAAGAATGATTTATGTTAGTCATTAGTGTTCTATAAGCTTCTGCAACTATCGATCTTGGCTTTTTTTCTACTATTAATGTAGTATGATTTTTTATTCTACGCCTCTTGGAATCCTCAGGAATCACGCCAAGAGCTGGCAACTCCATAATCCTTTCTAATTTTTCTTTGTTTTTAAATGTATTATTAAGAAACTCTAATAAAAATATGATTCCAAAACTTATCATAAAACCGAGGATAAATCCAATACCTATATTCATTTTTTTATTTGGACTAGTGGGGTTCTCCGGTATTACTACTTCTTCTATTACTTTTACTGTACCATTAGGAATAAGCTCCTGTGCCACTTTAATAAATTCCTCAGTTATAGCGTATACTATATCTCTTGCTAATAACTTATCTGAATTTTTATATCTTATTTCTAATATTTGAGTATTTTGCATCGGAACAGTTGTAAGTGTATTTAGTACAACTGCTGATTGCAAATCTATATTACTTTTCTTTAAAGCTTTTGTGACTAAAGTATTAGTTTTTATTATTTCTGAATACGTTTTTAGTAATTTCTGATACATTTCTACATCACTATCATTATATTTCTCTTGTTCTTCAGTTTCTTTTCCTATAAATACTTTGGTATAAGTCTCATATTGAGGTTTAACTATATAAAAACTATAGATAATAGATATTATTGTTGTGATGAGTGGTATTAAAATTAGTAATTTCCATTTTCTTTTGATTATTTGAAGTATTTCTTCAATAGATATAACTTCAAAATCCATTCCATCTGTTCCATCCATCTTATTAATCTCCTGTAAATATTATATATACATTATATTACATATATAACTAAAATAATACATAATTTCTTTATATAAGAATAAAAAGTAAAAAATACAAAAAATAATGGAAATATCAATCACTTAGTCCTTGAAAGAATCATTTTCCTTCTCCGCCTCATCTCCAAGTGATCAGACAAATGTTAGTAATTACCACAAAAAGCTCCACTAGACTTGCATTTAGTGAAGTTCTTGTATTTGGTAATTTTTGTTTTCTCTTAAAATACTACTAATAGTTGAAATGTTAAAGTTACTAATATTTATTAATTTTTTGAATGTGCTTATATTACACTTTTTAAATATTCTATAAGCTCATCCCTAAGTTCAGGTTTTCTTAAAGCATATTCTACTGTTGCTTGTAAAAATCCAAGTTTATCACCAACATCATATCTCTTACCTTCAAAATTATAAGCATACATAGCTTCACTTTTAATAAGTTCTAACAATGCATCTGTAAGCTGGATTTCATTACCCTTACCAGGTTTTGTATTCTCTAATATTTCAAATATCTTAGGAGTTACTATATATCTACCAAGTATTGCAGTATTAGAAGGAGCATCTTCTCTCCTTGGCTTTTCCACTAAACCTTTAACCTTACATACTCTACCCTCTATCGGTATTCCATTAACAATACCATACTTAGATACATCTTCAAAATCAACACTTTGAACTCCTAGAACACTTGTCTTATACTCATTATAACAATCAATAAGTTGCTTTAAACAAGGCTTTTGAGTTTCATCTGTATAAACAATGTCATCACCAAGTAAAATAGCAAAAGGTTCATTACCCACAAAACTCTTGGCACAATGAATAGCATGTCCTAGCCCTCTAGGCTCCTTTTGTCTTATATAATGAATATCAACCATATCTGATATATCCTTAACTAATTCTAAGAGTTCAGTTTTATTATTCTTTTCAAGCTCCATTTCAAGTTCCACAGATTTATCAAAATGATCTTCAATACACTTCTTATTTCTTCCTGTAATGATAAGAATCTCTTCAATACCTGAAGCAATCGCTTCTTCAATAATATATTGAATAGTAGGCTTATCTACTATAGGAAGCATTTCCTTTGGTTGAGCCTTTGTTGCAGGTAAAAATCTTGTACCAAGACCTGCTGCTGGGATTATCGCTTTTCTTATTTTTTTATTCATTGCCAATACCTCTATTTTTCTTATTTTTAATAACATATAATAATTATTTACATTAATTATATTATATCATTATTTTAGCTATTGCCATGTTATTATTTCCAAATTTTATTTAATTTAAAAGTTTCTAGCTTAATTGAAAAAGCACTTCACTAAACATACATTATAGTGTAGTGCTTGTACCTGGCTCAAATTGAGAAATCACAGCGCCTTTTTCTATTATTTTATTCATTAAAGTAATATGTTCTTTTGGATAACACTTATCTACGCCAGTTCCTAAAATTGCAATTGTATAGTTATTGTTATTGTTGCATTTCTGAATGGTCCTTTAAATTTTAGACCTCTAGGGTGCTTTGCTATTCTACCACTCATCATCAAAATTGGGATACTGATTTGGTAGTTTTCCTTTACTTTCAATGAGTTCAGGATTTAATAACCTCATATTAGTCTCTTCAATATTAAAAACTTCCACATTAAATCTCCATTCGTCTCCATAATCAAATAAATATAGAAAGTTTTGTTTTTCATACAACTCTAATTCTCCAATTTTTGCTTCATCTACATAAGGCCCTTGCTCATCATAAGGACATGTGAATTTATTCTTTGACCACATCTTTCCGTCCATAAAAAATGAATACAAATGATCATCATCAAACTCAAAAACATCTTGAATACAATTATGTAAATCATAAAGTGTATCATGTGCTGATAGTCTTATTTTTGCCCATATATTTTTATCTAACGACACTTTAAATGTATATATTCCTTCTTCAAATTCAAGTTTACTTCTTTTTAATATATTCTCTAATTCTCCACTTTTAAAAATTTTTTTAAACGGAATATGAAATTCTTCATCAAATGCTATATTCCATTCACCATTTTCTCTTCTATTAGGTATATTCCATTGTAGTATATTCCTTTTTTTATTTAAAATTTTAATTATTTCAAATCCCATTTTGGAGATTATAATTTCTTTAGGTATAAATTTTCTTTTCCTTTTATCCTGTAATTTTTTTTCTTCATCTTCTTCAATATCCATAATACCGAAGTATGAAAAATATAATAGGATTGTACTATAATATGTCAAATGTCTATTAGGATATATCACTACATTAGATTTATTTTGATAAAGATACATTACAGACTCATAAGCTGCATATACATTAAGGTCACCATAAGTTTGATATTCTAAATTTTCGAAATTACAATCAATCCACAAAATTTCTAATAAAAATATATACTTTTCTGTGTTATTTAACTCATTAAATTTATGAATTCTATCTGTAGCTTTTAATACTAATTTCCCGCCTCTTGCTGTCTCTTCTATAAATAATTTACCATTTAAAACCAAGTTACAAAACATATGTAACAACGGATAAGCTAACTGGTTGCTTTTCAGTGTAATATCTTCTTGTTTAATACTCATTAGTTGATTTAATTCGTATAAAAATTTAGTTGATATATACTTAGTTGTCTTCCCTATACTAACTTGATTTAATTTTAGATAATCTACAAATTTATTAAAATCTTCTAACAAGCACCTTGCTTTTTCATCTATCGTAAATGTAGCCATATTTTCTTCTCCTTTAATATTTATGTTTTATCTAGTGTCTAACTATTTAATTCATCTTACCTGTATCTTTATTCCTATATTATTTATATTACTAAAGCTTTCCTAAATTCTCAACTAATTCTCCTATTGCGTTAACATATTCATTTACTATTCTATTAGCAATTTCATTTGCTAAATTTTCATTATATATGTGTGACGTAGAATTTCTATCTTCTAATAAACTAATCCAGACTTTATCATCCGATATTAAATTATTTACATATGCTTTTTTATATATTGTACGTGGAAATGAATTTTCTAGGGTTACACCTAAATATTTCATAAATTCTCTAAGGGTTTTATGAGTAAGTTCATACGCAAATTCAAATCTTTGAATTAAACTGTCTCTTATTATATCATTCTTTCCATCATACAAATTGCTTACCTCAACAAGCCTATCATAAGCTTTTTTTAGATTCATATATTTGAAATCAATGCTTCGCATAAATAACTACTCCTTCTTTTTTTACTTGCTCTATAAATAGCTCATCCTGTATACCTTTCATATCTGAAAAATCAAATTCTAGTAAAGTACTAGTATTCATTTCAATATCCTCAATAAAATCTACTATTGAATTATCACAATATATAGCTAAATCGATGTCACTTTTAATTGAATTATCTTCGCGTGCTCTAGATCCAAAAAGAATGACTTTTCTAATGTGCTCATACTTATGACATATACCTACTATTTCATCAACAATCCTTCGTTCTAAATTCAAATTCATCACTCCTCGGATTAATTTTATATTAACATTATATACTATAAACTATTTACTTAAAATAATAAACAGATGAGATTTTCAATTAATTAAATCTTACCTGTTATCTTTACTTCCCATTATTACTAAATCAATATCTGATCCCTTCTTATAATTTCCCATTGCTCTACTTCCAAAAATGACTGCCTTTTCGATTTCTGAAAGTTTACTCAAAGCATCTAAAATATAATTTAAATCCTTATCTAATAATCCATACATAAATTATACTTCCTTTTCTAATTTATCATGCATTTTCTTTAATTATGGAAAATAAATATTAACTATATCATTAACCATTTTATTTGCCAAATTCTCATCATATGTCTGTGTAGTTAAACTTCTAACGGATAATGCATCCATCATAAACTCCTCCAACAATTTTTCAGTATTTGATTCATATACTCACCTTGTATAATTATTTATATTAAACAAAAAGGTATTTTTTTAACGACGATAAAAAACACGTGGTTAAACCAATTAATATTTTATAATTTTTATATTATTAATACATGTAATTATTTAAGTTAACTCATATTCTTAACAATTTGACTGAAGATGAAAAAGAACTCATACAGTATATATTCTTTAAAAATAATACTGTTAGAAATTATGCTTTTTCAAAAAACATGTGCTATTCTACTGCTTTTTCAACCTTTGTTCTTCATGTATAGGAGAGATAGACTTTGAATTAGTTTTATCTATGTTTTCACCTTTAACGTGATTATTTACTTGTATATTATTTTCACTCTCTATCTCTCTCTCATTCTTATTCTTTATCTTATTCTCTTTCTTCTTCTCTCTCTCTTTCTGTTGCGTTACAATAACGTTACAGTAACGTTACTGCTTCTTTTAAAAAGATTTCATTAGTATTAGTTTTATTTTCTTTTTCCCTATGACTTTCAACTCTTTTTCTTAATTTTTTTCATTTATAATCAAAACTGATTAATTCAATTAATCTTCTGTTGCATTTTCCTTTATCATATACTAAAATTTAATTTCTTAATTGTTTTCTTTCTTCTTCCTCCATAATCCAACGCTTTGCTCTTTCTATTGGATCATCTATAAGATAGCTGTATTTATTCTCCTTTAAGGATTTTTCCATTTTATGAAACATGTCCACATATCTTGCAGTAAATATAATCCCCTTTTTTCCATTAAATTTATTAGCTAAAAAATCACATCCAAGACGAGTGCATAAATAACATCTTCTACTTTCACCTTTTACATCTACATACATAGATTCAATAAAATACTTGTCTACAGGAATCTTCTCTCTACTTAAAATTTCTATTATTCCACTTAGTCTTGTAGTTCCATCCTTGTTATTTACACCATCAAGTTTCCTTAGAATTTCATAATGTTTAGTTCCAATAATATTTGCTATATCTCTTGAATCAATTGTTAATGGTTGCTTTAAAACTTTGTTATAAAAAGTTTTACCCATAGTTATTCTCCTTTCTTATCATTTTCTAAAGTTGACACATATCCTATTACCACGCCACTTTTAACTGACAATTCTTTAACAGTTAGATTTAAATTCTTTCTTAATTCTTTAATTCTAAAACTAAGCGTTACTATTCCCCCTAATTCAAGTGTAAATATTTACCATATAAAAATATTATCATATTCAGAAAACTTGTACAATATTAAATTCTCAATTTTGAAATATTTTATTCCTTTTATTCCCACCTTATTCTCTTCTGACTATTAATTCTAAGATTTTCGCTCACACAGAATAATTCAAAATTTTTATTCCTATATATAAAACGACAAATAATTAGCTTATCATCATCTATTAATAAACTCAATACCATAATATCCACTAAACTTAGAATTGTAATTGATACAACTACCCAAGGTGAAACTGTACTTAATTCATAATTAACTTAAAAATAGATGCTCAACAAACATCTATTTTTTTGTTTATATATACTTATTTTTCTACATATTATTTAACGGCGATAAAAAACACGTGGTTAAACTAAATTGCATTATAAAGGAAACTGAACTCATATTGGTTCCCTGAGTGCTCACAGAGTAAGCGACCATCATCCAACTTTTTACTTGATAGTTTTTTCAACACTCAGGGGGTGCTAGTCGCAATGATTTGACCCGTTTGCTAGTTGTGTGAATACTCCTCCTAATTGTTTTATATCTCCTCTAATCTCCATTTCAAAAAGTAATTCTTCTATTTTTATATCATATTATATTTCAAACCACATGTGGCAGTATAAAGTGCTCCACTATCCTTAGAGGCTTGGACAATTACCACTTTATCCGACAACATAGCTATGAGCTCATTCCTTTTCAAAAAATTTTCTTTAATATTATTTGTACCTGGCTCAAATTGAGAAATCACAGCGCCTTTTTCTATTATTTTATTCATTAAAGTAATATGTTCTTTTGGATAACACTTATCTACGCCAGTTCCTAAAATTGCAATTGTATAGTTATTGTTATTTATAGCTATTGTATGTGCATAGCTATCTATTCCTTTAGCCATTCCACTAATTACAGGTATTTTTCTTAACGATAATGCCTCTGATAATTCAACAGTTACGTTCTTTCCATATTCGGTACATCTTCTTGAACCAACAATTGCGACTGAAGATTCAAATTCTTTAAGCTGCCCCCTTACGTATAATATTAAAGGTGCTTTAGGCAGCTTACTTAATTGTTTAGGGTAATTTGAAGAATACTTATTTATTATTTCTATATTGTTATTGTTGCATTTCTGAATGACCCTTTTACTCTCATCTAAATCCTTATTATTAACTATTGTTTTTGCTAGCTTTTCTCCTATACCATCAACCTTTAATAATTCTGATATATCTGCATGATATATCTCATCTATATCACTAAAACACTCAATTAAGTTATTTGCTAATATTGGTCCAACACCTCTTATTTTATTTAACCATACATATAACAATTCTTTATCCATCTTCTATACTACAACCATAGTCGCTTGCTCCTTTTCGATTTCTCTACACATCAATGCCTTAATTATATAAGATTTATTTATATTCTCTTCCATATCCATATCTGCAAAAGTTCTAGCTACTCTTAAAAATTTATCTGATGTCTAGCCGTTCTAAAGCTCTCATCTCTTTAGATGAGAGCCAAGAACGGCACGACCCTAGATAAGTTCAACTAAATTCAGCTGGAATATAAAATTCCACCTGAAAAGTTTCACTTTATGATAAGTTCTTGCGCTATATTTAAATTTTTCATATGCAACCTTTAATAAATTCTTACTTGCCTCATCTAACTGGCAATACTCTCTTATTAATTCAGGTGGCATTTGGGCATTACAAGAAACTCCAACTATATTCTGGTATCTTTTTCTTTGGATCTCCCTTGCCAGCTCAACCCTTTCTATTAATTTTTTAGAACTTGGTCCCTTAGTTCCTTCAGATAAATCCATAATATCTACACTTTTAAAATACTTTTGTATATCAATTCTATCCATAAGTGGACCAGATAATTTTTCTCTATATTTCAATACTTCATAATCTGTACAATGACATCTACTTTCACCATAATAACCACATGGACATGGATTCATAGCTGCAACTAACATAAAATTTGTAGGGAATAAATGTGTATTCTTTACTCTTGCAATAGTTACATTACCATCTTCCATAGGTTGCCTTAAAGCATCTAAAGTCTTTTTATCTGATGTCTAGCCGTTCTAACACTCCCATCTCTTTAGATGGGCGCTAAGAACGGCACGACCCTAGATAAGTTCAACTAAATTCAGATGGAATATAAAATTCCATCTGAAAAGTTTCACTTTATTAAACTCTGCTATTTCATCTAAAAATAAAATTCCATTATGCGCTAAAGATATCTCTCCAGGCATAGCAAATATACCTCCACCTACTAATGAATTCATTGATGCATTATGATGTGGTGATCTAAATGGTCTTTTATTTATTAATTTTTCTTCTTTTTCTCCTATAAACATAGTGTAACTGGACCATCTATACTCTTTCGGTATTTCTACCATTTTTGCTCTTACTGGATTTAAGTGAACATACCTGCTTGTTTCTAGCATTTGTTTATCATCTTCGATAAGCTCTGAATAATATCTATCTTGAAATAAGTGTCCAATATAATGATATTTTTTATTAAAATATCTTGTGTATATTGAACTTATTCTACTAATCAAATTTGCTAAAGGTTTATTATCAGTCTTTATCATTAAATGAACATGATTATCCATTAAGCAGTAACAAATTAGTTGGTAATTATTAATACCATAATATAATAATGCTTCCTCTATCACTGTTAAATAATATTGGAAATCTTCATCATCCCTAAATATATCATTTCTATGATTACCTCGTGCTGTAATGTGATACGCTGCACCTTCATACCATACTCTTTTAGCAGTAGTCATTATTTCACCATCTTTCAAATTACCATTTACCATTTTAATTATTACCTTATTTATCTTTTATAATCTCCAAATAGATAAATTTAGAGGAATTAATAATAAAATAACATTACTATTATAATAAAACAAATTTTTTATATTAAAAAAGCAGATGAATTAATTTTATCACCTGCTTGTTTGTTAATTCTTAATCTATTAACTTGTACCTGGTAATTTCTGTTTTCCCCGGGGTGCTAGTCAGGAGTTTACGAGCGACTTGCTATCTCCCAGGGATACTTCCGGAGACCGAAGGGCTAAGGTTGCTAGTTATTTAGGATATCCTATCTGTTCCATCATACTATATTCCAGAAGCAATTCATCAGTTAAATATTTTACTCCACGACAATGCATATCTCCAACTCCATTACTTATTAAATCATATGTAGTTGAATTATAAAAATAGTCCATACTTTCTTCTAAGTCTTTTCCTGTTACTCTAGAAAATTCAATTATTATTTTCTTATACAAAGACTGTAGTAAAATTTTATTAGCATCCATAAATTACACCACTTTACTTTCTTCATAATTTAAATACTTATCAATGATTTCCTGATTAACAATACAAATTTGATTATTAGGTTTATAATATCTCAATCTTTTCAACGCTTCTTCTTTATTTATTAAATTATCTTCATATAATTCAATTGTATTATATACTCTATCATCAGCAATTCCACCTATAATAATATCATTTTCTAAATATACATCACTACCGCCTCTACAGACCAAGATAAAATCCAACCATTCTTCACTATAAGTAAGATATTCCTTAATACTATACTTTTCTCTAATTTTATCCAAGTCTAAGTTATATATATTTATATATGATTTTTTTCCTCTTAGTTTAAATCTACTTGCCCAATTAATGGCCTGTTCTTTAATACTAGTTACGTAAAATCCTTTTCCAAAATCCAAAGCATCTCTAGAAAATTCTATATTAGGATATTTAATTTCACAATATGAACCATGATATACTCTCATACAACTACACCTTTTTCTTTTAATACTGTTATTAAGTCATCTATAATATAACTCTTGCTCTGCGTGTGCAAAGGTTCATAGCAAGGAATTATATAATACTCTAAAATATTTGTATCATTTTTGAGCATATTATACACTCTTTTAGCACTAATATTTAATCTCTCAGATAAGCTTTCAACACAAAATATAGTAAATTCTAATACTTTTTCATTCATTACAATCACCCCTTATAGGTATAAGTTCTTATAAAATCTTTAGGTAAAGAAAATTGTGTTCCTATTAAGAAAACTTCGCCTAACTATATGAATTACTTTATATTAATATTATATCCTATAAACTATTTACTTAAAACAAAAAACAGATAAGATTTTATTAATTCATCTTATCTGTTATCTCTATTTCTTTATTATTTTGAACTTGTACCTGGTAATTTCTGTTTTCCCTGGGGGTGCTAGTCAGGAGTTTGCGACTGACTTTTTATAGGTGGATATTTTTTAACCACGATAAAAAACACGTGGTTAAAGCTTTCCTAAATTCTCAACTAATTCTCCTATTGCATTAACATATTCATTTACTATTCTATTAGCAATTTCATTTGCTAAATTTTCATTATATATGTGTGACGTAGAATTTCTATCTTCTAATAAACTAATCCAGACTTTATCATCAGATATTAAATTATTTACATATGCTTTTTTATATATTGTACGTGGAAATGAATTTTCCAGGGTTACACCTAAATATTTCATAAATTCTCTAAGGGTTTTATGAGTAAGTTCATACGTAAATTCAAATCTTTGAATTAAACTGTCTCTTATTATATCATTCTTTCCATCATACAAATTGCTTACCTCAACAAGCCTATCATAAGCTTTTTTTAGATTCATATATTTGAAATCAATGCTTCGCATAAATAACTACTCCTTCTTTTTTTACTTGCTCTATAAATAGCTCATCCTGTATACCTTTCATATCTGAAAAATCAAATTCTAGTAAAGTACTAGTATTCATTTCAATATCCTCAATAAAATCTACTATTGAATTATCACAATATATAGCTAAATCGATGTCACTTTTAATTGAATTATCTTCGCGTGCTCTAGATCCAAAAAGAATGACTTTTCTAATGTGCTCATACTTATGACATATACCTACTATTTCATCAACAATCCTTCGTTCTAAATTCAAATTCATCACTCCTCGGATTAATTTTATATTAACATTATATACTATAAACTATTTACTTAAAATAAAAAACAGATGAGATTTTCAATTAATTAAATCTTACCTGTTATCTTTACTTCCCATTATTACTAAATCAATATCTGATCCCTTCTTATAATTTCCCATTGCTCTACTTCCAAAAATGACTGCCTTTTCGATTTCTGAAAATTTACTCAAAGCATCTAAAATATAATTTAAATCCTTATCTAATAATCCATACATAAATTATACTTCCTTTTCTAATTTATCATGCATTTTCTTTAATTATGGAAAATAAACATTAACTATATCATTAACCATTTTATTTGCCAAATTCTCATCATATGTCTGTGTAGTTAAACTTCTAACGGATAATGCATCCATCATAAACTCCTCCAACAATTTTTCAGTATTTCATTCATATAATCAACTCTAATATTAATATTATATTCTTGTATAAACTATTTACTTAAAACAAAAAACAGATAAGATTTTATTAATTCATCTTACCTGTTATCTATATTTCTTTATTATTTTGAACTTGTACCTGGTAATTTCTGTTTTCCCCGGGGGTGCTAGTCGGGAGTTTACGAGCGACTTGCTCTGAAATAACGCCCGTAATTAAATGTTACAGGCGTTATTTTATACGAAAAGTTTAATTTATGCACAACCTGCCGGGGGTGCTAGTCGGGAGTTTACGAGCGACTTGCTATATGATTTTACCAAATAGTTTAATTTTGCATAGTTTTTTCTTTATTTTCTTTTTTAATTTTTGGGGTATTTTGCTATTTAGAACATGATAATAATACTTTATACCCATTTTATTCCTAAAATATTTTTCAACTGCATCATAACCCTGAGTTTTAAATATCATAAGTATATCATCTCTGAACTTACTAGAACAACTTGGCGTATTTAGTTGACTATTTTTTCTAGCTGCTTTTTCAAATTCGGAGGGAAAAAGTATTAATTCAAAACCATATGAACTTAAATATTCTTTTCCTTTTTCCGTATTTACAATAATACAGGAAATACCCTTTATCTCACTTAATATTCCGCCATTTTCTTCCATAATCTCTGGATGTTCTTTTTGAACCCCCCAATAATCTCCAATCGTAATATCTCCTGGACGATGAGATGAAGAATACTTACATGAATAGCAATTTTCTCGATAAATATCAGCACTAAGAAAAAAACTATAGTATGAAGAAACATTACACGGAATCAGTTTTTCTTTTACTTTTCCTACCTCTGTTTTATAAACTACTTTTCCACTAAGACCCCATCCCTTTTTCTTATCTCTAAATTTATACTTAATTATTTTTCCTTTAAGTTTTTTTTCAAGATGTTTAATATATCCTTGAAAGAATTTTATATTTGGTACACCATGGCAAATAATATCAATCGTTAATAAATTTTTATAATCTCTTTTTAAAAATGCTTTCAATCCAGCAACCTGACATGGTGTTCCAGAAAACAACACTTTTTTCCCTTCTATTAAATACCTCTTTACTTCACAAGATACTTCACCGATATAACTTTGAACGTATTTCGATCCTTGTAGCTTATACAAATCATTAATATTATTAATAGAAATATGCATAGGTGTTAATAGACCGTTAATATATTCCATTGAAACTCCAAATACAATTCCTCCATCAGCTAAAAATGCTTTTGCTAATGCTACAAATATACCACCTGAAGCAGAAGCTAATACTTCAGTTTCATTTTTCATTGCAGAAGCATACGTTACGATTGGCGAATTTGTTTCAGTTACATTTTGAAATCCACAGACTGTTTTACACGCTTCACATTTAACACAACATTCATTGTCAATCTGTGGATAAGAAAAACCATATTCATCTTCTACCATAGAAATAGCCTTTTGGGGACATATGTTCATGCATGCGCCACAGGCGCAACAATCCTTTTTTTCATTAAATAAAATTATTTTATTAGTTATAGATGACTTATTTTTCACATTTTACCTCACGAGCTAATACATATTATTTTACTTTAGTATCTATTTATTCTTAAGTTCTGTTTTCTTGATAAAATTTAAAATATATTCTTTTACTTGTTTCTTTATTTCAATAATTATTGGCTTTTTTGATTTAAATATATAAATTGCACACAATCCTATATAAATTAAAATTCCACATAATATTTGTATAGCTAACACTATCCACGATCTTCCAAACAAAAGACCTATGTATTTAACAATGATATACATTATTAATCCAAAAGGTATAAAAACTATCCCATTTTTTAAATACGAACGTATATCTAATTCACTTCTAATTATAAAAGTCTGATATGCTGCCAATACAAATTCAGCCGCAATGGTTCCAATAACAGCTCCAAGTGCACCTAAATATCTAATCAGTATAAAATTAATTATTCCATTAACACCCGCAGCTACTACAAGAGAAATTGAATATTCTTTGTCCCTAGAATTAGGAATTAAATACTGTGTTCTTAACACATTTCCCCAAACGCTGAAAACTACCGCTACCGATAACCCAAAAATCAGAGGACTACAAGCTTCGTATTCATTTCCCCAAAATAATGGGGCGAAATTATTCGCTACTGCTGCTATTCCAAAAGCCATTGCGATCGATAAACATGATACAAGCAATAGAGAATTTTCTATATACATTAGACTCTGCTTTTTTTTCCCATTTGAAACTAAATTCGTCATTCTCGGAAGCATTACAGTACCCAACGATCTAATAAGAACTTTTGGTACATCAATAATATTATTTGAATAGTTATAATAACCAACTTGTGACATACTGCTGAAAGTACCAATCATTATTTTATCCATAACAGTAAATACACTTGTAGCCAATACTGGAATAAATAGAATTAAATTTGGTTTTATATGAGCAGTTATTTCCTTGAATTTTGGCTTTACATAATATATTTTACCTTTCAAAAAAGGCCAGACAGACATTTGTCCAATTAATGTACTTAAACTTATAATCAATGTATACTTCCATAAATCTTCAGGTTTTTTTACAAACAATAATATACAAACTGTTAAAATTATTTTCACAATAGAATTTCTAGTAACAGTTACCTTAAATTCTTCCATTCCAAAAAAAAACCATGAAATATCAAAAATCCCTGAAAATACATAAAACCCTTGAATTAATGTTATCGTAAAATAATCTTCATAAAATACTTTTATATATGTTATGTAGATAATTATATTAATTAGTGAAACAATAAATTGAAATGCATAAATGCTACAAAATATTCTGCTTCTGTTCTCCTTACTATCTCTAGTTTGAGCTATACTTCTGTTACCATAAATGCTAATACCCAATCTAGAAAACATTAAAAAATAGAATGCAATAGAATAAGTATATGTATAAACACCTGATGTTTCAGCGCCTAAAACTCTAGATATATATGGAGATGTAATTAATGGTAGCGCTATTATTAATAATTCATATAGAATATTATAAATTAAATTCTTTTTAATGCCACTCATAACAATACATCCTTCTTCTCTATATTAAATCCTTTAATTATAATTCAATTCCTTTGTTTATAATATAATCATAATATGTGTCTGATTTATACTTCGGACCAACACTTTTATTGTTCAACTTGTGAAACACAGACATAGATTTGATTTCTTCAAATCTTTCATCGCTATACTTATCAAATAATTCATGTTGCAATATATGTGGACTTATATTATTGAATTTGTGTACAAGTTTCCATTCCTCAGTATATTTCTCAGTGGCCATTGTAAAAAATAAATGAAATATAAAATAATTTATTAAAACATCTTCATTTTTCCAATATTCATACAGCAAATCTCTTGTAGCAACTAAAATGTTGTTATTTTTATTTCCAGATATCAACCAATTTGATGCAACAATTACGTCAGATCCTCGATATTCATTACTGTACACAAATAACGGTACATTTGTAATGTATTTAGGAATCTTTTTATCAGTGCACAAAACAGTTGAATCCATCCAAATGCCGCCATAATTTATTATCAATTCAAGACGTAATAAATCAGAAAAATGAGCATTAGAGATTATTCCATGTTCCCACTTATTTATAATATATTTAGGTAGGTTTACATATTCGTAGTAATTCTCACTTGTAATTATAGTAATATCTCTTTCATCAAGATTTTTATATATTGAATACACACAACGCTTTACAAGCTGAGGAGCATTATCTATTCCTTGTAACCAGCATATCCAAACTCTATTTGACTGTTTATATTGCATATTTTCTTCTACTCTTCGTTTTTCAATAATATGGTAATATTTCTTTTTAAGTTTTTTATAGTCATATATATCTAATTGATTTCTTCTAATACTATCATTATTTATCCAAAATATGTGCCTAACCTTTTTTAAACCAATTATTATAGTTTTTAAAAAGACTTTATTACTGATTGCATTTTTTAGCTTTATAACTAATTTATCTCTTTCAATTTTCATTATATTTATTACTCCTAAATTTATATATTAACCTTTAGTGTTAAATAATGAGTAATGCACTAACAAGTTAAAGATTTCATGATCGTTTACTCATTCTAAAACTTTTTTCAAATTATTACTCATTTGTAAGATTGAATTATACTTTCAATTCTCTCCACTACAGTTTTTGATGCAGTTCCATTCTCACAAAACCCCAAATTCATATTAAATTTATGAACATGCTCTTGATAATCTTCTAAATTAAACTCTTGTATTTTATTATACAAGCTTTCTTTGTCTTTGCAAACAACATATGGTAATTTTTCTATATCTAGGTATAACCCACGACTCTTAGTATAATCATCCAAATCTTTCACATACAAGTAAACAGGTTTTAAAAGCATGCCAAATTCAAACATTGTACTTGAATAATCAGTAATCAATACATCCGAAATATTTAATAACTCATACATATCTGAATAACTTGTTCCATTCAAAATACTTTTTGAAAATTTTATATTTAATTCAGTTGAGCTCATATTAGGATGTAAACGAATAATGATACAAAATTTACATTTATACTTTTTTTCAAAATTAAATATTATTTGCTTACAATCTAAGTCAAAAACATCAATCCGTCCATTATCTCTGAAAGTAGGTGCATATAATATCACTTTCGTATCTTTATGAATTCCTAGTTTATCTTTAATATTCTTGCTATCACTTGAATTATTGATAAGAATATCATTTCTTGGAGAACCAGATTCTAAAATTTCACCGCTATACCAAAAGCTATTATGATACATATTAGTGCAAAACAAACTATTTGATAATAATAAATCGGTCATCTTTGCATCTCTTTGGGCAGCATAATAATGTGAAAATGAAACAGTGTTTGGATCAACATCTTTTCCAATTTTCTTAAGAGCAACACCGCCGTGCCAAGTTTGAATATAATATTGTTCTTTTCTCTTTCTTATATATAATGACATTCGTGTATTATTTATCCAAATTCTTGATGTTGCCATTTCATATATTGATTTTATAGAATGTAGTTTCACCTTTCTTATGTTACTAGGAAACTCAGTTTCCATGTCTCTAACTACCCAAACAATATCACCTTCAAAGTGCTTATTAATAATTTCATCAATAATGTATTTAGGATTATCACCGTATCCTTTTCCACCAAAACATAAAACAGCTATTTTCTTATTGTTTATCGGGAAAATTCTAAATAAGTAAAAAGGAAAAGCTATAATATACGAAATCAATATCTTTATTATATCTTTAATTTTTATATAGCGCATTTTACCTCCATCTGTAAAAACTCATTCTTCAATTCTACTCTATTTAAATTTTATTTTAATTTTACGTCTTACTGATTTTATTTCACTTTTATTTTTTTCTTCATACATAATCGCAATAACCATAAGCATAATAAGCCATGCACTGATATAGTCCAAAAAATGAGAAGTAATTATTACCGAAAATGTATATATCATCATAAAATATGCTCTATAATCTTTCTTGACTATTTCAAACATATTGTTTACAAAAACAATTAGTCCTATTATTGTCGTTTCCCAATAAAGGCTTAGTATGTCACAATGCATACTCCCTACTTCACGAACAAACTTAATTGACGATTTTGACATAATTGTTTGAATTGAGCCAAAGCCATTTAAATCAAATAAATTATCTGATACACTCTTTATCAAAGTAACCCTTCCCGTAATAAAATCAGCCACACTAAACCCATACTGGCTATATACATATGACATCGTTTCATCTGAAATTAGTATTAAAATTATAAATGGTGTCAGCATGACTATAATTTTTGTTGTTGCTAGTAATACTTTATTAACTTCTTTTTTCGGTATCATTTCATAACAAATAAATAACAATGGAGCTAAAACAAAGCTCAATCGTTTAAATGAAACCATGCAAAGGAACATGCACAATATACTCATTATTTTATTTCCACGATATTTAAAATACATTAATAGCATCAAAAAATCATGTGCATTTGAAGACTCAAAAATCGATGATTTGCTATTATTCCATGATATAGACAAAATGTTTGTTAAACTTAGATTACCACTATTATCAATAATAAAATGAATTAAAAATCGTATAAAAAAAATATAGAAATACACATTACGTTCTTCTTTCTGAGTTGTGTTTATCCAAAAATAAGCATTTACTAAAGGTATTATAATATGAAAAACACTCTCAAATAGGTACATCTGATAATTGTCATTCTTTACCTGGATTATTAATGATATAACAATTATCACACAACATGCTGCCATTCCAAGCGTAAATTCTTTATAAAATTTACCTTTTCTAAATTTTAAACTTCCTCTATCGTTTAAATATAAAAATATATTAATTATACAAAATAAGCTTAACAAAACTAAATTGATTGATTGTTGAATCATTCCAACCTTAAAAAAAACATAAGTTATATTGTATGCCACAAAAATCAAAATTCTTAATTTATTAATTCCGTTTCCATATTTAGTCATAGTTTTTTCTCTTTCTAACTTAATCAGCAAATAAACTGTAAGTTTATGATTTTAAACTTGATAATACATTTTCAACAAATAAATTTGTCTTTTCTCTTTCTTCATTAATTACTCTATTGACTGGAACATAATCAATTGGATTATTATAGACATCATAATCATTCCAATCAGAGACAACTCGATTTTCTAAATTAGTAAGCTTCAAAATGCTCTCCAATCTTGTGCTAAATTTTTCTGGATATATTACTGAAAAATTCTTTGCAAAACTTATACAGAATGCAGTTCCATGAAAAGAATCAGTGATAATATATTCAGAGTAGTAAAACAGAGAAATAAATTCCTCTACAGAAGGAAGATATATAGATTTTCCTGGGGAAATAATCCTTTCTCTTGTTGTATCAATCCTATAAAGTTTTAATCCATGCTTCTCAGCAAACTTTTCTGCATATAGATCAAATGTCTTATTCTTATTGAGTTGATATATTAATACATATTTTTCACTAATTATTCTTGGAGCCATTATCTTTTTCCATTTCTCAATAGATAGCATAAATGTGGGATCTAATACATGAACACAGTCTTTGAACCCTAATTCTAACAATATCTCTTTTGCCGATTCCTCTCGCACAGATAAATGGCTAAATTTTAATAATCTTTTATAGATTTCTTTCGATTCTTTTTTATTTAATCGTTCTTTACCGATACTAGTGGAATAAGAAAAACACTTGCTTCCTTCAGGCACATAATCAAGAAAATATGACTCTTCAATTCCTCTGTTATATGTGCTGTTCCATAGTTGGTCACTTCCTGTACAATAGCAATCGGCAATCGGCAATTCCTGTTTTATTTCTTCATTACTATAATATTTCTTGGGCGTTAACTTAATGTACTTAGATAAAAAACTACCAAATACTTGAAATTGTTTTCTATGAATCGGAGTTTTTATCGCTCTAAAAACTTCTCTTGTTATAAAGTTCTTATTCCATTTTGAGTTAACTGCCAAATTGTCTTCTACAGAAGCTTTTGGATTTATTGAATCTTTTCTATAATAATCAACGAATTCAACTTCCAATCCCAATGCTTTTAAGTTTTCTTGAGTAGCGTAAGTTTGCAGAACTGACCCATAATTTCTTATTGAATGCATTGTAATAACACTTACTTTCATAATATCACCTCTCACCATATTTATTTATTGGTTTCTATATATTTAAGTACAACGTCATACATAGCACGCCAACCATTAAACTCTTTTATGAATTTGATAAATCCGCTACCATGGGAATGTTTAACTAAGAGTGCGGGCGCCTTAGCAACATAATAACCTTCTTGTATTATTCTATATGCCAATTCAACATCTTCTCCACCTTTTCCAAGTTCCTCTTTGAATTTATGTTTATCCCACAAAGTTTTTCTAACTAATGCATTACTACAACTTAGTATTCCAGGATGAATTTGGCTTTCTAATTTTATTTCAGTACCTTTAACTTTATTTTTAATATAGCCAAGATAATTAAATAACTTTTCAATCCAACTTCCATCCACCAAAGCAACTACATCACCATAGCATCCACCAATTTCTTGATTTTGAAATATATTGTTAGCCAGAATTAAATAATCATCGTTAGCAACTACAGAATGCCCACTTAAGAAACATAAAAGATCTCCTGTAGCTTTTTCACAGCCAATGTTACTAGAGTAACTATAATTGAAATCTTTCTTTTTAATTTTGATTATTCTTACGTCGTATTTTTCTGCAGTTTCAACTGTATTATCAGTTGATTCCGAATCAACCAATATTACTTCAAAGTTTCTATAGGATTGTTTTAAGAGACTCTTTAAAACTTCTTCTATATGCTTACTTTCATTATATGTTCTAATAATGATACTAATTTTATAATCCATCTTATTTACCTTCCTTGAAAATGTTACCAACGATACTATCCAGCTTTCTATTGAATTTCCTATTATTACTAAGCATTTCTTTCGGCATCTCGGCAACAATATTTTCATAATCTCTTATTATCTCTTCCAGTTTTTCAATCTCATAAACAGGAATTATATTGCCCTGTCGCTCATGAACTGCTCTTACAAACTCAATTTGATGATTATTTATATGTTCATCAAACTGCTTCTGCCTTGGAACAACAATTGGAATTTTCCCTGCCTGAAGAGGCATTATAAAACTCGATGGACCACCATGAGTGATAACAATTCTGGCTTCAGCCACATTTCTCATCACTTCCTTATAGGGAATTAAATTATACCAATTACACTTTTTAGGTTCATATGTACTATATCCTGTCTGAATAATAACATCCTCTGTAATTTTTCCTGATCCTTTTAAATTATCAATATATTCTACAAGTCTGTTGAATGACTGCTCATGTGTTCCAACTGTTACAAAAATCATTTCTACCTCCTAATCTACAACAATGAATAAAGCTATAATTTGTAATAAATTAATTATCAAAAAACATAATTAAAAGATTCCGCCCAAGTTAATTGCTTTCGGATAAACCTTTTTCTGATCTTCCCACTGAACAATAAATTTATCAACAATAGGATATACCATTTTTCCTGTCATTGTTGGTTTATCAATACGATCAAATACTTCTATATAAATTAATTTTTTTCCCATTAATTTTGCAAAATAAAAGAAAGGAACAGCAACAGCTGCACCAGATGAAATAAGTAAATCCGGTTTTTCTTTCCAAAGAACCCACCATGCAACACCTATATTTCGTATTAAATTTTTAATATTTCTGTTTGTAGGAAAATAACAAGGATACACTTTCTCGCCTTCGAGCAAACTCTGTGCATCTTCTTTATCGAAAGTTACCCAGAATCGTTCTTTATTTTTCCAGAAAGGCTTAAGCATATATAGGTGTGTTAGATGTCCTCCACTTGAGCCAACTAAACATACTTTAATATTAGTTCTATTCTCTAAGCTATCTATACTACTTTTTGATTTATGATTAACTTTATTCTTAATCTTATTTGTCATTTTGTTTATTCTCTCCTGTCCAAGGCAAAATTTAGATACACTAAAAGTTCTATATTGTAGTATTTAACTAATTCTGTCTTTCAAATTTTTCTTAATCTGAGTAGTAGAGATTTCTGGTGTTCTCTTTAGATATACAACCTCAACACCTTCATCTTTTAAGAAATCAAATTTCCCTTTCCAGTCATCGCCCATTACAAATGTATCAATATGATATTCGTGCACGTCTTTTATCTTCTGTTCCCAGCAAGTTTCTGGAATAACTAAATCAACATAACGAATGGATTCAAGTAACTGTTTTCTCTCTTCGTAAGTGAAGTAACACTTCTTATTCTTTTCATTCCAGTTGAACTCATCATCAGAAAGAACAACTATCAAATAATCTCCAAGTGCCTTTGCTCTTTGCAATATATTAATATGACCATAATGTAATAAATCAAATGTTCCATAAGTAATGACTCGTTTCATAATTATATTTCTTCCTTTCGCTTCGCTCAATTCACACAACACAATGAAATGATTTAACTTCGATTGATCACATCCTGCTTCATTTTATTTAAGCAGAATAAAATTTACTACTAATTCAATGTCTGATTCTATCATTCTTTTTTGATTCATAAAGCTAAGATTTACCTTTTATCTATTTTTATTTCTATCTCGCATGTTCATCCCCAAAAAACACCCCAAAAGTCCTAAATATCAATCCCAAATCAACTAAAGTATTTCTTTCTTCAACATACCTAACATCCAATTCCATCCACTCTTCAAACTCAATATCACTTCTCCCAGAAACTTGCCAATAACAAGTTAAGCCAGGTTTAACACTTAGCCTTGTCATCATCCATTTTTCAAATTTCATGACTTCTTTTGGAAGTGAAGGTCTTGGTCCTACTAAGCTCATTTCTCCTTTTAAAACATTAACTAATTGTGGAAGTTCATCTATGCTTGTCTTCCTTATGACTTTACCAACCTTAGTTACTCTTGGATCTTCTTTCATTTTAAACATTGGTCCACACATTTCATTTTTATCATGTAACTTGTCCTTTAATTCCTCTGCATTAGCTACCATAGACCTAAACTTATACATTTTAAATCTCTTTCCATTTTTCCCTACTCTTACTTGAGAAAAAATAGAATTTCCTTTAGATTCAAGTCTAATTAAAATAGCCACAGACAAAAATATAGGACTTAAAACTATAAGTCCTATTAATGAGCAAACCACATCAATAATTCTCTTTAAAAAACAATATATAATCCTATTATTTTCTACTTCTATTTGTTCTTTAAACAGAACTTGATCCCTATCGAATTCTAGTTGTTGCATTTTATACCTCCCTCTTATAAAAATACAAATTTTAACCAATTTTACACACAAAAAAAACCAACCTTTATAAACTATAAATTATAAACTTATAGACTATAAACTATAAAGGTCGGTTGCACTATTAACTTACCATATATAAAGTGCCCAATTAAAATATATGGATCATTGTTTCCTTGATAATAAAACATATTAATTTTTATTTGTATAAGATACATGATATATTCGTACATATTTTTTTAACTTTATTATATCATCTAACATTTTTATACTTATATAACAATTAATTTAATAACTAAATATAATATAACAATGCTTACTTATTGCATAAATTATACCATAGAATTTATTATTTGTTATCATTTAACTAATAATCCATTGTATAAATCGTATTACATAATACGCCAATTTTCAATAAAATTATCTCTTAAGAAATGAGAATATTGATTTTTTCTCTTTAATTCGTTCTCCAAGGAACTCAATATCCACATTTTTCAAAATTTTTTCAGAGCTATCTTGAAATATGCTTTTATTCATACCTTTTCCAAGCAAAGCTATAGCATTTTTGAGTCCTGTATTTCTGCTTTTAATGTTATGTGCATCTGATCCTATGAAATTATATATATTATTTGTTAAAAATAAATCAGCTGTCTTTTTAACATTTTGTCCGAATTTTCCTTCTATACTTCCTGAATTCATTTGAAATAAATATCCTTGATCAATAAATTCATTAATCAGTGAAGGTTTTTCTATAAAGAACTTGTATCTTTCTGGATGTGCAATTGTTGGTACAATATCTCTAACTTGAAGTTCATAAAGAATATCAAATGTATTCTCATCAAATTTATCCATTGGCAATTCAATAAGCATATACCTTGAATCATTTATTGTTCCGATATTCCCTTCCAGATAATCTTCTATTATTTTTTTAGTAAAATAAACTTCTTGTCCACTATATATCTTCACATCTATTTTTTCATTTTCTAAAAGTACATTAATTTCTTTTACATGATTTTTCACGTCAATAATTGTAGCTTCTCCATATTCAAGTAAATAATGAGGTGTAGCTACAATTTCTTTAGTGCCTTCTTTTTCTGCGTTTCTAATCATCTCCAAAGTCATTTCCATACTTTTAGATCCATCATCAATTCCTGGTATTATATGTGAATGAATATCTACTATCATATTTACTCCTTTTTTCAATGTTCAATTATCAATTGTTAATTGAATATAGATACCCACCCCTTAAGTTATACTTATACTATGAATATACTTCCAACTAGAAATAAAGGGGCCTGCTTTTGCGTAATGTTACATTGAAAATTTTGATGGCTGCGCTTCTTGATTACAAGTTGTTCCAAATATGCTTGTTCAAAAAGTGAGAATCGAAAAGTGAAGGTCCAAATTTTATATTTGGCCTCCTGAACTTTCTCCTTGTGGGCATTTTATATTTCGTTCTTCGAACTTTCTCTGTGAGCGCTTGTCTTTGAAGCAAGCATTTTGGGTACAACTTGTAATCTTAGAAGCACCCATCAAAATCTTCCGTAACTGTAGCAAATGCATGCCCCTTTATTTCGGCGGATATACACATAAGTATGATTTTCACCGTGGGTATCTATATTTACCATTGATTATTTCGCTTTCTTTTCATCATTACTTCCATAATAGTAGTAGTACTTACCTCTAGTATTTTCAACTGCATGTAAAACAGTACCTATTATGTTAGCTCCTACTTTAGTCAAAAGATTTTTAGCCTCAATAACCGCTTCTCTGTTTGTTCTTTGAGCTCTTATAACAAGTATAGTTCCATCTGCTTTTGTAGAAAGAATTTGAGCATCCGTAACTGCTTGAAGTGGAGCACTATCTAAAATAACAATATCGTATTTTTCTCTTATAGTTTCTATGAGATTAGTCATTGCACTTGATGATAGCATTTCTGATGGATTTGGCGGAATTTTACCTGATGTTAATATATCAAGGTTTTCATTACGACTTTGTATTACTTCTTCTAACTTTTCTTTTCCTATAAGCACTTCTGAAACACCCACTAAATTTGATAATTTAAAATTCTTATGTACTGAAGGCTTTCTTAAATCACAATCCACTATTATAACTTTTTTTTCATTTTGAGCAAAAGATAAAGCAAGATTTCCTGCTACTGTAGATTTTCCTTCTGCTGCTTCTGCGCTTGTAACTACTATAGTTTTTATTTGTTTATCAAAAGATGAGTATTGTATATTTGTTCTTAAAGTTCTATATGCTTCTGATACTATGGATTTTGGTTTTTTTTCAACTGCAAAACCTCTATATTGTTGATTTGATACCGCTTTATGTATTTTTTTTGCCGTAAACATCTCTCATGCCCCCCTTAATCCAAGTCATCAGGAATTGCACCAATAACAGGTATTCCTAATATTTGTTCTAATTGCTCTTTTGTTTTAAATGTATTATCCATAAACTCCAATAAAAATGCTAATCCAATACTAATCATAAGTCCAATTAAAAATGCAATAGCTATATTCATCTTTTTATTAGGACTAACTGGATTTTCTGGCATCTTTACACTTTCTATTATCTTAACATTTCCATTTGGTATAAGCTCTTTGGATGTTTCTATAAATTGAGTTGTAACCGCATCAACTAAATCCCTAGATAATACTCTATCAGTACTTATATACTTTATTTCTAAAATTTGAGTGTTTGCACTTGGTGTAACTGTTAAGCCTCCAAGAACTTCCTCTGATGTTATATTCAAATCTGCTGTATTAATAGCTTTTTCAACTAAATCATTAGTTGTTATTACTCCAGCATACGTCTTTAATAATTGCTGATACATTTGAATATCACTATTATTATAATTTTGATCTTTAGTATTTTCTTTTCCTATAAAAACCTTAGTACTTGCTTCATACTTAGGTGCAATTACAAAAAAGCTAATAATTCCAGCTGTTAATGTTGCAATTAATGCTATTGAAAGTATCATCTTCCATCTTTTCATCAATATATCTATTATGTCTTGAATTTTTATAATTTCTTCATCTCTTATAATTTCTTCATTCATATTTCAAACTCTCCATAACTACTATTTTTTTGACCTTTAAACTCTCTCAAATTTTCATCTACACTAAAAGCTGTTTTTGATACAAAAGTAATAATCTCAGGCTCTATAATTCTCCAAGATGTCCATTGGTTATTTCCCTTCAACATAATCTTCCCCCCAAATCATCATCGATGCTAAATTCATTCAACAATTACCATTATAGCATAAATTCTCCTATGAAGTACTTAGAATTTGATATCTACTTGTAAAAAAACAATAAAATATTTACTTAAAATACAAGCACTCCCCTAAATCTACATTTAATGGAGTGCTTGTATTTTATAGTTTTCATTTTTCTAGGGCATCCTAGTCAAAAGTTTGCAACTAATTTGTTATTAAATTCTGAATTAGTTAACTTTAACTGTTTCTACACTACTTGGAGTCACATAATATAGCTTACCATTAGTGCTATCATATACAGAAATACTTGCAGTTATTGTTACTGTTCCTGTTTGGCCTGCTTCAATTGTATATCCATCTTTATAAGTACCCTTTATATAAGCATCTTTGCCATTTAGAGTAACATATACATCTTTTGTAACTGTATATGATTTTCCAGTTGCATATATTTTTTCAGCATATGGCCCTGGTGTAAAACTAAATGTAGGTTGTATAAGTGTTCCATCTGCATTTTTGCTTATTTCTATAGGCTTAGTAATTTGTGTAGCTGATTTATATTGAGCATCTATAACTTCTTGTGAAAGTGCCACATAGTTTGTTCCTGAATTATGATGTGATTTATCGTCTGGTGTTGGTGTTGGCGGTGGAGTTGGAATTGGAGTTGGTTTTACTTCAGGTCCATCAATTTTAAATGCTAAAGTTGGAGTTGGTTTTACAGTTCCTATAGCTTCCCCACTTGCTGCAAAAGTATAAATTACTCCATTAATAGTAACCTTTCCTGTTGCCATTGCTCCACTTTGTGCAAAATAATACACTTTTCCATTAACTTCAACTACACCTGTTTGCATTGCTCCTGATTCACTTGTAAAGTACCACGTTCCCTTATCATAAACCCAACCTATTTTCATTGCTCCTGATGATTGCATATAATACCAAGTTCCATTATTATAAACCCATCCTGTCTTCATTGCACCTGATGGTTGCATATAATACCATGTTCCATTATCCTTAGCCCAACCAGTTCTCATATATCCATCTGAACCAAAGTAATACCAATTGTTACCTATAGTTCTCCAACCTTTAGAATATGAATTTCCTTCTGTATTCCACCATCCATGAGAATCTTGCTTCCAAGCTGCTGATGCTCCTACTGGCGATACAGTTACTATTGTCATAACTGTTAGCGCTACTGCAACTAACTTTTTTAATTTAAAATTTTTCATTATTATATTATCCTCCTTAATACTTTTCCCCATTTAAAATACCATGTTATCTATAAACTCTTAATATTTTTAAATTACTTTAAAAATAAGTTATAATTCATCTTTTCTTTAATTTCACTTACTTAGATTTTTTTAATTGTAGGTATAAATAATGCTTTTTTTATTTTATTCATGCTAAAATATTAACTCCATTTGTATTTGTTGAATTTATTATAGCTATTATTTTATAGCATTAGTAACATCCTCTTTAGTTAAATTATCTAACCTAGTAACAATTTTTTCATAATCTGCAGAGTTAATTTGAACTATTACTTGTCCATTTTTCTCAATAGAAGCAGTAGTCAATCCTTTACTATCTAAACCAAAATTAACATTCATATTATTTTCATATTTTGAAACAACATACCTAACAATTTCTTCTGCCGCTACTTTTTCACTTCCCTTTGTGTCATTCATGTTCTTTAATTTATTTGCAACTGTCATAAAATCAGCTTTAAATTTAGAAAAGGCCTCATCATCTTTAGTAACCTTTTCTAAAACAGTTGCTATACTATTGCCGTTATTATTATTAATTTTTATTAAAATTCTATATATTGTTGGTCTATTAGCAAAAAATTCAATAGTGGTATCAGTCACCTTTCCATTCACAAGATCTCCAATTGTAGCATCCTTGTCAATTCCATCTAATAAGTCTGTTGGATTTTCACCATTTTTATATTGGTTTTCAATCAAGTTTAATATAGATTCCTTATTCATAAGTTCATCAGGTATAGTAGTTGCTGATGCTCCAATTGATGTAGAAGAAGCTAGTACTAAAACAAGTGCCCCAACTGATAATAATTTTTTCATTTTCATTTTTATTTTATCCCCTTTCAATTCATAAAGATGTAGTATTTATAAATCATATAATCATATAATTTCCCTCTTAACAATTTAAACCACATATCCTTATATTATATTATTTTCAATATAATTACAATTTGTTTTTATTCTTATTCTTTTATATGCATGATTTTATATTATGAAAAACTATATGCATAATAATTTCACCTAATAGAAAATCTTCATAAAGGTTTTTATGTTATCTGTATAAAAAATATAACTAAGGAAATGATTATTACTATATTAATAATTAGGAGTTTTTTACATGATGAAAAAGCATAAAAATTATTTTACGCTTATATTAGTTTTTTTATTCATAGAAGTATTCCTGTGTCTTCCCATACTACTTTGTATTCCCTTGTTGAAAAATTTAGTTTTCTTCTCAGCCCCAGTCCCAAATGATGCACCAAATATAAATTATCCTGTAGGGAAAAAAAGTTCTCCATCATATGATACAATAACAGGAAATGACGGTTGGCCTCATTATAGAGTATTTTTTTGGGTCCCTAAAACAGCTACAACATTTGTTCCATACTCTGATGCTAACGTAAAAACAGATGTTTCTTCTCATGGACCTGTAGAAAAATGGTCAGTGATAGAAACTAAAACTACATATGCTCATGAAAAGTTGGTATTTATTTTTGTTCCTAAAACTTTTGTGTATTTATACGGAAATGACTTTGAAAAGGTTATTCATTTAAAATATAGTTAGTAATTAATATAAAAAAACTCCACTAAATTTTCATTTAGTGAAGTGCTTTTACCCACAAATTCTCGTTTTCCCTAGGGTACTTTTAAATTCCTAATGACTGTGGTTGCTATGTTTATTATCTTTATGTTTTTTTAATATAATATCTGCATTTCTATCCGCTCTGCTAGATACTTTGCACAAAGCTAGTATAAATACTATTGTTATAACAACTATTAATATAATTAGAATTTTTATCATATAATGACCTCTATTATATACGTTTTGTTTAATTGTATATTTTTTTCTTTATTATGTCAATTATTTTTCTAGACCATCCGAATGTGGAATGTCTGGAAATATTCCTGCAATGATTAAAAAATTTGGAACAGAAGAGATGAATTTGATCATATCAACTTTGGTCATTGGGATCTATTAAGAGAAAAACAGATAAGATTTTATTAATTCATCTTATCTGTTATTTGAATATGTTATTTCTTAGGTCACATCTAACTGTTACATGATACATGTCTCCTGAATACCCCTTCTATCTTGCATGCTCATCCCCAAAAAGCACCCCAAATGTTCTAAATATTAAACTTATATCAACTAAAGTATTTCTCTCTTCAACATATTTAACATCCAATTCCATCCACTCTTCAAACTTAATATCACTTCTTCCTGAAACTTGCCAATAACAAGTTAATCCCGGTTTAACACTTAACCTTTCCATCATCCAACCTTCAAATTCCATAACTTCTTTTGGAAGTGATGGTCTTGGCCCTACTAAACTCATGTCACCTTTTAATACATTAACTAGCTGTGGAAGTTCATCTATGCTTGTTTTTCTTATGAATTTACCAACTTTAGTTACTCTGGGGTCTTCTTTCATTTTAAACATCGGTCCACACATTTCATTTTTATCACATAACCTATCTTTCAATTCTTCTGCATTAGCTACCATAGACCTGAATTTGTACATTTCAAACATTTTCCCATCCTTACCAACTCTTTTTTGTGAAAAGATTGCAAAGCCTTTTGATTCAATTCTTATTGCTATTACTACAATCAAGAATATGGGACTTAAAATTATTAATGCCATTAATGAACAAACTATGTCCATAGTTCTCTTAAAAAAATAATATCCATTCCTAGACTCTTCTATTGGTTCATCAAACAAAACCTCTTCTCTATTAACCTCCAGTTGTTGCATTTTACCCCCCTTAAATAAATTGCTTAAATCTAACAAGTAATTTCTTACCAATATATCTATTATATCTTAAAACCCATTTTTTGTAAGATTTAGTAAACGATATCATTTTATTTATTATATTGCATAATTAGAGTAAAAATAAGAATATATTATGTTTTTTATATTCTATGTTTCACTTTCCACATCTATATATTAAAATCTACACATACTGTTGAAATAACAAATAACGTTACATTTAGAAACTAATATATTGTTACATTAGGATTACTTAATCTATATAATACATCTTTAATCAAAAATGAACTTGATACCATGAAAGCAAAAAAATATAATACATTATTGTTTCTTAGTCCTCTGAAACAATAATGTATTATATTTATACTTCCATTTATATTTATTAATTTAACTTCTAAGAAATGTGAATGAATATCTATAATTGTTTTTCTTCTTCACTTCCATAATAATAATAATTGTATTTCCCCCTTGTATTTTCTACTGCATGCAATACAGTTCCTATTATGTTTGCTCCTACTTTATTCAAAAGATTTTTTGCTTCTATTACCACATCTTTTTTTGTTCTTGCTGCTCTTACAACTAAAATAGTTCCATCAACTTTTGTTGAAAGTACTTGAGCATCCGTAACTGCTTGGAGTGGTGCAGTATCTAACACTATTATGTCATATTCTTCTCTTAGTCTTTCTATTAACTCTGTCATAGCTAATGATCCTAACATTTCTGATGGATTTGGTGGAATTTTTCCTGAAGTTAAGAAACAAAAATTATCATTACATTTTTGTACTGATTCTTCAAGTGTAGATTTTCCAAGTAAAACTTCAGAAACTCCAACTAAATTTGAAGTTCTAAAATTCTTATGCACTGATGGTTTTCTTAAATCACAATCTATAAGAATAACCTTTTTTTCACTTTGAGCAAATGATAAAGCAATATTTCCTGCAACTGTTGATTTTCCTTCTGCCATTTCTGCACTTGTAACAACTATAGTCTTTATTTCTTTGTCAAAGGAAGAATATTGTATATTAGTTCTCAAAGTTCTATAGGCTTCTGCTTCTATTGATTTTGGTTTATTGTCTACTACAAAACCTATATGAGCTCTATTATCAGATTGTATTTGTTTTTTTATATGCTTATTTTTGCTTATTTTAAACAATGACATATTTGCACCCCGCTCTAATTATTAATAGAATTAGGAATAGCACCTAAAACTGGTAATCCTAATACTTCTTCCATTTGTTCTTTAGTATTAAAAGTATTATCCATAAATTTTAGTAAGAAGCTTAATCCACTACTAAACATTAATCCAAGTAAAAAGGCAATAGCTATATTCATCTTTTTATTTGGGCTTACTGGGATTTGTGGTAATTTCACGCTTTCTATTATTTTTACATTACCATTTGGTATAAGCTCTGTAGATGATTTTATAAATTGAGTTGTAACTGCACTAATCAAATCCCTAGCTAATACATTATCTGTACTTATATATTTTATTTCTAAAATTTGAGTATTTGCGCTGGGTGTAACTGTTAAACTTCTAAGAACTTCCTCTGAATTTATATTCAAATCATCTGCCTCAATAGCTTTTTCAATTAAATTATTAGTTGTTATTACTTCTGCATATGTCTTTAATAGTTGCTGATACATTTGTATATCACCATTATTATAATTTTCATCTTTAGTGTTTTCCTTTCCTATAAAGACTTTTGTACTTGCTTCATACTTAGGTGCAATTACAAAAAAACTAATAATTCCAACTGTTAAAGTTGTCATCAATGTTATTGAAAGTATCATTTTCCATCTCTTTATCAATATATTTTTTATATCTTCAATTCTTATATTTTCTTCATTCCTTATAATTTCTTCGTTCATCTTTAAACTCTCCATACCTAATATTTTTTCTACCTTTAAATTCCACTGAATTTTCTTTTATATTAAAATATTTTCTTTATACATAAGTAATAATTCTCAGCTCTATAATTATCCAAGATCTTAATCTGTTAATCCCCTTCAGTAATCCACCTCCCAAATTATCAAATTATTTCCAATTATTGATAATTAACATTATAGCATAAAATCCTTTTGCATGGTACTTGTAATTTGATAACATTTATAGTGTCAAAAAACACTAATTATCTAACAGATATACACATAAAAAAAAATTAAGCAATAAGATCCATAAATTTCTTACTGCTTAATTTATCTGCTTAATTTATTCTTACGAAGCGTCCCAATGTAATATAGAAATCATAATTATACCCGTTGTGCTAGTTCTTAGGAACGTGAACGAGAAAATAACAAGTCAATGGGATGTGCTGTATATCCCGCGTCAGATATATGCTCAAATACTGCATATTCTAATATGGTTTACCATATGTATGGAGAACCATATTACCATATATATGGTGAAGAATATGCGCCAATAATGCGGTCTCAGATGGTAATGTTTAAAAAAGATTTAATTTAGCTAACACAACCCGTTAATCATAGATACTTATACTGTAAATATGTACTCAAATCATAAATAAGGCCATGCTTTTGTTCAATGTTATTCAGAGAAACAAATGCATGCTCTTATTTAAGTGAGTTACACTTACTTATACTTTCAATATATACCTAAACCAGAAATAAGAGACATGCTTTTATGTAGTGTTGTTTTTGAACAAAATGTATACTCTCATTTAGGTAGTTTACACTTTGAAATATAAACTCAAACCAGAAATAAGGGGCATGCTTTTGTGCAGTGTTGCATCAGAGGATTTTGATGGTTGTACTTCTTAGATTATAAGTTGTTCCAAATGTGCTTGTTCAAAGCTTGCCTTTGAAGCTAGCACTTTGGGTACAACTTGTGATCTTAGAAGCACCCATCAAAATCTTCAGCAACCGTAACAAACGCATGCCCCTTATTTCGGCGGATTATACCCACAAGTACTATTTATCCAAATAAAGTTCTATCACTTAAAGCATCTGCGCCATTAGCTTTTTCAAAAAGTCCAAGAAGTTTATTAGTATCTAATTTTTCTTTTTCTTCACCTTTAATGTCAGCTAAAATTTGACCTCTATGCATCATGAAAAGTCTATTACCATTTTCAAGAGCATGTTTAAGATTATGGGTAACCATAAGTGTTGTTATTCCACTATCTTTAACAATGTTTCTAGTTATATCCATTATAGTTTCTGAAGTCTTAGGATCTAAGGCTGCAGTATGTTCATCTAGTAATAATAACTTTGGTTTTGACATTACAGCCATAAGTAGTGTTAATGCTTGTCTTTGTCCACCTGATAAAAGTAATACTTTATTATAAATTTTATCTTCTAAACCTAAATTAAGTTCACTTACCATTTCTTTATAATAATCTATTCTCTTTTTATTTATTCCAAATCCAAGACCAAAGGTTTTGCCTTTATTATCTGCAAGAGCAATATTTTCTAAAATAGTCATATTAGGAGCAACGCCCATTGACGGATTTTGAAATACTCTTCCAATAGATTTTGACCTAGCAAACTCTGGTTTATTAATTACTTCATTTCCATCTAATAATATAGATCCTGAGTCTGCTTCAATTGTTCCAGATATCATATTTAACAAAGTTGATTTACCTGCTCCATTTGAACCGATAATACTTATAAAATCTCCTTGCTTAACATCTAAAGATAATCTATCAAAAACTCTATTTTCATTTATAGTGTTTGGATTAAATACCTTGGATAGTTGTTTTACGTATAACATCTTCTTGTGCACCACCTTCCACAAGTTTTTTTTTCTTGAATTTAAAAATTCCATTGTTAGAACATAGTGCTATAACTACAATTATTGCTGTCATTAGCTTTAAGTCATTTGCAGTTAATCCTATTACTCCGCCATATTTTAATACAAGAGCAATTGCACCTTTGTAAATAATTGCACCAAATATTGATAATGTAGTTGCTTTTATAAAAGATATTCTTTCAAATAATGAACTTCCAATAATTACTGCAGCAAGACCCATTACTACAGTACCTGTTCCCATTCCAACATCACTAAACCCTTGGTATTGAGCCATTAATGCTCCTGCTGATGCAGCTAGTGCATTACTTATTACAAGTCCTAATATTTTAACCATATCTTTATTAATTCCAATTGAAGATACTACTTGTTCATTATCTCCTACTGCTCTAAGTAAAAATCCTGATTTTGTTTTTAAATATAAATCAAGCAATATTTTTACTATAGCAAGCAATACTATAATAATAGCCATAGTTGGTATTCCCAATTTAAATACATTTGGTGTATTGAATAAAGGAACATTTGCTTTTCCCATTATTCTTAAATTTATTGAATATAATCCTATCATAACAAGTATTCCAGCCATTAAATTATCAATTTTAAATTTAACATGCAAAATTCCTGTTATTGCCCCAGCTATTGCACCTCCAATAGCTGCTACAATAATACTAACCCATGGATTAACACCTTGTACTAGTAGAGCTGCTGAAATAGCAGCTCCCATAGGAAAAGTACCATCAACGGACATGTCTGGAAAATCTAATATCTTGTAAGTTATATATACTGCAATTGCAACAATTGAGAATAGCAGTCCTTGTTCTAAAATGTTAATTAAAACACCCACTACTCAACGCCTCCAGTTACCTTTTTAGCATTTGATTCTATGTCTTGCGCAATTGTTATATTTAACTTCTTTGCAACATCAGTATTTATAGTAAATGCCATTTCACTTAATGTAGTTATTTCAACGTCTGAAGGTTTCTTTCCATCTAATACTTCTGCAGCTTTAAATCCTGCTTCTTTTCCTAATTTATAATAATCTATTCCTATTGATGCAAGACCACCTTTAGTTACAATTGCTTCTTCAGCACCTATAATAGGAATATTTTTTTCTACGCAAAGTTTTCCTACTAATGCATATCCTGAAGCTACTGTATTATCTGTTGGTGTATATAATACATCAATTTCTCCAAGGGCACTTGATAAGTTTTGATTTATTTCATTTACAGTAGTAACTCCAATTTCCTTTACTGCTAGTCCTTGTTTTTCTGCTGCAGCCTTAAGTTCATCAACTTGAACTACTGAATTTGTTTCTGAAGTACTATAAATTACTCCTACAGTTTTAGCATTTGGAATTAATTTTTTTAATAATTCTATTTGCTTGTCCACAGGAACTTTATCTGATGTACCAGTAACATTAGTACCTGAACTCTTCCAATCTTTTGCGATTTCTGCTTTTACTGGATCTGTTACAGCTGTAAATATTATTGGAATTTCCTTAGTAGAATTATATGCTGCTTGAACTGCTGGTGTTGCTATTGCAAAAATCAAATCTTTTTTTGCATCTACAAATTGTTTACTAATAGTTTGTGCATTTGCTTGTTCACCTTGAGCATTTTGTTGTTCAATTTTAATGTTTTTTCCTTCTTCATACCCTTTTTCTTTTAATCCATCAATAAAGCCTTTATTAGATGCATCTAAAGCATCATGTTGTACTAATTGTACAACTCCAATATTTTTCACTTCTGACGAATTAGCTGTTCCGCCTTTAGAATCTGTTGCACTTTGTCCACATCCTGCAAGGATTCCTCCAACTAAAACTGTACATAATAACATAGATAATTTTCTTTTTCCTACCATAATACTATCCTCCTATTTATTCTTATTATTGTCAATTTCCTACTATACTCCTAGATTATACATATAACCCAAATACTACTATTATAAATATATACTTATATTTATAATAAATGCTTAAATAAATTGACAATAATTTATAAATCTTTTAAATTATAATATCATAATTTAAAATAGTTGTAAAGTTCAACTATATCGGTAATGATCTATGTCCTATTCCAATAACCACTTCATCCAAGTGTAATAATCCAATACTTAAAAATATGCAAACTGATATATGTTCTCCACGTCTTGCTATACCTATTTTACCTCCGACACTTAGGCCATTAGCGCGAGTAGAAATCTGAATTATTGCATCTCTAGTCGCACCTATAACAGCCCCTTCATGTAAATGTTCATCTCTTATTAATTCATTTCTTTTTGCTGCAACTAAAGCACTCTCTAATATTTTAGATACAGATGAATTAATGTTTCCTCCTACATTTACCGCTGTAACCTTTATTCCTTGTTCATTATAAAGTCTTTTTAAATCATCTTCTTCATTTCTATTGCATATAGCCATCTTAGTTGCAATTTTTGCAACTATTGTACTATTACTTTCCATTTCTTCACGCTCCCATTAACTTTAGTAACTAAATTATAGCATATAAAAAACTACCAATAAAATTATTTTAATTTATTAGTAGTTTTAAGTAATACAGAATTGTAGTACATTTTCCATTGCAATCGAATGTTTATATATATATAAATACCCTTCATTTCTTCACTTGTTCCAAGTCCTATACATAAACTTCAAAAATATCTTTTGCTTCAACGCTCACTCTTTCTTCTTTAAACTCTTTATTCTTATTAAAATTAAAAATTAGCAAGTATCCTTTATTTAAATCATGTATATCTAAATAATCACAAAGTTGTTTGACTCCATCTTCATGATATTTTAATCCCTTCCAAATTTTCATTTCAATTATATACTTAAAATTGTTATAGGTTATAACTACATCTGATCTTTTTTCTTCTGAAACTTGAACTTCCTTAAAATTAAATCCTGTTCCATTCATTATTTGTTTTATGAACGCTAAAAATAATAGTCGTCCATGATACTCTACAAATTCATTATCTTTAAGCAGAGAACTAAAATCTTTGATTTTGTGTGAATCGCTTACTCTACCGATGTAAAGAAGCGGAGTTTCATCATAATATTGTTCTTTCATAAATTGCTGAAATTTATTTAGGATTTTTTCTATATCTAATTCTCCATTTTCTTTAATGAATGCTCCTTTAAAATTATAAGCATTTATTGAGCTGTAATTGTTTTCAAGTTTAGATATCATATAATTATAAATTCTTTCTCCAAATATTTTATTAGATATTTGAACTTTTCCATTTACATTTTTAAAATATCCATATAATATTCCGAATTCAATAAGAGGATTATCATTATTAAAGCTCTTATCATTTCCTCTTACAATTATATCTTCTATATACTCATAAAGTTCTTTATTATTTTCTAAGTTCTTAATTAAACTATCAAACAAAGTATTTTTTTCTTCTAAGATTATCTTAACTGCATTTTGAATATCTTCAATATTCCAAGGTTTTTTATCTGCTTCGTAAATTTTTTCATCAATAATTTGGCATATCCTACTAACTAAAAAAGGATATCCACCTGTAAAAAAGTATAATTCTTCACTTAGTTTATCTATATTCATTGAAAGGGAATTTTCAATGCAGTATTCATTTAACATTGTACTTATTTCATTTGGTGAAAAACTCATATCCACATTGAAATCTACGGCAATATTCCATGGAGAGTTATATTTTCCTTCTTCTTTATTTACAATCTTTAATTTTAATTTTTTTACATCATATAACCCAACTAAAATAACGCTTTTAAAAGTGAAATCTCGTCCAATCTCTCTAGCTAAATACTTATTTCTAAGCATACCAAGGAAACTTAAAAACAATTGATTATTTGAACTTTTATCTACTTCATCTATAATTAAAATCACTTCTTTTTTAGAATTCTTCACAAATTTTGTTATTGCTTCTGATAATTCTTCAATATCATGAATATCCAAACTTAAATTAGTTAATTTTTCACTTTCTTCTTTATCTACAAAATTTAATTCTTTAATCAGTAATTTCAAAAATTTATTACAAAAACTTTTTTCATTTTCAAATACAATATCTCTAATTCCCTCAAAACTTATATTTATGACTAAATATATATTATTTAATGTGTTATTTATTTCATTTAAAGTCGTTGTTTTTCCATATTGCCTAGGCTTATTTATTGTAAAATAAAATTCATTATCTATAAGTTTTTTTATTTGTTCAAGTTTATTGCTTATATCAACCATATAATGTTTTCTTGAAACACAAACTCCTGTACTATTAAACCTTTTCTGCATAACTATAAAAATACACCACCTTAAACTTTAAATTTGTTCATATGAAAGAAAATAACAAATCACATATGCCTCATAATTTATACGATATTATATGTACATTGTAAATAAAATAGCATACAATATTTAATATTTTAAAAATATTGTACTTTTTCCACCAATTAAAAAAACACCAATAAAATAATTTAATTTATTAGTGTTTTAACTATGTGAACTTATATTTTCAATATATATCTACCCAAGTTAAGTGTCTATTAATAAAAGTTACCCATTTGTCTGAATTTATCGTATCTTTCATTAATTAAAGTATCTAAATCTTTTCCTCTTAATTCTGTTAAAGAATCTAAGATACTTTTCTTTATAACTTCAGCTTCTTTAACTGGATTTTTATGGGCTCCACCTCTAGGTTCCTTTATCACATCATCAATTATTTTAAAATCCTTTAAGTCTTTGGCAGTGATTTTCATAACTGTTGCTGCTTCTTTTGCTCTAGACGCATCTTTCCATAATATCGAAGCAAATCCTTCTGGTGTAAGAATAGAATATACAGAATGTTCTAGCATAAAAATTCTATCAGCTACTGCTAAAGCTAATGCTCCTCCGCTTCCACCTTCACCTGTAATTATAGAAATTATAGGTGTCTTTAATCTGCTTAATTCAAAAAGATTGTTTGCTATAGCTTGCCCTTGACCTCTTTCTTCTGCTCCCATACCTGGGAATGCACCTGGTGTATCCACAAAACAAATTACTGGTCTTTTAAATTTTTCAGCTTGTTTCATAAGCCTTAATGCTTTTCTATATCCTTCTGGATTTGGCATTCCAAAATTTCTTTCAATGTTTTCAGTAGTATTTGAACCTTTTGTTATTGCAATAACTGTAACACTTATATCATTTAATGATGCAATTCCGCCAATTATAGACTTATCATCCCCAAAAGCTCTATCTCCATGAAATTCAATAAAATCTTTAAATATAGTTTCTATATAGTATTTTCCAGTTGGTCTGTCTTTATGCCTTGCAATTTCAACATTTTCCCATGGCGTTGTATTCATTTTTATAAAGTCTTTATCCATTATTTCTCACCCCATGTAAAATAAGAATTTTATATATGCATGCTCTCATGTTCTTTCTTTCAACAATACTGTCAACAAAACCCTTTTTTAATAAAAATTCTGCCTTTTGAAAATCATCTGGAAGACTTTCTTTGATTGTATTTTCAATTACTCTTCTTCCTGCAAATCCAACTAATGCATTGGGTTCACTTAGAATAATATCACCTTCCATTGCAAAGCTGGCTGTTACCCCTCCAGTTGTTGGGTCTGTAAGTACTGAAATATATAATAGACCGGCTTCATCATGTCTTGCAAGTGCTGCACTTACTTTTGCCATTTGCATAAGTGAAAAAATTCCTTCTTGCATTCTAGCACCGCCTGATGCTGTAAAGATTACAATTGGTAATCTATTTTCTGTAGCATATTCTACAAGCCTTGTAATCTTCTCTCCAACTACGGTTCCCATACTTCCCATCATAAAAAAGCTATCCATAATTGCACAGGCTACATCTAATCCATTTAATTGTCCAACACCTGTAACAACTGCTTCTGTACTATCTGTTTTGGATTTTCCACTTTTTAGCTTTTCTTCATAACCTTCAAAATTTAATGGGTTTGTAGTTTTTAATTCTGCCCAAAGTTCTTTAAAAGTATCTTTATCAAAAAATACTTTTACTCTTTTTTTTGCATCTAATCTAAAATGATGACCACAAGTTGTACAAACATACTTAACATTCTCTAAGTCTTCTCCATAAATCATTGCATTACACTTATCACATTTAGTCCACATTCCTGAAGGAATATTAGGCTTTTCTACAGCTTCTTCAACACTTTTTCTTATTACTGAAGGCTTAACAGTCGCATATTGCCTTTTTGTAAATAAATCCTTAAGCATCCTTCTTCACCATCTTTTCTGATAAAAATGAAGTATCATAATCCCCTTCTAAGAATTCCTTGCTTTCAAGTATGGATAATTCAAAATTAATATTAGTTTTTACTCCACCTACTGCAAATTCTGATAATGCTCTGTGCATTTTTACAATAGCTTCATTTCTATTATTTCCAAAAGTAATTACCTTAGCTATCATAGAATCATAGCAATGTGGTATTTTATAGCCACAAAATATTGCAGAATCTATTCTTACGCCTAAGCCACCTGGAACACAAAGCTCTTCTATAGTTCCTGGACATGGTCTAAAATCATGTTCTGGATCTTCTGCATTAATTCTACATTCTATAGCATGCCCTTTTAATTTTATGTCTTCTTGTGTATACTCCAGCTTTTCTCCTGACGCTATCTTTAGTTGTTCTTTTACTAGATCTATGCCAGTAATCATCTCAGTGATTGGATGTTCTACTTGTATTCTTGTATTCATTTCCATGAAATAGTAATTATTGTCTTTATCAAATAAAAATTCTATAGTTCCTGCATTTTTATAATCTACAGCAAGAGCTGCCATCTTTGCAGCTTCACCCATTTTAGCACGTAATTCTTCATTTAATACATTAGATGGAGCTTCTTCTAAAACCTTTTGGTTTTTTCTTTGCATTGAACATTCTCTTTCACCTAAATGTATTACATGACCATACTCATCAGCTAATATTTGAAATTCAATATGTTTTGGTTTTTGAACAAATTTTTCTAAATATAATGTATCATCTCCAAAGCAAGCTTTTGCTTCTGCTTTAGCTGTTTTAAATCCCATTAAGAATTCTTCATCATTATTAGCAATTCTTATTCCTTTTCCACCGCCACCTGCTGCTGCTTTTATCATTACAGGATATCCGATGTTTTTTCCTAGTTCTAAAGCATGTGCTTCATCTCTTATTTGTCCTTCATACCCTGGTACTACCGGAACTCCACAAGATTTCATGATTTCTCTAGCCTTAGCTTTATTTCCTATCCATTCAATTGTTTCATAATCAGGACCTATAAATTTTATATTGCATTGTCTACACATTTTTGCAAACTTTGGATTTTCAGATAGAAAACCAAATCCTGGATGTATAGCATCGGCGCCAGTTAAAACACATGCACTTAAAATATTAGTTATATTTAAATAACTGTCTTTAGGCATTGCAGGTCCAATACATACAGCTTCATCTGCTAACTGCGTATGAAGCGCTTCTTTATCTATTTCTGAATAAACAGCAACTGTACTTATTCCCATTTCCCTACACGCTCTAATTATTCTTACTGCAATTTCTCCTCTATTGGCAATTAGCACTTTTTTGAACATTTTTATCACCTACCCTATAGCAAAAAGTATTTCGGCTTCACAAACTGTCTTTCCATCAACTGTAGCTATTCCTTTTCCAATACCCACAGGTCCTTTTATTTTTATAATTTCACAATATAATTCTAATTTATCTCCAGGAACAACTTTATTTCTAAATCTAACTTTATTTGTACCCGCAAATAATGGTATTTTCCCTTTAAATTCATCCATTGATAGTAGAGCAACTGCTCCTGCTTGAGCTAATGCTTCTATTTGCAATACTCCAGGCATAATTGGCTCTTCTGGAAAATGTCCATTAAAAAATTCTTCATTTGCAGAAACATTTTTATATGCTCTTACAAACTTTTTTTCTCCTAGTTCCATTTCAATAACTCTATCAACTAATAAAAATGGGTATCTATGTGGTAAAATTTCTTTTATTTCTTTTATGTTAAGCAAAGCCTATTCCCCCTTAATTTTAAATAATGGTTGACCATATTCAACCATATCTCCATCATTAACTAAACGTTCAACAATTATTCCATTAAAATCGCTTTCTATTTCATTCATAAGTTTCATAGCTTCTATTATACAAATAACATTCCCTTTAGAAACTGTATTCCCAACTTCTGCAAAAGCTGGACTCTCTGGTGATGCTGAAGAATAAAATGTTCCTACCATTGGAGATGTTATAACTTCTGTATTCTTGTCTTCTATAACTATCTCTTTTTCAGTGCCTTTTAAATCTTCATTTTTTTCTACATGAATTTCTGATTTTTCTACTGATTTTAATGAAGTATTAATATTATCTACATTATTTCCCCCATTAGCATTACTTAAACTACTCGAATTATTATCTGATAATCCTCTGCTCAATGATTTATCCATTTTTATATGGTCATTGCCACTTTCAAGCTCAAAAAAAGCTAAACTTGAAGAATCAACTAAATTAATTAATTCCTTAATATTCTCAAATTCCATAAATATATCCTCCTCTAAATAAATGAATGACTAATGATGAATAATTAATGATTATGTAAGAAATTACTTTGTAATCTCATCATTCATCCTTCATCCTTCATCATTCATCATTCACTATTAATGATTCATTATAAAATACTACTTCCACTTCTTTAGAAGTAAAGTTGCATTATGCCCACCAAATCCTAATGAATTTGTAAGTGCATATTCTAATTCTTTTTTTCTTCCAACATTCGGTACATAATCTAGATCTAAGCCTTCATCCGGAGTAGTATATCCAATTGTTGGTGGAATAAATCCTTCTTGAAGAGCTTTTGCACATATTATTGTTTCAATTGCTCCTGCTGCTCCAAGTAGATGACCTGTCATAGATTTTGTTGAAGATATTGGAACCTTATATGCAGCTTCTCCAAATGCTTTTTTAATAGCTGCTGTTTCAAATTCATCATTCAATGGTGTTGAAGTTCCATGAGCATTAATATAAGAAACATCCTCTGGCTTAATTCCAGCTTCAGCTATGGCATCTGTCATTGCCTTTGCAGCACCACTACCGTCTGGAGCTGGTGATGTAATATGATATGCATCACAAGTTGAACCATAACCCACGATTTCAGCTATAATATTTGCACCTCTAGCTTGTGCATGTTCTAAAGATTCAAGAACTACAAGTCCTGCACCTTCTCCCATTACAAATCCGCTTCTATCCTTATCAAAAGGAATAGATGCTTTAGTTGGATTATTGTCTGAATTTAATGCTTTCATGCTACCAAATCCTAAAACTCCAAGTCTAGTTATAGGCGCTTCTGCACCTCCTGCAAGCATCACATCTGCATAGCCATGCTTTATTGTTCTAAATGCATCTCCAATATTGTTAGTTCCTGTAGCACAAGCAGTTACTGCTGATGTACAAGGTCCTCTTAATCCAAATTTAATAGCTACATTTCCTGCACCTAAGTTTATGATTGTCATAGGAACAAAAAATGGAGATACTCTCTTTGATTTTCCAGTAGCAATTTTAGTACATTCAGTTTCAATAGTTTCAAATCCACCTATTCCTGATCCTAGCATTACTCCAAATCTATCTAAATCCTCTTTTTCTAAATCTATTCCCGAATTTTTTATTGCTTCATCTGATGCAACTAAACCAAATTGAGCAAATCTATCTAGTCTTTTAGACTCTTTTTTACCTATTAAAGTATCTGCATCAAAGTCCTTAACTTCTGCTGCAATTTTTACTTCTATTAAATCATGATCTATTAAAGTAATAAAATCTATTCCTAGTTTTCCGCTCTTTGCATTATTCCAAAATGTATCAACATCATTTCCTATGGGTGTTAAAGCTCCCATTCCTGTAATAACAACTCTTCTTTCCATAAATCCACTCTTCCTCCATTACATTAACATTCCACCATCAACTTGAATAACTTGCCCAGTAACATAGTCTGAACTTTCACTTGCAAGGAAAGCTACAACATTTGCTACATCCTCTGCACTTCCAAGTCTTTTAAGTGGTATGTTTTTCTTTGCTTCTTCTTTAACTTTATCGCTTAAAGCATCTGTCATATCAGTTTCAATAAATCCTGGTGCTACTGCATTTACAGTGATTCCTCTTGAACCAACTTCTTTAGCAAGTGACTTTGTCATTCCAATTATACCTGCTTTTGATGCAGCATAATTAACTTGACCTGCATTTCCTGAAATTCCAACTACTGATGAAATGCTTATTATCTTTCCGTGTTTTTGCTTAACCATGATTGGAGTAATAGATTTTAAACAATTAAATACTCCTTTTAAGTTTACATCAATAACACTATCAAAGTCCTCTTCTTTCATTCTAAGTATTAATGTGTCTTTAGTGATTCCTGCATTATTTACCATAATATCAATATTTCCAAATCTCTCTTTAGCCACTGCTACAAGATTTTCAACTTCTTGTAACTTAGAAATATCTGCTTTTACACTTAGAACTTCAACACCCATTTCTTTTATTTCATTTTCAACATCTATTGCTTCTTTTTCGCTACTTCTATAGTTTAAAACTATATTTACTCCAAGAGATGCAAGTTTTAAAGCAATTGCTTTTCCTAGTCCTCTTGATGCTCCTGTAATTATAGCACACTTTCCTTTTAACATATAAATAATTACCTCCCTTAATTCAATTGACAATGTACAATTAACTGTTAATTGTTAATTGTAATGATTCCATGTCTTCTACATTTAAAAGATTTGCACTTTTATTGATCTTTTTAACAAATCCCCTAAGTGCTTTTCCCGGCCCAACTTCAATAAATGTATCTACACCACTATCTATCATATGATTTATTGTTTTCTCAAAAAGCACAGAAGTTCTTATATGTTTCTTTAATAGCTCTCTAATATCATCTTCTGGCTCATAAGGAAGCCCCTTAACATTTGAATATACTGTTTTATTAATTTCTTTAATATTTACAGTTTTTATAGTATTAAAGAATTCTTCACTTGCAGGTTCAAGTAGTGAACTATGGAATGGTCCACTAACCTTTAGAGGAATTCCAAGACCTCCAAGTTCCTTTGCAATCTTTACAGCTTCGTCTATTGCTTGATTTTCACCTGAAACTACTACTTGACCTGGGCAATTAAAGTTAGCCCCTTCTATTATTCCAAATTCTCCTGCTCTAGTTAATAATTCCTTTAGCTTTTCATCATTTAACTTTAAGACAGCAGCCATTTTGCCTAAACCCTTTGGAAGGGCGCTTCCCATAATTCTTCCTCTTTCTTTTATAAGTAGTAATCCCTCTTCTAAAGAAAGTGCTCCTGCATATATAAGCGCTGGATATTCACCTAAGCTAAGTCCTGCTGCATAATCTGCTTCAATGCCATTTATCTCTAATGCTTTTAATGCAATAAGAGAAGCAACAACAATTAATGGTTGTGCATTTTCTGTTGAAGTAATAAGTTCTTCTGGTCCTTCAAACATCATTTTTTTTATAGGCATATTTAAAATTTCTTCACTACGATCTAAAATTTCTTTACATTCTGGTATATTTTCACAAAGTTCCTTTGCCATTCCAATAGTTTGAACTCCTTGGCCTGGAAAAAGAAATGCAGTTTTATTACTATTCATGTTTTCCTCCAAAACGCTTAAATATTTCATTTGCTTCTTCAAATAATTCTTCAATCATTTCTTTACATGTTTGTTCTTTATTAACAAGTCCTGCTATTTGACCTGACATAAGGGAACCATTTTCTACATCACCATCTTCAACAGCTTTCCTTAAACCACCGGCACCAAGTTTTTCTAATTCTTCGATAGACGCCCCTTCTTTTTCTAACCTCAGGTAAGTTCTTGCAAGTTTGTTTCTAAGAACTCTAACAGGATGACCTGTTGGTCTTCCTGTTACCTCTGTATCTATATCATTAGCTTTTAATATTTTATCTTTGTAATTTTGATGTATTGTACATTCCTTAGCTACTAAGAATCTTGTTCCAACTTGAATTCCTTCAGCTCCTAACATAAATGATGCAGCTACACCTCTACCATCTCCAATACCACCAGCTGCTATAACTGGAATACTTACTGCATCCACTACTTGTGGTACTAATGTCATTGTAGTTAATTGACCTACATGACCACCTGATTCAGTTCCTTCTGCAATAATTGCATCAGCACCTGATTTCTCCATTCTTTTAGCTAGAGCAACTGAAGCTACTACTGGAATAACTTTTATCCCATGAGACTTCCACTTCTCCATATATTTCCCTGGACTTCCTGCACCAGTTGTAACAACAGATACTCCCTCTTCACATACTAAGTCTGCTATTTCACTAGCATTTTCGGCCATCAACATTATATTCACACCGAATGGTTTATTAGTCATTTTCTTAGTTTTTTGTATTTGTTCTCTTACCCATTCTGTTGGTGCTGCACCTGTTATTATTCCAAGTCCTCCAGCTTCACTTACTGCTGAAGCTAATGAAGCATCTGCAATTCTTGCCATAGCCCCTTGAAATATGGGATATTTTATTTCTAATAGTTCACATACTCTATTTTTTTCCACAACAAATTCCTCCTGCCATACTATGTTTAACATAATAATGGAATTTTTTTAAATGTACCTTAAATATATTCTTGGTAAAATAAGCTACATGAAATTAATTTTACTATTATAACTTGTATTTATCAATTGATTACTAAAATGTTAAAAATAAGTTCATATTCTCTAAAATCATTGTTTATTTATTTTTTCTACATAATCTACTGAGTCTTTTATAGTTTTTAATTCTTCAACATCTTCTATTTGTATATCATATTTCTCTTCAAGTTCAATTACTATTTGAAATAAATCCAAAGAATCAGCACCTAACTCTTCAAACGTTGTTTCTAGCTTTACTTCTTCATTTTCAACTCCTAATTGTTCGCATATAACTTCTCTAATTTCTTCAAACAACATAATCTTATACCTCCATAAACTTTGATATTCTTACCATTCAATTAAAGTAGAGGCATAAGTTAATCCACCACCAAATGCTACTAATATAAGTTTATCACCTTTATTTAATAAACCTTTTTCATACATTTCATTTAAAGCTATTGGAACTGTTGCTGATGATGTATTTGCAACTTTATCTAAATTCATATAAAACTTATCTATATTTAAATTTAATTTTCTAGCTGCTAATTCTATAATTCTAGAATTTGCTTGATGAGGAATTATATATTTAACTTCCTCTAATGAAACATTAGTATCTTTAATAACTTCATTTATAGCGTCTTCTATTGCACCTACTGCAAATTTAAATACTTCCCTACCATTCATTCTTATTAATCTATCTTTTAATACCTTTTCTTTAGAAAAAGGAGTATCAAAATCAGCTGCTCCTATAGTTAAAGCATTTCCTTTTTTTCCATCTGATCTTAAATATGATTTAATAATTCCCTTTTTTTCATCTTGCTTAAGCACAGCTGCTCCAGCACCATCACCAAACAGAATGCAAGTTCCTCTATCTGTCCAATCAGTTACCTTTGAAAGAACTTCTGCTCCAATTACTAATGCATTTTTATAGTTCATAGACTGCATCATACTATTTGCTATTTCTAATGCATATACAAATCCTGAACATGCAACATTTATATCAAAGCACGCAGCATTATCTGCATCTAAGTTGCTTTGTACTAAACACGCAACTGATGGTATAAACATATCTGGACTAATAGTTGCAACTATTATTAAATCCAAATCTTTTGCATCAACTCCAGCTCTTTCAAGAGCAATTTTAGCTGCTTTTGTTGCTATATCAGATGTATCTTCGCCTTCTGAAATTCTTCTTTCACTAACTCCTGTTCTTTGAACTATCCATTCATCATTAGTTTCAACAAATTCACTGATTTTGTGGTTTGTAACTACTAATGGTGGTAAATATGCACCAATTCCAGAAATTTTAACATTAATCATAGTATTCTCCTTTATTATTGCAATTTATATTTTTCTTTAATCCAGTTCGTATTTTTCTTTAAAAAAGTCATTTAATTTATTTAAAGAGGAAATTAAAATTGTTTCCTCTTCCATACTTAATCCTTCTATTGCGTTATTTATCATTTCTCCATGAAATTTTTGATGAAGTCTAAGAGCTAATTTACCTCTTTTAGTTAATTTGACTAACACAACTCTTCTATCTTCCTCTATTCTTTTTCTTTCTACATATCCTTTTTTTATTAATTTGTTTATAGCAGTTGTTAAAGTACTTACAGTAATTTTTAATTTCTGAGCTGCTTCTGACATTGTTCTTTCGCTATACATTCCAATAGCCTCTATTGTATGTATTTCTGTTACTGAAAGATCTGAAAGTATACCATTTTTTAAACTCTGTTCTTCAATTTGTAAAACTTCATTAAATAACTGCACCAAAAGTTCATTAATCATCATTGTTGATTTATTCATTCATCTGCACTCTCCAGTTTGGCCTCTAAAAAAAATACCTTTTTAAATATGAAACTTATATTTTGCATTTAGGCATATTCAAAAAAATATCAAGTCAGAATGCTAATGCAACATCATATGAAAATCACTACATAATATAGTTACTTATCCTTTGAATATGATTATTTTATTATTAAACAAAAATATAAGATGATTATTTCATCTTAAAAATACGTATAGCTAAAAAAGTTTTAATATCAAATAGTTTGATAATCAAAATATACTATACTAAAAATCCATTGTCAAATAGTTTTCAATTTCTTCCATATGTAAGCATACTTTTATTTTCAAATGCTATATGATATAATTAATTAAGATTATTTATGGAATATTCCATAATATAGGAGGTGTACATATTATGACTAGAAAATTAATTTTAGCTACAGTTTTAATGTTAAGTATTACAATGGTTTCTTGTACTACAAAGCCTAAGGATACTAATAGTTCCGATAGTTCCAATAGTAATACTACTGTAGAACAAAATAAAGACAGCAATAGCTCTTCTGATACATCTAAAGAAGAGGCAAAGGTAAATAAGATAAAGCTTTCTATCTATACTATAGATGAAAATTCTTTAGAACCTAACGAATCAAGTACCCTTGAAGTAGATGAAAGTTTAAGTTTAGAAGATAAATTGAAAGAATTATCAAAAACAGTTTCTGAAAAGAGATTTGATAAATTAGCTATTGAAGTTAAATCTATAGATACAGTGAATGGGAAGAAAGTCGCTACTATAAATTTAGCTGATTCTGGCACCAATAAATGGGTACCAAAATTCCAAGGTTCAACTGGTGGTGCAGTAACATCAAATACTTTAATTGAAAACTTCCTTCAATCTAATAACAAATCTAGAGGTGAATGGATTGATGGTGTAAAATTCTTATATAATAATGAAGCAATAGAGTATGATCATGTATCAGATTTATCTACTGTTAAATATAGAAATTAGAATAAGGCGTATGGCCTAAAATAAACTCACATACTAACCTGTTATTTTTTGAATATGTTTAATATACAATTATAAGAAAGAAACCAAACTTTAATACAATTAGAGTTTGGTTTCTTTCTTATAATTTAGCACACTAAATTCCTACAATATAACTTTTCATTTAAATACATCCACGACCATTTCAGTTTTATAATGTCCATAATACCAACTATTTGTATATTCTTTATTAAAACTTAATGAATCTCCAAGCTTAGTTTCAACTCCATCTTTTGTTTTCCACAAACTAAATGAATCTCCATCTCCTCTTACAAAAAGGATCTCATTATTTGACAAATATTTAGGTGCAAAATCAAAATATTTTCCATTAGTTATTTGTGTTATTTTTTGTGTTTCTGTGCTTACTTCATAAATATTGTGAGGTTCACTTTGCCAAATCTTTAAATTTTGCGTAATGTTTATATTGTCTAACATCTTAGCTCCTGAATACAAAATATTTTTTCCATCCTCAGAATAACATGGTGTCATTGAAACTTGATTTTCAGGAGATAAATTTATAAATGTATTTGTTTTTGTATTTAAAATTCCTAAAGTTTTATTATAATACATATCTCTTCCAGTCCCTGAATTCAATGCAACAAGACTACTATCTACAGGATTTTGTGAAATATTATTTTTATATGCTAATGCATAGGCATTATCATTATTAAATTCTATAAACTTATTATTTACAATATCATATATTGCAAATTCTGTGATATCTGATGCTGTTGACGCTGAATTAGGTTTATTCCAAATATAAATGTATTTATCATCATTTGATACTTGAGAAATCGTAGGAGTTGATCCAAGCGATGTAAGTATTTCAGAATTTGTATGTTCTTTTCCAATCTCTTTATCAGTTGGTGCTTTTCCTTCTAAAATAAGTTTTTCTGACTTATTGTCTAAATCATAACTAATTATACCAAGTGCTTTCCCATTCAAATACTTTCCTTCAGTGTATCTATATTCCTTATTAGCATATATCTTATTTTTACTATCACAATTAATATTATAATACTTATATTCATTGTTAATAATATTGATTGATTTTTTTGTATTTGTGTTATACATTGATATTCCTGTATTTTTTGTAGAATAAATTAACTCACCTTTACTATCCCAATCATATGACTCTATATCTTTTGCAACTTCTTCTTTTTCATTAGTCTTAATATTGCAAATATCCAAATTATCACTTTTAGTATATGCAACATATGAACCATCTCTAGATATTACAGGTAACTTGATTTGTGTTCCTTCATCTAGCTTAACAGGATTATAATCTTTAAGCTCTGACATATATAGCCCATCATTAGACACAAATACAGCAAATTTATTTGATTTATTTATAGAATTTGATGTAATATTATTTGCAGCAAATACACCTGTAGATGTAAATAATATTGTAGCTATAAGTGAAATACCAACCATTAATTTTCTTGATTTTTTTAAATATATAATCTTTCTCAACCTTGTTTCAATTCCCTTCCAACTTTTATAAATTAATATTCCAATATATAATGATTATTATCTTTCTACTTTACTTTCCATTTGTATTTTGTTTCTAAAAATTCGCCTTGTTTATCATATCCCTTCATATTATATCCCATTGCATTATATCCTTCCCTATTATATCCTCCATTATTATATCCTTCTTTATCATATCCATCTTTATCATATCCTTCTATACTGTATCCTTCGTCATTAAAACATGTGCCGTTTTTATGAATTCCAATTTCATTAAATCCATCTTCATTAAATTTTGTACCATTTCTATGAAATCCCTTTGAATCAAATCCATACTCATCATATTTTTTTAACATATTGAAAATACCCATACAAATCACACCTCAATTTTAATTTTGAATTTATATTTCCATTTACCCGCCTGTTTTCCATCATGCTGAGTCGGCAAATTGACCTAATAGAATCTCTATGAGGGCAATTCATCTCCTTGCCTGATGAAAAATATTCATGGCAACCTTTGGACTTGTTATTTATTTTCATGTACCTAACAACAAAAAACCGACCTTATAAAAAGGTCGGTTGCACTATTAACTCATCGAATATAAAGTGCCCACGTAAATATTCGAATCACAGTTTCCTTGAATTTGAAATCAATTACATCTATTAGTTATTATACAATTATTTACAGTTAAAATCAATAATTAATTCAATGTATATAATATTAAATCTTTATTATATTTATTTAATTAACTAATTTCCAATTGAAATATATAATATACTTAAATATAAAAAAGACGTTACTACTCATTGATTTTTTAATCATTTTGTAGCAACGTCATAAAAAAATAATCTATCTATGAATTCCTATATCGGTTCTGCAATATGCATCTTTGAAAGTTACATATTTAATATTCTCATATGCGTCAATTCTGGCTTCCTCTACAGTTTTTCCAAGACCAACAACTGATAATACTCTACCACCATTTGTCTTTAAAATTCCATCTTCTGCTTTAGCTCCAGCTAAAAATACCTTATCTCTTACTTTTTCATCTATTTTTATTTCATATCCCTTAACGAATTCTCCTGGATATCCTCCTGATGCTAAAACTACATTTATGCAAACTCCATCATTCCACTTAATAATAGTTTTATCTAATTCTTCTCTAAGTGCAGCTTCAATAACTTCTACTAAATCACTTTCCATTAAATAAAGAACTGATTGTGTTTCAGGGTCTCCCATTCTAACATTATACTCTAACAGATAAGTTCCCTTTTCAGTTATCATAATACCAAAGAAGATTATTCCTTTATAATCAAATCCTTCTTCACGAATACCTGTTAAAGTTTTAGCCATTATATTATCTTCAAAATCTTTCATCACATCTTCTGTAACATAAGGATTTGGAGCTAAAACTCCCATTCCACCTGTATTAGGTCCAGTGCCACCATCAAATATTTGTTTATGGTCTTTTCCTGATATAAATGGAATTATTGCCTTTCCATCTGTTATAGAAAGAATTGAAGCTTCAACCCCTTCAAGGAATTCTTCGATTATTATTGTTTGACCTGCTCCATTAAAAATATCCTCTATCATATAAGATTTTACTGCATTTATTGCTTCTTCTTTATTTACACATATAGCAACGCCTTTCCCAGCAGCTAGTCCATCAGCTTTTACAACTGTTGGATATGGGCAAATTTCTAGGTATTTTAATGCCTCATCTACATTTGTAAATTTTTCATACTCTGCAGTTTTAACTCCATACTTTTTCATAAATTCCTTAGAAAAGCTTTTACTACCTTCAAGTCTCGCACCATTTTCAGCTGGTCCAAATATCTTTAATCCTTCTTTTTTAAATTCATTAACAATCCCTTTTGTTAAAGGATCTTCTGGCCCAACTATTGTAATATCAATAATTTCCTTTTGTGCAAATTTAACTAACTCATCAATATCAGTTATGTTTATATTTTCACATTTATTTTCAATTGCAGTTCCACCATTACCTGGTGCAACAAATATTTTCTCTACCTTTTCACTCTTTGCAAGTTTCCAAGCTAAAGCATGTTCTCTACCACCTGCACCTATTAAAAGAAGTTTCATAAAATATACCTCCGAATCAATTTTTAATTCTAACTTATTAATACATAATGTACTATTACTAATTCATAATTATTATTAAATTTAGTTTTTAGTTATCATTATTAAGTTTTAATGCCCAATTTTCAAATTCCAATTATGAATTTCGTCATTGAAAATTGACCATTGAGCATTAATTTATTAATGATTATATTTAATTATAACAATAATCTAATGTTTAAAATGTCTAAGTCCTGTAAACACCATAGCTATACCATGTTCATTACAAGCATCTATTGATTCTTGATCTCTCATAGATCCACCTGGTTGGATTATAGCTTTAATGCCAGCCTTTGCAGCTTGGTCTACTACATCTCTGAATGGGAAGAAAGCATCAGAAGCTAATATTGTAGCTCCAATCCCTCTCTTCAGGGCATCTTCTGTTGGCCAGATTCTATTAACTTGACCTCCACCAATTCCAAGTGCAATTCCGTTATGAGCTACAACTATAGCGTTGGATTTAACATATTTAACCACTTTCATGCCAAATAATAAATCTTTCATTTCTTCATCAGTTGGTTTAACTTCTGTTACAACTTTAATTTCTTCAATTAATTTGCTATCTTCTTCTTGAACTAATATTGCTCCATCTACTGTAACCATGCATTTATCAGCTTTTGGAGTGTTGTTAAACTTAAGAACTCTTAAGTTCTTTTTAGTTTTTAATACTTCTAAAGCATCTTCATCATATTCTGGTGCTGCTATAACTTCTAAGAAAATTTTAACCATTTCTTCTGCTGTTCTCTTGTCTACTTTTCTATTAAAAGCAACAATTCCACCAAATATTGAAGTTGGATCTACTTCATAAGCTTTCATGTATGCTTCATAAGCGTCTGTGCCAATTGCAACACCACAAGGTGTGTTATGTTTTAATGCACAACATGATGGTTCTTCAAATTCACTAGAACATTTCCAAGCTATATCAACATCTTTGAAATTATTATAAGATAATTCCTTACCATTTAACATTTCAAAAGTATTCATAGCTCCATCAAGCATTGTTGATGAATATACTGCTGCACTTTGATGTGAATTTTCGCCATATCTAAGGCCTTGCATCTTCTTATATGAAACTGAAAGATATTCTGGATATTCTTCTTCATCATCAGCTAATAAGAAGTTTGAAATAGCTCCGTCATAAGCACTCATAAGATTAAATACCTTACCAGCTAATTTCTTCTTAGTCTTTAAAGAAGTTTCACCATTTGCTTCAACTTCTTCCATAACAACATTATAGTCATTCTTATCAGAAATTACTACAACATCTTGGAAATTTTTTGCAGCAGCTCTAAGCATTGTAGGTCCACCAATATCTATAAATTCAACCTTTTCTTCGAATTCTAAATCTTCTTTAACTTTTTCAAAAAATGGATAAAGATTTACAATAACATAATCTATTGTATGAATATCTCTTCCTTTTAATGTATTCATATGTTCTTCATTATCTCTTATAGCTAATATTCCTGCATGAACTAATGGATGAAGAGTCTTGACTCTACCATCTAACATTTCAGGAAAATTAGTAACTTCATTAATTTCAATTACATCTAAACCATTTTCTTTTAAGTACTTGTAAGTTCCTCCTGTTGAAACAATTTCAACATCCTTAGATACTAGGAATTTAGCAAAATCTAAAACTCCATCTTTATCAAATACACTTATTAAAGCTCTCTTTTTCACAAAAACACCCCTTGATTCAGTTAACAATTAACAGTTTACAATTAACAATTTAGGAGGAAACCTCAAAGGGAAAGTTCATGTTTCCAAATATAAAATTTGGACATTCACTTTTCCTTTCGGAGTTTCTTTGATTTTTTAACTGATAACTTAACACCGATTATTGTAACTGATTTTATTTTTAATTGATTTTAGCTTTTCCGTTAACAAATTGAACTCTACCTTCACTAATCAGCTTAATTGCCTCTGGTAATATTAAGTGCTCTTTTTCTAATATTCTATTTTGAAGAGTTTCTGCATCATCTTCAAAATAAACTGGTACAGCTTCTTGAAGAAGTATTGCGCCCCCATCAACTTCAGAATTTACAAAATGAACAGTACATCCTGAAAATTTTACACCACTTTTAATTACAGCTTCATGAACCTTTAATCCGTACATTCCCGGTCCACAAAAAGAGGGAATTAGAGATGGATGAATATTTATAATCTTATTATCAAATTCCTTTAATATTTCTCCATCTAAAATTGCTAAAAATCCTGCAAGGACTATTAAATCAACTTTTCCCTTTGTTAATTCTAATATCTTGTCTGAAGATTTTTCCCCATACTCGCGTCGTGAAACAACAAAAGTGTCTATATTATGTTTTTTTGCTCTTTCTAAGGCATAAATATTATCACGGCTACCTATAACCATTTCTATTTTGCCATCAATATATTTATTTTCTACTGCATCTATTACAGATTGAAGGTCTGTTCCTCCACCTGAAACTAAGACTGCTATTTTAAACAAACACCTTCACCTCCAGATGTTACATATCCTATTTCATAAGCTTTTTCGCCCATTTCTACTAAAGCCTTTATAATAGGTGCCACATCCGCCTCTGAAACTGCAAGAACAAATCCTATTCCCATATTGAAAGTATTGTACATATGATCTTTATCTACACCCTTTTCAATAATTCTTTCAAATATAGCTGGAAGTGGATATGAATCCTTTTTAATTACAGCTGTAAAATCTCCACCATTGAACATTCTTGGAACATTTTCAATAAATCCTCCACCTGTAACATGAGCCATTCCTTTAATTTCATAGCTTTCTAATAATTTAAGAACTGGCTTAACATAGATTTTAGTTGGAGTAATTAATGTTTTCCATACTTCTTCACCATTAAATTCTTCATTTAAATCTGGGAATACTTTTCTAATTAATGAATAACCATTAGAATGAACTCCAGAAGAAGCAATACCTATTAATTTATCTCCTTCTTTAATATTGCTACCGTTTATGATTTTATCCTTATCAGCAATACCTACTGCAAATCCTGCCATATCATATTCACCATCAGAGTAAAAACCTGGCATTTCAGCTGTTTCTCCTCCAATTAAAGCACAATCAGACTCTACACAACCATCTGATACACCTTTAACTAAATCCGATGCAACTTCTGCTTCAAGCTTTCCACAAGCTATATAATCTAAGAAAAATAATGGCTTTGCTCCATGACATAAAATATCATTTACACACATTGCTACACAGTCAATTCCAACTGTATCATATTTTTTATTCTTAAATGCAATTTCAAGCTTAGTTCCTACTCCGTCAGTTCCTGAAACTAAAACTGGCTTTTCATATCCAGATGGTAATTCAACCATTCCTGCAAAACTACCAAGTCCATTTAAAACATACTCGCTCATAGTTCTAGCTGCATATTCTTTTATTAATTTAACTGATTTGTATCCCTCTTCTATATTAACTCCGGCTTCTTTGTAAGTAATCATTTATTAATTCCTACCTTTCAAGATGATCTTTAGATATTTTATTGCACTTGATTTTCTACTGGTGCTGCGACTGGATAAACTCCATTAAAGCATCCCATGCAGAATCCTTTTTTCCCTTCACAGCTCTTATAAAGGCCTTCTTCACTTAAATATCCTAAATAATCTGCTCCAATCATATCTCTCATTTCTTCCACAGTATTATTAGCTGCGAGAAGTTCACTTCTATAAGGAGTATCTATTCCAAAATAACATGGATACTTAACACTTGGTGATGCAATTAAAAAGCTAATTTCTTTTACACCCACACGTCTAAGTGATTCTATTAAATGTTTTGAAGTAGTGCCTCTTACTATTGAATCGTCAATAAGTATAACTCTCTTACCTTCTAAATTTACCTTTAATGGATTTAATTTTACTGCAACTGCTCTTTCTCTTATTTCTTGAGATGGTGATATGAACGTTCTTCCAACATATCTATTTTTAATAAATCCAGTATCATAATGTATTCCTGATGCCTTTGCATAACCTATAGCTGCTGGTATTCCTGAATCTGGAACAGCAATAACTATATCTGCATCTAGTGGATGTTCCTTAAATAGTTGTTCTCCTGCTTTTACTCTTGTTGTATGAACTTCAAGTCCATCAATTCTTGAGTCTGGTCTAGCAAAATATATATATTCAAAAGCACAAGTTTGACATTGAGTATTTTCAGAATATCTATATGAATGTATACCTTCTTCATCTATTATAACTATTTCCCCTGGTTCTATATCTCTTATGAGTTCAGCGCCTATTGCATCTAAAGCACAACTTTCTGAAGTTAGTACATAACCTTCTTCAATTTTCCCCAATGAAAGTGGTCTGATTCCGTGTGGATCTCTTGCTCCAATTAATTTATCCTTTGACATAATAGTTAATGCAAATGATCCTCTAACTGCTGACATGGCATCAACTACTGCTTTTGCAAGACCTTTCTTAGCACTTCTTGCTATAAGGCAAGCAATTACTTCTGAATCTGTTGAAGTGTGGAAAATTTGTCCTCCATCTTCAAGCAATTCTTTTATTACATCAGCATTTACCAAAGTTCCATTATGAGCCATAGCTATTGGCCCCATTTTTGATGTAGCGAGTATTGGCTGCGCATTTTCAATTCCTTTTCCTCCAGCAGTTGAATATCTTACATGGCCTATAGCTATATGACCTTTTAATTTTTCTAAATCATCTTGTTTAAATGCTTCTGTAATTAGACCTAAACCTTTATGTATGTCAATTTTTTCTCCATCTGCAACTGCTATTCCTGCACTTTCTTGCCCTCTATGTTGAAGAGCATAAAGTCCATAATAAGTCATAGATGCAACATCTATAGGATTATTGGCATAAACACCAAAAACTCCACATTCATCCTTGAATTTATCATTGCTTGGATCCATTATTAATTCAAAATTTGGATTACTCATTTACACAACCCTTTCACCTTTATTCAGTTAACTGTTATTTGGAGATTCTCTTTAATATTTCAATATAAGCATCTTTAACATTACCTAAATCTCTTCTAAATCTATCTTTATCTAATTTTTCTCCTGTAGTTGCGTCCCAGAATCTACAAGTATCTGGTGAGATTTCATCAGCTAAAACTATTGTTCCATCAGGACATCTACCAAATTCAATTTTAAAGTCAATTAAGTTAATATTTTGTGCTGCAAATACTTCTTTTAATATATCATTTATTTTAGCTGTCATAGCTAAAAGTGTATCTATTTCTTCAAAAGTTGCTGCTCCGATTGCTACAGCATGATAACTATTTATTAATGGGTCTCCTAGTTCATCATCTTTGTAAGAAAATTCAAATACTGTAGTTTTAAGTTTAAATCCTTCTTCAAGACCTAATCTCTTAGCCATACTACCAGCTGCTACATTTCTTACTATTACCTCAAGTGGTACTATTTCAACCTTTTTGCATAATTGTTCTCTCTCGTTAAGCTTTTTAATGAAATGAGTCTTTACACCTTTTTTTTCTAAAAGTTCAAATAAAATTGATGTAATTTCGTTATTCATAACACCTTTATCTTCAATTTGACCTTTCTTTTCTCCATTAAATGCTGTTGCATCATCCTTGTAATATACTATTACTTCATCAGCCTTCTCTGTTGCATAAATCTTCTTTGCTTTTCCCTCATATAACATTTCTAATTTTTCCATTATAGTTCTACCCCTTCCGCATTGTCCTCAATAAATTTTTTTTTCATATCTATTCTAAATTGTTTTAATTTGTTTTTTAATTCTTCATTATTAACTGATAACATTTGAACTGCTAACATTCCTGCATTGTAGCTGTTGTTAATCCCAACAGTTGCAACTGGAATTGATTTTGGCATTTGCACTATAGAATAAAGTGCATCTACACCTTCAAGTGCTGCCTTAACAGGAACCCCTATTACAGGAAGTATTGTCTTTGATGCTATAACTCCTGGCAAATGTGCAGCTAAACCTGCTCCAGCAATTATAACTTGACATCCTTGTGCTTCAATTTCTTGAAGCGTTTCTTCTAATTTTTCTGGTACTCTATGAGCTGAAAGCACAAATGCTTTATATTCTATTCCAAATTCTTTTAAAGCATTGGCAGCTCCTCTCATAACTTCTGTATCAGACTTACTTCCAAAAAATATACCTACTTGCATAAAGACCTCCTATTTTTTCAAAATATACTTTTAACTCGCATTTTTCAAGCATATTCTGAAGAATATATATTCTTCAGAATATATATGGTTATATTCTTATATTCTAATAATCAAATCTTTTTCAAAGGAAACTCGACTCACATACGTTCGCTGAGTAAGTGACTCACACCAAATCGTAGATGCCCACAGGGAAAGTTCGAAGAACGAAATATGAAATTTCGATTCTCACTTTTGGGTTCCCTACTTAAAATATTTTACGCCTGCTTTGAAAATCTTTTGATCAAAGTCTCCTGGAATATTTCTATATAAATCTGACCCAATTCTTTCACTATGAGCCATCTTACCTAGAACTCTTCCATCTGGACTTGTTATACCTTCAATTCCGTACATTGAACCATTTGGATTAAACGGCATATTCAATGATACATTTCCATCAAAGTCAACATATTGTGTTGCAACTTGGCCATTTTTAATTAATTCTTTAATTAAGCTTTCTGGTGCAACAAATCTTCCTTCACCGTGTGAAATTGCAACTGAGTGCATATCTCCTAGATTAACTTCATTAAACCAAGGTGATTTATTTGAAACTACTTTTGTTGTGATAATTGAGGACATATGTCTATTTATATTATTATAAGTTAATGTTGCCATATCTTCTTTTATATCTACTATTTCTCCATATGGCACTAATCCTAATTTGATTAATGCTTGGAAGCCGTTACAAATACCTATAGCTAATCCATCTCTATTTTTAAGTAATTCCATTACGCTATTCATTATCTTTTCATTTCTAAGAGCATTTGCAATAAACTTACCTGAACCATCTGGTTCATCACCTGCAGAGAAACCTCCTGGAATCATAAGAATTTGAGAATTACTTATTTCTTTTGCAAGTCTATCTATTGATTCAGTAAGTGCTTCTTTAGTGATATTTCTAAATACAACTTGAGTTACTTCTGCGCCTTCTTTTTCAAAGGCTCTAGCACAATCATATTCACAGTTATTCCCTGGGAACACTGGAATTACTACTCTTGGTTTAGCTATTTTAAACTTAGGAGAAAGTACAGATTTATTATCATATAAAACTGTTTCAATTTTTTCATTAACATCTGCAGTTTTAATCTTAAATACTGAAGTTAATTTTTCCTCATATGTTTTTTCTAAATCACAAACATTTAAGTTTAAGTCATATTCTTTACTTACTATAGTTGCAGAATCTATTGTCTTACCAACCATTTTGTAAAGACAATTTTTAAATTCTTCTTCTATATTAATACCCTTTTTAACTTCCAATATTATAGTTCCATAGTTGAAAGCAAATAATTCATTTTTAGTTAAACTCTCAAATTCAACTCCAATTCTATTTCCAAGTGTCATTTTAGTAAGAGCTTCTGAAACTCCGCCAAATTTAATAGCAGATGCAGAAATTACTTTTTTATCTTGTATTAATGTATAAAGAACATCTAAATTTTTCTTAAGCCTATCTATATTTATAGTTCCATCTTCCAATTTTTCAGTTTCAAGTAAAACTAAACTTGATCCTACTCCTTTAAATTCTGGTGATATTACATTTTTAGCTTTTTCAACTCCAACTGCGAAAGATACTAGTGTTGGAGGTACATCTAAATCTCCAAAACTTCCTGACATTGAATCTTTACCACCAATTGCTGGAATTTCAAATGCCATTTGTGCGTTATATGCACCAAGCAATGCTGCAAATGGTTTTCCCCATCTTGAAGCTTCACTCCCTAATCTTTCAAAGTATTCTTGGAATGTTAATCTGGCACGTCTGTAATCGCCACCCATAGCTGCAAGTTTTGTTAAACTTTCAATTACTGAATAATATGCCATATGATATGGACTCCAAGTTCCTAGTTCTGGATTAAATCCAAATGTCATTAATGTAGCATCTTTGCTTTCTCCATGAAGTACTGGAATTTTAGCTGCCATACCTTCTGCTGGAGTTTTTGCATATTTACCACCAAATGGCATAAGCACTGTTCCTCCACCAATTGTTGCATCAAATCTTTCTGATAATCCTTGTTTAGATGATACATTTAATTTCTTTAAGTTATTTATCCATTCTTCTTTAACATTTATATCTGCTATTGTATATGGATATTCTTTAGGTGCTTTAACTGTAACATTTGTTCTTTGAGTAGCTCCATTTGTATCTAAGAAGGTTCTCTTTAAATCAACAATTTGTTTCCCTCTCCAGAATAATCTGAGTCTATCTGTATCAGTAACATTAGCTACTAAATTAGCTTCTAAATTTTCTTCATTACAAAGTCTTATAAACTCGTCTGCATTTTCTTTTGTTACCACAACTGCCATTCTTTCTTGTGATTCTGAAACTGCAAGTTCTGTTCCATCTAATCCATCATATTTCTTAGGAACCTTATCTAAATCTATATCTAACCCTCTGCAAAGTTCTCCGATTGCCACTGAAACTCCACCAGCACCAAAGTCATTACATCTCTTAATCATTTTTGCTACTTTTGAATTTCTAAATAATCTTTGAATTTTTCTTTCAGTAGGTGCATTTCCCTTTTGAACTTCTGCTCCACATTCGTTAATTGAATCTACTGTATGTTCCTTAGATGAACCTGTAGCTCCACCAACACCATCTCTACCTGTTCTTCCACCTAGTAAAATTATTACATCACCTAGCTTAGGCTCTTCTCTTACTACATTTTCTTTTGGAGCTGCTGCAATAACTGCTCCAACTTCCATTCTTTTAGCTGCATAATTTGGATGATATACTTCTTCAACTTGACCTGTTGCAAGACCAATTTGATTTCCATATGAACTATATCCGTGTGCTGCTCCGAGTACTATCTTTCTTTGAGGAAGTTTACCTTCTAATGTATCTTCAATTGCAACTGTTGGATCTGCTGCTCCTGTAACTCTCATTGCTTGATATACATAAGTTCTTCCTGAAAGTGGATCTCTAATAGCTCCTCCGAGACAAGTTGCTGCGCCACCAAAAGGTTCAATTTCTGTTGGATGATTATGTGTTTCATTTTTAAACATTACTAAATAGTCTTCCATGCCTTTGTCTGTTTCAATTTTTACATTAATTGAACAAGCATTTATTTCTTCAGAAATATCTAAATCTTCAAGTTTACCTCTTTTTCTAAGTTCCTTCATTGCAATTACAGCCATGTCCATAAGAGTTTTGTTTTTCTCTTTTTCCCCATAAACATATTCTCTTGATTTTATATATCCTTCATAACTTGCTTTTATAGGATTTGTATACTTGTTATCTTCAATTTGTACATCTTCTAATATTGTAGAAAATGTTGTATGTCTACAGTGATCTGACCAATATGTATCTATAACCTTAATTTCAGTTATACTTGGTTCTCTCTTCTCTTCTTTAAAGTAATCTTGGATCATAACAAGATCGGAAGTACTCATAGCTAAACCTTGTTCACTATGGAATTCTTTTAATTGTTCTAAAGTCTTTTGGGTAAATTTATCTAAGATTTGAACATCTTTAGGTATGTTTGAAAGTGTTGATAAATCTTTATTATTTATATCAACTTCTCGTGAATCCACTGGATTTATATAATAATTTTTAATTTTTTCAATATCTTTTTGTGAGAGGTTTCCTTTTAATATAACTATTTTAGCACTTTTAATTTCCACCTTATCTTCTGCTGTTAAAAGAGCTAAACACTCAGAAGCTGAATCTGCCCTTTGATCATATTGACCAGGTAAAAATTCTACGCCGAAAGCTACTTCACCTTCCTTAATTGGTAATTCTGCTTCATAAACTACATCTACAGTTGCTTCAGAAAAAATTGTATGTAATGCCTTATTGTAATATTCTTGAGATATATCTGAAATAATATATTTATTAACAAGTCTTACATTTTCTAATCCAGCTACTCCTAAGTTATCTTTAAAATCATTTAACAAACTTTGAGCCTCTACATTAAATCCATTTTTCTTTTCAACGAATACGCTTCTAATATCTAACATCTTAATTCCTCCAAAAAAATATTATGAGTTTTAGCTTAATCACTACTTTTTTTGCAATGGCGAATGTTTTTTGACAACACCCCGTTAACTTTCGTATCGATACCTTAAGATTATCACTTAACACGTATGATGTCAACTCATATCGTGTTATTTTTTCATTTATTTCATATATTCCCGGATTTTATATGTATATTTTTCTTTTATAATTCGTGTTTTGCGAATATGTAATTATGTAAAACTTCTTATATGTTCAAATCAATGAATTCAACTAATATTTATATATACTGAATATCTTTCCCGAAACGCCAAGTACAATACCAATAAACGGTAAAATAAAATATTTAAAACTGAAAAGTTTTCTTTTTTCCGATAGCTAGCATCCGTAAGACGCCCTCTATATGAAACTCCTCTTCCTAAAGTCAGAGGAGTAAGCGATTCACACTAAATCATAGATTTAGGTTCTCTGCTTAACTGGGAGATAACGGCTGCACGCTCCTGGACGAGGTGCCCCTTGTGGGTATAAGTTCAACTAAGATTCAGATGGGGATCAAACCCCACCTGAACCAAGTTTCACTTTATATAAAAAGAAAAGGCCATAAGATTAATCTTATGACCTTCTAGGTTACTATCTGTCGTAATTTCTATTGTTTCTTTCTTGCTTTCTAGCTCTTCTACAATCAGGACATCTAACAGGATCATTTTCAAATCCTTTTTCCTTGTAAAATTCTTGTTCTCCTGCTGTGAAAATAAATTCCTTTCCACAATCTTTGCATACTAGAGTTCTATCATCCATTATAAAATCCTCCCTTTTTTTTCAAAGATATAACCCGATACTTGACCCAATCTCTGAAACAGAGGCGAATGTACAGTATTGATTAAATCTTGAATTATGTTACTCCTTTACATTACCATATTTCCTCTTAAATTTCAACATAAATTATTCCAAATAAGGAAGGAGAAACAGTTTTCTAATGTTTAAGAATAAACAGTTATAATTCAAAAGACTTCAAATGCCTAATCTTCAAAAATCAAACCATCTTGAAGTTTTCCTGCATTCATAGAAACTATTCTATCCGCTACTTTTTTAGCAAAATCCATATCATGAGTTATAATCATCATGCTCATACCTTTTACACTTAAACTCTTTATTAAATTTGCAACTTCTCCAGTGAGTCCTGGGTCTAATGCAGAAGTTGGTTCATCAAAACACATTATTTTAGGTTCTAACACTAGTGCTCTACCAATAGCAACTCTTTGCTTTTGTCCACCAGATAATTCAAAAGGATAATTATCCTTTTTTTCTAATAAATCTAAAAATCCAAGAGTTTCTTCCGCCTTTTTAATTGCTTCTTCCTTTGTCCATCCAAATACTCTTTGAGGTGCTTCTATTAAATTCTCTAAAACAGTCATATGTGGAAACAAGTTAAAATTTTGAAATACTAGTCCTATGTCTTTTCTTATTTCTTTGAGACTTTTTTTCTCTACATACTTTCCATCCTTGCATAGAATTTTTCCGTTTACTTCTATGTCGCCTTCATCACAGTGTTCTAATGCATTTACACATCTAAGTAATGTAGTTTTTCCACCACCTGAATGACCTACAACAACTAATATTTCACCTTGTTTTATTTCAAGATTAACACCTTTTAAGACTTCTGTATCCCCAAATTTCTTTTTTATATTGTTAACTTTAAGCATATACATTCCTCCACACTAATCACATAAAATAAATAACATAACAGATCAACTACGCAAGTGTACTAATCCACTATTTTTTAATGTGCTTACTTATAATAGTCATATTTTTCTTCAATTTTCTTTAATACTTGGCTAAGAATTGCTATTACTATTAAGTATACAACTCCAACTATTAAAAGTGGCATTAATGAAACATCTCTATTTGCAGCCATTTTTCCTATCTTTAGCATTTCATCTAATCCCAATACATAAACCAAAGAAGTATCCTTCACTAAAGTTGTTATTTCATTTGCAACTGGTGGAATAACTCTTTTAAATGCTTGTGGAAGTATAATTCTAAAAAATATATTTTTTGAGCTTAAACCTAAAACTTGAGCTCCTTCAACTTGTCCATCATCAATAGACATTATTCCCGATCTAAATATTTCCCCAAAGTAAGCGCCGTAATTCAAAGTAAATGCTAAAATTGCAGCTGGAAACCTATCAAAAGTTATACCAACTATAGGCAATCCAAAAAAGATTATAATAATCTGTAGCAATAAAGGAGTACCTCTCATTATAAGAACATATATCCCACTTATTTGTCTTATTATTAGCAATTTAGATGTTCTCATCACAGCAACTACTATTCCCAGTGGAATAGATAATATTAATGTTAATGCAAAAATTTCTAATGTGACTTTAAGCCCCTCTAATACTTGAGGCATTATTTCTAAAATATAAGTCAAGGTCATTTCCTCCTCTTTGTAGTTTCCATATTATGAATATTCAAAATTCCATTAAAAACTTCAAATATTCTATCTATTAAGAATTTTAAAAACAGCAAGTCAATATGCTACTATATTTTATCTGATGCAAAATATACATCGCATCTTTGACTTGTCATTTTATTTTATATGCCTAAATTTAAGTAATTTAACTATCTTATTTAACAATTATATCATCTTCAAACCACTTCTTAGATATTTCTCCAGCAGTTTTATCAGCAATTGCTTCATCTAATGCTTTATTAAAAGCATCTACAAATTTAGTATCACCTTTTCTAATTCCTACTCCATATTGTTCTTTACCGAAATTTTCATCTAGGATTTTATATTTTTCTGTTCCTCTTGCTTTCATATAATATCTAGCTAAAATTTCATCTACAACAATAGCATCTAATCTTTTTGCTTCTAAATCCATTAATGCAGAATTATTATCTTCAAATGTAACAAGATTACCGCCATCAAAACCCTTTATTGTGTCTCCATCTTCTTCTACAGCATCAACTGCAGTAGATCCAGTTTGAGCACCAACTTTTTTCCCTGCTAAATCAGCTTTAGATTTTATATTGGAATCTGCTAATGTTACTATAACTTGAGTGTTATTTAAGTACGGTTTTGAAAATTCAACTTTTTGTTTTCTTTCATCAGTAATTGAATATCCATTCCATATTAAATCTATATTTCCATTAGCTAATTCTGTTTCTTTCATACTCCAGTCAATTGATTGGAATTTAATTTTTTTATTAAGTTTTTTAGCAACTGCATCTGCTAGTTCTACATCAAATCCAACTATTTTTCCACTTTCATCTTTAAATCCCATTGGAACAAAAGTATCATCTAAACCTACTACTAATTCATCTTTATCTAATGTGCTTCCTGTAGTCTTTGTTTCTGAAGCTTTATTTTGAGTAGTTCCTGTACATGCAACTAAACTTGTTCCTAGCGTAGCTATAATAGCAACTATCGTTATTTTCTTTATTAAAGTATTAATTTTCATAAATTATCTCCTCCTAAAAATGCTTTTCTCTATTTATCACTTTATCATACTAAAGCAAAGAAATCAAGTATTTTTTGATTACCAAATTTGGGTATACAAAAAAATATCAATGGTCAATTATTGAACATTGATATTTTACCATTTATCATTTATTTAGTTGAAGTTGCTCTATCCAAGGCTCTTTGTAAGTTATCTATATGTGAAGTAAATTCATCTATAGTATCTGTAACTTGAGTTTCATCAATAGGATTTTTAATTGTATCTGCTCTATCTTTTACATCATCAACATTATTTTTTAATTCATCCAATTTATCTGATATATCATCAAATTGCTTCTTTATATCTTCACTTTTACCTTGAAAATCAGCATTATTTAAGGCATCAGTCAATTCATCAGCTTTATCATTTAATTCTCTAATGGTTCTTGTTGTATCACTGTCAACTTCATCTAATTTATCTGAAACTTCTTTAGGTGTAGTTTTTAATTTATCCATTAACTCTGTCATTTTTTCAGAATCAAACACTTCGTTCACCTTGTCTCCTGATGGCTTTTCATCAGTATTTGTTTTTGTTTCAATTATATAATCATCTTTAATGTTACAACCAATTAAAGAAAAAGACATTATACTACATAGTATTAAAATTATTATATTTTTCTTCTTCATCTTTTCACCCCAGATTATCTTTTTTATACTGTATAGTATATATTAATACTTTTTCATCATCATTTCAACCGCATATAGATACCTACATTGTAAATCATACTTATGCTTTGTGATTAATTATCAATTATAAATGCTCAATGGTTAACAAAATAATGTTTCTTCATTTCCTTTTTTATATTACAATTTAGATAACATTCTCTTTTTATACTTTATACTTGCTATTTCGCTTATATCTCTTATTAAGATGTAATTTGAAATACCACCATATACACCAATAATAGGAACCCCTTGTATAACTTTAGATAAAATTATATTTTGAGATAGGTTTATAGAAGTTACTTCTACCATCTTATTCATGTCTACTATACTCTGAAAATTCTTATCAATATTATATCCAATTCTATCTGCTTCATTAGAATATATAATTCTTTCTGGTGTTTTATTTGCGCTTGCACAAATTATATTTAAAATAAAAACTCTCTCTTCTTCTGAATCATAATTAAAACCATAACTTAAACAAATTTCGTATACAGTTTTTAAGATTATCCCTATAAAAACTGGTATATCTGGAAGCCCTATTCCCAATGCTCCGAATCCTATTCCCTCTATAGTTGTTATACCTTTGTTTATAAATGCACTTTTTCTTACATTTTTATCTATTCTATTTATATTTTTATTATTTATTTGCTTAGATAATATATATTCATTTATATCAGCTTCATTTCTTAATTTCTCTGAATTATAACTCTTTTCTATTATTCCAGTTCCTTTTTCAAAAACATAATAAAATCCTTTTTCAAAAGCTTTTTGAAATGTATCCATCATCTTAGCCGGAATCTTTTCTTCTAGTTTTTCTCTTATTGGCAATATCTTATTTTTTATATAAATATTTTCCTTTTTGTTCAAAATCTTATTTTCCATTTTTATTAACTTATTTTTTTGATTAAGTATAACTCTTTCTTCTTTAAAATCTTTATCTTTCATATTTCTTTATATTACCCTCCACTGCTTAGGTATATTTTATAAATACCAAGTCCATTTTACATTTTGCCCTTTAAACTTACTTAGTAAGTGCATATAGTCGAGTTTCTTTTGTAATATTGTATCTTATATAATATATTTATTCCATAAAAACCAGTATGTTAAACATTACTTTTAAAAAATTAGAGAGAACAAGTCACCCTGTTCCCTCCAATTTCAATATTATATTATTTGTTTCCCTTAATCATTTCTCCAATTGCAGCTATACTTCCAAGAGATGATAGGGTTTCATTTGGTAATATAAGCTTATTAGCTGGATTCTTAGACATTTCTACAAGAGCCTCAACTTGTTTTAAAGCTATAACAGTTTCATTTGTACCTGATTCAATAATAGCTTTATTTACTTTTCTAATAGCTTCTGATTCTGCAATAGCTATTTGTTCTATAGCATTTGCTTTACCTTCTGCTTCTAATAATTGAGATTCTTTTAAACCTTCTGCTCTTCTTATATTAGCTTGTTTCTCTGCCTCTGCTGATAATATTTTAGCTTGTTTTTCTCCTTCTGCTTTTTCTATTTGAGATTGTCTTAAACCTTCTGCTTGAAGAATCATAGCTCTCTTATCTCTTTCAGCTCTCATTTGTTTTTCCATAGCTTGTTGAATTTCATCTGGTGGAACTATATTTTTAATTTCTACTGAAAGTATTTTTATACCATATGCATCAGTAACTTCATCAATAATACTTAAAAGATCTTGGTTTATAGAATCTCTTCCTGATAAAATTTCATCTAATGTCATATTACCAAGTATATTTCTCATATTTGTTGTAGCTGAATATACTATACCCGATTTATAATCTTCTATGTTATACACTGCATCTCTTGCATTTAATAATTTATAGAAGATAACATTATCTACTAAAATTTTAACATTGTCCTTTGTTATCACTGATTGTGGTTGAACATCTAATATTTGTTGTTTTGTTGAAACTCTTTTTCTAACAAAATCTACAAATGGTATTATAAAATGCCAGCCAGGCTCTAATACCTTGTCAAATTGTCCAAATCTTTCTACAACACATAAATAACCTGTATTTACAATTTTTATCGATGCTAATACTATTGCCAAAGCCAATAATAATATTACGCCTAAAACTATTATTAAAGTCATTTTCTAATCCCCCTATACTTTTTTTATTTTTAATTTTATACCTTGAATTCCTGTAATTATAAACTTTTCACCAACATTAATCACATCTCCTTCATTTATTACAGTCCAATATTCTCCATTAACTTTAACTTGAGCTTTGCTAATAATCTGTTTTTCACTCTCTATAATTTTGCCAATATACGTTTCTTCCATAAGTGGTGTATTTTTATGCATATTCTTATATTTTTTCTTTAACCACGGATAGCCAATTGATAATGATATTATACTTATTATTGAAAAAATTATTATTTGAGTCATAAACGGTATACCCAAAGCTCCACATATTGCAGCTACAATAGCTCCAATTGAAAACAACATGAAACAAAAATTACTAGTTAAAATATCTATTGCAAATGCAAAAATTGCAATAATTAACCAAAATATTGCTCCTCCCATCTAATCTCCCCCTTTATTATTATCATACTGATTTTTTCTACTTTTAGTATATATATTTCCTCTTAATTATAAAAGTGCTATAACTCATAGTTTTATTATACAACATCTCTAATTATTTATCAAGGTATTATTTACTTTTATATAAGTTATTTTATACCACTTTTGTCCCACTTTGATTTCATTTATATTTAGTTTATAATAATTAGGATATATTTTTGCTTATTAAGACATATTAAAATATATTTATAAAACATTTAATTATTGTAATGTTCCATATTGTACCTATATAACCTACTAAAGAAACTCACATGAAATCTTATTATAAGGAGTGATCACATGGATTTTATTAAAGTTGCTTCTGCTTGTCCTAAAACTAGGGTTGCTGATGTTGACTATAATGTTGAAAATATTCTACTATGCATAAATGATGCTAGGGATAAGGGAAATAAATTTATAGTTTTCCCTGAACTCTGCATTACGTCTTATACTTGTGGGGATTTATTTTTACAAGAATATTTAATAAATAAATCTTTAGATGGTATTAATCAAATCTTAAATGCTACTAGAGATAGTGATATTTTAATTGCAGTTGGTGCGCCACTTATTTCTGGCAGTGTTTTATATAATGGTGCCTTTTTATTATTTAAAGGAAGTGTTTTAGGCATAGTTCCCAAATCATATCTTCCAAATTACAGTGAATTTTATGAAAAAAGATGGTTTAGTGAAGGACTTTCTATAGAAAATGAAATCATAGACTTACCTTTTCAAAAAGATGTGCCTTTTGGTACAAATTTAATTTTTTCATCTAACATTGCTAATTTCGGAGTTGAAATTTGTGAAGATTTATGGGTAACAATTCCACCTAGTTCTTATCTTTCTCTTATGGGTGCTCATATAATTGGAAATCTTTCAGCATCAAACGAACTCGTAAGTAAGATGGATTATAGAAAAAGTCTTATCTCAAATCAAAGTGCTAGAACAATGTGTAGCTACATATATTCTTCAGCTGGAGTTCATGAATCTACTACTGATGTATTATTTAGTGGTCATTTACTAATAAGTGAAAATGGTTCACTATTGAAAGAAAACAATAGATTCCAACGAGATAATGAAGTAATATCTTCTGTAGTTGATGTTTTTAAACTAAAAGCTGAAAGAATGAAAAATCTTAGTTTTAGAGATTCATCTAAATCTATAAATAAAAAACCTACTCTAATTAACTTTGAATTTAGTGATACTTCTATTAAAAATTTTGATAGATATATAGATAAACATCCATTTGTTCCTTCTTTCGAAAGAGAAAGAGAACTAAGATGTAAAGAAATATTCAATATACAATCAGCAAGCCTCGCTAAGAGATTAGAACATACTAAATCAAAAAAAGCAGTGATTGGAATTTCAGGTGGGTTGGATTCAACATTAGCATTACTAGTAATAGTTAAAACATTTGAATTACTTAATTTAGATAAAAAGAATATAGTGACTATTACTATGCCTGGTTTTGGTACAACTGATAGAACTTATAATAATGCCATTGATTTATGCAAAGAACTTGGAACAGACCTTAGGGAAATAAATATAGTCAAAGCTTGTCTTCAACATTTCGAAGATATTGGTCATGATAAAAATATTCATGATGTTACTTATGAAAATGTTCAAGCAAGAGAAAGAACTCAAATATTAATGGATCTTGCTAATAAAGAAAATGGGCTTTTAATAGGAACCGGTGATTTGTCAGAGCTTGCTCTAGGTTGGTGTACTTATAATGGAGACCATATGTCAATGTATTCTGTAAATCCTTCTATACCTAAGACTCTAGTTAGATATTTAGTAAAATATGTAGCTGAAAACGAGTCTACTGAAGTTGTACGCGATACACTTATGGATATATTAGATACCCCTGTTAGTCCCGAATTATTGCCTAAAGATAAAAATGGGGAGATAGCCCAAAAGACAGAAGATATTGTTGGCCCTTATGAACTTCATGATTTCTTCTTATATCATTTTATAAAACATGGTTCTATAAAAGAAAGAATATTTTTCTTAGCTAAAATTGCTTTTAAAGATGATTATTCTGAGGAAGAAATAGAAAAATGGTTAGATAAATTTATGTTTAGATTCTTCACTCAACAATTTAAGAGAAGTGCTCTTCCTGATGGACCAAAGGTTGGAAGTATTTCTTTAAGTCCTAGAGGAGATTTCAGAATGCCTTCTGATGCTGAACCTTGTTGGAAGTAAATTTAGATATATCAAAAAATAGCAAGTTAAATATACATCAATACCCTGTATATTTTGCATATAATTACTTTTAATCTTTTACTAAGCAATTTCTCCAACTATTAATTTGTGATAATTGCTTAGTACTTATTATTAATTATTTGTTTTTTATTTTAAATACTTAATGATTTATTAATAAAATTACACTTTTGATGATGAATTGTAGAATTCTTTTCAAAGTAGTGCTACAATAGATGTTATTAAATAAACAATGGTAATAAAACATATGATATGAAGTGAAACTTTTCAGGTGGAATTTTATATTCCAGATGAATTTAGTTGAACTTATGACCTCAAGGGGCACCTAGTGACCTCAAGGGGTACCTTGTCTTAAGAAAAAATAAACTAGTATTTTGACTTGTTATTTTCTACATATGTTTTTGAGCCTAGATAGATATGGAGGAATGGAAAATGGGGAAAAAAGCTGATATCGACTGGGGTAAATTAGGATTTTCTTATATAAAAACAGATCTTCGTTATATTTCAGTTTGGAAAGATGGGAAATGGGATGACGGAAAACTTACTGAAGATAATACTCTTCATATGAGTGAAGCTTCTACTGTTCTTCACTATGGTCAAAGTTCTTTCGAAGGACTTAAGGCATATACAACAAAGGAAGGTAAAATCCAATTATTTAGACCTGACAGAAATGCGGCTCGTATGAATGAAAGTTGTGATAAATTACTTATGCCAAATATTCCTGAAGAAAAATTTATTGATGCTGTTAAACAAGTTGTAAAAGCCAATGAAAAGTATGTGCCACCATATGGCACTGGTGCTACTTTATATATTAGACCTGTTATTATGGGCGTTGGAGATAATATTGGTGTAAAACCTGCATCAGAATATATATTTACAATATTCTGTATGCCAGTAGGTCCTTATTTTTCAGGTGGTTTAAAACCATGTAATTTTATTGTTGAAGAGGAATTTGATAGAGCCGCTCCTCATGGTACTGGTAAACAAAAAGTTGGTGGTAACTATGCTGCATCACTGCAATCTCATAAAAAGGCTGCAGAAGGTGGATATGCCGATTGTATTTACTTAGATCCTGCTACTCATACAAAAATTGATGAAGTTGGAGCAGCAAACTTCATTGGAATAACTAAAAAAGGTGAATTCGTAACACCTAACTCATCTTCAATTTTACCAAGTATAACAAAATATTCTTTACTTTATCTTGCTGAACATTATTTAAAAATGCCAGTTTATGAAAGAGATGTTTTTGTTGATAATTTAGATGAATTTGCAGAAGCTGGAGCATGTGGTACTGCTGCTGTAATAACTCCAATTGGTGCTATTGATTATAAAGGTACAAGACATGTATTCCATAGCGAAACTGAAGTTGGTCCAGTAATTAAAAAATTATATGATACCCTTTATGGAATTCAACTTGGCGATGTTGAAGCACCTGAAGGTTGGATGTACGAAGTAGAATAATAAATACAAATTAATAAAAATAGGGTAGAGTCATTTGTTAAAAATGATTCTACCCCATTTTTATATTACATATAAATATATATAAACAATATTTATTTTATATATGGTAAACTTCTCTATAAATCATACGAATATATAAATAACATAATAATTCTAAGCACAGTTTTTTATTATAAAGGAAACTCGACTCACATTCATTCGCTGAATAAGTGATTCACACAAAATCACAGATTTTGGTTCTCTACTTAAAGGAAACTCGACTCACATTCGTTCGTTGAGTACTCACAGAGTAAGCGACCATCATCAAATCATAGATTCGAGATGCCTGCTTAACTGATTCACACCAAATCATGTGTTCAAGGAAATTAACTTGTATACACAAGTTAACTAAGTTCGAGGAACCAAATGTGAAAGCTCCAAGGAGAAAGTTCGAAGAATGAAATGTAAAATTTCAATTTTCACTTTTTGGACTCTCACTTATCTACTTAAGGAAACTCGACTCACATTCGTTCGCTCAGTAAGCGATTCACACCAAATCATGGATTTTGGTTCTCTATTTAAAGGAGGGGTATTTATGTATGATAATAGAATAATCTCTGACAGCCACTATGTTGTGAACAGTGTAAATGGTTCTACTGTTGATAACAGAATAAGCAAAAGACCTTATACTAAACCACCTGTTCCACCGCGTAAAAAGAAAAATCCTTCTGATTCCTTTGAAGATACTTTACACTCAACTACTCCACACAATTCATCAAATGATAATTCAACAACTTTCTCAAATGAATTAGAGAATAAGTTAAGATTAAAAAGTGAAGAAAATTTAAGATTAGTTCAGTCAAAATTTATTAACAACAACTCAAACCATTCTGATTCTGACAAAAATATTGCTGAAACTGAATTGCTTAATAAACTCAGTGAAGCTATGGAAGTTAACGTTGATGTTTCTACTATATACAAAAAAGTTGAATTGCTTAATACCTTGAAAAGGTAATTTTAAGTTATAGACACCCTCAGTGAAAATCGTACTTATGCAGATAATCCCCCGAAATGAAGGTCATGCATTTGTTCAGGTTACGTGAGGATTTAGCTGTGAATTTCTAATAGCAGAAGTTGCACCCATTTCTGCATGTTCCTGAGGCAAGCTCAGGACAAGCAAAAATGGAACAACTTCTACTAAAGAAATATCTACAGCTAAATCCGAAATAGTAACACTTCCACAAAAGCATGACCTTCATTTCTAGTTTTAGTATATTTGCATAGTATAAGTATAACTTAAAAGGTACGTATATATATATATATATATATATATAACTAACCTAATGATTTTCAATTTTTAAGCCAAGTTATCTATATATAACTTGGCTTAAAAATTTTCTTGGAATAAATTAAATATTCTACTATAGCTATCTATATTTATATACCAAATTAAAAACTAAATTTATTCAGACTCCATGCTGAATTTAGATACATATTTCTCTGTTTAGATATATACATAAGTGTAGTAACTATTGAATATAATGCCAAGCATATCATAACTTCTACTTTGCATATATATCCCAAAGTAGAAATAAGGGGGCATGCTTTTGGGTACAACTTGTGATCTTAGAATCACCCATCAAAATCTTCAGTAACTGGAACAAATGCATGCCCCCTTATTTCGGTGGACTATAAGCATAATTACGAGTCTTATATGGTTGCCAACTTATGTAATTTACTATATTCGCCTTGTTTCTCCATTAGTTTTTCATGAGTACCTTGTTCTATTATTCCTTCCTTACCAAGAACAATAATTTCATCTGCATTTTTAATAGTAGATAACCTATGTGCTACTACTATTGTTGTTCTTCCTGAACATAGTTTTTCTAATGATTCTTGAATTATACGTTCAGTTGCATTGTCTAAAGCTGAAGTTGCTTCATCCAATATGAGTATTGGTGGATTTTTAAGAAAAACTCTTGCAATAGAAATACGTTGTTTTTGTCCTCCTGATAATTTTACGCCTCTTTCACCAATATAAGTATCATATCCTTCTGGTAAAGTATTTATAAATTCATCAATATTAGCCATTTTAGTGGCTCTTAGTAGTTCTTCTTCAGTTGCATCTATCTTACCATATAATATATTATCTCTAATGGTTCCTGTAAATAAAAATACTTCCTGTTGAACTATTCCGATATTTTCTCTAAGTGATTCTAATTTAATATCATAAATACTTTTATCATCAATTAAAATATCTCCTCTTTCTAGTTCATAAAACCTAGGAATAAGATTACAAAAAGTCGTTTTGCCTCCACCAGATTCTCCAACTAGAGCTAACATTTTCCCTTTACTTATTTTAACAGAAATATCCTTTAAAACATTTTTCCCTTCATAACTGAAATCTACATTTTTAAATTCTATTTCTCCTTCTACATTTTTAAGGTCAATTGCATTTTCTTTATCTTTTTCTTTATCTTCACCCATTATTTCTAAATATCTTTGGAAACCTGTAATTCCATTTTGAAATTGTTCCATAAAATTAATTAGCTTTTTTATTGGTTCAGTAAATAACTTTATAAATAGCATATATGCTAAAAAGTCACCAACACTTATAAATCCAATCAGTGTAAATACACCACCGCCTATTAACCCTACATAATTTAATATATCTATTCCAAATCCAGAACCTGAAGAATACTCAGCCATCACTTTATAAGCTTTCTCTCTAGCAGTAATAAATTTTGCATTACCCTTTTCAAATTTTTCTTCTTCAGACACATGACTTACAAATGCCTTCGATATTTTTATTCCTGAAATACTATTTTCAAGACTTGCATTAACAACTCCTGTTTCTACTTTAGTTTCCAAAAATGCTTTATTCATTCTCTTTCTTTGATGCAAAGTAAACCATACTATAAAAGGTATAAATGCAAAAATTAATATTGTAAGAGGTATATTAATTGTACATAATATTGCAAATGAACCTATAAGCATAACAATCGATATAAATAAATCTTCTGGCCCATGATGAGCAAGCTCAGAAATGTCCATTAAATCATTAATAATTCTAGACATTATATCCCCTGTCTTGTTATTGTCAAAAAATCTATTTGGCAATTTTTGAAGATGCCTAAATATATGTCTTCGCATATCCCCTTGCATTCTAACACCTACAACATGCCCCCAATACTGCATAAAATATCCACACGCAGCTTTGATTATAAAAATTATAAGTAATGTTATTGCAAAAATAATAATCAATCTTAAATCTTTATTAGGAATTGAATCATTGACAAGTTGCCTTGTCATCATAGGATATACTAAATCGCATAAAGATGCGATAAATGCTACTACTAAATCTAAAGTAAATAATAATTTATATGGTTTGTAAAATGAAATAAATTTCTTTATCATTCAAACCCCTCCTTTTGATACACATTTCCAAAACGTGCGTACACCTTTTGGTTTTTATTTTTTCATTTGTCTAAGGAATAAAATCTACATAGCTTGTATATAATTAAATTAAGATACATAATTTTACAATTGTATGGTGGTGAATGAATTTGATAAAAAAAACTTTTTGTATTCTTAATTTAAGCTTAGCAATACTCTTACCCCTGTTTTCGTTAAATATAATAATGAGTAAATCAGATCCAAATAACTTTTTTCCTTTAATTTTTATTTGTTTAGCTTTCTGCGATACTTTTCTTGGAATTAATTTGTTAAATGCTAATAAAAAATTTCTAAGCATCTCTAGCTTTATACTTGCAAGCTTTTTATTTATTGTAGTTGGAAGTAAAATTTGTATATATAGCTAAAAGTTCTAGATACGGAGGTTCACGGTAATATTTATACTTGTTATTATATTAAATATTTACTCTACTTAGGAATATATCTAATCAGATAAATTTGATATATTTTTGTGAAACTTTATTAGTCCTATTGAATAAATATGGATCTACTTTGAGCTGATTATACCCATTAGATCTTTGTTTTGAGGATTTCACAGGGTCTATATTCAAAAATTTAACTATACTTAAGACATATTGGTGATAATAACAAATATACTTTTATGAATATTTAAGTTCTAATTACAGGACTCTATATACACATGTGCAAAGTTGCACTTATTCATCTTAATAAACCTAAGTATCACCTAATAATTTTCGATGTATAAGTTATATTTATCTGATGAAAATATACCCAAACTAGAAATGAAGGTCATGCTTTTGTGGAAGTGTTACTATTTCGGATTTAGCTGTCGATATTTCTTTAGTAGAAGTTGTTCCAAAATGCTTGTTCAAAAAGTGAGAATCGAAATTTTACATTTCGTTCTTCGAACTTTCTCTGTGAGCGCTTGACTTTGAGGCTAGCATTTTGGGTACAACTTCTGCTATTGAGTGAGAATCCAAATCTTGCATTTGGATATTCGAACTTACTCAGCGAACGTAGCGAGTCGAGTTTCATTCTTCTCACAGCTAAATCCTCACGTAACCTGAACAAATGAATGACCTTCATTTCGGCGAGGTATACACATAAGTACGATTTTTAGTTTAGCTATCTATATAGATACGAAATTACAAGTTACTCTTATACCTTGCATATATATCCCAAAGTAGAAATAAGGGGGCATGCTTTTGTGGGATCTTCAGTAACTGGAACAAATGCATACCACCTTATTTCGGTGGATTATACGCATAAGTATGATTTTCACATTGGGTACCTACATAATTTCTAGAATTTCATTCTTGCATTTATTTAAATTTTTATTAAATATTCCTTTTATTCGCACTGGCTTATTGCTAAATACTATTATATTTCCTTGGAAATATATTGCCTCATCTAAATCATGAGTAACTAAAATAACCATTCTTTTTTCTTTATTAAGCAAATTCTTAAATTCATCTATTATAGTATATTTTAATTTATAATCTAAAGATTTAAATGGTTCATCCATTAGAATTAGTTTTGATGGTTTTCCAAATGCTCTTGCTATATTAACTCGTTGCTTCATTCCTCCACTTAGTGCACTTGGATATTTGTTTTTTATATCGTAAATACCTACTAATTTTAAAACATCATCAATTTTCACCTGCAGAATGGAATTGTCAAAATATTTCTTTAACGCAAGTTCCAAGTTTTCTCTAACAGTAAGCCACTCTATTAATCTATCTTCTTGAAATACATAACTTATATCGCTTAATGATATTCCACTTATCTCTCCATTTTGTATCTGGGTGAGTCCTGCTATTATGTTTAATAAAGTGCTTTTTCCACATCCTGACTTTCCTATTATACAATTTACCTTTTCGTCACAAAAATCCAAATTAAAGTTCTTAAATATTACTTCATTTTCATAGGATTTATTTAAATTTCTGATACTTATGTTCATTTCGTCCACCTATATATTTTTTCCTTCAACAACTTATTTATTAGTTCTAAAAACAAAGATATGATAACAATAATTACAATCCATGCAAAAATTCCCGTTGTATTAAAGTTTACTTTTTCTAACTGTATTTGAGATCCTATTCCAAACTTTGGTTGACCGTGTACCTCTCCAGCAATTACCACTTTAAAAGTTAATGAGAATGTTGAGACAAAAATACTCATAAAATAAAATTTCATGACTGGAAGATATATTTTTTTAATTTTATCTTTTAAGCTAACTTCATATATCTTTGTCATATCAATTATTTTTTTATCTATCTGCATAATACTGTTTCTTATTCCCTCATAGAGTATTGGAAAAGTAATAGCAAATCCAACTACAAAAGGAGTTTTATCTTTATCAAACCATACTAATGAAAGAACAACAAGAACCATAGTTGGAATTGTTTTACCAAATGAATTTATAGGTTGCATTAAATATTTGAAAAATGGATACACAGCTCCGAGTACCCCTAAAATCATAGAGAAAATTAAAGCTAAAAGGTAACTAATCATAGTTCTATAGAAACTACTTAAAATAATTTCCGAGAAATCTTGTTCTTTAAAAATAATCCCGATAGCTTCAATTATTTGTTGTATTGTTGGAATATATATATCATTATTAATTAATATTGCAATTAACTGCCATGCTCCCATGAAAAATATACATGATAATAAAGTATATAATTTACTTTTCCATGTATATTTCATCATCTGGTATACTTCCTCCTATTGTCTTTGAATCAAATTCATTTAGTTTTTGAAAATAGGTTTTATATTCTCTATAAGAATCCTTTATATCTACATATTTTATATTTGATTTATCAATAGATTTTATTATTATTGGCTTTTTAGCTGAAACTCCTATTTCTTCACAATACGTCCCTAGAGTTTCCTTATCTGTATATAACCACTCAGTTCCAGCTTTAACTTGTGCTAAAAATTCTTTTACAAATGCCTTATGGTTTTCACTTAAATCCTTTTTAACTATAATTGTTGATTGTGGATATCCATATTCTGAGTTATTAATTTTTTTCCACTCTTCATTTAAATCTAATATTACACTAAACTTTTCATTTTTGCTTTGGACTGTAGATAACGCCGGTTCTGGTATTATTGCATATTGTGTCTTCCCAGCTAAAATTATTGGTGCAAGCTCATTTACTCCATCTACATAACTAAAATTAATATCTTTATCTACATCAATACCTTTATCTTTAAGTATTGTTTTTGCAATTATATCTGGTGTTAAACCCTTACCTATGTTATAAACTTCTTTTCCCTTTAAATCTTCAAAAGTTTGATTTTCATTAGTTGAGCCTATATAAAATGATCCAAATCCAACAGTCCCTGCTATCTTATATTCTTTATTCTTATTAAATACAGTAGCTGCCACATTTGATGGTACTATTGCTATGTCTGGTTCACTCTTCATAACACTAGTTACTAAACTTTCTGAACTCTTTTCAATTGTATAATTAATATTGTATCCAGCTTTAACTTCTGGTTTTTCCTTTATAAGCTTAGCTACAGCTATAGCTGGAAGTCCATCCGGTGCCATAAAATTAATTTCCTTAGTTTCTGCTGTATTCTTTGTAGCCTCACTTTGAGTTGTGTTACTATTTCCACACCCTATAAATGTTAACATTGCTAATACTATAACTAAAATTAACGATAATTTCTTTTTCATTTTTGAATCCTCCTTACATATCTAATTATCTACGCTATATTTAATTACTAAAATATCAAATAATTATATTAAGACGCAAAATAAAAAATGAGTTTAATTAAACAGTAATACTCCCTAATTGATATTCACTCTTAATTATAATATCATATTTACACATAAATACCAAATTCAATTCTAGTTGTTTTAACTACAATTGTGTCTTATCAAATTTATATAGTATTTTATTAATATAAAAAGACATATCTTGAAAATAATTTAAAGATATGCCTTTACTATATTTTAAGTGTTCATATATCTTTCAGTTCCTATCTATATATATCCACTATCATTCCTTGTATTTCATCTATTGTTGATGCAATATTTATATTGTCTTTTTCATCTGAAAGTAAAGCTTTCGTTAATTCTTCAAGTTTATTATCAACCGTATCAACAGTTATAAAATATTGAGTTTGCCAAAAACTAATATCTTTTTTTGTTTCATACATAAATTTTAGTATTGATTCTAAATATTCCTTTATCATCTTCTTATACATAATTACATCAACATAAGTCTTAGTAGTTATTAGCTTACTACCTCTTTTTTTTATGTCTTCTATCATCCTATTTAGCTGTTCCTCTGATTTTTTATGTCTTTCTTGACTAAAACTTTGAGAAAAGTCTTTTTTTTCTGAAACAATTTTTCTTTCAGATGTTACATTTCCTCTTCTTACTCTCCCTATTTCCATATATACTCAATCCTTTCTTATATCAAGGCACTTATTTAACAGTTAATAATGAAATTGATGTAGGAATTTCATTCTACATTTTCGATTATTTATCGTCCATTGTTCATTACATCCACATTCTATCAATTAAACTTCTACAAAATATATATATAAATATAATCTTAAAAGATTTGATAATTCTTAATTAATTATATCAAAGTTACGTATTCTTCTCTACTTATATTTTTTTATAGGACTAAAACATATATTTCATTTTTTTCCACGTATATAATTTCGCAAAATTTCTAATATATATATATATATATAATTTTTTTGAATGGAGTGATGTTATCTATGTGGTTTGATAAAACTTCACAAGACATTTTGCAGAAATTTAGCGTTGACCAAAATACTGGTCTTTCTGAATTAGAAGCAAAACAAAGACTTAAAGAACATGGAGAAAATAAATTAAACTCTCAAAAGAAAAAAAGCATTTTTCAACTTTTCTTATCTCAAATAAATGATGTTATGATTTATATACTTTTAGGTGCAGCTATTCTTTCTGCTTTTATGAAGGAATATAGTGATGCTGTTATTATTTTGATTGTAATTTTAATAAACGCACTCATAGGAGTTATCCAAGAGTCAAAGGCAGAAAAATCACTTGAGGCGTTAAAAAAATTATCTACACCTAAAGCAATAGTAAAAAGAGATGGAAATATTAAAGAGATTCCATCTGAAGAAGTTGTTGTAGGAGATATTGTTATTTTGGATGCTGGCAGATATATCCCTGCTGATCTAAGACTAATTGAAAGTTCTAATTTAAAAATTGATGAATCAGCTTTTACTGGTGAATCAGTTCCAGCTGAAAAAAATAGTAATGTTCTAAATTCAGCTGAAAATATCCCTATAGGAGATCAACTGAATATGGCATTTATGTCCACTTTAGTTACTTACGGGCGTGGTACTGGAGTCGTTATAAATACTGGTATGAATACTGAAATAGGTAAAATAGCAGATTTATTAAATAAAGAAGAGGATAATACTACTCCTCTTCAAAAAAGGTTAGCTTCACTTGGAAAGACTTTAGGGTTTGGAGCTGTTGGAATTTGCTTATTAATATTTATAATTTCTATGTTTCAAGGTAGAGATTGGTTTGAAATGCTCTTAACCGCTATAAGCCTAGCTGTTGCTGCAATTCCGGAAGGACTTCCCGCTATAGTTGCCATAGTTTTAGCTATAGGTGTTCAAAGGATGATAAAACAAAATTCTATAATTAAGAAACTTCCAGCTGTTGAAACTCTTGGCTCTGTAAATATAATATGTTCTGATAAAACTGGAACTTTAACTTTAAATGTAATGACAATAAAAAAGTGCTGTATAAATAATGAAATTTTATCTGTTGATGATTGTGATTTAGCTAATCATGATACCAAATTATTATTTGAAGGTATGATTTTATGTAATGATGCTACTTCAAAGAATGGTTCAAAAACAGGTGATCCTACTGAAATAGCTCTTTTAGATGCAGGAATTAAGTTTGATCTATATAAGGAAGATTTAAATTCACTTCATGAAAGAGTTAATGAGGTTCCATTCGATTCAGACAGAAAATTAATGACTACGGTAAATAAATATGAAACACAATTTAAGGTTTTTACAAAAGGTGCTATTGATAATTTACTTAAACTTTCAAATAAAATATTATTAAACGGAGAAATTATTGATTTTACACAAGATAAAAAAGATCAAATACTTAAATTTTCTAATTTAATGTCTGATGAAGCTTTAAGAGTTCTTGGTTTAGGCTATAAAGATATACCTGACGAAAATATCAACTTAAATTCATTAGAAAAAGATTTGATTTTTATTGGGCTAATGGGAATGATAGATCCACCTAGACAAGAAGTTAAACCTTCCATTGCTTTATGTAAACAAGCAGGTATAACCCCTATTATGATAACCGGAGATCATAAAAATACTGCTTTTGCCATTGCTAGCGAACTTGGTATCGCAGAAAATTTAAATGAATGTATGATTGGAAGCGAAATTGATACTTATAGCGATGAAGACTTTAATAAAATAGTTAATAATTATAAAATTTTTGCTAGAGTTTCACCTGAAAATAAAGTTAAAATTGTAAAAGCATTTAAATCCCATGGAAATATTGTATCCATGACTGGTGATGGTGTTAATGATGCACCTTCACTAAAAGCTGCTGATATAGGTGTTGCTATGGGTATTACTGGAACTGATGTAGCTAAAGGTGCTGCTGATATGATTTTAACAGATGATAATTTCACCACTATAGTGAGCGCAGTCGAAGAAGGTAGAAATATTTATAATAATATAAGAAAATCTATAATGTTTCTACTAGCTTGTAACTTAGGTGAAATAGTTGCACTCTTTATAGCAATTTTGTTTAACTTAAATCCACCACTATTACCAATTCATATTTTATGGGTAAATTTAATAACTGATAGTTTTCCTGCTCTTTCCCTTGGTGTAGATCCAAAAGATTCAAGTGTTATGGATTATCCTCCTAGAAATCCAAAGGAATCTCTTTTTGCCAATCACATGGGATTGTTTTTAGGATTAAACGGAGTATTAATCGGAGCAGTAACCTTAATTGCTTTCAAAGTTGGTGAAAGATTATATATGAATTCTTTAGTTCATGCGCAAACTTTGGCATTTGTTGTTTTAAGTTTTTCTCAATTATTTTTCTCGCTTTCTATGAGAAGTAAGGAAAAATCGCTTTTCAGAATTGGATTTTTTACAAATAAGTATTTATTAGCTTCAATTTTGCTTGGAATATTAATTCAATTTTTTATTATTATAATTCCTTTCTTTGCTCAAGTATTTAATGTATTTACTTTAAATGCTAGAGATTGGATTCTCGTTACTTTTATATCACTTATACCTTTTGTAGTTAATGAATTATTTAAACTAATAAAATATCGTAAGTAGGTACTTATTTCATAATTATTATTATAATATTTTACTATTTAAATTATGTTTTTTTATGAGTTTTACCAAAGTTTTTTTATATTGTTAAATATAGTTGAAACAATGAATTATCTATAATAAAATTTATGTTATAAAGTGATTCTTAGCTTTAGGTTGAGTGTTCTTAGTAGTAATACAATTTTCTTTCTTCCTGAAGCTTAGAAGAACTTATACCCACAAGGGGCACAATGTCCAGGAGCATGCAACCGTTATCTCTCATTTGAATAAGTGAGAGTCTTATGGATTCTAGCTATCGGATAAAAGGGATTTTAGGAGGTAATAAATATGATAATAAGATGTATTGATAATAACCTTTGCTCAACTTTAACTTTAAGTAAGGAATACGTAGTTATAGAGGAAGCTGCTGAATATTATGTAATTCTTGATGACAAAAATGAAGAAACAACTTGCAGAAAAACAAGATTTAGCATTATTGAAGATGGTGGGTTAACAAAAAAGACTAAAGCTACTATTACAGAGTTAAGTTATCAATTAGAAAATAATTTTAAAGACATTAAACAATTTACTATTAGAAAGAATTCTAAAGGTGAAATTAAAGAAATATCTGTAAAATTTAAATATAACTAATTCACATGTAAGTGCATATAAACCGAAATAAGTAACATATTGTGTTCCGGTTTCTAGGAATTTTTATGGATGATTCTAGGACTAGAAGTTGTACCCAAAATGCTTGCCTCAACGACAAGCGTTGAACAAGCATTTTGAGACAACTTCTAGTCAAGAATCATTACCATCAAAATTCCAATGAAACACTCCACACAATATGTTACTTATTTCTATTTTAGAAATTCACTTAAGGGAGCTTCAAAAAAATAACAAGTCATATTCTGGTACATTTAACTTGTTAATTAGAAAAAACTAATGGTAGATGTTGTTATGATATATAATATAGCTGTTGATATTTCTTCATTATAAATTGTTCCATTTCAGCTTGCCTTGGGATCAATCTGAAATGGATACAACTTATAATGTTAGAAATCCACAGTCATATTCTATAGCAACCTAAACAACAGATTTCATTCAATTTCGGTAAGCCACTACATAATCCTAGAGTACATGTTACGATCTATATCAATATATTTACATTATATTCTTTAATCCAAATATTTACTTGAATTAAATAAGCAATTAATTGTGGTCCTGTCATTAGTTGTCCATACCATGGTGATTTATAGGATTTTCCTTTAGTTTGTACAATTTCTCTAATTACTTTATCATCAATTACTTCATGAATTGATGATGATTTGTCGTCTAATATATGTGTCATCATGTCACATACTATATCTGTATATATTGGATTATGTGTCTTTGGATAAGGACTCTTCTTTCTGTATATAATGTCATTTGGTAACATTCCTTCAAAGGCTGCTCGAAGTAATCCCTTTTCCCTTCCCTTATACAATTTTATATCTGCAGGTAAATTAAAAGCATAATCTACTAATCTAATATCTGCGAATGGAACTCTTGCCTCTAAACTATTATACATACTAACCCTATCTTTTCTAGTAAGGAGTTGTACCATAAACCATTTTAAGTTTAGATAAGATACCTCCCTCATTCTATAATCTCGTTTGCTTTCACCATCAAGATGAGGTACTTTACTTAAGGATTTTTCATATTGTGTTCTAACCAAATCTTCTAGTGGCATATTCTTTAAACTCTTATTAACTATTGCTTTTCTGTCACTAACAAATCTTGACCATGGAAATGTATCTAAATAGAACATTTCATCTCTTGTAAACCAAGGATATCCTCCAAAAATTTCATCAGCACATTCTCCTGTCAGACCAACTACAAAATCTTTACGAATTTCTTTGCAGAACAAAAGCATAGATGAATCAATATCTGCCATGCCTGGTAAATCTCTTGAAATTACAGCATCTTTTAGTGCTACTGCCAAATCTGTATGATCTAAAACTACTTTTCTATGATTGCTACCAATAAATTTAGACATTTCTTCTGCCCAATATTCATCTGATGTGGGTTGAAATAATGATGATTTAAAATACTTTTCATTATTTTCATAATCAATAGAATAAGTAGTAAGTGTCTTTCCTTGTTTTTTAAATTCTTCTGCAGCTATCATTGAAATAATTGAAGAGTCCAATCCACCTGATAATAATGTACAAACTGGTACATCACCAACTAATTGTCTTTTTATTGCATCTATTAATAATTCCCTTGTATGAATTATTGCTTCTTCTGGAGTTTCATGAAATTCCCTTGCTTGCACTGTCCAATATTCCCAAGTTTTAATATTATTATCACTGGAAATTAAAAGACAATTTGCAGGTGCAATTTCTTTTATATTTTTAAATATTGCACTTCCTGGTATTGTAGCAGGTCCGAGTCCAAAAAGCTCAGTTAATCCCTCTCTATCAACTTCCCTTTTAATTCTGGGATTTGCTAAAATAGTTTTTATTTCTGATCCAAAGATAAGAGTATTGTTATTCACAGTATAAAACAAGGGCTTAACTCCCATTTGATCTCTAGCCAAAAATACTTCTTTTTTATATTCATCAAAAATTCCAAAAGCAAAAATACCTATTAATTTATTAACACATTCTTTACCCCAATAAATATAAGCTGTAAGTAATACTTCAGTATCAGAATAAGAATCAAAGGTAAATCCGTTATCTTTTAATTCTTTTCTTAAATCTTCTGTATTATAAAGTTCTCCATTATAAACTAATGTATATTTTTTATCTTGGACTATTTTAGTCATTGGCTGCATGCCACCCTCTGGATCTACTACAATTAGCCTTCTATGCCCTAACAAAACATTTTTAGAGATATAATATCCTTTAGAATCTGGACCTCTTCTCTCCAATGTCTTTATCATTTTTTCTAATATTTCTTTATCTTTTACTATATCTTCTTTGAAATTTACGAGTCCCACAATTCCACACATTTATTTCACCTTCTAATAGATTTAGACATATTCAAAAAATAACAAATCAGTATGTTAGTTAATTTTATTTCATATGCCTTATCTTATTAAAATATGCACTGCTGAAAAAAGTGCGACAGCACAATTAAGAACTTTTCACCTTTTAGAAAAGTGCGACAGCACAATTAAGAACTTTTCACCTTTAAAAAAAGTGCGACAGCACAATTAAGATCTTTTATACCTTTTAAAAAAGTGCGACAGCACAATTAATATCTTTTACACCTTTTAAAAAAGTGCGACAGCACATTAAGATCTTTTACACTGCTGAAAAAAGTGCGACAGCACACTTAAGATCTTTTATACCTCTAAAAAAAGTGCGACAGCACAATTAAGATCCTTTACACCTTTAAAAAATAAAATATGAATACAATTTTATATATATCACATACTACCTATATAAGGCATATTTCTTTAGAGAGAAGGTTAGATAATTTGAATGTTACATGCGATTGCAAACAAAATATTGAATTAATACACTCACATTTAGCAATAGATAAAAGTTATGATATTGTAGAAAGAACATTTGTTGTAGGGGGACGTGATGCTGTCCTATATTTCTTGAATGGTTTTATTAAAGACAATATTATGGAAGATATATTAAGATCATTTTTTAAAATATCTACTGAAACTATGAATTCATATAAAACTGTTGATGATTTTATGAATAATGAAATTCCTCATGTATCTATTGAAAAACAAAGTGATTTAGAAAAAATTATACATGCATTATTAACTGGTCAAACAATAATGTTTGTTGGTGGTTATGATTCATTTATAGCTCTTGACCTACGTACTTATCCTGGGGCAGATTCATCAAAACCTGAAAAAGAAAAAACTTTAAGAGGCGGAAGAGATGGCTTTATAGAAAAATTAGTATTTAATTCGGCTTTTATCAGAAGAAGAATACGTGATCCTAGATTAGTTTTTGAAATGCATTCCGTTGGTGATATTTCAAAAACAGATGTTTGTCTCGCGTATATCGATGGAGTTGCAGATCCTAAAGTACATGATTTAATAGTTAATAGTTTATCAGAATTAGATATAAAAGCCTTAACTCTTGGAGATCAAAGTTTAGTTGATATTATGTGTAAAAAAAATTGGCTTAATCCATTTCCAAAAGTAAGATATACTGAAAGACCTGATGTAGCTGCTGCACATATCGTTGAAGGAAAAATAATAGTCATTGTAGATAATTCTCCAAATGTTATGATTCTTCCAACTGGAATTTTTGATTTTTTACAAGATGTAAATGATTATTATTTTCCAGTATTTACCGGGAACTATTTAAGGATTATTAGAAATTTAACATTATTAGCAACTATTCTAATCACTCCTCTTTATTTACTTTTTGTGAACGGTAATGTTTTTTTACCACCATTTTTTGATTTTTTAAAACCTCAAGACCAATTCGCTATTCCTATGGCAATTCAATTTATAATTTTAGAATTTGCTGTAGATGTATTAAAATTAGCAGGTTTAAATACTCCAAGTCCACTTGGAAGTTCACTTTCTTTAATTGGGGGTTTAATTCTTGGTGAATATGCAATAAAGACAGGTTGGTTTACAACTCAGTCTATATTATATATGGCTATAGTAACCCTTGGGGATTTTACTCAGCCTAGTTTAGAAATGACTTTTGCTATCAAATTTTCAAGGATGCTATTATTAGTACTTTGCGCATTATTTGGATTCTGGGGATTTATAGGAGGTATTGTAATTTTACTTATAATCATGGGAACTACTAAAACAGTAGCAGGAGATAAATACTTCTATCCATTAATACCATTTAATTGGAAAAAACTCAAAAACTTATTATTTAGAACAAGAATATCAAAAGATGTTCAATAATAAATTAATTAAAGAGGATTTAATACTAAATTTTTATTGCCTAGTATTAAATCCTCTTTATATTTTCATTTTTTATAACTTTTATAGAAATACTTTTATTTTAAGGTATGTTTTAAAGAAGTCTAGTTCCTTCTTTATCTTGTGTTATTAACTTTTGCTTCATCAATCCACCAAGAGTCATTTTGAAGTAATTTTTACTTGTATTAAATTCTTTTTTTATATCCTCAGAAGAAGACTTATCATTAAATGGCATAAATCCACCGTTCTCTTTTAGATATATAAGTATTTTTTCCGTTAATACTTCTCTTTCATCTAATCGTTTCTTTCTTGTTGTTATTCCAAGAGTTCCATCTTCATAAATAATCTTAACTCTCGCTTGTATTTCTTCACCTGGATGTATGTACTCAAAATGCTCATTTGCTAATATTAATCCTCTATATTTCCCATCTATCATTACATTTAAAGTACCATTTTCACACGTATCATAAACTATTGCACTAACCTCATCAGAAGATTTATATTTACCTTCTTCTGCCAAATATAAGTGTGAATCTATTCTTGTTGTACCTGCTAATCTATCAGTTTTATCTACATACATGTAAAACAAGTATTTTTTACCTTCTTTAAGCTTAAACCCTTGCTCTCTTAGTGGAACAAATAAATCTCTCTCAAGTCCAATGTTTACAAATGCTCCAATGTTATTTTGACTCACAACTTCTAAATAGGCAATTTGACCTACTGTTACAAGTGGTTTTTTTAAAGTTGAAATTAATCTATCTTTAGAATCTCTATAAATAAATACTTCTAACTTATCGCCTTCTTTAATTTCATGTTCCTTTGCTGCACTATTAGGAAGTAAAACTTCATCACCAAATTCATCCTCAAGGTAATATCCAAATTCCACCTTTTTGCTCACTTTTAATTTATTGTATTCTCCAATTATCATCATTTTTTATTTCCTCCATCAGCCACCTAATTTTCGGGCTAATTATTTTTCTTTTATTTAAGGCACATTCAATAAAATAACAAATCAGTCTGCACGTCTATTTTACTTCATATTCCTAAATTTCTTACTTAGTTCTATATAATTTAAATAAGATTTCTTATTATTATCAATTTCTTCTTCTGTTAACTTTCTCACTACTTTTGCAGGATTCCCAATAATTAAAACGCCATCCTCAAATACTTTATTTTGAGTTATTAAACTTCCTGCACCTACAATAGTATTATTGCCAATTTTTGCTCCGTTTAATATTATAGCACCCATTCCAACTAAAGTATTATTTCCAATCTTGCATCCATGTACTATTACACCATGTCCAATTGTACATCCATCCCCAATTTCTACTTTATTGTTTTCGTCAACATGTACTATAGCATTTTCTTGAATATTAGTATTTTCTCCTACAACTATGCTTTCTTCATCGCCTCTAAGAACAGCACCAAACCATATATTTGAATTTCTTTTTAACGTCACATCTCCAATAATTACTGCTGTCTCTGCAATATAAATTTCTTCTTCTAAAATAGGTTTCATATCCATGAAATTCTTTATCATAATTTATCACCTCATCCACATACTTAAAGTTATTTTAACATTAGATTGAGTTATTGTCATTATTTTGCCCATCTTTATAATAATATATATTATAAATAATTTTTAGGGGTATAATATTGGGTAAAAAAAAATCAACGAAGAATAGTCTTAATATAGATGCTTTAAATTTCTATTATGGTATCCCTCATGCTCACTGTGTATTTTCAACTGGACGTGGTACTCCTATTGAAGCTTTTGATTATGCAAGACATGCTGGCCTCGATTTTCTAATTTTAACAGATCATAATAATTATTTGACTAAAACTGTACATTTAAAAGGAACTGAATTAAGTAAGTGGGATACAGCTAAATATTTAGCTTCACGCTATAATAAGAAACATGATAATTTTTTAGCATTAATAGGTTTTGAAAGCAAAACCAATCCCTTTGGAGATATTAATATAATAAATTCTAATAGATTCTTCACTGGCACAGTAAATAATCTTCAATTATTGGTTCTTTGGATGCTTAATAACCCCACTGCATGTGTTTCAATTAATCATCCACATAAAACAATAGAGCATTTAGAATATAATCCTATTTTAAATAAACTAATAACTTCTATAGAAGTTGGTAATGGTTCTTCTCCTAACAAATATTTAAGATATGAGAAATATTATTATTACTTACTTGATAATGGTTGGAAATTAGGGGCTATAAATGGTCAAGACAATCACAAATTAAATTTTGGTGATGATGAAAACTTAACATGTGTAATTTCAGATGAGCTTACAAGTACTTCAGTCGTTAATGCTTTTAGAAATCGCCGCACATATTCAACTGAATCTAAATCTTTAATTATGTATTTCACAATAAATGATAATTTTATGGGTGATATAATCCCATCAGATAATGAAGATTTACAATTTTCAATTTTTGCTCATGACCCAATTCATAAAATATTACAAATTGATATTATTTCTGCCGGTGGAATAATAGTAAAAAAAATATCTGGTTTGAACTTAAATAAAGTAAAATATTTATATAATCATGAATCCTTAAAAAATGAATTGTGGTATATAATCAAAGTAACCTTAGATAATAATAAAATTGCCATAAGTTCTCCTATCTTTAGAGAATAAAGAAAACTTGTGCTTATGCGGATAACTCCCCAAAACAAAAGCATGTTACTTATTTCGGCGAGTTATCCACATAATTATATTTCTACTTATTTTTCTTTACTCTATTAGGTTTAGCTTTTGGTTTAATTACTATTTGTTTTTCTTTCTTTTTGGGTCCACCTCTTTGTGTAATATCCATAAACCATAAAAAAAACAATACTGCAAATATTGATAATACACTTGAAATATATTTATTTGTTGTACCCATAAGTATTTGCGCTATAAATAATACTATAGCTATTGCTAAAGTAATCCATTTATTTATTTTTACTTTCCCAAAAACAAATTTTTTACATAGTACATAAACTCCTACTATAATTGCAAACATTAATATGAATGAAATAATTGTTGTTAATAAATTCATTTGTCCCACATCCTCCTAAAAAAGTTTATACCCTCAAGGGGCACCTAGTACCTTCAAGTGAAAAGTTTTACTTTATATAGTTAATAATAATTTATATGTAAACTATTATCAAGTATCCATTATAGTTTCTTTTTTAATTTATAAACTTCTATTATCAGTATAACATAACAATTTTTATTAAAATATCAATATTATAAAATTTATTTTTACAATTTTATATTTTTATCTTTAATTCTTTCTATATCTTTGATAAAATTAAAAAAGTATGTTATAAGAATAATGTGAGGTGATATAATGACTTTAATTTCAAATAACCCTTTAGATGAATTAGACTTACAAATATTGGACTTGTTAATAAAAGATTGCAGAACACCATATTTGGAAATTGCAAGAATTTGTCATGTTAGTGGTGGTACTATTCATGTTAGAATGAAAAAAATGGAGGACTTAGGAATAATAAAAGGTTCTAGAATACTTTTAAATCTTCCTAAATTAGGATATGATGTATGTTGCTTTGTTGGAATATATGTTGATAAAACTTCTTCATTTAATACTGTATTCGATAAAATGTCACATATAAATGAAGTTGTGGAATTACATTTAACTACAGGCAACTATTCTATGTTTGCAAAAATAGTTTGTACTAATATTTCAGATTTGCAAGATGTATTACTTAATAAGATAAATAATATTGATGGAATACAACGAACTGATACCTTCGTTTCTTTATCTCAACCTATAGATAGAAATATTTCTTTATAAAGAAATTATTAAATTGCAGAATAAAAATACATTTTTTAATACATAATATATATAATGGAATGTATTTTTATGAAATTTCTTATACTATGTCCTAAGAAATTTTTAATATAAAATTAATATTATTATATTGTATTTTGATATATAATATAATAAATTCTAATTATTTAATATTTTTATTAGGAGGTAGATATATATTTGCATGCAATGTTAAATTTTAATTATTATAATTTAATATATTTCTTTGCATTTTATTCTTTTGCTGGTTGGTGTGTTGAAGTTTTGTATTATTTTAAAAATGAACATAGATTTGTTAATAGAGGTTTTTTATGTGGACCCTTTTGTCCAATATATGGTTGTGGAGCAGTATCTCTTGTAGTATTTCTGGATCCCTATAAGAATAATATATTTATACTATTTTTCTTAGCAGTTATATTTACTTCAATTTTAGAATATTTTACAGGATTTATATTAGAAAAATCTTTTAAAACTAAATGGTGGGATTATACTGATGATCCATTTAATATACATGGTCGGGTTTGCTTACTTTATTCATTAATGTGGGGTATTGGTGAAATTATTGTAATTAGAATAATACATCCTATACTTAATAATTTCGTTATGAATATTCCTACACTATTAGGTGATATATTACTCTCTGGAATTGTTATTTATTTTATTTTTGATTTTTGTTTTACTCTAGCGTCCTTAATGCAATTTGATAAAATGTTTTATGCATTTCAATTTGTACCAGTTAATTTTTTATTGGAGAAGCCTAGCGTATTATTAAATTCTACAAGAGAGAAAGCTATTTATACAATTAGAACTTTTGAATCTCTTCTTGGGAAATTTAAATTTAATTTAAATAATAAAAACTTACGGTATACTATTTCAAACAAATCATTAACTCATATATTTAAAGCTTTGAAAAATAAGTTAAAAAATGATTAAGGTAAATAACCTTAATCATTTTTTAGTATATTCAAAAAATAATAAATCAGTATGTTATTGTATCTGACTTATTATTTCCTTTCATATTCCTAACGTTTATTTCATTTTCTTTATTTCATCAAACAATTCTATTGCTGCATTTCTTGGACCATCTTTTTCTTGGCCACTTACCCCTAAACATGTTCTGATTTGTCCAACTTTAACTTGTCCATTTTCAAACATAGTTTTAAAATATTTCTCAATAAGAATATTAGTTTCAGCTTGTTTTTGAGCTGGTCCAAATGGATTTGCAAAAAATGATTCTACGAGTCCTGTTTCAGTAGTGGTTCCTTTAGCCATTCTAGCACCTGATTTAAATACCTTTATTGCTTCTTCTGGATTTCTAAAGTAATTCAAATATTTTCCACCCTCTTCAACACCTTCATAGTTATTAGCATAGAAAAAGAAATCTATTGGATGTCCTTTGGATATTTCTTTATATGATGCTACTGGCACAACTAATCTTGCATTAATCTTATCTGGATTCATGAATATACTTCTATCCATTTCTTTAAATGCATATCCTTGATCTAAATCATCTAATCTAACAAAAGCACCAATCTCAGTTCCATACCCATTAATAACGCCATCTTCTAATTTAAATGTACCCATATCATCAAATATAATTGTCATGTCTGAAATATAATCTTCACTTAAACTTCTAAAAGCTTCCAAGCTTTCAGACTTTCCTGCCCCACTATCCCCCATAATAACAACATTAGCCTCATCTCCACTTTTAAGAATAATGTTTACCATTGATCCATGTATTGGTAAGAAATCTCTTTTTATCATAATTAAATTGTAGAGTGTTAGCGTCATCTTCTTTATATAACCAAAATAATCAATTTTTTCTGAATGACTTACATACCCAAGCATTATATCATTTTCAGAATCATCATAAAATACTGTTTTAAGTTCTTCTCCATCATCTTTAGCCCCAAATACATAAACAATATCTGGTTTTCTACCTCTTGTCTCTTCGCTTCTTGCCATTTCAAATAAATTACATAAACTTATTCCATGTTCCATAAAATCTCTATGGAAATAAATGAAAGTAAGTAATCCACCTATTTTAGCTGGATAGCAGAACCAATGTTCCTTATTTATTTGAGCATATTTTAAAGGATTATATTTTATTTCTGTAAACATGCCATCTCTCGTATTTTTCTTAGGGTAAGTAATAAACGGTGTTTCTAGAAGAATATGGTCTATAAATGGAACTTCATCTAATACTTCATAACCCTTTGGTCTAACCCATTCCATTTCGTGAATCATAATACATGCATTTCCACCTGCTGGTATTTGTCTGTAGACTTTTGGTTGATATCCGGCTACATGCATTTCAACTTTTCTATATAAATTCAAAATCAATGTAGAGAAATTAGCATTTGCTTCTGTAAAACTAACAGCTGCAAGTCCTTCTTGAACTTTATATCTATGAACTATAGCGTATCTTTCAAGTTTTCTCCAAAATAAATATAAATCTTCTATAAATACTATAAACTTATCTCTATCTTCTAATAATGTTGAATACGCTGCACTAATTTCTACAATTTCTTCTACACTCATAACTGTTAAATATTTCATGAGCACTGTTAAATATCTTCTAATATCTATAAGACTATCTGTATCTAATGCTTGATTTAAGTATCTATATGATATTGAATTCCTCTTTTTAGCTCGCCTTAAATAAACTTCTAAAATTCGTCTAAACCCATCACTTTCTAATATAGATTCAAAATTATTACAGTACTTCGCCGTAAAATTTATCATCACTTTGTCATTACTCATTGAAAATTCTTTTTTCATTCCCTTGCCCCCCATATGAATCTTTATAAACTGTAATATTGCATTTTTTTTCAAATTATACACATTGAATTAATTATACCATACTTTTTGCAATATTAAATCTAGATTTTTTTCAATTTTCAATTTTATTAATAAATATTAATTCTAACTATTTTAATTAAAAACGTATTTATTACTATCTATTTTGATTTAATAATTAAATTTATATATTACCAAATATAGATAAATATATTGTAAATATGAATATTCATTAGATTTACAAGTACTTAGTTCGTATTTAATATACATAACTTATCTTTTTATATAGTAATAAAAATACCTATAAACTAAACATTTTTTCATATGTCTAGTCTATAGGTATCAATTTATATTTTCTAATTTTTCAATTTGAAAAGCTTTCACTTATTGTCACATGGTTTATTATTCCAATAAGTAATTCATGAAATTTATCTATTTAATATTTGATTTCATAATATAATTATTAACTATGCTTTCCAAATATTCTTGTCTTCCTGATTCATTTTTAATTTCAGTTAATGTAAGTGCATATTTCTCTAATTCTTCAAAGCCAACTTCATTATTAACTATTTTCTTACCAATAGCGCTTTTATAACTTGAATATCTATCTCCCACAAAATTTTCTAATATTTTATCTTCTAATAATTTGCTAGCTACCTTTAATCCAATAGCAAAAGTATCCATTCCTGAAATATATCCAAGTGCTAAATCTTCTGTTTCAAATGATGCTCTTCTAACTTTTGAATCAAAATTTAATCCTCCACTATGCAAGCCACCATTCTTTAAAATTTCATACATAGCATATGTTGCATTATATATATCTGTTGGAAATTGATCTGTATCCCAGCCTAAATTTGGATCTCCTTGATTTGCATCAACACTACCTAGTACTCCATTTATTCTAGCTACATGTAACTCATGTTCAAAAGTATGCCCTGCTAAAGTTGCATGGTTAGCTTCTATATTCATTTTAAAATCTTTATCTAAATTATATTTTCTTAAAAATGCTAAAACAGTTGATACATCAGTATCATATTGATGTTTAGTTGGTTCCATTGGTTTTGGTTCAATTAAAAATTGTCCTTCAAACCCAATCTTATTTTTATAATCTACAGCCATTTTCAAAAATCTCGCAAAATTATCTAATTCTAGCTCCATATTAGTATTTAATAAAGTTTCATAACCTTCTCTTCCACCCCAAAATACAACATTTTCTCCACCTAGTTCTTTTGTTATTTCTAAAACCTTTTTAACTTTTGCTGCTGAATATGCAAATATATCTGCATTACAAGAAGTAGAAGCGCCATGAACGAATCTTGGATTACTAAATAAATTAGTTGTTCCCCATAATAACTTAATTCCTGTTTCATTCATTTTTTCTTTAAGTAAAGAAGCTATTTCATCAAGGTTTTTATTACTTTCTTCTATATTTTTTCCTTCTGGTGCAATATCTATATCATGAAAGCAAAAGTATGGGATTTGTAATTTACTCATAAATTCAAATGCTGCCTCGACTTTATTTCTCGCCTCTTGCATTTCATCTTCATTACTCCATGGTCTGTTCATAGTAGCAGATCCAAACGGATCATTACCAGTTGCACATAAAGTATGCCAATATGACATAGCAAATCTTAAATGTTCCTTCATTGATTTTCCTGCAATCATCTCTTCTGGATTATAGTACTTAAACGAATACATATTAGTTGAATTAATTCCCTCATAATTTACTTTTGGTACATTCTCAAAATATTTTCCCATTTTTTCCATCTCCCTTTCATATAATAAAATACTTTTTAAAGGTTATTTATTAAGTTTATTATAACCCACTCTTTTTTATTAGTCAATAACTTTTATTACTTAATTATTATTAGCAGTTTATTTTTACTTAACTATATATTTTTCAATATAAATTTTGTTTCTAATATTATACTAACCCTCCATTATTCTTTGATAAATTTTTAGCTTACTGTAAATTTATAAATTAAGTAACTTATAAATAAATATATTATAGTTTCTATGTATATTATTCCTTTATTTTATTTATTTGTAATGATAAACTATTATACAGGAATGTCAAAAAGGAGACTATATTTATGTACAAAAATTACTTACAGAAAAAGAAATATTCATTTTTGTTTATGCTAGTTATACTTATTTCAATTTTAATAGCAAATCGCTTCATTTCATTAGATTTCACTAGAAATTCTAATAATAATCAGCCTAAAAATATGTCTGTGCATTACATAGATGTAGGTCAAGGAGATTCTATTCTTATTCAAGTAAATAATAAGAATCTTCTAATCGATGCTGGGCCTAAGTCCGATAAAAAGAAGCTTTTAAATTACTTATCCTCTTTACACTTAGACAAATTAGATTATGTAATTGCAACGCACCCACACGAAGACCATATTGGTAACATGGATGACGTAATAAATGATTATAATGTCTTAGATTTTTATGCACCAAAAGTGCAATCTACAACAAGGACATTTGAAAAAATGGTAGAAGCCTTAAAAGCTAAGAGCTTAAAAATTAATGTGCTAAAGAAAGGAACAGATACTATTTATTTAGGCGAAAATACTAAAGTTACAGTCTTTTCCCCCGCAAAAGATTCTTATGAAAATTTAAATAACTATTCACTAGTTATAAAAATTGAGTATGGAAACACTTCTTTTCTATTTACAGGAGATGCTGAAAAGGATGTAGAGAAAGAAATACTTGCTACTAATGAAGATATTAGTGCTGATGTCCTTAAAGTTGGTCATCATGGTTCATCCACTTCTACTAGCATGGACTTTATTAATAAAGTGAATCCATCAATTGGGGTAATTTCCGTTGGAGAAGATAATACATATAATCATCCAAATGAGGATACGATTAAGCGTTTGACTCAAAATAAAGCGAAAATATATAGAACCGATAAAGATGGTACAGTAATAATTACTTCTGACGGTTCTAATGTAACTAAAAAATAAATTATCTTTACATTACTATTTTCAAAATGTATAATTGATTTGTGTTTTGTAAATACTATAATTTAAAATAGTAGTAAGTGTGTTGAAAAAGAAGAGTAAATAGTATTTTATTTTTAAGAGATCTAGGGATAGTGTAATCCTAGAATTTAAAGCTATTGAAGGAAGCTTTGGAGCAATAAATAGAAAATCGTGAGATGTAGTATATTTGTGGGGTTATTCCCTTATAGATAATTAAGTGAATTAATTTAAGACATATTAATATAGAAAGTGAGTATGTCTAGATTGATTAATTTAGGTGGTAACGCGGAAGTCAGCCTTTCGTCCTAATGATATTTTAGGACGAGGGGCTTTTTTTATATTTAGAATTGTAAACTATTGTTAATTAATTAGAATTATTATCTCATTTTGAGATAAAATTAAAATATGGAGGTGCAAGGTATGGCGTTGGGTATTATTCTTATTGTAGCTTCGCTTATAGGTTTAATCTATGGAAGAATGCAGAAAAACAAAATATTAATAGTATCATCTGCAATTATGTTAATTATTATTGCGATCATATGGATAATATATTCATATCTATACTCTATAAATCCTTATTAAAATTATAAGATTGTACAAATTAATATTTTAAACTTCCGTTTGTACACACTTTTCTATAATTTTGTGCTAATTATAACATAGTACATTATAGGCTATATTGTTTATATATAAATTGCCATGACAAGGGGCTTATAATACCTTGTACAGGATATATTTGAAGGAGAGAAATACATAATGAGTTTTGAAAAATTTGCAAATATGATATTGGGAAATGTAGAACATACAACTGAATATTATATGGAAAAATATCCAAAGAGAAATCTTAAAGAAGGTGCGAAAGTTACAAGATATGCACCAAGTCCAACTGGATTCCAACATATAGGTGGAATTTTTGCTGCTTTAATAAATGAACGATTAGCAAGTCAAACAGACGGAGTTTTTTATTTAAGAATAGAAGATACTGATCAAAAAAGAGAAGTTGAAGGTGCAATAGATGATACTGTAGCAACTATGCATAACTTTGGTATGGATTTTAATGAAGGTATGACAGGACAAGAAACTTCTAAGGGTGAATATGGCCCATATAGACAAAGCCAAAGAGCACATATATACAATACCTTTGCAAAAGATTTACTTATAAAAGGCTTAGCTTATCCATGTTTCTGTACTCCAGAAGAATTAGCAGAACTCCGTGAAAAGCAAATAGCTAATAAAATAACTCCAGGTTATTATGGAGAATATGCTAAGTTCAGAAATATAACTGAAGAAGAAGCTATAAAGAGAATTGAAAATGGAGAACAATATATAATAAGATTAAAATCTCCAGGTAATCCTGAAACTAGAGTTGAATTCCACGACTTAATAAAGGGTGATATATCATTCCCAGAAAACAATCAAGATATAGTACTTATTAAAGGAGATGGACTTCCTACATATCACTTTGCTCATGCAATAGATGATTTCTTAATGAGAACTACAGATGTAATAAGAGGAGAAGAATGGCTATCTTCACTTCCTATACATGTTCAATTATTTGAAGTTTTAGGCTTTGAAGCTCCAAAATATGCTCATATCCCAACAATAATGAAGCAAGATGGTGGCTCAAAGAGAAAGCTTTCGAAAAGAAAAGATCCAGAAGCTGCTGTTTCTTACTATAAGGAAGTTGGATTCCCAACTATAACAGTAATTGAATATTTACTTAATATAGTTAACTCTACTTTTGAAGAATGGAGAGCTGAGAATCCTAAAGCTGATTATCATGAGTTTGAAGTTCATTTAGAAAAAATGGGTAAAAGTGGAGCATTGTTTGATTTAGTTAAATTGAATGACGTGTCTAAAGATCGTATAGCTGCTATGAAAGCTACTGATGTTTATAATAGCTATATAGCTTGGACTAAAGAGTTTGATACAGAAATGTGTAAATTAGTTACAGAAAATGAAACTATGGTAAAAGAAATGTTTAATATAGATAAAGAAGGTCCAAAACCAAGAAAAGACTTTGCTAAATGGGATGAAGTAAAAGATAAAGTATTCTATTTCTTTGATGAATTATTTGATAAAGAAACAGTAGAACAAATAGAACTACCAAAAGGAGTTACATTAGAAGCTGCTAAGGCTGTAGTAGAAGTTTATAAAAATGAATTTAACTTTAATGTAGAAAATCAAGAAGCTTGGTTTGATGATTTAAAGGAGATTGGACTTAGACTTGGATACTGTGCTAATAGAAAAGACTTCAAAGCAAATCCAGATCAATATAAAGGTATGATTTCTGATGTTGCAGGAGCAGTTAGAGCTGCCTTAACCCATAGAACTAATTCCCCTGATATTTATACAATCATGCAAATTATAGGTGAAGAAAATACTAGAAGCAGATTTGATAAATTTTTAAGTCTATAAATAAATTCAATTATAATCAATTTATGGATACAAGAGAATTATATAATTTGTTATCCGAAACATAATGCAGACTTAATAATTAAAGCCAGTTAGGGTGATTACACACTAACTGGCTTTTTCCTTTTTTTGCGTATGTATAAACTGAGTTTTTAAACCAACCTGGGATGTAACAATATACAAGTGTACTTAAAATACGGTGCTTATATTTATATAAATTATAGGTAAAATAAATATCAGAAGTTAATTTAAACCCCTTCTTATTTTATAATTATTTAACATATTCTTGAGGAGAGAGTCTAACTGTAATTCCTGTTTCATCAAATTTATAATTTGTACTATTAAGAGGAGTAATACCAGAAATCATATTCATTCCAATTGTATAAATGGCTTTTGCCTGTTCACCAAACTCTTGCACAACAGTACCTGTCATAATTCCTTGATTAATAAATTCTTTAGCCTCCGGCAAGCCATCAACGCCAACAATTGGAATATACTTTGAGTCATCACCTTTATTAAGTCCATATTTTTGTAGGGCTTTAATAGCACCTATTGCCATAGCATCATTATTAGAAAGTATCGCTTCGATTTTATTACCATTAACTAAAAACATTGATTCCATAGCAGTTTTTGCACATTCTTCGTCCCAATTACAAACTACTGATGAAAGTTGCTCAGTTTTTATTCCAGAATCATTAATTGTTTGAATAGAATATTTAGTTCTTTCAATTGCTGCTAAGCTATCATATGTACCTTGGAACAGAACATACTGCATTATATTGTCTTTATTTTTATCAAGAATTTCTTTATTCGCATTCCATTCATTAGCAAGAACTTTTCCTTGTAGAAAGCCAGACTGCCTGTTATCACCACCTATAACAATAGCTCTATTATAAGTTTTAACAAAATCTGTAATTTCTTTATTTGCAGATCCATATATGATTAATGGAATATTTCTATTAATAACTCTATTAATAACACTTTCAATTTGAGATTTATTTCTATTAACTAAATTTATTACTAAAAGGTCAATCTTTTTATTAATTGCTTGATCAATACTTTCATTTTGAGTAAGTTGATTATCTTTCGCATCAAAAAAAGTAAATCTGACTTTGTTTTCATTTTCCTGTTGAATATCTTCTAAGCCTTTCTTAACATTAGAAAGAAATGGGTCATTAAAATTATGTAAGAATACTCCTACATTAACTGGATTTTGAGTGGTGGTATTTTGAATAGCGTATACATTAGTTTTAACGCTATGGAATAGTAATATAGAAATTATAATAAGTGACAGTATTTTTTTTATTATATTCATTTTTCCCTCCATGTACATTTCCTTAAATTATTGTATCTATGTACTATATATGTTGTAAAATAATTATTTATTGTCAATTTCAAAAATCATATAATAATTCTAGTTATAACTGAGAATTGAGTATTTGACATTGATAATTGCAACATATATAGGTTGTGTTTTGATATAAAATTTATTCATTGTACTGGAAAAAAAGTAGCATGTCATATTAAGTCATACTTCTATGCCGGCAAAAAAAGGATAATCCTTTGCATTAGCAAAAAATTATCCTTTTTTGAATATTTTCTATAAACTAGATTTTCCTAAATTAGCTCAACTTAAATGATGATTTCAATGACACTATTCTGTTAAGTACTAACTTTTCAGGTGTGGTATATTTAGTATCTACTGTAAAGAAGCCATTTCTAACCATTTGGAATTTATCTTGAGGTTTAGCATCTTTAATTGCTGTTGGTTCAATGAAACCTTGTAATATTTCCATTGAATTTGGATTTATTTGTTCAAGGAAGTCTTTACCTTCGTTTTCTTCAATATCATCTAATATTAATGGTTCAAATAATCTAAATTCAGCCGAAACGCAAGATTTTACATCTACCCAATGGATAGTTGCCTTTACTTTTCTGCCAGTGAAGCCAGAACCACTCTTAGTTTCTGGATCATAAGTACAGTGAATTTCTGTAACGCTGCCATTTTCATCTTTAATTATTTCATTACATTTAACAAAATATGCTCCCTTTAGTCTAACTTCGTTACCAGGAAATAATCTAAAGTATTTCTTAGCTGGAATTTCCATAAAGTCTTCTCTTTCAATATATATTTCTCTAGAGAATGGAACGAATCTTGTACCTTGCGCTTCATCTTTAGAATTATTTTCTATTTCAAGCATTTCTGTTTCATTTTCAGGATAGTTAGTTATTACAAGTTTTAGAGGATTTAATACAGCCATAGCTAGTGGTGCTTTAAGTTGTAAATCTTCTCTTACAAAGTAATCTAACATTTGAGAATCAACGGTAGAATTAGCTTTAGCAACTCCAATGGCTGTGCAGAAATTTCGAAGCGCTTCAGGAGTGCAACCTTTTCTTCTAAGTCCACAAATAGTTGGCATTCTAGGGTCATCCCATCCATCAACAACCTTTTCATCAACTAGTTGTTTAAGTTTTCTTTTACTCATAACTGTATTAGTAATATTTAATCTTGCAAATTCTATTTGTCTTGGAGTAGCTTCCATTTCACATTCGCTTACCATCCAGTCGTAAAGTGGTCTATGATCTTCAAATTCTAAAGTACAGATAGAGTGAGTTATATGTTCAATAGCATCTTCTAATGGATGAGCGAAGTCATACATAGGATATATGCACCATTTGTCACCAGTGTTATGATGAGTAGAATGAGATATTCTGTATATAATAGGATCTCTCATATTTATATTTGCTGAAGTCATATCTATTTTGGCTCTAAGAACTTTTTCACCATCAGCAAATTCTCCATTTTTCATTCTTTCAAATAAATCTAAATTTTCAGAAACTGTTCTATTTCTGTAAGGACTTTCGGTGCCAGGCTTAGTTAATGTTCCTCTATACTCTTTAGCTTCTTCAGCTGTTAAATCACAAACATAAGCTTTACCTTTTTTTATTAGTAGAATAGCTCTATTATACATTTCATCAAAATAATTGGACGCAAAGAAAAGTTCATCCCAATTTCCGCCAAGCCATTTTACATCTTCTTTAATTGATTCAACATATTCCGTATCCTCTTTAACAGGGTTCGTATCATCAAATCTCAAATGGGTTTTTCCATTAAACTCATCTGCTAAACCAAAATTTAAAAGAATAGACTTAGCGTGACCTATATGTAAGTAACCGTTAGGTTCTGGTGGAAAACGAGTAATTATTTCCTTATGTTTACCTTGTTCTAAATCTTCTATGACGATATTCCTTATAAAATTAGACGAATTAATTTCGTTTGACATAGTATTACCTCACTTATAAATGTATTTTAATTAAGAAAAGAGTATATTACTTAAAATAACATTCTCTCTTAAACTATATTGTTATTTTTACTTATAATAATTTTAATCTAATATAAAGAAAAAATAAAGATAAATTTATTTAAATTACCGAAAGTTGTAAATTAAAAAGAAAGTAGCGATTACTATGTTTTTAATTTACAAATCCGTATTTAATTCATCTTCATTCATATTATAATCTTCTAAATCTTCTATATTTTTCAGAGTGATTTCATCTTCTATAGCATCTTCAAAAACATATTTCTTCCAGTTAATATATATATATAATAAATTTATAACATCTTGCTCATTATAAAGTAGTATTTTTTCTATTTTTTCTTCTGGCATTCTTTTAAAATAACTTTTATCCTTCATAACTTTATGAAAAGTTTTAGCTAAATTTGATCCACTAATAACTTCGCCTTCTCTTTCAATATCAAATATCTTTTCTAACTTTTTAAGCCCAGTAGATACCTTTTTCTCTTTTTCATATTCCTTTTGAATATCAATTGAATCAAACTCTTTGCTAAAATTATAGTCTATGCCATTTTCCTTAAAAAGATAATTAATAACTGTAAAATCATTATTCCCTGAAAATGTAACTATTGTTTTTTTACCTTTTTCTTTCATTCTTATAAAATATTCTTTTGCAAGATATAATATATTTATGGCTTCATCTCTATCTTCGATCATATATTGAGTAACTAATATATGATTATTTTTATTGTCATACTCACATGCACCAAATACTCCAATGCATTTAGGTTTTTTATAAACATAATGTTCAAGATCAAAGAAGATAATTTCTTCAGGATTATACTCTCTATCTTGAGACTTCATAATAAATTCATCCTCAAAATTTTTTATCTTGACCTTATTTTCACGAATAATCACAGTATCACTCTTTCCTATAAGAATTGTATATCTTCAATATCCAAGTTATATATTACATCCTTTCTCTCAACTACGACATTAACTTTTTTTATTAATTCTCTGTCTTTTAGAACTTTTTGCAAAAGTTCTTTAGTTGGATTCATACAATAAGGATGTTTTACATTTTTAAACATAGTATAATCTCCCGCTGTGTCTCCATAAGCATAACTTACACTTAAATCTATATCATATTTTTTAACAAAATCACCTATTGCCCTAGCTTTGCTTCTACTATCCCACATTGGAATAACATCTCCTGTATATACACCTTCATTATCTACAACGTATTTAGCCCCGATGTAATCTGTGAATCCATATTTTTTAGCCATTTGACCTACAAGCTCTGAAGGTGATCCTGATATTATGATTAAAGTATGATTACTCGCTTTATGCCACTTTATTCTATCTCTCGTGAAAGTATAAACTCTGTCACCTTTTTGTTCTACAACTTTTTGTGCTATATAATCCATTTGATATTTTTGCAATCCTTTAATGGATTCAATATATATATCTATCATCTTTAAAAGGTAATTATCATAATCACCTTGCCTTTTATCCCATTTCATAAAATATGGTCTTACATCATTATACCATCTTTCTGACCCTATAATCTCATATTTAACCATTTTTTTAAATACTTCTGTTATTAGCCCTTCTCTGTATAGAGTTCCATCTAAATCAAAAAATGCACCTATATTTGACATTTTACCACATCCTTTTTCACTTATTTATTATACTTTATTTTTGTGATTCAGAAAAGCTTAGAAACAAGATATTAATAATTCAAAGCACACGTAAGATAATAACAGGTCAAAGATGCCTAACATAATTAAAACACTATAAAAACATAATTATATTTATAGTGTTTTAATATATTCTTGTTTAGTCACATTAGACACAATAAAAAAATAACAAATCCATTTGCCTGATAAAAAATATTCATGGCAACTTTGGACTTGTTATTTATTTTCATGTGTCTTAAAAAGATTAATAACCCAGTATTTTATCTTATTTGATGTACCTTATTCTATAAAAGTAGAAATTTCATTTATATTTTTTCTTATTTTCTTTCGTATATCATTGTTTTCTGGATACCCTATTGCTATTACTAATCTAATTCTTTTTAATTTATTAATATTTAAAAGTTTTTTAAGCTTCTTTTCATTAAACCAACCTAAAATACAGGTCCCTAGATTCTGTTGTGCTGCAGATAGGCATATGTGTTCTGTAGCGATGCCAATATCAACAGACCTATAATCCTGTTGTTTCATTAATGCTCCTGCACGTGAGGTCAAATTACCGCTTTCTTCAACAACTATTATAAATGATTGACATTCACTAGTAAACTTATTCATAACCTTATCTTGCAAGCACATGGCAATCTTTGATGATAATTCTTTATTATTTGCAACAACAAAATGCCATGGTTGACTATTGCATGCAGATGGAGCTATTCTTGCAGATTCAATACATTTAATTAATTTTTCCTTTTCAACAGGCTTATCCAAATATTTTCTGCAACTCTGACGTTTATTTATTAAATCATAAAATTCTTCCATAAAACTCCTTCAATAATATATCCTATTATATTTATTTTTTGATGTCTTACTTAACACCAATTAAATATCTTGTTATTTTTATTCGCCTAAATATTTCATAAATTCCAAAAGTTATAGGAATTGAACTTCCTAAAATAATTAAAATTAATAAATATGTGGGTAATGTATAATAATTCATAATATAATATGCAATTATAACTATTATAGGTTGATGTAATATATATATTGGAAAACAAGATTTATTTAAATAATCAAGTACTTTTCCTCTACCAGTTAAATATTTCCTTCCATATCCAATAATTGCTACAATAGTAGTTATCATGGCAGCATTCCTCATTATAGATAATAAAAATTTCAAGCCACTTCTACCATTATTGTTCAATTGGTAGTATGGTAAAATTACACCTATATAAACCATGAAAAAAATCACTGTTATAATTAGACTCTTCATTTTATTCTTATCTATATATTCTAAATAATCATTATCACTATAAACAATATATCCCAATAAAAATACTATTAAAAATATTAGTATATTCTTTTCTGCAATTGCAAGTGGAGTTATATCAGCAACAAAAAATACTAACACTATAAAAAACAAAGAATATTTACTAGTTAATTTATCCTTAATCCTTAATAAAAAACTTTTCATTCCTTCTTTTTTAAAGCTTTTAATAATAAATAATCCAACTATTGAAATAATAAATAGATACAATATAAACCATAAATGTGCAGGCCCGAGTCCTCCATCATAAGGTATATCTGAAATAGTAGTCCAAAAATACTTATATTGCTGCAAATAATTCTCTACAGGTTTTCCTCTACTTACTCGTGCAAAATACCCTTGAGGAGGAACTAAAATTAACATTCCAAGTACAAATGGAATTAGAAGTTTTTTCACTCTTTCTAAAATATATGTTTTTCCATTTCTACTACCTAATGAGAATCTTGTAGATGCTCCGGCTAAAAAGAATAGTACAGGCATATGCCAAGGAATAAATACTATAAAGACTATTGTAGCTAACCAACTTTTACTATCAGACCAAATATACCATGGTTCATAATATGTAAAAATGGATGCTGTATGAAATACAAATAATAATAATATACAAATGTTTCTAATCCAATCGATTTCGTTTCTTCTCATTTCTCCTCCATATTGCTAAATATCCCTTTATCCGATAGCTAGCATCCGTAACACTCCCACTTATATGAAACTCCTCTTCCCAATGTCAGAGGAGTAAACGATTTTAAATCCTTTTTAGTTAAAACTTGCAATCATGACTTAATTATATCATATATTCATTTTTTTAATCTTATATATTTCTGAAGTATATAATTTTCTTGTGTAAAAAAACGTAAAAAAATAGAGGCTAAACTCTAAAAAGAGCTTTTCCTCTATTTCTATTTACATTTTTTCTACTACATCTATTCCAAGTAGTTCTAATCCACTTTTTATAACTTGAAGAGTTACTTTAACCAAGCTTAATCTAGTAGCTTTTAAATCTTCATCTTCTAAATTTAATACTGAATGTGCATTATAGAATTTATTAAATCCTTTTGCTACTTCAATTACATATCTAGTTAATATTGATGGTTCAAGCTTTTCTAACGCAAAAGTTATTGCATTATTAAAATTAGCTAAGCTCTTAACTAATTCAAATTCTTCTTTTGATGATAATTTACTATAATCTACAGTTCCTGTACATTCATTACCTTTATTTAATATACTATTTCCTCTAGCATATGAATATTGTACATACGGACCTGTTTCTCCATCAAATGATAAAATTTCTTTCCAATCAAAAACAATATCCTTTTCTCTTGAATTTTTAAGATAAGTGAAAATCACTGCTCCCACACCAATTTTCTTTGCAACTTCTTCTTTATTTTCAAGTTCTGGATTCTTTTCATTTATAACTTCCATAGTTTTTTCAATTGCTTCACGAATTAAATCATCAAGTAAAACAATTGAACCATTTCTAGTTGAAAGTTTTCTATCTGCAAACTTAACTAATCCAAATCCTACATGTACACAGTCTTTTGACCATTCATGTCCTGCAAGTTCTAACACCTTAAATACTTGTTTAAAATGTAGCGCTTGTGGGCTTCCAACTACATAAACACATTTATGGAAATCATAAGTTTTCTTTCTATACATAGCAGCAGCTAAATCTCTTGTTGCATATATTGATGCTCCATCACCTTTAAGTACAATACATGGTGGCATATTATAATCATCAAGCATTACAACTTGTGCCCCATTACTCTCAACAAGTAATTTTTTTTCTTTTAATTCATTAACAATTACATCCATTTTATCATTATAAAATGCTTCTCCAGCTAATGAATCAAATTTAACGCCTAAAATATTATAAACTCTTTCAAATTCCTTTAAACTTAAATCTCTAAATCTAGTCCAAAGAGCTGTAGCTTTTTCATCACCAGTTTCTAGCGCTTTAAAGTTTGCTCTTGCTTCATCTTCTAACGTAGAATCTTTTTCTGCTTCTTCATGAAATTTAACATATATTCTAAGTAATTCATCAATAGGTGCTTTTTCTAAAGCTTCTTCATCTACCCATCTGTCATAAGCTGATATTAACTTACCAAATTGAGTTCCCCAATCTCCCAAGTGATTTAGTCCTACAGTATTATATCCTTCTTTTTTAAACATCTTATATAAAGCATTTCCTATAGCTGTAGTAAATAAATGTCCAACATGGAAAGGCTTTGCTATATTTGGTGAAGAGTATTCCACGCATACAGTTTTTCCTTCTCCTATATTTGATGAACCATAGCTATCACCATCTTCTAGAATCTTCTTAATTGTATTTTCTGCAAAAACGCCTTTATCAACAAAAAAATTAACGTATGGTCCAAGATTTTCGATTCTTTCAAATCCATCAATGCACATCGAATTCTTTAATTCTTCTGCTATCATATTAGGTGATTTTCTCATAACCTTTGATAATTGAAAACATGGGAAAGCATAATCCCCCATTTCTGGTTTTGGTGGTATTTCTATTAATTTTTCTATAATTTCAATATCTAAATCCACATGTTCTTTTATTAATTCTGCAACTTTAATTTTGTAATCCATAAATATCCTCCTCTAATTCAGTTAACAGTTAACAATTAACAGTTAACAATTGTGGCTAAGCCACTATTTAATTGACAATCGTCAATTTCATTCAGTAATTTCAGACACATAAAAAACGTCTCTTATTAATAATAAAGAGACGGATTATCCGCGGTACCACTCTAATTGTATTTTGTATAAAACATATTGATTTTTTAATATGTTTAAATAAAATACCACTTAACTTTTAACGCAAAGTTTAATTGCGACCATCCCTACTCATTTCAGGTGATTTCTCCAAGGTTCTCTTCTTTTAATCTATCCATAGGGCTTTCACCACAAGGCATATACCTTATCCCTATTCGCTTAAGGAATCAATTAAAATACTCTCCTTTTCTTCGAATATTTCAATATTAATTTTATTAAATTATACAAATTGTATTAAATTTTGTCAACTTTATTCTTTTCACATTAAAATAGATTAACTACTAGAGAAGCAAGGCTTAATAATGCATTTATTATAATTCCTGCTGGTATTGAAATTATTCTTCCTCCAATAAATATGAGTCCTACCATTATTATCATTTGATATTGATAGAATTTCTCTTCAAATCTATAAAAAGTATTTGGACGTAAATCTCTTAAAAGGCTGAACCCATCCAATCCCGGTATTGGAATTAAATTAAACAAACCAATATTCACATTAATTACAATTGCAAAGCGTATCATTGAAAATAGTACTCCAGATAATGCTGATGGTAAAACTCCATATGCAAATCTCACATAAAATCCTAATATTACTGCAATTACTATAGCAACTAAAAAATTTGCCATTGGCCCTGCTAAACTTACCTTCAAATCATCTTTATGATAATTTTTATATGCTGATGGATTAGTTTGTACTGGCTTTGCCCATCCAAAACTAAAAATTAAAACTGCTATAAATCCTAGTGGATCAATATGTGCAATTGGATTCAAAGTTAATCTTCCTTGAAATCTTGGTGTTTTATCTCCTAGTTTATCTGCAACGTATGCATGTGCATATTCATGGAATGTAAAAGCAATAAGCATACCTGGAATCATTAATATCATATTAAGTATTGAATTCATATTTTCCTCCTTTTTCATTGTATATGTCTTGTATTATATCATATTTAATATATAGTAATACATATTTTTTGAAAACAAAGAGCATTCAACCTCCAAGATTGAGCGCTCTTTATTATCAGTCACATTCAAAAAATAACATGTTAGTATATTTTCTTTAATATACTTAATGATTATTTATTTTCTGATTTTAAATTTTTATAAACTAATTTTCCACTGCTATCTGTAGTAACTATAAAATCTTCTTTAATTTGAATAAGTTTTCCTTCATATTCAACTTCATTTCCATTAGTTAAGTTCTTAACACTACCTTTAAGATTATCATTAATTAGTATTTCGCTTTCATTACTAAAGTATAAATCATCACTATTTACAACTGAATCAAGAGTTATTTTCTTCCAAGTTGATGTATCTTCACTAACTTTACCGTAAACTATACTTGCTATCTTATCTCCATTAAGTTCACCAATATATACTACATCTTTTCTATCAATCCCTAAAAGCGTTAATTTTTTATTAGAATTAAATACTAATTGTTTATTAGGACTTGTAACAAAGAACTTACCATTTACTTTATCTTCATAAATCAGTCTATCTTCATGGGGTATTACTTGCATATTTCCTAAAACATTAGTTTGAAGTGAAACCCTAGTTAAAGTATCATTTATATCTATTCTATAAACTGTATTTTTTAGTCCACCTTTATAAATATCTACATAATATACACCTGTAATAGTAGATTCACTTACTTTTTTAACTTCCATGTCTTTTTGGTATGTACATATATTGCTAACAAATGTTTCAGAAGCATTCTGAGGGCTATATGTTACAAGTTGAATTTTATATTCCCCTTCACTTTTAACCTTTTTAGCTATTATAAGCCTATCTCTATCTGATAACCATTTATAGTAAAGAATTTCGCCTTCATTTTCTGTCGTTATTTGAGTGTTAGTACCCGTTTTAGTATCTTGCATATATAAATTATTATTTTCATTATAAGTTAAATATTTTCCATCATAAGATACATTTATTGCTTCAGCATCAGTTGGAATAGTTGCATTAATATCTTTTGTCTTATCCTTTTGAATTTCTATCTTTTTACTTTGAAAGTCTGATGAATGTTTAAATACAAAGTTATCTAAAACATATAATCCACCAACTTGTAATACTATAGATAATATTGCCCACGCAATTATCTTCTTAGACACTTTCATAACTTGACCTCACCTTCTGTTTACTTAACAATAATTGCTGTTGGAATAGATCTTTCACCCATACTATTTGATGGTGTATTAATAATATCTCCATCATAATACATTGTTGTTGATTTTCCACCATCTAAATTCATTGCATTAATGGCACCAAGTTTATATATAACTTCTTGTGCTTCTTTTAACGTAGCTCCAAGACTACTTGTTCCTCTACCATCGATAACTAAAAGAATTATTGCACTATCTTTTCTTTGACCTATTATGGTTCTTGGAGCTATACCCCAGCCCCCATCTCCACTCATAGCTGTCATTTTTCCGTTAATAACTAATGATGGTCCAAAACTTAAAGCCTCTTGAACTCCAAGTTCTTGAAGTTTTTCTACAGAATATTTACCGACAAGCATTACGCCTTCTTTTGTTATTCCAAGCAAATCAGCTTCACCACTTTTTCCCAAATCATTGTATTTAACTTCTCCTCCATTCATTATAAGACCTATTGGGAATCCTCCATTTCCTGTCCATAAAGCATTTGATGATTGATCTGTAAATCCACCACCATTAACAGCAGCAATAGCTTCATTATTTTCAGCAATTTGAGATGTCGTTTCACCTTCTACCTTTAACTTAGACGTATATCCAATTTTAACTCTTGTTGAATCCTTTATCACAAGGTAATAACCTTTATATTTGTCATTATCAATCTCATTTAATTCTATAGTATCATCCTTAATCTTTGGAATTTCAATTTGAGATGTATTAGTTGTTTCATCCGTAGTTTCAGTTGAATTTTGTCCCATTATTTCTGATATCTTTTCATCTGATAAAAACCACTTTGCTAAATATTGATGATTCATTGAAGTCATTGCAGCTCCAACATATGTACTTTTTGAATTTTCAAATGGTCCATATAAAAGCATAAATGGAAATGTGCATGCTGTAAAAAGAAATTCAAATATAAAAAAAGACATTAAAGTTAAAGTCGAAAATCTTTTCGCCTTTTTCTTACCTTTTTTTAATTTAGATTTTGATTTTTGATTTATATTTCTATTATTTTTATTTGTATTCATTTTATTATCCTCTCTAGAAATGCCTTAAGTTTACTTGCATTTTTAAATTATACCAAACTATATTATATATGATTTCCATGTGAAAGGCTATAGTTAATTTAATATCATACTGTCTTGTTATTTTTTGAATATGCCCGAAGCTAATAATAACTTTATTATTATGATATAATAAATTCTAGGAGGTACTTATTTATGGAAGATAAAATTTTAAATGAATTAAAAATATCTAAAGATTATATTTCTGGTGAATATTTAAGTTCAACATTAAGCGTTTCAAGAACTGCCATATGGAAACATATAAAAAACTTGAAATCAAAAGGTTATATAATAGAAGGTATATCAAATAAAGGCTATAAACTGATTTACTCCCCTGATTTATTGAATAAAAGTGAACTTTTATCCTTACTAAAAACATCTATAATCGGTAAAAATATAATTCACTTTGACGAAATAGATTCTACAAATATTAAAGCAAAGGAACTTGCACAAAAAAACATTGAAGACGGCAGTATAATAATTGCTGAAAAACAAACTCTTGGTGGGGGACGTTTCAATAGAAAATGGGTTTCTCCTAGTGGTGGACTTTGGTTTACTTTAGTCTTAAGACCAACCATTCCTCCAAATGAAGCTCCTAAGATAACTCAAATAGCAGCTGCTTCAATTTATAAAACTTTAAGAGATTTTAATATTAACACAACAATAAAATGGCCTAATGACATACTTCTAAATGATAAAAAGCTTTGTGGCATATTAGCTGAAATGAAATGTGATATGGATAGTGTACACTATTTAGTTTTAGGCATAGGTATGAATATTAATATAGATGATTTTGATGAAGATATAAAATCCATTGCAACCTCTCTAAAAATTCAATGTACTAAACAATTTGAAAGAAGCGAAATACTTGCAAGATTTTTAAATCACTTTGAAATATTATATAGTAAATTTGTAAATAATCTTGATCTTTCCGAGACAATTTCAATTTGTAGAGAGCACTCCAATATATTTGGAAAACAAGCAAAATTGATTACATATAACAATGAAGAAATTGTCACTTGTATTTCTTTATCGGACACAGGTGATCTTATTGTCAAAGACAGTACTGGAAATGAAAAATCAGTACTTACTGGTGAAATAAGTTTCAATGGAATGAACTAAGTTCAGTTAACAATGACAATTATTATATAATTTCCTTAGAAAATTGAATTATTAAATAAAAAATGTACTGTTATTTAAATTAATTATTAAATAACAGTACATTTTTATTTAAATCACTTTAAAGTAAAGTGATTCCATTTTCTTCACAAATTTTAGTATTTTTATCATCCCATACAGATGATTGAACTTCTCCAATATGTGCCTTTTTCAAAAAGTACATACATATTCTTGATTGTCCGATTCCTCCACCAATTGTATATGGAAGTTCTCCATTTAATAACATTTTGTGGAACTTAAGCTCTCTTCTATCATCAGCACCTGCAATAGTTAATTGCTTATCTAATGCTTCTTCATCAACTCTGATTCCCATAGATGATACTTCAAATGCTCTTTCTAAAAGTGGATAGTAGAATATTATATCTCCATTTAATGTCCAGTCATCATAATCCGGAGAACGTCCATCATGCTTTTCGCCTGATTTTAAAGCGCCTCCAATTTGCATTATAAATACTGCACCTTTTTCTTTAGCTATAATATCTTCTCTTTCTTTAGGAGTCTTATCTGGATATGTATCTTCTAATTCTTGTGTAGTTACAAAGAATATTTCTTCTGGTAAGAATTTTTCTTCATTTATTAATTCATTGCAAGCATACGTTTCAGTTGCTTTAAATGTATCATAAATTTTGTTTACAATATTCTTTAAAGTTTCAATACTTCTTTCACTTTTATCAATTATCTTTTCCCAATCCCATTGATCTACATATATAGAATGAAGGTTGTCTAACACTTCATCTCTTCTTATTGCATTCATATCAGTGTATAATCCATCGCCTTGCTTAAAGCCATATCTAAAAAGACTATATCTTTTCCATTTTGCTAGTGAATGTACTATTTGTACGTCTTTTTTTGCTTCTAATAAATCAAAACTAACAGGTCTTTCAATCCCATTTAAATTGTCATTTATTCCTGTGTTAGGTTCAACAAATAACGGTGCTGAAACTCTAGTTAATTTTAAATTTTCTGCTAAAGATTTTTCAAAAAAATCCTTTATTTTTTTAATATGAATTTCTGTTTCAATTAGTGAATATTTCCCCTTGTAATCTTTTGGAATAATTATACCTTGAATATCCATATGTGCCCCCTTAAATTTTATATAATAAATAAATTTTATTATATAAATATTTTTTTCATTTGTCAAATTATGCCGGAATATTTTCAACATTCATACTTAACAACTTTAAAATCATTTTTATTTCTTAATAACTTTTTTGATATAACCCTTTAATACATTAGCTGATTCTTGTAATTTTTTCAACTCTTCTTCATCATTTATTATTGGATTAACAATTCTTACAACCCCTGTACTATTAAGAATAGTTGGAACTGCTAAATAAACATCGTCAATTCCATATTCTCCTTGAATTAAGCAAGATACAGTTAAAATAGTATTTTCATCTCTTAATATAGCTTCTACTATTCTATTTACTGCTAATGCTACTGCAAAATAAGTTGCATTTTTTTTACTTATTATTTCGTAAGCAGCATTTTTAACATCGCTTTCAATTACTGCTTTTACCTCATTATCCCATTCTAAGTTAAACTTCTTTGCATATTCATCAAAGCTTTCTCCCGCTATACTTGCAGTACTCCAACTTACGACTTCACTATCACCATGTTCTCCTAAAACATATGCGTGAACATTATTGTTATTTACATTAAAGTACTTACCAATAACATATTTTAATCTTGATGTATCTAATACAGTACCTGATGCAATAACTCTTTCACTTGGAAATCCTGATAATTTATATGTTATATATGCTAATACATCACATGGATTTGATACAACTAATAAAATTGCATTTGGACTTGCTGCCGCAATTTGTGGAACAAAACTTTTAAATATATTATAATTTTTTTCAATTAGATCTAATCTAGTTTCCCCTTCTCTTTGTGCTGCTCCAGCTGTTATTATAACAATATCTGAATCCTTAGTTTCTTCAATATTACCTGCATAGATATTAACTGGTTTTACAAAAGATGTGCCATGAACCAAATCCATAACTTCTCCCATTGCCTTATCCATATTTATATCAAATAAACATATTTCTGTAGCTACACCACTATTCATTAAAGCAAATGCTGTTGTTGCTCCTACAAACCCTGCCCCTATTATAGATACTTTACGTCTTCTTTCTACCATTTTTAATTTCCTCCTTGTTTACATTACTAATTTATTATTTACAACTTGTGAATTTATTATTACTTATTAAATATTTTCCACATTATGATATAAATATATGATTTATTCCTTGCTTGTAAATATTATCAAATAATAATTATTCTCATCACTTATTATAACTCATTTGAAATTTTTCGTAAATACTATATAATTAAATTTAGAAACCTAAGGCATATAAAAAGATAATAACAAGTCAGTATGCCTAAATAGTGAATTGATGACTTTGGTATCTTTAAACCTTTATTTTTTAGATACCTTATGTACAATATGGAGGTACAATTTAATGAAATTATTATTTTTTGATACAGAGACCACCAGTATAAAACCCGGTAGCATATGTCAATTAAGTTACATAACTGTTGACGCTGGAGTAAAACCTCAAATAACTACAGGTAAAAACTTTTTCTTTGCAGTTGATGAAATGGATCCTTCTGCTCAAGAAATTCATGGTTTTTCATTAGAAAAACTTTATGAATTATCTAACGGACAATATTTTGAAGATTTAGTTCCAGAATTCATTGACGATTTCACCAATTCTGATTTCTTAATTGGACACAATGTTAATTTTGATATTAGATTTTTAAAACATGAATTATTATCCTTAGGAGAAGATTTTACTCCCAAAAATGCTTTCTGCACTATGGCTTATTACAGAGACATATGTAAAATTCCAAAAGCTAATGGAGAAATTAAAAACCCAAAATTGGCTGAAGTAATAGATTGGCTTAATATTTCAACTGATCAAATTGTTCAAACATCTGAAAAGTTATTTGAAGGTAGTGGAAATTATCACGATGCACGATTTGATACAGCGGCAACTTATTTAACTGTTATAGAGGGCTTAAAAAAGGGTCATTTCCCTAAAGGATACTTTACAAATATTTTTAATTCTAAAAAATAAAATGTTTTTATAATTAACACCTTGAAGAATGAATCATATACTATATTAATGATTCATTCATAGCCTTAATTATTTACGTTCTATTAAATTTTATACCGAGGTGGTAAAATGAAAAAGTATGTTTGTGAAGTATGTGGGTATATTTATGATCCTGAAGTTGGAGATTCTGATGATGGCATTAATCCAGGTGTAGATTTTGACGATTTACCAGATTATTGGGTCTGTCCTATATGTTCTTTTAACAAAGATAATTTTTCGATTGAAATTTAATTGCCATACATCTATATCTAGTTTAAACCTTAAAAAGACTATAAGATTTTCTCCTATAGTCTTTTTTCTTATCCATATTAAATAAATTAATGAGCCAAAGATGCTTAATTGAATATCTCTTCTTGATACTTCTTTATAAGTTCTTTATCCATAGCATTTACTCCATCTAGTGGATAGTTAATCCCTAAAACTTTATATTTATTTACGCCTAAAACATGATAAGGTAATAATTCTACCTTTTCAACATTTGGTATTGTATCTATATATTCCTTAAGTTTTTTTAGATGATCTTCTCCATCTGTTAACCCGGGTGCCACAACATGTCTTATCCACATCTTAGTATTATTCTTCTTCATTGCTTCTAAAAACTTTAAAGATTCATCGATTTCCATACCGGTAACATTTTTATACCCCTCACGAGTAAAATGTTTTACATCAAACAATACTAAATCTGTATATTTTAATATTTCATCATAATCTCCAAATCCATATCCTGATGTATCAATGCATGTATTTATTCCTTTGTTTTTACATAACTTTAGTGCTTCAAGAAGAAATTCTGGTTGCCTTAAAGGATCTCCGCCAGAAAATGTAACTCCGCCTCCACTACTTGCAAAATAAGTTTTAAATCTTTCTATTTTTTTTACCAAATCTTCCGGAGTATACTCTTCCCCTCCATTAGATGTCCAAGTATCAGGATTATGACAAAACTTGCATCTTAGTGCACATCCTTGAAGAAATACTACCACTCTTATTCCAGGACCATCTACAAGGCCCATTGATTCTATTGAATGAACTCTTCCTTTAATCATAAACATCCCCCTTTTATTGAGTTAAATGATTTGTCACTTAATTTTCTAGTTTACATTACATCTGTATTCTATCCATTAAATTCTATAGCATTCATATTATAAAAGCAGACAGAACCTTAGATTAATTAAGTAATTTTACTCTTTATCCAAGGTTCTGCCTCTATACTTTTATATAATCCTAACCCAATCTATTGATTAGATACTTTCATGGAATGTTCTGCTTATAACTTCTAATTGTTGTTCTTTTGATAATCTGCTAAAGTTAACTGCATATCCTGAAACTCTAATTGTTAGTGTTGGATATTTATCTGGATTTTCCATAGCATCAATCAATGTTTGTCTATTAAGAACATTAACATTTAAGTGATGAGCTCCTTGAACAAAATATCCATCTAAAATTGCAACTAAGTTGTTAATCTTTTGCTCTTCATTTTTTCCAAGTGCTTCTGGAACAATTGAGAATGTATTAGACACACCATCTTGGCATATTTCATTATATGGTATTTTAGCTACTGAGTTAAGTGATGCTAGCGCTCCATTAATGTCTCTACCATGCATTGGATTAGCTCCTGGTGCTAGTGGTTCGCCCTTCTTTCTACCATCTGGAGTTGTACCTGTCTTTTTACCATACATAACATTAGATGTAATTGTAAGTGCTGACAATGTATGTTTAGCATTTCTATATAATGGATGTTTTTTAAGTTCATTTGAGAACTTGGTAACCAATGCTACGCCTAAATCATCTGCTTTATCATCATCATTTCCGTATTTAGGGAATTCTCCTTCTACTTCAAAATTAATAGCTATTCCCGCTTCATTTCTAATTGGCTTAA